>JAVLCC010000024.1:0-6256 GCA_031580995.1 Microbacteriaceae bacterium
CTTCGGTGGCTCCTCAGTTGTCTGAGCCATCGCATTGATTTGGGTTATTGGGTCTTTGTTTGTCATTTATGCCTCCACCAAGTTCTCACCGGCAGCGAGGCCCATGACCTGCTTCTCATCGGCTTTTGCTCCATCAAGGGTTCCCATGATTTGTCCATCACGAACAACGTGAATCACATCGGATAGCTCCAATAGCTCGGGAAGATCAGAGCTAACAACCAAAACAGCTGTTCCCTGATCGGCCAGTGCTTTCACCAATCTGTGAATCTCCGCTTTTGCCCCAACATCAACACCTCGTGTTGGCTCGTCCAAAACAACAAATTTGGGGTTTTTGTGAAGCCATTTAGCAATAACAATCTTCTGCTGGTTACCACCCGAATACTGCCCAGCTTCTCGCTTGATTTCTGGTGGGCGCAATCCAACCTTGTCGGCAAGTGCTTTAGCAACCTTGGCAACCTTGCCCGGGTTGATAATTCCATTATTTGCCAGGTCTTTGCGGTTTGGCAGGTAAACATTGTCATTCACGGTCATGGTCATTGCCAATCCGTCAACGCGACGCTCCTCTGGAACGTATGCAACACCGTTTCGCATGGCTGACATGTAGCTTGTGATCTGCTGCTCCTTGCCATCAAGGGTGATGGTGACATTTCCAGCTGTTTTGTTATCAGCACCAATAATTGCTCTAACAAGCTCTGTTCTTCCGGCTCCAACCAAACCACCAAGGCCTACAATCTCGCCTGCACGAACATCCAAAGAAATATTGTTTACTCCAGGTGCTCTAATGCCCTTGGCACTCATGACAACTTCACCTGGCTTGGCATCACGACGAGATCCAAGGTCCATCTTTAGTTCACGACCAACCATTTGGTTGATGACTTCCTGCGGGGTGGTCTTTTTGATTTCGCTTACATAGACCAATTTGCCATCACGCAAAATCGTCACGTTGTGACAAAGTCTGAACACCTCTGGGATTCGGTGTGAAATATAAATAATTGCAAGACCCTGTTTTGCCAAACGCTCCAACATGGACAACAGATAGTCAGTCTCTGCAGGAGTCAATGAAGCCGTTGGCTCATCCAGAATCAATACCTTTGGTTTTCTGGCAATCGCACGTGCGATTTCAACAAACTGTCTTAGCGCAACCGAGAGTCTGGAGATGCGCTCGTCGATGTCAACCTCAACACCAATTTCCTTGAGTGTCTCGAGAGCAAATTGCTTCATCTCATTTTGTTTTGTGAAACCTGCTTTAGTTGGAAAGCCACCTAGGTAGATATTTTCTGCAACTGTCATCTCGGGAACTAGCGAGAGTTCTTGGTGAACAAGTGAAATACCTGCATCGATTGCAGCCTTTGGGTTTGATTTTTCAATCTCTTGACCCTCTACCAAAACCTGTCCGGTGTCTTGAAATTCAATTCCAGAGAGGATCCTCATCAAAGTTGATTTGCCGGCACCGTTTTCACCCACAACAGCGTGGATTTCACCAGCAGAAACGGAAACCGAAACATCATCAACAGCTTTCACTCCTCCGAAAGCTTTAGTGATGCTCTTGGCCTCAACAACAGCTGCCATTTAGTGGCTCCTTTGCCTAATCTCCAGTTAAAGTCGCAGTTGACCTATTTACTCGAGTGTAAAGCAAGAGAGAACACTGCAAAGAATTTGGGGGGTTTGTAACAAAAACGTTATTCGTGGGTGAACACTTGGGGATAACAGCTATCTATTTTTAGTAAACGTGCAGGTATTCACTTCCCTGCACGTGAGCCTCCTCGCTGGCTGCCAATTCAGAGATAAACCAAATAGCTCTGACCGGATTGGCGGTTGAGTTCCAGAACCTGTGAGGGATGTTGCAGTCAAAGCTAATGCTGTCTCCCTGGCTCAAAACTGTGAACCCCATGCCAACCTGCACGTTCAGTTCACCCTCAATGATGATTCCGTATTCACGACCGTTGTGCTGGACAAGATCACTTGGTGGGTTTGCCCCATCGGTTGCTGGCTCATAGATAACTTCAATAAATTCACTACCGTTTTCAGGCCTCGAGGTAAGTCTTTCCCAGGTTGGTCCCTTTGTTAGATCCAGTGAAGGCCTTGCGTCTTTTCTTAGAACAATGCCTGAATCATCCAGGGTGATTTCACCATCGGCGGCTTTTCGCTCATCTTCAATGCTTAGCTGCGGGCTTGGTTGCTCGGGATCTTCAAACAAACTGTCCATCGAGATTCCAAGTTCATTGGCCACGTTGTATAAAGCCGGAACACTAAATGATGCCAATCCTCGCTCAACTTGCGAGATGTGGCTGGCGGAGACACCGACTCTGCGAGCTAGCTCGCGAACGCTCATGTCACCGTTCTCTCTGGCAATACGGATGTTTTCCCCACACTTCCGCCACTGCTGAAGCTCCTCAGCCACGCGCATCCCCTTTCTGGGAGGTTTTCTAGCCACCTTTGGCCACTAGAAAAATCTAATACACGAAATCCTAACCTTTAGTTCCCAAAGCTAATTTGGTCCAGCATGGAAACTGTTTGTTCATAGTAGTCACTGAAATCATCACTTAGTTTCACTATTACCGTGTCTGTGTAGGGGTTTATCCAAATAAACTGCCCTCGATATCCTTGGCTAACCAACTGTTCTTTGGGTTTATGCCACATGCCTGCTCCAAAGTCATCGCTTCCAAATCCTCCAAACCAAACTCCAGCTGGGGTTGTCATTCGACCAAACCAGTTCTCACTCAAAACACGCTCGCCCTCGTTAGGGCCGTAGGCCACATTCCCAGAATCTAAAAACAGTGAGCCTATAAGCGCAAGATCTCTGGCTGATGCGTTGAAGCAACAAAAAGCTTTTTCATATCCACCCTCTGAATCAATCGCCCAGGATGCATCATGGTTTGCACCAATTGGTTCCCAGATGTTTTCTTGGAAAAAATCACTCAGGGATTCTCCGGTGACGTTTTTAAAGATCATGCCTAAAAGCTGCGAATTAGCACTTCTGTATTCATACTCTTCACTGCCTGGCTCGCAGGCAAAGGAAATATTGCTCTCCAAAACGTATTCAACATCGGTTGTTGCAAACAACTGAGCCACCGGTGTGAACCAGCCTTCTGGTCCTGGTGGATATTCCTCTGGAATATCAATGCAGGACTGCATGTCCAAAAGGTGCTTGATGGTGACATCTTCCATGCCCGGGTTGTCGGCAAACTGTGGGAGGTAATCAATCACCGCATCGTTTTCTTTTACTAGCCCATCATCAATCAGTTGACCAACCGCCATAGACAACATGGTCTTTCCAACACTCATCACATTTTGCTGGCGAGATTGATTCCATTCATCTGAGTAATACTCATAGGTAATCACCCCATCACGGAGTATTACTAAGGCATGAGTTCCGGTTTCGCTTATTAGCTCAGAGGTTTGAAACTCTGTCCCCTCGTGGTTGATGGTTGCCGGAAGGCTTTCAGGGATTGGGCTTTCTGGAAACAGATAAGGCTCACTGCTTGCAGGGATGTCATTGGTTTCAAAAACCTCTGGCTGAGCCGAGGGAACAGCGGTGGCGAGTTGGTAGGTGGTGAATGGTTCTGGGTAGCGAATAAACATCAGAAAGACAAACACAGCTATAAAAGCCAAGGTGACGGGCGCTATCAACCACTTGGCGAGAAACTTAATTGGCTTTCTCATCTGAACGCTAAGCCTAGAGGTTTGAAAGGTTTATAACAATTGGGTCTATTCAAACTTATTGACACCAACCCAATGGCTTTCTAATAGGACCAAATCGGTATCCCCGTCATTAGAAAAGCTCTTGATTTTAGTGTTGGAGATATCTCACCAAGTGTGCTTCATTGCAGGCATTCCTGCTACACTTATAACTTTATTTGGTTATAACAACCAGGTCGGCAAACTAACCAGGGAAGTGGAGGCTGACATGATTGAATTTCAAAACGTCACAAAACGCTTCCCCGACGGCACTTTTGCAGTGGAAGATTTTTCACTGGTGATCCCTTCTCGAGAAGTGACTGTGTTCGTGGGGTCATCTGGGGCAGGTAAGACAACGCTTCTACGAATGATCAATCGGATGGTAAACCCAACCAGCGGCAAAGTGCTTATTGATGATGAAAATGTTGCTGATCTCAATCCTGTTTTGCTTCGCAGAAAAATTGGTTATGTGTTGCAAGCAACGGGTTTATTGCCTCACAGAAAAATCACCGACAACATCTCTTCAGTTCCAAGGCTTAATGGGGTTGCAAAGAAAAAGGCTTTTGCAGATGCACTCACTTTGATGGACACCGTTGGGCTCGATCGTTCCTTGGCAGATAGGTATCCTGACCAGTTATCCGGAGGACAGCAACAGCGCGTGGGTGTTGCCAGAGCACTTGCCAGTGATCCCAACATCTTGTTGATGGATGAACCCTTCGGTGCCGTTGACCCGATAGTTCGACTGGAATTGCAAGAGGAAATTAACCGTCTCCAACGAGAACTGCACAAAACAATGGTGTTTGTCACCCACAACATCGAGGAGGCTTTTGCAATTGCTGACCAAGTTGTGATTCTTCGTTCCGGTGGTGTGATTGCGCAGGTTGGAACTCCAGCGGAGATTCTTTCAAACCCAGCTGATGATTTCGTGGCAAGTTTCATTGGTGCCGATAAAGCCAAACGCACACTGCACCTCGAGCAGCAAGAGGATGGCGTTACTTTGATTGTTGATGACCAAGGCAGACCCGCCGGAATTCTCGGGGATGAAAAATGAGGATTACTGGATGAGCTGGCTCATTGATAACTTCGACTTGGTGGCGGGGTTAACCGCTAATCACGCCTGGCTTAGTTTGATCCCAATTGTGCTGGGGTTTGCAATTGCTGTTCCTCTGGGTTGGATCGCTAATAGATGGCTATCTTTGAGATCTTGGATTATTGCTAGCGGAAGTATTCTGTATACGATTCCTTCGCTTCCGCTGTTTGTGATTTTGCCCTACATAATCGGCACCCAAATCACCGATGAGCGGAACATTATTATTGCTCTGACAATTTATGCGCTAGCAATCTTGATTCGCACAGTGACTGAAGCATTTGCTGCAGTGCCGAAAGATTCCATTGAGGCATCCAGGGCGATGGGTTACTCAGCTTGGAATCGATTCTGGAATGTTGAATTTCCGCTTGCGGGTCCAGTGCTACTTGCTGGTCTAAGGGTGGTTTCAGCCAGCACAATAGCCCTAGTTTCGGTGGGGGCAATCATTGGTTCTGCGAATCTGGGATATCTGTTTACTAACGGTAAGCAACGAGACTTCTTGGAAGAAATTCTGATTGGCATCGGGGCAAGCTTTTTGATTGCGTTGGTTTTTGACATTGTGCTGGTTTTGTTGGGCCGACTGCTGATGCCCTGGAATAGACGCAATTCACTGATCACAAATGGTCGCAGAGTCCTAGCGACTAGGGGGAATTAGTCTTGGAATTTTTTATAGAAGCCTTCCGGTGGCTTACAGATCCCGCGAACTACGCTCCCGGGTCAGTAAGTCCGCTACCAATACAAGACCGTGTTGCTGAGCATTTGTGGTACACCTTTGTCTCGGTGTTGGTTGCGACAATCATTGCGCTTCCTTTGGGGCTATTTATTGGTCACACCGGGCGGGGTAGGCAATTTGTTATTGGCTTTACAGGTGCTATGCGCGCACTTCCAACGCTTGGGCTATTGATGGCTTTGTTTTTGATTGTTGGTGCCACAGTTCCATTCACCCAGGCAGCTTTCGTGGCTTCGATCATTGCACTGGTGATTTTGGCAATACCTTCGATTTTGGCTGGTGGATATGCAGGGGTCGAATCTGTAGATCCACAAACAGTGGATGCCGGCAGAGCAATAGGAATGACCGAGATGCAGATTCTGTTTCGGATTGAGATCCCGCTGTCGCTACCACTAATAATTGCTGGTATCAGAGCAGCCACCCTGCAGGTGATTGCAACAACAGTTATTGCCTCCTATATCTCTCTGGGGGGATTGGGAACGATTATTGCCAGCGGTATTGGTCTGAATGACAATGAGCGAATCCTTGGGGGTGCGATTTTGGTCACCGTTTTAGCACTTGTAGTGGATGGCTTTTTAGCCCTGCTGCAACGCCTTGTCACCAGACGGGGCTCCACGGGAAGTAAACCCAAAAAACAAGATCTCCGCAGACAATCACCAGGGTCGTCTGCGGTGGCGGAGACATCCGTCGATGAAAGGAAACAGTATGTTCAAAACAAAAACTAGAGGAATAGGCGTTGTGGGAGCAGCTGCCGCATCCCT
>JAVLCC010000025.1:0-5758 GCA_031580995.1 Microbacteriaceae bacterium
GCAGTCAAATCCAGCCCATCTCGCTCCATCAGTTCTCCAAGCCAGATCCTCGCACCGTTACCAAATCTGAGACTGCTTTCAACCAATGCTTGGGCCAAACCACCTTCAGAGACATCATGAGCACTTGCAACCATTCCTTGGATGTTTGCTCCGTGAATCAAATCAGCCAGTTCCATTTCCTTTTGGAAATCAACCTCTGGTGGTTTCCCACCCAAATGCCCGTGAATGACCTCAGCCCAGGCTGAGCCATCTAGTTCATCTTTGGTTGTGCCAAGTAGATAGATGTTATGTCCGGTGTCTTGCCAGCCAGAGGGAATCCTTCTGGCGACATCATCGATAACACCCATGACACCAACAACAGGTGTTGGATAAATGGCTACATCACCTGTTTGGTTATAAAAACTTACATTGCCACCTGTGACGGGAATGCCTGCTTCCATGCAGGCATCTGCCAGACCTTCGGTGGCGCGTTTAAATTGCCACATCACCTCTGGGTTTTCAGGAGAGCCAAAGTTCAAACAGTTTGTAACAGCCCTTGGCTTGGCTCCGGTCATTGCCACGTTTCTATAAGCCTCGGCCAAAGCAAGCTTGGCGCCGTTATAGGGATCAAGCTGGCAGTATTTGCCATTGGCATCAGTTGCCATGGTGATGCCAAGACCTGATTCCTCATTGACTCTCACCATGCCTCCGTCATCGGGCATTGACAATGCAGTGTTACCAAGCACGTAGCGGTCATACTGCGAGGTGATCCAAGACTTATCTGCTTGGTTAGGACTTGAGGCGATTTCAATGATCTGACTTGCAATCTCGCTTGGGTCAGTTGCCCTTGGGAGATCTTTGGTTGAATCAGCGTTTAGCTTGTCAATCCAAGTTGGGTATTCAACGGGACGTTCATAGACAGGGCTGTCAATAGCGACTGTTTTTGGTGGGACATTGACGATTTCCTCATCGTCCCATTTGATGACAAGTTTTTCATCGGAGAGTACTTTTCCAAGGATTGAATACTCAACTTCCCATTTATTCATGATCTCTTCAAAGCGCTTGAGGTTTTTCTTGTTGACGATTGCCATCATCCGCTCTTGGGATTCACTCATCAGAATTTCTTCTGGTGTTAGAGACTCGTCTCTGAGTAATACATTTCTCAATTGAATCTCCATGCCACGGTCACCGTTGGCTGCCAATTCACTTGTTGCACAAGAAATACCTGCACCACCTAAATCCTGAATACCTGCAATCACATCGTTTTCATATAACTCCATGCAGGCTTCAATCAAAACCTTTTCAGCGAATGGGTCACCGACCTGCACCGCAGGTCTTCTCGATGGACCTTCATCATCGAATGTTTCACTTGCTAGAACACTCACCCCACCAATGCCATCAGCACCAGTTCTTGCACCAAAGAGAATCACTAGGTCTCCGGGGTTAGTGGCCTTGGCTAGCTTTAGATCTTCGTGTTTGAGAACACCAACTGCTAGAGCGTTCACCAAAGGATTGCCTTGGTATCTTGCATCAAAGACAGTCTCGCCACCAATGTTTGGTAATCCCAGGCTGTTGCCGTAATTGCTGATTCCATCAACAACACCGTGAACGACTCGTGCTGTGTCGGGGTGATTGACATCACCAAAACGTAATTGATCCATCACGGCAACTGGTCTTGCTCCCATGGACAAAATGTCACGGACGATGCCTCCGACACCTGTTGCTGCTCCCTGGAAGGGTTCGATGTAACTTGGGTGGTTATGGCTTTCAACTTTGAAGGTGACTGCAAGACCTTCGCCAACATCGACAACACCTGCGTTTTCACCCATGCCAACCATTAGGTGTTTTTTCATCTCTTCGGTGACCTTTTGGCCAAATTGTCTGAGGTAGATCTTTGATGATTTATAGCTGCAGTGCTCACTCCACATCACCGAATACATCGCAAGCTCGCTGCTGGTGGGGCGACGACTTAGAATCTCGTTGATTGACTGATACTCATCTTGCTTGAGCCCAAGCTCAGCCCAGGGCTGGTCTTTTTCATTTGACTTGGCATCCTTGGTGGTGTCAACGCCTGAGGGGATTACGGTTTTCTTTTTGAACATCAGCCAACCACCTGACCAATCACACTTTGGAAAAACCTAAGTCCATCGATGCCGCTTCGGGTTGCAACTGGGGTGTCGGGACCGAAGCCTGGCTCAACTGCGTGTTCTGGGTGGGGCATAAGACCAACAATGTTGCCTGCGGAATTTGTAAGCCCAGCAATTTCATTCATTGAGCCATTTGGATTCACATCCAAATACCTAAAAGCAATCAGGTCTTCGCCCTCGAGGTATTTCAATGTTTCTTCATCAGCGATATAACCACCCTCACCGTTTTTGAGCGGAATGGTGATCTCTTCGTTTTGTTCAAACATGCCAGTCCAGCGGGTGTTGTTATTTTCAACTCGAAGTCTTTGATCCCTGCAAACAAAATGCTGTTTCTCGTTGCGGATCAATCCGCCAGGCAACAGATGCGCCTCGACTAAAACCTGGAAGCCATTGCAGATGCCTAAAACAGGCAAACCCTTTTCGGCTTTTTTGATGACCTCTTTAGTCGCTGGTGCTTGAGCGGCAATTGCTCCGCAACGCAAGTAGTCGCCATAACTGAATCCTCCGGGGAGAACAACAGCGTCAATGTTTTTTAGGTCATCGCTTGCATGCCATAACGGAACAGGAGTCCCGCCTGCTAATTTGATTGCCCTTTGGGCGTCTCTGTCATCTAAAGATCCCGGATAGGTGATAACTCCTATTTTCAATTTTCTTCCTCGATGAAAACAGCAACAACATCTTCGATGACTGAGTTGGATAAAAAGTCTCTTGCCAATTCTTTTGCTTTTTCTAAATCTTTTTCAGTTGGTTGGTTTTTGTAATGAAGCTCAATGCGCTTGCCAATGCGAGTGGTTTCGATATCGTTGCCTGCGCGCTTGAGCGCATTGGCAACCGCTTTTCCCTGCGGATCTAGAAGATCCTGTTTTGGCATGATTTCAACAATTATTTTTGGCAAGCTGGCGCCCCTCAAAGATTTACTGACTTCAGTTTAGTCTTTGCAGTTTGAAAGCTCGTTGATAGATGCTGATTTTGCTACAGCAACACAACCAATCGAGAACCCCCGCCGTCAGCAGCTTCAAATTTCCATCTCCCCAAACTTGCAGTTTCAAACAAGGATGTCCCCAATCCTGGCTTTCCCTCCCTTGGGCCAAAGCCATCATCTATTACCGACAGGAAAATGTTTTCACCTGTTTCGGAGATCTGGATTTTGATGTTTTCAGCATGACCGTGACGGACAGCATTTGAGATTGCCTCTTCCAGGATTTGCTGGAGTTTTTTGATGAGTGTTTTGGGGACTGCGGTGCTAATGGTGGCTTGAATTTCAACAAAGCCATCCCAGCGATTTTTTATCTCTGCAAGCTCAGCTTCAATGCTGGTTTTATTCGACTTCAGAAAAGACTCAGAGTTTGATTCCAAAATCCCTTCCAGCACATCTAGTTCCTGGGCTATCTCTTGTTTGCTGAGATCTGTTTTTTCTAGTCTCAGAGAAGATGCCAAGACTTGGTTTTGAACTGTCGAATGCAGGTGGTCGGCCAATTCCCTGGAATTGATCCGACCAATGATTTCTCTGACGCTTTCATCCAGAGCACCGTCCTGGTTTAGTTTTGTCAGCTCCTCATCCACGGTTTTTGAATTATCAAAGATTGCCTTGAACGCTGCCACCGCCAAAGTGTTCATAAGTTGCCAGGAGAAATAAACCAAGAAGTGGGTGATTGCAATCGAGAAAAAGGGTTCCCCGGCTAAAACGATTGATACATAAAAGCCAACAATGCTACTTACTATTACCACCAGGGCAAATAACCAGATGCCACTGGTTACCGTCCTTACTTCAATTTTGGAAGCGACCAGGTAAAAAACAAAAACAGTCACCCCAACAATGATTGTCCTGGAAACAGCTGATGCAAACGGTTCTCTAAAGACATTGAATAGAAAAACCCCGAAAGCGGTCAGAAGTGTTGAGCTGACAGGGTTGAAGGGGCTGTTTAGTAATGCGTAGCCGAGTAATTCTCTGGAGGTGTAATTGGGAAAGCGCGCACTTTGTTTTCTCCAAAGTTTGTGGCTTTGCGGCCTGATGACCTTTTCAACCAGTGTCCTTAGTCCTTCACTGGCCTCTTTAGCTGAGTTAGAAGAGCGTACTTTCTGGATGCCAGCTGAGATTTTTCCCAAATCAGCCTCGTCGAAATAATCCTTTTGTTTATCCAATTCCTGCTGCACAAGTGATCCAACCAAGCTGTCTCTTCTGGCTTGGTATTGAATTCGGTTGTATTCAGAAAGAGGCACAACCAAAACAAGTGTCAGTGTCGCCAGACCAACCGGCAGAGATCTTTGAAGTGCTGAGAATAAAGATGGCTCGATTAGATCAAACCAAACAAATAACCCCTCACTTGATAAAGACTTGACAACCCCAAGACCAAAACCGAAAAACACCACCCAGAAAATGTTTATTGGTTTTCGGTCACGGTTTCTGAAAAGAACTTTGTCAAAGATAAACGACCAACCAAATATGGTGGCAGTTGAAACAACTGCCACCAACAAAACCGTTGGGGTTTGCTCGGGGGTGAGCAGGTTGGCATTGATCAACACCGAGAAGATAAGCACAAACGGTGTCGCTATTAGATAAAGCCCCCAGTCAATCAGCAGTGGCCCGCCAATTGTCTCCAGGGCTTGTTTGCGACTAAGCCTGCTCAAGGTATTCCGAGCTGACTGATTTGAAAAACACCTTGGCGATATGGACTCTTTGGTTTTTTGCAAGATCCTTATCAAGCCCAAGGCTCTTTGCCAATCTGGCGATTGAGTTTTCAACGCTGCCCGGTGTGATGTGTCTTAGCTTTGCAATCTCGGCGTTTGAATAACCAAGGGCCACCAGGCGAATTGTTTCAATTTGAGTATCGGTGAATTTTCCAAAAACGGTTTCTCCCTCATGTTTTGATGTCTTACCGATGGCTGCTTGGTAAAGAGCTTTTTTGAGCAAACTCAAATCAGGGACATTTTTCTTGACCAGATAAATTGCTCCAGCGGGGATTGCAGAGCCGGGGGCTAAAAGCCTGGGGTCATCAAAGCTTGTTAGAAAAACGATGCCTAATTTAGGGTTTATTTTTCTTAGTTGCTGAGCTACATCGATTCCGTTGGGTCCCTTCCCTAAATGCAAATCCAGAAGCGCGACATTTATGAGTTTTTCTTGGGCAAGGGTTATAGCTTCGGATGCAGTTGAGGCAGCAAAAGCAATTTCAATTCCATCTTCATCCAGCGACTTAGACAAAATGGCGCGCGTGAAGTTGTCATCCTCGACTACTGCAACTTGCATGCTCATTGAATAATTATCTATGTTTTCTCAACACATTCACTTTTTCATAATTGAAAAAACAATCAAATGAGGGGTCTCCACATCAGTTTTAGGACAATTTGCCCTCCTCCGCTTGTATGCGAGGAGGCGATGGTTATTACTAGAACTCAAACGTTTCAAAAACCGGGGAAGGCCCAAAATGAATGTTCAAAAACTCAAAGGTGGCATGATTGCCGGCTTTGCAATGACGGGGTTAGTGGCATCACTTGGCCTCGGGTCAGGATTAGCTGCAGTGGCGAATGTGGAAAGCGAAACATCTGATGCCCCAGCGTCAACTGTAGAAACAGCGGAAAACTGTGTTTGGTACATGACTGGGGCTCCAACAAGGCTTGCTCTCAAACCTGCGGAT
>JAVLCC010000026.1:0-5640 GCA_031580995.1 Microbacteriaceae bacterium
TTGTTTTTGACTTCCTAAGCGCCCTTGCTCAGAAATACATGAAACCAAAGGGTCTGTAAACCCTCTAGCTGGTAAGTACTTCCAGTGAATCTAGGACAGTCTTGAAAATAGCGTCTGCTCCGGCGGATTTCAGTGTTTGCTCATCATGGAAGCCGCTCAGAACACCAATTTTCAGTCCTGCACCATAGTTTTTGCCAGCTTCAATATCACTAACGGTGTCTCCCAGAACAGCTACTTTACTCGGGTCGCTGATTCCACACTCCTTGGCAACCCGCTCAATCATGTCGGGTGCTGGTCTTCCTTTGCCAGTTTCGGTTTGGGTGGCCGTTGAGTCAATTAGCTCCTGCCAACCAAGGCTATAGACAATGGTGTTAAGTGTCTCCCGGTTAAATCCGGTGTTCAAGCCAATCTTCACATCATGCGACCTTAGGTTTTCAAACAGTGATTCAACTCCGGGGATAGGTTCAACTTCCTCCAACCGTTCTAGATAGGCGCTTTGAAACTCGTCATTGGTTCTTTGAACCAGATCATCATCACCAAGCAGCGTTTTGAAAACCTCTATCTTGGACTGCCCCATGGTTTCCTCGGCATAATCCATGAATTCATCTTTTTTATCAGCCCAGGTAATCGGAACCACCATCGCAAAGGCCTGTTGGAAGGATTCGATTACTATCCCCTCATCGGTGACAACTGTTCCGGCAACATCAAAAACAGCTAGCTCAGACATTGATTACCTCTTCTATGGTTTCCTCGGCGATCATTGGTGAAAGCGTGTTTCCGCGACCTGCAGGACCGGTTAAGAGATGAATTCGAGTGTCGACCTGGTCTCTGTGAGAGAGAGCTCCGTGCAAGTGTTGGGAGTAAACACCGGCCCAGCGAGAGGTGATTTTTGGAGCAACGCCAATAATCTTTTCGATGGAGTCAACCATGTATTCGTAGGCATCTTCTCGAAGCTCATGGTCAAACGGCTCTACATACTGGTGAGAATCCCCAATGGTTAATGTCCCATCCACCCTCTGCTGTAAAAGCAGTTGCATAACAAGCTCTTTGCCCAATTCGGACTGGGGTGGCAAATCAGCTAGCTGCGACCCAGCGTAACCGGGGTAATACCTCAACGAATCCGCGTTGGAAATCGAAGTTGGGATTTCAAAGCCAGGGTTTTCCATTCTTGCCATCTGCACATAGGTCTTTTTCAATGGGGCAGATTGCAATCTGTCGGCGAATAAAGTGGAGTAGTCAGCGCCTGGCACCACCACCGCATAGTCTCCCTCGAAGATTTCCCCGTCTCGGCTTTTAGCAGTAACAATCTCACCAGATTGGCTAACATCGACAATTTCTGTGTTTGAATGCCACGAAAAGTTGGAAAACCTCTCCAGCTCACTTCTTAGTTCAGTCAAAACCGTTTCGGGCTCCACCGCTGCGTCAGTTGCGGCATAGAGCCCGCCGCGGATGTCGCCTCTGATACCTGGGTTGTAGTCTTTGACCTGATCGGCATCCAGTACTTCCCAGCCACGCAATGCAGCATCCTCGTACTTGGCGTAGTGCTTCATGACTTCAAACTCTTGATCTTCAACAGCCACACAGATGCTGCCGGTTGCCCTAAAGGTCAGCTCTTCATATCTCTCAGAGAGGTCTTGCCAGAGGGTTCTTGCTCTCAGCGCTGCAGTGAGTTCGTCTCCGGCTTTGCGACCACCAACAGCAATCATCCCGAAGTTTCTAACGGAGGCCATGGTTGGTCGGGAGTGACGTTCAATCAGTTTTACCTCGTAGCCTTTTTCGCAAGCAAAGATGGCATGCATATGACCAAAGACACCGGCACCAATGATTAGTAATCGCATTAGATGATTTGTCTCCTTACATAGCCAGCCAAGATCTCAATCAAGTAAACCAGCACGAAGGTTGCCAAGATGATTGCACCTGTTGTTTGGAAGGCAAGCACCTTCATGGAATTGAATAGCAAGAATCCAATTCCACCACCACCGACGATTCCCAGAATCGCACTTGCACGGATGTTGATATCAAAGGTGTAAAGCAACTGACCGACCAAAGCAGGTAATACCTGGGGCAAAACACTCGTGAACAATTCTTGGATTCTTGTTGCTCCAGTTGCAGTGACGGCCTGTCTCGGGGTTGGATCAATCTCCTCAACACTGTCAGCCACTAGCTTTGCCAAGAATCCACCGGTACCAATTGTCAGAGCGAAAACACCGGGTATTGGTCCAAGTCCTATGGCAGCCACGAAGATAATTGCCAGAATTAACTCTGGAATTCCTCGAATGATAACCAACACCAAGCGGGTGATTCCATAAACGATTCTGTTCACACTCACATTTGCTGCAGCTAAGAAACCTAGTGGGATGGAAATCAGTGATCCCAAAACGGTGCTCACAATCGCAATCGCAAGAGTCTCAATTAGTCCCTGGATAATTTGTGGCCCAGCCGTTATGAAGTCAGGAGGAAGCAATCTTCCAGAAATTTCGACGATTGATCCAAACGAGGTGAAAAGCTCCAATGGATTCAGTTGCACGGAGATGAATGCGATTGCGATGAGAGCTAAAAACAACAGCGAGTAAAGACGCATGTTCAGCCTCTCCTGGGTCAGCGGAGGAAGAATCTTTGCGTTTGGTTTGGCATCCCGCCTCGCACGCGCCCTTTCTCTGCGAGCCTCAGGGTCATACCCCATTCTCTTCAGAAGCTTTGCCATCGACGAATCGTTTTTGTTTGAGGGCCCACCAAAGTTTTCGCCGGCAAGAATTTGCAGGCGAACGGCAGCACTCAAAACCTCCATCAATAAAATGAAAATGAAGATTACTAGCACCACCCCTAGAGCATTTGAGTAATCAAGCTGCCCCAGGGTCTTTTTTAGAAGCAGTCCAACCCCGCCAGCACCAACCAGACCCAGCACTGTTGAGCTTCGAAGGTTGATATCCAATCGATACAGGGAGATTGAAATAAAGGCTGGAATTATCTGCGGAACGACAGTGGTGATTATGTTTTGGAAGGGGCCGGCGCCAACAGACCTGACTGCTTCACGAGGCGATTTATCAGCCTGCTCGATAGCATCTGCCAACAGTTTTGCAATCATTCCAATGCTGTGGAAGGCCAGAGCAAGTATTCCTGGAAGAACACCGATGCCCAATGCCCTAACGAACACCAAGGCGAAAACCAGATCTGGAACTGCACGGCTGAAGGTAATGATTCCGCGCGCTATGGCATAAACAGTTGGATGTGGTGTGGTGTTTGATGCCGCCATGAAAGCCAGCGGGACAGACATCAAGATGGCCAGGAAGGTTCCAATTACGGCCATCCACAATGTTTCAAAGGTGAGTTCTAGCGCTCTCTCCCAGAACTCAAACTCAGCAGGAAGCATGTAGTCAACTAGGTTGATGATGTCTTGGGTTCCGCCAAAAATACGGAAAAGATCCATATCAATAAATATCCAGCCGAGCACAAATGCAAGCAAGAACCCGTAAAGGGTATTCCTAGAAACCTTGGATGGCTTAGTTGGAATTGGGGTGAGGTTTTTCTTCCCTCCGTTTGGGGCGGTTTCAACCTCTTTTAGCTCTGACATCATTGACTCTGATTCCAGTTCGCCTCTGCCTCAGCTATCACCTCATCGGCATCCATGCCCTCGGGGATAACTCTGCGATAAACATTCATGACCTCATCGTGATCCAGGCCTTCGGCTGGGCTATCGAGGACTACCTCGCCATCTCTTAGACCAACGATTCTTTGAGCCCAACCCATTGCTAGTTCAACCTGGTGCAGGGTGACCATCACGGTCAGCTGATCCTCTTTGGCAATTTGAAGCAAAATCTCCATAACCTGCGCACTTGATTCGGGATCAAGTGACGCAACTGGTTCATCCGCGAGCATAAGTTGCGGTTCCTGCATCAGCGACCTTGCAATCGCCACGCGCTGCATTTGCCCACCACTAAGAGTGTCAGCACGCTGGAAGGCGTAATCGGCAAGTCCAACTCGGTCAAGGTGCTCCATGGCCAATTTTCTGAGTTTGAAAGGGTAGGTCCTAACACCGAATCTGGGACCAGAAAGAGAGCCTAGAGCACCTGAAAGAACATTTTCGATAGCGGTGATTCTGCCAACCAGGCCAAACTGCTGGAAAATAAAACCAACTTGTTTTCGCAAGTCTCGCAATTGTTTGCTCTTGGCCGTGTTTACGTGTGTGGAGAGCGTCCAGATGTCTCCACTAGTGGGTTGTGTAAGGCCGTTCAGGTGGCGCATCAGCGTTGACTTACCACTTCCGGATAATCCAATTAGGGCCATCATTTGGCCAGTTGGGATTTCTAGCGATACATTTTTTAGAGCAGTTGTTCCAGTGTCAAAAGTCTTTGTTAGGTTTTCAACCTTGATTGCAGCCTCGGTCATCATCTCTCCTATTTGTGAAGCAACCCGGGGCTGTTTGCCAGCCCCGGGTGCATCATCAGTTGGTAGTCGGTAAATAAATTACTCACACTGTGAGGCGCCGGTGACCTCACATACCTTGCGAACACCATCGAAAAAGCTGTCTTCTTTTTCGACCCATCCCCAGATGTTCTCATCAGTGATTCCACAGTCGTCAACGGAGGTGCACTTGCCATCAGCGATTAGCTGATCGCTGTTTACCTGGTTGCGCACAACATCTGTGATTCGCTCCTGTAGGTCAGTTGGCAGGCTGGTTAGCATGGCCAATGGGCTACCTGCAATGACCTCAGATTTCCACACGGTAGCGACATCGCCTTCGTTGATGTCACCACTGTCAATCAGGATGTTCTCAACCATCGCATCGAATGCGAACCCTGCATCACAGTCACCATTGGCAACAGAGATAACGGATGCATCGTGACCACCGGCAAAAACTGGGGTGATTTCGGTGGTGCTGTCTGGGTCTGGATCAATTCCAGCTGACAGTAGACCCTCTGAGGGGTAAAGGAATCCAGATGTTGATGCTGGGTCCACGAAGCAAACTGTCTTTCCAGCAAAGTCTTCAATTGACTCAACTCCACTGTCCGGGTTTGCTATTCCGTAACTCTGGTAGCCAGGCTCCACGTCTGGTCCATCGGTCATAACTCCAACCACGTCTAGTTCGGCACCACGGTAACCAGCTAGCACATAAGAGAAAGGTCCATACTGCGCCAAGTGCACACGCTCAGCAACCTGGCCCTCAATCACACCTGCGTAATCGGTTGCCTGAGTGAACTCGACGGGAATTCCCAAGTCCTCTTCCAGGGCTTCTACAAGGGGTGCGTAGGACTCAATCAATGACTGAGACTCCTCTGAAGGAACAGCGCCAACCACTAGGGTTTCTGGCCAGCCCTCAGGGACGTCACTACCGGCACAACCGGTTAGTGTGAAAGTAGCAAGTGCGGCAACTGAAACTGCGGCACCAGCCTTTAGGGTGTTTGCAAACATCGATAACTCCATCAAATAAGTTCTCAAGGCACGTCACGGCGACGCACAAGATGAAAGTTATGTGTCGAAAGTTACCAATAAGTCGTTGCTTGTTTTATCTCTGATGAACTTTTGACTAAGCAAATAACCTCTGATTCACCATTGGTATACCTAACTCAGCGTGTCGTTAATCTATGTCTCTTCTCAACGAGGTAAAGATTGAAACTGAGGCAAACACAGCTCCAATAGCAA
>JAVLCC010000004.1:0-103640 GCA_031580995.1 Microbacteriaceae bacterium
GAGTTTGAAATGTTTCCAGCAACAAAGATTTTCCTACCAAGGGCTTCTGTTTGTTCCTGGGCAACCTCTTTGGCGATTCTTAGAGCCTCACGGTTTAGTGGTTCTAACAGATGCTCCTCGCCAATGATGCGCATCTTTTCACGGTGACCGTTATAGGTGAAAGCAAGGGCAATATCACTACCTGCTCGCACGAAATCGGTTGTCACTTGCCTTAATACTTCTGGGTGATCAAGTGCGACTTTTGGAACAAATTCTCCTGCGGTTAGATATCCGCGTCTTTCAACTTCAAATAGGTAGCCACCGGCCAAAACTAGCGGTTGGTCTTGTTTTAATCTGTCCAAAAAATCTGTGCTCATATTTTCATCCTCCGAGAAAAACACTACTTGGCTTTAGGCCTTTGCTTTTTCCTGAAAGTAACAATCGGCACATAAAGACTCATATGTTACTTCCACGCCATCTATTGCAACCTGCTCTCCATCAAAGACAAAGCTTCCATCGAATAATCTGCCGTTGAACATGGCTTTTCTGCCGCATCTGCAAATGGTTTTCAACTCTTCAAGGCTGTGAGCGATTTCTAATAGCCTTCTGCTTCCTGGAAAGCTCTTGGTTTGGAAATCAGTTCTGATTCCATAAGCCAACACCGGGATGTTGTCCAGCACCGCAAGTTCTAAAGATTGGTTTACCTGCTCTTCGGTTAGAAATTGAGACTCATCAACCAATAAACATGCAATGGGCTCACCCGCTAATTTTTTCTGATTGGCAATCTCCCAGAAGTGCTCCCGCAGGTTCATTTCAGGAGTTAGCAGCATATCGACTGAGCGAGAAACACCCAGTCGGCTGACTATCTCACGATCGCCTTTTTTATCGATGGCAGGTTTGGCCAACAAAACATGTTGTTTGCGCTCTTCGTAGTTGTGTGCTGCCTGCAATAAGGCTGTGGATTTACCCGAGTTCATTGCCCCGTGGCGGAAATAAAGCTTACTCATATTGGTTCTAATGTTATAGCCAGAAAGGTGCATCACCTTGCAGTTACTATTCGCCGATCAACTCGGTCCTCATTTCAAGCAATCTGAGAAGCTTTTGCTCCCCGAGGTTTTGAGCCAGTTTTCTAAGCGCAGGTATCACCGCCAAAAAGCACACCTGATTCTCTCCGCAATCAGACACCGCGGCTTGGATCCTGAGGTGGAACTGATTTCACTTGATTCTTATCGCCAATCTGCAGAAAAAGTCACTTCGGTTATCAACCCAACGAGTTATAACCAAAGAAAGCTGGTCAACGAACTCGGTTTGGAAATCCATCCAAGTCGAGGGTTTATAGCAACCGAGCAGGATTTCTCTGAATATGTTGAGGGCAAACAAGGTAAGCGATTACTGCTTGAGGATTTCTATCGAAAGCAAAGGACACGAACTGGGCTACTGATGTCTGATGGGTCACCAGAGGGCGATCAGTGGAATTTTGACCACGATAACCGTCTACCACCACCAAAGCAGCAAACACTTGGCGTCTCTGAGCCTTGGTATCCGCAAGAAGATGACATAGACCGGCAGGTTAGAAAAGATTTAGACAAGTTGGAGCAATCTGGCGTTGAGTTTTCTGGAGTTGATGGCCCAAGGCTTTTTCCTGCAAGCAGGGAAGAGGCGCTAGCGGCCCTGGAGCATTTTGTGAATCACAGACTGGATCTTTTCGGGCCCTACGAGGATGCCGTTTTGAAAGATGACTGGGCTATGAGTCACAGTCTTTTGAGTGCCCCTATGAACATGGGGTTATTAGACCCTCTAGAGGTGGCAAAGGCAGCTGAGGATGCCTATAAGCAAGGCAAAGCACGACTTTCAAGCGTTGAGGGATTTATCCGCCAAGTGATTGGCTGGAGAGATTATGTTTGGCATCTTTATTGGCATTTTGGTGAGGACTATGTAAACAAAAACGAACTCTCAGCCAACGAAGACCTTCCCTCCAGTTGGTTGGAGCTTGCAAGCGAGGAAATTGAATCTAATTGTCTAAGTTCAACACTGAATGATGTTTCTAAACGGGGCTGGGTTCATCACATACCAAGACTGATGATTTTGGGAAATATAGCAATGCAACGTGGTTATAACCCGAAGCAGGTCAATGACTGGTTGGTGGACAACTTCGTGGATGGAACTCCATGGGTTATGCCGGTAAACAGCATTGGAATGAGTCTTTATGCAGATGGCGGGATGATGTCCACTAAGCCCTACGCCGCCGGTGGTTCATATATAAACAAAATGACGAATTACTGCGGCGGATGCCGCTTTGATCCCAAAAAACGTGTTGGCGAGGATGCCTGCCCTGTGAATGCGGGATATTGGAATTTCATTTACACCCACCAGGAAAGATTGATTTCAAACCCAAGAATCTCCAGATCCGTATACGGAATGAGGAAATTAACTGATTTGGATGAATTAGTTAGCCAGGAATCTCAGAGAAAAAACCTTTGACCGCAGGCTAAAAGGAGGGTTAGGCTGAAAACACCTCAAAAGGTCGTAGGGGAAGACGTACCTGAGGAGGTGAATATGGCAGTTGAACTGCGCTTACTTGGCGTGCCATCGCAACGCCTTTCACAGCTTTCAGATCTAGTCCGCAAAAACCAATGGAAAGTTCAACCCTTGCTTCAGGGGCAGTTTCAAGCGAATGTTGAGATTAATTCCAAACAAGAGATTTCTGAATTGGCCTCCAGGTTGTTCAAAATCGGGGATATTCATTTCGAATTAGAGTCATTCCAAGAGAGCGGCTTGGGGGAGAGGTATCTTTGCGTCCCTGGATTGGGGATGAAGAGACAACTCATTGATGAAATCGGAAGAGCACTGATTCCTGAAAATGAACTTGAGTTATTCTCCAAAAAACTAAGTGAAAAGCCTTCACAGCATGCAAGCCTCTATCGAGAGTTGATGGGCTTTGCGCATCAAGATCGATTGGATGATTTGAAAATCGATACCGAAGGAATCGCACTGATTCCTAAAGTTGGCTAGCGGAAAACCAAAACAGCGTTATGTCCACCAAAACCGAAGCTGTTGCTAATGGCTATTTTTCCTTCATCTAAGACTGCTGGGGTCTTTGGAACATTCAATGGAATTTCTGGATCTTGATTGTCAAGATTGATTGTTCCAGGAGCGGTTAGGGTATTTTGTGCCATCAGTGTGAATACAGCTTCAATAGCGCCGGCTCCTCCTAATAAGTGCCCGGTAGATGCCTTTGTGGCGCTAACAATCAGGTTCTCTGTGTGCTTGCCAAATACTTTTTCCAAGGCTGTGTACTCAGCAATGTCACCCACTGGTGTTGATGTTGCGTGAGCATTGACGTGCTGCACATCGGTTGTGGAGACCTCTGCCTCTGCTAAAGCTTCCAGGATGGCTCTGGATGCACCCTCTCCGGTGGGATCAGGTGCCGTGATGTGATAGGCATCGCTTGTGACGCTGGCACCTACGATTTCTCCATAAATCCTGGCCCCTCGTGAAACAGCGCTTTCATAATCTTCTAGTACCAGGGCGGCAGCACCCTCACCCATTACAAAGCCATCGCGGTCCACATCGTATGGTCTGGAAGCTTTTGATGGGTCATCGTTTCTTTTGCTGAGCGCCTGCATGGCTGCAAAGGAGGCGATCGGAAGGGGGTGGATAGCTGCTTCCGCTCCTCCTGCAATTGCGATGTCAACAGCTCCTGATTTGACTCTGTGAAACGCATTGGCAATAGATTCATTTCCGCTGGCACATGCACTAACGGCTGTGTGCACTCCCGCCTTGGCTCCAAAGTGCATTCCAACCGCAGCTGCTGGACCATTAGGCATCAGCATTGGAACCGTCATCGGCATAACTCTTCTTGGGCCGCGCTCCTTGAGAGTGTCAAATGCGTCTAGCAGAGTCCAAACTCCACCAATACCGGTTGCAAAATCGACACTCATTCTGATTGGGTCAAATTCTGGTTCACCGGCATCCGCGAAAGCTTCTCTTGCACTTATAAGTGCAAACTGACTGGATGGGTCTAGGCGTTTAGCTTCTTGCGGAGTTAACACCTCTAAAGCAGGGGTCTTCGCAGATCCTGCGAAGGTCACCGGGAGCTGGTATCGCTCGACCCACTCTTGGCTCAGACTGTCAATGCCAGAGATTCCCGCTAAAAGGGCATCCCAACTTTCAGAAGCGGTTCCACCCAAAGGGGTGGTGGCTCCTATTCCGGTGACAACTACTCTTCGCAAATTAGCCTTGCGCTCCAATAATGAAATCCACCGCGTCTTTCACGGTGACCAGGTTGGTCACTTCCTCATCTGGAATCTTCACGTCGAATTTATCCTCGGCGTTTACCACGATGGTCATCATTGAGATCGAGTCAATGTCTAGATCGTCTGTGAATGACTTCTCTGGCTGAACTAGATCCGCAGCAACGCCTGTTTCCTCATTTACTAGTTCTGCCAATCCAGCTAGAACTTCAGCTTCTGTGTGAGCCATTTCTTTCTCCTTTGAGTTTGTTCGCTTTATTTTAGGGGAGCACTACCACTTGGGCAGCGTAGGCAAGCCCAGCCCCAAAACCGATCTGCAGGGCTAAGCCTCCAGATTCAACCTGCTTTTCCTCCAAAAGTCGATGCATTGCCAAGGGAATTGAAGCTGCCGATGTGTTACCGGTGGTCTCAATGTCTCTGGCAATGACAACAGTTTCTGGAAGATCTAATTGTTTCGCAAATTCGTCAATAATTCTCATGTTTGCTTGATGAGTAACCAGTGCTGATAGCTCGTTTACTGTCACTCCAGCAGCATCCAGTGCTTCTTGGGCGGCTTTTACCATTTCCCAAACTGCCCAGCGGAAGACAGTTCTACCCTCTTGCACCAAAGTCGGCCAAGAGCCGCCATTTTTGAAATCCAAAATTGAGCTGGTCATTCCAACTTTGTCCCATTTGGTGCCATCGCTTCCCCAAACGCTTTGACCAACACCCGCTGTTTCACTCGGACCCAAAACTGCTGCTCCTGCTCCATCCCCAAGTAGAAAGCTTATGGTTCTGTCTGTTGGGTCGATGAAATCAGAAAGTTTTTCAGCACCGATAACCAGCGCATATTCAGCTATGCCGGAGCGAATCATCGCATCAGCCTGTGCTATCCCATAGCAATAGCCAGCGCAGGCGGCACTTATGTCATAGGCAGCCGAATCAGGTATTCCAAGTTCTGCTGCAATAAGTGTTGCCGCAGAAGGTGTGGCATAAGGAAATGAGATCGTTGAAACAATCACCAGGTCAATCTGTTCGGGTTTGATGCCGGCTTTTTTGATGGCCTCTGAGCCCGCCTCAATTGACATGCTTGCAAGACTCTGAGATTCATCGGCTCTGACTCTGGTAATCACGCCGGTGCGCTGCCTGATCCACTCATCACTGGAGTCGATTGGCCCAGCGATTTCATCGTTGGTAACCGAATGCTTGCCTCTAGAGGCTCCCAAGGAATATATCTTGGAATATCTCCTGGTTTCTGAAACCTGTAACTCAGTCATTGAGGCCCAAGTCTATAGAGTCATCAGAAGTTTTCAAGGAATATATTTGGGCATCATCGATGCTTTTTTTCAGTAAGTTGCTAAGCACTCCACTTGGCGCAGCTTCCACCACTATTTGTGCACCATTGATGGTTTCCATGCACTTATCCCATCGCACAGGAGAGCTAACCTGCTTCAGAAGGGACTGCATGAATTCTTCTCCAGAAGCCACTTCTTGCCCATCTCTATTTGACAGCACTTTTACTTTTGGATCTTTTGCTTCAATTCCTTCAAAGTGAGAAGCTAATTCTTGTTTTGCTGGGTCCATATATCCAGTGTGGAATGCCCCAGTTACAGCGAGAGGAATGATTCTGAATCCTGTTGGGGGATTTTCTTTGATTTTTTCTAAGTCTGATTGAGCTCCTGCAATCACATATTGATTTGCCCCGTTGTAATTGGCAATCTCTAGATTTCCAAGTTTTGACTTGAGTTCACCAAGGTCGCTTCCGATAGCTGCAGCCATGCCTGTGGCATTTTCATCAGCAGCCTTTTGCATTGCATTTGCTCTAAGGCTAACAAGTTTCATAGCTTGCTCATCAGTGATGATTCCCGCCAGGGCTGCTAATGCAAATTCACCAACGCTGTGACCAGCCATGGCATCAAAACTTGCAAGTTGCTTCTCGCTGAATACAGTTCTGGCACTCGCAATGCTGGCCGAGACAATCAGGGGTTGAGTAACTGAGGTTTGCGCAATTTCTTCTTGACTGGCTTTAGTCCCCATGTGAATCAGGTCCATGCCAATCGTCTCGGAGTGGCTTTCAACAATCGATTTGAAAGCATCATTGACAACCCAGGGCTCTAAAAACCCAGGCTTTTGACTTCCTTGTCCTGGAAATACCAAATATTTCATGGCCATCAGGATAGACCCTGTGTCCTTGGTTGGGTTTGGACACGGCCGAGTGAGAGGGCGATGCGCAGTGTGAATTGCCCTTTTGATTCCAGAGGATCCAACCCAAGTTCTTTTTCAATGCTGGAGAGCCTGTATCTAACCGTGTTTGGGTGAATGAACAACTCGTTGGCTGTTTTCTCGATGGAGGCGTTGTTTTCAAAAAACATTTCTAGGGTTTCAAGTAGCTGCAGGTTGTCTGCTTGCAGTTTTTGATATACCTCTCGAATGAGTGCCCTTTGCGCCTCTGCCTCGCCAATTACCGCTCTCTCTGCCAAATACTCTCGACTGCGAAATGCTTTGCGCCCATGTGTCTGATGCCTGACGACCTTCATAGCCCCAAAAGCCGCTCTGGAACTTCGTCTGGCGAGGTTTATGCTCTCCACTCGAGGTCCCATGACAACTGGCCCGGGTTTTGAAACAGTTGCGAAGTCTCTAGCCAAGTCAAAAAGGTTCTCCCCGGTGGCCATTTCAGAATCACGAAAACCAGTGATCAAAATCAGGTGATTGCCCTGCCTGCCGATAAGCACATCGGCTGATTTCAACCTTGCTAATTTTCTATACTGATCAAAATCAACCTCTCCTTGAATGATTCCAACCATTACAGCTATCGCCCCGTGACCACGCCAACCCAGAGCACTCGCTCGACTAGCAACTTCGGCATCACTTTCACCACTGATAACCGCGTCAATGATCAAAGCTTCCAATCGATCATCCCAAATTGAGCGTGATCTGCTGGCCCTTGCATAAATATCGGCAGCAGCAAATGCAGTTTGTTTGGCAAAGGCATCTATCAGTTGCTGGTATTCCTTGCCCAGAGCGCTTTCTAATGAGCTTGCAATCACGCGAGTGATTTCTAGTGTTTCTTGCAGTGATACTGACCTCAGAAGCTCTTTCGGAGCGGTCTCGAAAGCTTGTGATGCTAATAGCGTCGAATCTGCTTTGTCATCCAATAGTTGTTTGAAATAGGTCAGTCCATTTTTCACAACATTCATCACAGAGTGCTGTCGAGTTTGTGGCATCTCCAAAAACCACGGAAGTTCCTCAGCCAAGCGTTTTTCAATAGAGGCGGCCAGCGCCTCAGGTCTGAATTGGGGGCTAGGCGTCGCCACCAGCACTTCCACTTGTTCCGGCTCTCACGTCATCCAGGTTGAACTCGCGCATCAGTTCTAATGAGACGCCTTTTTGGACCTTGCCCTGTTTCTCTAGTTGCTGCAACACCCGGGCGGCAATCGAAGGTCCATCTATTTTGAAATAGCGCCTTGCTGCTGGTCTGGTGTCACTGAAACCGAAGCCTTCAGCGCCAAGGGTTGCATAGTCCCCAGGGACCCACTGCCTGATCATGTCTGGCAATGCGTGCATGAAATCGCTCACTCCCACAAACGGTCCTTCAGCTGATGAGAGTTTTTCGGTCACATACGCAGTTTTTGGGGGCTGATCTGGACTTAGGAAATTATGCTCATCGGCAGCCAGGCCATCTTTTCGCAATTCACCCCAGCTTGTCACAGACCAGATATCAGCACTGACTCCATAGGAAGAGAGGATCTCTTGGGCCTCTAGAGCCCAAGGAACACTGACACCACTGGCCATAACCTGAGCCTTGATGCCTTTTTGGCCTCCCTCGCTAATTTTGTGAATCCCTTTGACGATGCCCTCTATGTCAACATTTTCTGGCTGAGCGGGTTGCAACATCGGCTCGTTATAAACAGTTAGGTAGTACATGACATTGGGATCCTCGTGCTGCCCGCCATACATCCGCTCAATCCCTGATTTCACTATGTGTGAAATCTCATAACCAAACGCTGGGTCATAGCTGACCACCGCTGGGTTTGTGCTGGCTAGAACTAGCGAATGCCCGTCTGCGTGCTGTAAGCCCTCACCTGTCAAGGTTGTTCTTCCAGCTGTGGCACCGATTAGGAAACCCCTGGTCATCTGGTCCCCAGCAGCCCATAAAGCATCAGCAGTTCTTTGAAAACCAAACATCGAATAAAACACATAGATCGGAATCATCGGCTGGCCATGAGTTGAGTAACTGGTTCCAACTGCTGTGAAGGCAGCCACCGATCCTGCTTCATTGATTCCTGGGTGCAGAATCTGTCCGCTTTCGGATTCTTTATAACTCAGTAGTAATTCCCTATCAACGGATAGGTATTTCTGACCGAAGGGGTTATAAATCTTGGCTGTCGGGAAAAACGCATCCATACCGAAGGTTCGTGCTTCATCGGGGATAATCGGCACAATCCTTTGACCCATACCACTTGTTTTCAGAAGGTCTTTCAGCATCCTGACAAAGGCCATCGTGGTTGCCACCTCTTGGTTACCACTGCCTTTTCTGGGCGTTTCGTATGCCTTGTCCTCTGGAAGTTCAAACTGCACATACTTGGACCTGCGCTCGGGTAGGAAACCTCCCAGCTCGCGACGTTTTTCAAGCATGTATTGGATTTCTTCACTGTCGCTACCGGGGTTGTAATAGGGAGGCAAATACGGGTCAGCCTCTAATTGAGCATCAGTGATTGGAACACGCATTTCATCTCTAAAGTCTTTGAGGTTTTCCAAAGTGAGTTTCTTCATCTGGTGAGTTGCGTTTCTGGCCTCAAAACTCTTGCCCAGACCATAGCCCTTGACTGTTTTCACGATGATTACAGTGGGCTGGTTTTTATGCTCGGTTGCTGCTTTATAGGCGGCATAAATCTTTTTGTAATCATGGCCACCACGCTTCAGACCCCAAATCTGGTCATCGCTTAGATCATCCACCAGAGACCTGGTTCGGTGATCTCTTCCAAAGAAGTTTTCGCGGATAAAACCACCACTTTCGGCCTTATAGGTCTGGTAGTCGCCGTCGGGGGTTTTGTTCATCAAATCAACAAGTGCACCATCGTGATCTTTCGCCAAAAGATCATCCCACTCGCGTCCCCAGATGACCTTGATGACATTCCAGCCAGCTCCTCTGAAGAAGCTTTCGAGCTCTTGGATGATTTTGCCGTTTCCACGAACCGGTCCATCAAGCCTTTGAAGGTTGGCGTTAATCACAAAGTTGAGATTGTCCAGTCCCTCATTGGCAGCAATTTGCAATGCGCCTCGAGATTCAACCTCATCCATCTCGCCATCACCCAAAAACGCCCAAACTTGCTGGTCTGATGGGTCTTTGAAACCTCGGTTTTCTAAATAGCGATTGAATTGAGCCTGATAGATGGCGTTTATCGGCCCCAATCCCATGGAAACCGTTGGGAACTGCCAGAAATCAGGTAGCAATCTCGGGTGAGGGTAGGAGGGGAGTCCACCGCCGATGTGGGATTTCTCCTGTCTGAAACCATCCAGTCTGTCTGCTGAGAGCCTTCCCTCTAAAAATGCTCTTGCGTAGGGGCCAGGAGATGCATGTCCCTGCACAAAGATCTGATCGCCTCCCGATGGATGATCTTGACCTCTAAAGAAGTGATTAAAGCCAACCTCGTAAAGCGAGGCTGATGAGGCAAAGGTGGAGATGTGTCCACCAACTGCGATGTCTGGACGCTGTGCTCTGTGCACCAATACTGCTGAGTTCCAACGCATCCAAGCACGGTATGTGCGCTCTATTTGCTCATCGCCAGGGAAATCGGGTTCATCCTCAGGAGAAATCGTATTTATGTAATCGGTGGTCGGAACCAACGGAACATTGAGTTGTAATTCATGTGAGCGCCTAAGTAGGTGCTGCATGATTTCTCTGGCACGGCCTCTTCCTTTTTGTTCACTGAGCGAATCGAGTGACTCTAGCCACTCGGTAGTCTCGTTTGGATCCTTGTCAGGATTTGGAACAGCAAAGGCGTCCTGGTTGTTGAACGACATAGCCCCTCGGCTTTCAATCTCTTGTGGAGTAATTTCGTAGCAAGACTACCCGTTACTCCGCCTAGACTTCTAATTACGAAGAAAGGTTTCAAAATGACAATCCAGATCGGCGACCAAGCACCCAATTTCACTCTGCCAAATCAGCACGGGGAGGAAATTGAGCTACAGGCCCTGCGAGGAAAGCCCGTTGTGCTGGCTTTTTACCCTCTTAGTTTTTCTCCGACCTGCACCGATGAACTTTGCGAACTGAGAGATGAATTTCAAATCTTTGAAGATTCCGATGCAACGTTGCTCGGTGTGAGCGTTGACAGCAAATTCACCCAGGCTGCTTTTAGTGAGGCGAAAGAGTATCAATTTGATTTACTAGCCGATTTCAAGCCACACGGCGAAGTCACCAAGCTATACGAGGCATGGCTTGAGGAAAAAGGTCATGGAACCCGTGCAACTTATGTGATTGATGCAGACGGAGTGGTTATTGCCAAGTTCGTCACCAGCCCCGGAGAGATGCGCCCTCTGGCGGATTACAAGAAAGCTTTGGAACTGGTTGCCTAGTTTGGCATTTTTGTTGGTAGTATCTCGGGTGGGCCTTTAGCTCAGTTGGTAGAGCGCCACGTTTACACCGTGGATGTCATCGGTTCGAGCCCGGTAGGGCCCACGCATTGTAAAGAGAGTGAGTATGACCAACTACTCCTTCGACCCCCCGGCTAAGAAAGCCATGGATGAGGCGGAGTTAAGCGAGCTCATTTCTGGCATGTCCGCTGACGAGTCAGGCATCGAAAAAGCCATGAAAATCCTGCAGGAGCAGGAAGTTCTCCGGCTCGAGGATGATCAAAACTTTCAAAAATGGCGTGAAGCGCTTCTTGAAGACGGGTCAACAGAGGCTCTCAGGGCAATCGAAAAAGTAACGGGTGAAGTTCTGACAGAACCAGAACCAGAACCAGAACCAGAACCAGATTCAACACTCAAAGATCACGGGGCTGAGAAGACATCTGAGGCAGAATCTGAAGATGAAGACAATCTCCCCTCTGAAAACCTAGAACAGCCAGCTGAAGCTGAAACCTCCAATGATGTCGAAGATGAAACTTTGTCAGTTGATGAGTTAGCTGATGAACAAGTGGAGGTTATCGAAGAGAGCATCACGGTAATCGATGACGGTGAAGATGTTGAAATCAGCTACCAATCTGTAACCGTCTCCACCGAAACAAGGAAAATTACTCCCGCAGACTCTGTGCAATCGGTGATGCAACAAGCAGCTGTTGAAATGCCCAGCAAGATCCGGCAAAGGCTGTCTTCAAAATTTGTCTTGGGCATATCTGTTGCGGCTGGGATATTTGGATTGCTTTCAGTTTCAGATTTGACCCTTTTACCAACAAGTCAATGGTCAGCCATTGGAATGCTGGCTGGAGTCTTTATTGGCTTTGGGATTTATGTGGCACAGGGTTTTCAAAAACTTAGCTTTATTGGCTCAGTTTCCACTCGGCTCAACGCCTTGGGGGTCTATTGGAAAATTGCTCTTCTAGTTGCAGTTTCGCTACTGGCGGTGTCAGTTAGCAATCTGGCAAGAGACAATAATTTCTTTACCGGGCTAAATGTTGAACCTGCAAAAATTATTGATTACGAAATTGATGAAATAACTCTTCTCGCATTCGGCACGGTCTTGTTTGCCTCAGTAATTGCTTGGCAGTCAATGCTCAGATTTGGATTAATTCGTCTGATTGCGGTGGTCGCTTTGGTTTCGGTCGGTTTTGCCCTTAGTGCTGTGGAGTCAATTGATGCAGGCTTGGGAGACTGGGACTATCAAGCTTTCTTGGCTGGTTTCATCGCCGCACTCATCATTACAACAGGACTTTCGGTCCTGTTGCAGCCTGGTTTCGCATCTGATCATGAGAGACCTGAGTGGGCAATCGGTGAATTTAGCACTAGAGCCAGAAGGGTCACAGTCGCACACGGATTTTTGTTTATTCTGATACCTGGATTGTTGTCCTACATATTTATTTCTGCAGAGGTTTCTCTATCCGATGCATCTGAACTGGCACAGGCAGGATTGTTACTATCTGCTGGCTTGGCGATGTTTATTGCAGTTCTGGGCGTATTTGATTTCAAGGACGTTTATCTGAGGATTATCGCCTTGGCCCTTGTTTCTGCTGGATTAGTCACTGGTGAGTATCTAGCTAACGACTGGGTTGAGGGTCTTGCACTTATTGGCCTGATTCTGCTTGTGGGATTATTGGGTGGCGCACTAGTTGCCAGATTCTTTGGAGAAAAGATTGTCGCCTGGATTGTGTTTGTAGCATCAGGCGTCGCGATTTTGGCTGGTTGGCTCATAGAAAACCCATTTGGGTTATTGGATTTGGGTTTTGAAGGCTATGAAGATCTTCAGGGGTATGGTCTTGGTGTTTTGGTTGCAGCTGTGATTTCCGCTGTGATTTCAATTGGGGCTATTCGGAAACAAAAAGTAGATGAAAACGTCTGAATTTCTTTCCTGGGCAGAATCTGTTTGGCCAATTAGTGCCAGTGAAGATTGGGATAACCCTGGACTAATCTCTGGTTCATTGGATTCGGAACACTCAAAAGTTTTAGTGACAGTGGATATAACAAATGAGGTTTTGCAAGAGGCTTTAGATTCGCATTGCACACTGGTTATTGCCCACCACCCGCTTCTGCTTGGCGGGATAGATTCACTCAGGCAGGATCTATATAAAGGTGCGTTATTGGCAAAAGCCATCAAAAATGATGTGAGCTTATTTGCCGCCCATACCAACGCCGATGTTGTAAGTGGTGGGGTGAGTGATTCATTGGCCAAGAAATTTGGGATCGAAAATACTACTGCGCTGGATGGAAACCCAGAAGGTCACGGAAGAGTGGGGAATATAACTCCGCAGAAACTGTCAAAGTTTTTAGAAACTATAAAAAAAGCACTACCTGAAACTGCCAGAGGTATTTCCTTTATCGGAAATCCAGAGATGCAGGTGCAAACAGTGGCTGTGGTAGCTGGTTCGGGTATGAGCTTTGTAAATGAAGTCTCCGCAGATGTGTTTATCACAAGCGATATAAAACATCACCCAGCGCTTGATTTTAAACAACAATCAAATGGCGAAAAAGCGCTTGTGGAGATTTCTCACTACGCAGCTGAATCCATCTGGTTAGAGGGTGTTAGTAAACAGCTGCTAGCCTCCGGTTTAGAGGTTGTAATAAGCAAAACCAACACCGACCCCTGGGACGGAGTTTTCAGATGAAGTTGACAGAGATTGACCGTGGTCAATTGATCGAACTTGCGAAACTGGAAATGGATCTTCGAAAAGTTTTAAATCACCATAAAAAGCTTTCAGAGTCAGATCCTGCCGAAGAGGCCAATAAAGCATTTTTAGAGGTTAGCGAAAAGCTTTCAGCATCAAGGGCAGAGCAAGAAGATTTGGAACTTGAGAACAAACGAATCAATGAGGATTTGGAATTGGTTGAGGCAAGGATTCTAAGAGATCAAAAACTCATTCAGCAATCAACCAATTCTGGGGAACTAAGTGGTTTGCAGCACGAGATGGACACTCTGAGCAAGCGCAAAGGTGAATTAGAGACCGAGCTGATTGAAAAAATGGAGCAGCAGGAATCTGTGGCTGCAGTGATCGGACAACTAACTGCCGAGAAGCAGAGCCTGCGAGAGAATCTAGAGCAGGTTGAAAATGTTCACCAACAGCAACTCATAGAAACCAACTCAGAATTAACCAGCCTGCAAGACAAGAGAAAACAATTGCTGAGTTCTCTTCCTGAAGTAATTGCAGAGGAGTATGAAAGAAAGGCCAAAAGGGGGGTTCCTGTTGGTGTTTTAGAATCCGGAGCGTGTAGTGCGTGTCATCTAAATTTGACAGCAACGGACCTGGCCGGAATTCGTGCAACACCGATTGAGGATCTAGTGAACTGCCCTGAGTGCCAAGCGATCTTGATTCGATGAGCCTGATCATCAAAGCCGATGGGGCTAGCCGAGGTAACCCGGGCGAGGCAAGCTACGGTGCTGTTTTATTTGACGGTGAAACAGAGATAGCCACCACAAGTGCCCACCTGGGAGTGGCAACGAACAATTTTGCCGAGTATTCGGGTGTTATAGCTGGTCTGAAGTTAGCTCTGAGTCATGATCCCAATCAAAGCTATTTAGTTCAGCTTGATAGCAAATTGGTGGTGGAGCAACTTAAGGGCAATTGGAAAGTCAAATCCAGAGACCTAATGCCAATGGTGAGCGAGGCGAGTGCGCTAGCCAGCAAGCTCAGAGTGAGTTTTGAGTGGATACCGAGAGAGCAAAACACGCGCGCAGATGAATTAGCCAATGAGGCATTGGATAAACCTGTCGCTAAAGCTATCCCAGATCAACCCGGCAGTATTCGTGCACCGAGGGTTAGTTCCCCCGGAACAGAAATAATCTTTATTCGTCACGGACACAGCTCTCACACTGAAAAGGGCCTGGTTGCCGGCGGGGATGGAGCTGATCCGGAACTGAGCGATCTAGGTCAACGAGAGGCTGAAGCCACAGCGGAGTTATTAGCTCACCCTCCCAGTTCATGGGGGTTAGCTATGAATCGCCCACTTGTTATTGCAAGTCCTATGCTCAGAACCAAACAAACTGCTGAAGCGATTGCCAGAAGGCTCAATGCGGAGTGGGTGCTTGATGAGCGCATCAAGGAGATATTTTTTGGTGAGTGGAATGGGCTTAGTAACGAAGAGCTTTTCAGCAAAGATGCCGATTTGCTGGCCTCCTGGAGAGGCTCGCTGGATTTCAGGCCACCGGGCGGTGAAAGCATAGAGGACTTAGTTCAAAGAATAAGTTCATTTGTTGAGGAAATAAGAAACTCCAAGCCCAATAGGACAGTCATTGTGGTTTCACACATGATGCCAACCAGAGCTTTGACGCATCAAATCATTGGTGGCGATGAAAGCTATCTGTGGTCAACCAGTTTTGCTCCTGCGAGTATCAGCGCATTCAGAGTCTGGGGGAGTGAGCAGCATGAACTAATCACACTTAACTCTTGTGCTCACCTGCCAATCAAATAGGCTTTTGTTTGAAAGAGGTTGGCCAGACGGTCGCGACATTGTCGAGGAACGTCCGGGCTCCACAGAGCACGGTGGTGGGTAACGCCCACCCGGGGTAACCCGCGAGCTAGTGCAACAGAAAGTAAACCGCCCGAAAGGGTAAGGGTGAAACGGTGGTGTAAGAGACCACCAGTGGGCGAGGTAACTCGCTTAGCTAGGTAAACCTCACCGGGAGCAAGGTCATGCAGAAGGCGCTTGAGAGCTGCTCGCTCGAGCCTTCGGGTGGACCGCTAGAGACCATTGGTAACGATGGTCCGAGATAGATGGCCGTCACCTTCGGGGACAGAACCCGGCGTACAGGCCAACCTCTTTCAATTCATTTCGTAGGCCTGCTCCGCAGCACCAATTATCCCTGCGTTATTTCTAAATTCTGCGGGCACAATTTCAGTGTTGATTTGAATCTTATGAAGAAACAAATCATGATTTTTACTTACTCCACCACCAACAATGAATAGATCTGGGCTAAATAGTTTTTCTAATTCCTCGTAATAACGCTGAAGCCTCTTTGCCCATCGGTCATAAGAGAGCTGATATTTCTCTTTCGCCCTGTAGGAGGCAACCTTCTCATAATCCTTGCCACCAATTTCAATGTGACCAAGCTCTGTATTGGGCACCAGCCTGCCTTCTATAAACATCGCAGAGCCAATGCCAGTGCCGAGTGTGGTCATGATGATTAGCCCCGGCTTTTTCCTGCCCGCTCCAAACCTGACCTCCGCCAGCCCAGCTGCATCAGCATCATTTATAACCACCACAGGGGTTTGCAAGTGCTGTTCGAATTTGTCCTTGGCTGGATAGTCAATCCATTCCTTGGAGATATTTGCGGCTGATTTACTGATGCCGTCTTTCACAACCGAGGGTAGGCAAATTCCCACCGGTCCGGGTTGATTCAATTCTGCGTAAACCTCGCCAACAACATCTGCAATATCGTCTGGCTTACCACCACGCGGGGTCTCGAGTTTGAATCTCTCCGATTGCAATTCTCCAGTCTCAGTGTCAACAACAGCACCCTTGATACCGGTTCCGCCTATGTCTATCCCAACCGCCAGACTCATGGAAGCGTCAATATCTCTGGGCCAGACTCGGTGATCAAAATCGTGTGTTCGAATTGGGCGCTAAAGCTTTTGTCTTGAGTGGTGACAGTCCAGTCATCGTCCCACATGTCCCAAGATGCGCTTCCCAGGGTGAGCATGGGTTCTATGGTGAACACCATTCCCGTTTCAATCAGCTCTGTGTACTGCTCTGAATCGTAGTGCGGGATTATTAGACCTGTGTGGAAAGCCCTTCCAACCCCGTGGCCTGTAAATTCCTTGACAACCCCGTATCCAAACCTTTTTGCATAGCTCTCGATTGCCCTACCAATGACGTTTACCTGTCGACCCGGCATGGCTGCCTTGATTCCTCTGTTTAGTGCTTCTTCTGTTCTAACGACTAATTCACTAACCGCAGGGTCTACATTGCCCACTTCCACAGTTTTATTGTTGTCACCATGAAAGCCATCGATAAAGGCTGTGATGTCCACATTCACGATGTCACCCTCTTCAATGATTGTGTCATCGGGTATTCCGTGACAAATTACTTCATTTAGTGAGGTGCACAAGGATTTGGGGAAACCCCGATACCCAAGTGTTGAAGGATAGGCATCGTTTTTCAAAAGAAATTCATGACCAATCTGGTCAAGCTGGTTGGTGGTTACCCCCGGTTTTATGGATTCGCAGACCAGCTCCAGAGCCTGTGCGGCGATTTTTGAAGCTCTACGTATTTTTGCAATCTCATCCGGTGCGTATTTATCGCCAGCAGAGTTTTGGGTGGGAGATTTTTTGCCAACATACTCAGGCTTTTGGATTTGGGTCGGAACTTCTAATTTGGGAGCGATTTTTCCTGGAACAAGGTAACCCTCTGCTGTGCGTGGCATGCCCACCAGCTTAGGACTTTGTTTGCGGGTTAGACTTCAAACATGGCCAAAAAGTATTGGTTTAACACCAAAACCCAGCAAGTGGAGTATGGAAGAAAGTCATTAGCGGTTTATCGATTGGGACCTTTTGAAACCGAGCGGGAAGCTAAAAATGCTGAACAAACTATTTCAGAGCGAGGTAAGAAGCTAATCGAAGAAGATCAGCTAAAAGATTCATCCGAGGATGGAAATTCTCGGGACTGAACTTCTCGAATGTATTCTTTAGTAGCGTTTTCCAAATCTGCTTTCAAATTCGCATAAGTTTTAGCAAACTTAGGTAATTTTTCACTTAGTCCCGCAAAATCCTGCCAAACCAAAATCTGCCCATCTGTTTGACTTCCGGCACCAATGCCAATAGTCGGTATGGAAAGTTGCTGGGTTATTTGTGTTGCAAGCTGTGCTGGGACCATTTCTAGCACCAATGAAAATACTCCCGCTTCCTCAAGCTTTTTCGCCTCATCCTCTATGAGATGGCTATCCTCTCCACGCCCCTGCACTTTGAAACCACCCATTTGATTCACAGATTGAGGCGTGAACCCTAAGTGACCCATTACCGGAATCCCATTTTCTATAAGCAGTTTTATAGTCTCTAAACGATTACTCCCACCTTCAAGCTTTAGAGCATCAGCTCCAGTTCGTTTCATGACCTCTATTGAATTGCGTAGAGCCTCTTCTGGGCTTATCTCGTAGCTTCCAAATGGCATATCAATGACAACCAGCGAGTTTTTTACCGAAGAGGCCACTGCTGACCCGAAACTAATCATTTCCTCTAGGGTGATCGGTAGTGTGGTGGGTTTTCCTAAAACCGTATTTGCAGCCGAATCACCAACCAAAATCAGATCTATCCCAGCCTCATCAAAGATTTTTGCTGTTAGTGAGTCATAACTGGTCAAACAAGTTATCGGACGCTGATTTTTGAAAGACTTAATTGTTTCGGTTCTAATTTTCATAGATATCCATTCGCTATTGGCAATCTTCTGCCCCTGCCAAAGCTAACTTTTGAAACTCTCGGCCCAATTGCCCCCTGAGCGCGTTTCCATTCAGCATGCTTTAGTTTTTTGGCAACATCAATCGACAAATCTTGAGGATATCCAGCCTTCACCAAATCTTCTACCGAGCCGTGATTTTCAATCAGAATCTCCAACATTGAATCCAGCACTTCATAATCAGGAAGTGACTGTTGATCATGCTGGTCTGGCCTTAGCTCAGCGCTTGGTGCTTTGCTGATTGAGTTCTCTGGAATCACGGCTGATCTGGAATTTCGATATTCTGCCAATGCATAAACTTCTGTTTTATAGACGTCTTTGAGAGGAGCGAAGCCTCCAGCGCTATCTCCATAAATGGTCGAATAGCCAACCCCAATTTCGGATTTGTTCCCGGTTGAGAGCAATAATCTGCCACTGTTGTTGCTATCGGCCATCAGAATCAGCGCTCTGATTCTTGACTGAATGTTTTCATCGGCCAGATCACTCAGCTCCAGCAGGTTTTGAAACTCTAAATGGACATCTTTGATTTCAGAGACTGCAAATTCGATGCCTAAATTATCAGCCAGTTGTTTAGCATCGGTGATTGAGGAATCCGAGGAGTAAATGCTTGGCATGGCGATGCCTTTGACTTTGTCTGAGCCAATTGCATCAACGGCGAGTGCTGCGCAAACCGCTGAGTCGATTCCTCCACTGAGTCCCAATACGATTCCCGAGATTGAGTTTTTCCCAACATAATCACGAACTCCCTGCACCAGCGCATCCCAGGTTCTTGAATGCTGCGATGGGAGTTCAGTTGGAGTTGGAATGGAATCGGTTTGGAAGATTTTCATCTCCTCGGTAAACATGGAAGCTTGAAAGATTTGTGCTCCGCTGGAATCTAGGGCAAAACTATCTCCATCGAAAACTAAATCATCTTGGCCTCCAGTGAGGTTTGCATAAACAATTGATACCTGTTGGCTTTTTGCAACCCGCGCAGCAATTGCTCGGCGCAATTCATTTTTTCCTTTTTCAAAAGGCGAGCCGTTCAAAACTAAGCAAATATCAGCATTGCCTTTGAGTTCTTCCACCGGTCCAACTGGTCTCCACATGTCTTCACAGATCATCACCGCGATTTTTTGTCCGTTTATTTCAAAGCTGAGGCCTTTATTGCCGGGAACATAATTACGCCACTCATCAAACACTGTGTAATTGGGTAGGTGCCGCTTGTCATAAACACCCAGCAAAACACCGTTACTGATTACAGCTGCAGAATTGTGAGCGATAGCCCAGTCGTTTTCATGGTGATTCGGAGCAAGCCTTGGATAACCCACCACAATTGTCAGTTCTGGCCAAGCAGAGGATTTCTGAATTAGTTTTTGAATGGCTTTCTCGCTGGCCTCTAAAAAATCTCGCCGCAAGGCCAAATCTGCAATTGGATACCCGCTGATTGCTAATTCTCCAAAAAGTATCAGATCGGCTTGTCCGTGGGCATCCGCACAGGATTGAATAATCTTGTCCAGGTTTGAATCCATCGACCCTACGGTCGGATTGATTTGGCCTATGGCAATACTTAGGTTTTGCACATACATTAGCCTAGTAACTGCTTAGGAGGCGTAATGGAGAAGCAGCAAGAATTTGTTCTGAGAACCATCGAGGAGCGAGGGGTTAAATTCATCCGACTCTGGTTCACGGATGTAGCCGGATCACTTAAATCCGTGGCTGTCGCTCCAGCTGAAATTGAGGGCGCCTTCGAGGAGGGTATTGGCTTTGATGGCTCAAGTATTGAGGGTCTGAGTCGAAACAGTGAAGCCGATATGTTAGCCATGCCAGACCCAACAACTTTTCAGATTCTTCCCTGGAGGGGTGCGGTTGATTCAACAGCCAGGATGTTTTGCGATATAGCCAATCCTGATGGGACACCGGCTAGCAGTGACCCGAGAAACGTTTTGCGCAGAGCAATGGATAAAGCCCGTGACATGGGGTTCAATTTCTACATACATCCTGAAATTGAGTTTTATCTTTTGAAATCTTCGCAACTCGGTGCTGATGGGTTTCCGGAGCCAGTTGACACAGCGGGTTATTTTGACAACGTCCCGGGTGGAACAGCCCATGATTTTAGAAGGTCAGCTGTGACCATGTTAGAAAACATGGGCATTTCAGTTGAATTCAGCCACCATGAGGCTGGTGCCGGGCAAAACGAAATTGATTTGCGCTACGCCGACGCTTTGACGATGGCAGATAACATCATGACTTTTAGGGCGGTAGTGAAAGAGGTCGCCATCGAGCAGGGCGTTTATGCCACTTTCATGCCAAAGCCATTCAATGATCAGCCGGGTAGCGGTATGCACACCCACATGTCACTATTCGAAGGGGACCAGAATGCCTTTTTCGATGCAGGCGCTCAGTATCAACTTTCCAAAACCGCTAGAAGATTCATGGCCGGAATCCTCCGCCACGCTCCTGAAATCACCGCTGTCACCAATCAGTTCGTGAATTCGTATAAGCGACTTTGGTCCGGGGGAGAGGCTCCCTCACATGTTGCTTGGGGACATAACAACCGTTCAGCACTTTTGCGAGTGCCACTTCACAAACCTGGCAAAACACAATCCACTCGATTGGAATACCGAGCAATTGACAGTGCGGCAAACCCCTATCTCTCCTACGCCTTGATTTTGGGTGCTGGATTAAAGGGCATTGAAAATCAGTATGAACTGCCTGATGAGACTTTGGATGATGTTTGGACACTGAGTGATAATGAACGCAAGGCTATGGGCATTGAGGGCTTGCCTCAGTCATTGAACCAAGCCATATCCAAATTGGAAGACAGTGAACTTGCTGCAGAGGTTCTGGGTGAAAGCGTGTTTGATTTTGTTCTTAGAAACAAAAAACGTGAGTGGTCAGACTACAGAGCTCAGGTGACGCCTTTCGAACTTAGGCAAAACCTACTGAATTTATAAATGGAAAAATACCGTCAGGGAGCGCTGTCTGAACTAGCCCGTCAGGGTTTTAGGGACCTTTCGGCAGCGCTTGCTGATTTGGATGCACTGGTTGAACTTTTAGGTGATGTTGCGCACTCAGCAACTCATTACCTTTCCTTGGGAGCTGACCCTGATTCAGCCTTGCGTTTTTCTGTTGAGTTGGCATCCATCGATCCGAAGCGGTTGAAAAAAGTAATTGGCAATGATTTGTCAGCGACCGCCTATTTCAAATCGGTTGCGGCCAGTGAGGGAGTGCAGTCAATCCTGAGAAGGGCCCCAGAGTATTTGGATGTCTATCTTGGAAAAAAATACTCGCTGGATAAACAAGCCATCACCTCTGAGCTAAAAAAAGCAGCAGACCAAGACTCACTGCGCAAGAGTTATAGAAAACAGCTGTTATCAATCATCGCCTTTGATGTTTCGCACACCCCCAACGAATCCTTTGAGCGGGTCTCAGCGATGTTGGCCGATTTAGCAGCCGCTGTTTTGCAGCGAGCGTTTGAACTTGCCTGCAAGGAAAACGAAGTCGCCGAAGATTTCAAAATGGCAATCATTGCCATGGGGAAAACAGGTGGTCGAGAACTGAATTACATAAGTGATGTGGATGTAATTTTCGTTGCAGGTGATGACCTTGATGATGATGAAATGCAAATTGCCACAAAAATAGCTAATCGATTGATGCGCATTATTGATTCAACATCTGCTGAGCCCGGTTTATGGGAAGTGGATCCAAACCTTAGGCCCGAAGGTAAAGACGGGGCAATGGTTCGTCGTCTGAAATCACATCTCAGTTACTACCAAAAATGGGCCAAGAATTGGGAGTTCCAAGCTCTAATAAAAGCTCGCTTTGTTGCAGGTGATGAACAAACTGGCAAAGACTATGAGCAAACCGTGGGTGTGCTGGCTTGGGATTCACTGGATAGTTCCAGGGTTGTTGAGGAAGTGCGGGGGATGCGCAAGAGAGTTTTAGATAACCTGCCTCAAGAGCAAAGAGAAACCAACCTGAAATTGGGTAACGGTGGATTGAGAGATGTTGAATTTACGATTCAACTTTTGCAACTGGTACACGGTCGGCATGATGAATCGGTTAGGAGTGCGAACACTCTTGAGGCGATCCAAGCACTGACTGATGCCAGTTATCTCGGCAGAAAAGACGCAAAGGCCTTCACTAATCACTATATATATTTGCGTTCGGTGGAGCACCGCTTGCAACTACAAGGGCTAAAGCGAACGCACGTTTTACCCCAAGTTGATCAAATGCGTGAGATCTCTAGAGCCATTGATCCAAAAAATGACCCTGCCAGTTTTTCCAATTCACTCTCAGAAGTCAGAAAAGAAGTGAAGGAAATGCATGAAAGTGTGTTTTTCAGGCCGCTTTTGAACATGGTTGCTGATCTTGATACCGATGATTTTATGCTCCAAGAGGAAGACACTCGCAATCGTCTGCAGGCTTTGGGCTTTTCAGACCCAAAGGTCGCTTTAGGTCACATCAGAGCGCTAACCAAAGGTGTTTCCAGACGCGCAAGTATTCAGCGTCAACTGCTTCCTGTGATGCTCAGATTGCTCTCCGAGGGTGACAACCCAGACAGGGCTCTAATTGGCTTTAGAAGGCTCAGTGAAGACCTTGGAGACTCGCATTGGTTTCTGGGGATGCTGCGAGACTCATCGGGTGCTGCAGAAAATCTATGCTCCTTGCTTAGTTTTAGCTTGCTTGCGAGCAACCTTCTGGAAAGGAATCCCCAAGCAACTGCTTGGCTAGCCGAACCCGCTCAGCGAAAACCCAGAAGCAAAGCGGGTATTCAAATAGAGGCCGATGCAGTATTTGATAGGCACGAAGAGCGAGAGAAGCGAATTAGAGGAATTCAAAGACTGCGCCGAAAGGAGTCGTTGAGAATTGCCATGGCGAGCATTTTCGGTGATGCCGATTTGGAGCAATTGCAGAACGGGCTCAGTGACGTCTATGAAATCTATTTAGAAAACATTGCCAAGGAAGTGATCCAGGATTTTGAAGTGGATTTGGGAATCATTGCCATGGGCAGATTCGGAGGACGAGAACTGGGGTTCGGCTCGGATGCAGATATCGTGTTCGTTTACGACGGTGACAGCGCAAGTGCATCAGTTGCCGAACAGGCAGTGAATGCAATTCGAGAGGCCACCAAAGACTCTGTGATGGAATTTGAACTTGATTTGGACCTAAGACCCGAAGGGAAAAAAGGTCCAATAGTCAGGTCAATGGAAAGCTATCGGGCCTATTACGAAAAATGGGGTGAAATCTGGGAGGCGCAAGCCCTTTTACGCTCAAGGCCGATCTTCGGGTCAGAAAAGCTGAGGGAAGATTTCATTCGCATGAGTGATCAATATCGCTATCCAGAGAACATTACGGATGCAAACATCAAAGAAATCAGAAGAATCAAGGCAAGGGTGGAAAATGAGCGTCTGCCGATGGGGGCAGATCCCGCAAGACATCTAAAGTTGGGGCGAGGCTCAATCAGTGATGTTGAGTGGCTGGTGCAGCTTTATCAACTCAGATTCGGAAATATTTACAAAAACATCCAAACACCCTTCACCCTAAAAGCGCTCACAGAAATGAGCGCATCAGGATTGGTAGCGGAAGAGGATAGAGAAGTTCTGCAAACAGCCTGGACAACAGCCTCATCAATTCGCTCAGGCATTGTGTTGGCCACCGGTAAGAAAAATGACACCTTGCCCAATGATCAAAGAGTTCTTGATTCCATTAGGCGACTGACGGATCTGCCAGAGGTTGAATCTGGGGCCGAGTTAGAACAGTTTTATTTAGCGGCCAGCAGAAGAGCGCGCGCCGTGTTTGAAAGATTGTTCTTTGAATAAAAAAACCGCCTCCGAAGAGGCGGTTTTCTTTTGTAGTTCTATTTACACACCGTAGTAAAGCTCAAACTCATATGGGTGTGGTCTTGCAGCAAGTTCCTGAATTTCATTCACTCGCTTATATTCGATCCAGTTCTCGATTAGCTCCTTGGAGAACACGCCACCCTCAGTTAGGTACTCGTGGTCCTCCTCCAAAGCTTCCAAAACACGATCCAAACTGGTTGGAACCTGCGGGATGTTCTTGGCTTCCTCTGGTGGTAGTTCATATAGGTCTTTGTCAACTGGCTCGTGTGGCTCGATGCGGTTTTTGATTCCATCGATGCCAGCCATCAACATGGCAGCAAATGCAAGGTATGGAGAACCGGAGCTGTCTGGTGCGCGGAATTCAATGCGCTTAGCCTTTGGGTTTGTGCCAGTCAATGGGATACGGATCGCAGCTGAGCGGTTTCCAGCAGAGTAAACAAGGTTTACCGGTGCTTCGAAGCCCTTCACCAATCGGTGATAGCTATTCAGACTTGGGTTTGTGAATGCCAATAGTGATGGTGCGTGGCGAAGGATTCCACCGATGTACCAACGTGCCATGTCGCTTAGTCCACCGTAACCACTCTCGTCATAAAACAGTGGCTCGCCATCTTTCCAGAGTGACTGGTGAACGTGCATTCCTGAGCCGTTGTCGTTGTACATGGGCTTTGGCATGAAGGTTGCGGTTTTTCCATACTGGTTGGCAACATTTTTGACGATGTATTTGAACTTCAAAAGGTCATCTGCTGCGTGCACCATGGTGTCAAAGCGGTAGTTGATTTCGGACTGTCCAGCTGTTCCAACCTCGTGGTGGCTTCGCTCTACCTGCAATCCTGCAGCCTCTAGCTCCAACACAATCGCATCTCGGATGTCTGCTAGGTGATCAACTGGAGAAACTGGGAAATAACCTGCCTTGTGGGGTGTCTTATGACCCAGGTTTCCACCTTCTTCGTCTTTGGCGGAGTTCCATGGACCTTCAACACTGTCTACTTCGTAGTAGCTTATGTGCGGCTGAACGGTGTGCCTCACGGAGTCAAATATAAAAAACTCAGCTTCTGGGGCAAAGAAAGCTGTGTCTGCAATACCGGTAGTGGCCAAGTAGGCTTCAGCTTTTTTTGCAACCTGTCGTGGGTCACGAGTGTAAATCTCACCATTTCTTGGGTTGTAGATATCGAAGGTGATAATCAGAGTTTTTTCAATCCTGAATGGATCTAGGTAGGCGGTTGTCACATCTGGAATCAGTTGCATATCTGATTCGTGGATGTCTGCGAATCCTCTAATGGAGGAGCCATCGAACAGCTGACCATTTGTGAAGAAGTCTTCATCCACGGCCTTGGCTGGAAGGTTAAAGTGTTGCTGGACGCCGGGAAGGTCGCTAAACCTGACATCGACGAACTTAACATCCTCTTCTTGGATGTATTTCATTACTTCTGAGGCACTGCTAAACATTTGTATCCTTTCAAATCAGCACTGCTGTTTTCACCAAAGCTACTGGATGAATGTTTCAGCAATGTAAAAACTACATTTTTCTTGAAGGCCTGAAATTCATTGGGTCAATGCCTTTGGGGATGGGCATAGTGTTTCCCAAAGCCTCCAAGCGCTTGGCCACAATTCGAATCTCACCTCTCGAAAGTTGTTTCTTTCCTGCTTTTACCGATTTCATCATTTTGTGTAATCGGACGTGTTCCTTATTGGTTCCGACAACAATCCGCTTGATGTGCACATTTGGCACCGCACGATGAACCTTTCTTGTCTCATCGTCAAATAACTTCTTTAGTTTGGCTGGATCTCCCTCGCCAATCAGATTCACGCCGGTTTTCCCGATCACACGGTATACGGCATCTTTGGTTCTAGCGTTTACCTGAACTGGTTGTGAGGCCCCAGTCCAACTGCCACGAAGCGAGGATTGAATCACCGCACCAACTGCGCCAGACTGACCCTCTATTTGGGCGAAAGCGGCCTGTTCGGCCTTTCTGGACATAATGACCATGGCCAATAGCACGGCGGTAAGGGTTGAGCTAACGCCCCAAAGAGCTAATAGCCATGGGTTTCCCTGGGAACTAAAAAATCCAATGGCAAAAACACCAATGCCGGCCAAAAGCCCAACACCAAGGGCAATCCATACTGATGAGGGATCGGCCTTAGCGGTTACCTTATAGGCGCGCCAAAGTTGTTTGAGTCTTCCTGGTTGCTTATCTTTTTTAGCCATTTGGACAGCTTACTAAACCGCTTGCGCGAACCCTTCCGCAGCTTTATCCGCCAAGTGCTGCAATTCTTCTGGAATTTCTCTTTCCAATCGCTGCATTGTTTGAGCCCATAGTCTTCCGGCCCTATAACTTGAACGAACCAGTGGCCCGCTCATGACTCCGTGGAAACCAATCTCCAAGGCTTCGTCTTTCAATTCAACAAATTCCTGTGGTTTCACCCATCTGTCAACGGGCAGGTGCCTGGGGGATGGTCGCAAGTACTGGGTGATGGTGATGATGTCACAACCTGCGTTGTGCAGATCTCTTAGAGCTTCACTAATCTCTTCGCGGGTTTCACCCATCCCCAGAATCAAATTGGATTTTGTGATCATTCCTGCCTTTTTGGCCATGGAGATTACATCCATTGAGCGTTGGTAGTTGAAAGCTGGTCTGATTCTTTTGAAAATTCTGGGGACTGTTTCCACGTTGTGTGCAAAAACCTCTGGCTCCGCATCAAAAATTCTCTGCAGCAGAGTTTCATTTCCAGTGAAATCGGGAACTAAGATCTCAACGCCTGTACCAGGTGATTTTTTGTGAATCTGCCTAATTGTTTGGGCATATAACCAGGCACCCTCATCTGGAAGGTCATCTCTTGCAACTCCGGTGACAGTTGCATATCGAAGCTCCATTTCTTTCACGCTGATTGCAACCCGGCGTGGTTCATCAGCATCGAAAGCTGCTGGCTTACCAGTGTCAATTTGGCAGAAGTCACACCTGCGGGTGCATTGAGATCCACCAATTAGGAAAGTAGCCTCTCGGTCTTCCCAGCATTCAAAAATGTTTGGACAGCCTGCCTCTTGGCAAACAGTGTGCAGGTTTTTGTCCTGCACCAGATTGTGCATGGCTTTATATTCTGGGCCCATTTTGGCGGTGGTTTTTATCCATTCGGGTTTTTTCTCAATCGGGGTTTGAGAGTTTTTGACCTCTAAACGGAGTAGTTTTTTCTCACCTTGCTGGCTCATGCTCACCTATCTTTCCCATCAATCCCATCACACTTTGACTGACTTCTGCTAATTGAACTTCTCTTCCTAAGACCTTTGACATCGTGGTTACCCCTGCATCCTCTATTCCACAGGGAATGAATGATTCATAAGGCTTTAGAGAATTATTTACGTTCAAGGCGAATCCGTGCATTGTTATCTTTTCGCTCACGCGTATTCCAATGGCGGCTATTTTTTCTTCTCCTGCTGGGCCGTCAACCCAAACTCCACTTCGCCCATCAACCGTTTTAGATTCAATTCCATAAACATCCAACACTCTAATGAGAGTCTGTTCTAACCAGCGAACATAGCCAACCACGTCAATTGGTTGAGGTAATCGCATTATTGGATAGCCAATCAGTTGCCCTGGACCGTGCCAGGTTATTTTGCCCCCACGATTGGTTTGAATAACCTCTGTTCCGTCTTTTGGTAATTCGTGCTCTTCACTTCGTTTGCCGGCGGTATAAACGGGGGAGTGTTCTAACAGCAAAACGCTGTCGCTTTGTTTGCCAGATGCAACCTCTGCATGCAGCTCGTTTTGAAGCTTTATGCCCTCTAGGTATCCAATCGGACCCTTATCCAAAAGATCGATAAATTCAGGCACAGTAAACAACTTTCAGTGAGTTTCTAACAGCTGAACGTTTATTTTGAATAGTTATCAATCTGTCCTTCTATTCTGTGATTATGAGATTACATTTCTATAGATTTGGGTTTTGCATACAGCTTGGTCAAAGGTTTTACCCTGTTTACCCAGCTTGGACAAGCTATGCACAATTGTCTAACCTCAATCCAAAGATGAACACCAAGGGAAGGATTTATTTTGAAAAACTTCCAAAAGTGGTTCAATTTCCGAAACAGCAATTCAATCCCGCCGAAGGCTGGTTAGATTCCTAACTGGCCTTCAAACGCCCCTGCTTCAAGCCTCTGCTTCACAGCGGTTAGATAGCGGGCTGCATCAGCACCGTCGATGTTTCTGTGGTCATAGCTCAGCGCCAAATAAACCATGCTTCGAATAGCAATCACATCTGAGCCATCGGCTGATTGCATAACCACGGGGCGCTTAGTGACAATTCCTGTTCCCAAAATGGCACTTTGAGGCATAAACACAACAGGGGTGTCGAATAAAGCACCACGAGAACCAGTGTTGGTTAGCGTAAAAGTGCCCCCCGAGAGTTCATCAGGCGTCAGTTGGTTATTGCGTGTTCGCTCTGCAAGATTGGAAATCTGCTTCGCGGTTTCAGCAATTGTCAACTCTGAGGCATTTCGAATTACGGGGGTCAACAGTCCTCTGTCTGTGTCAACAGCAAAAGAGATATTTTCGGTTGGATGATAAACAATTGATTCACCATCGATTGTTGAATTGATCTTTGGGTGCGCTTTCAAAGCCTCAGCCGCTGCCAAATTGAAAAACGGCATAAAGGAAAGCTTCACACCCGTCTTAGCAATGAAATCAGACTGTACAGCTTTTCGTAATTCAGCAATTTTTGTTACATCAACTTCAACCACACTTGTCAGCTGAGCTGAGCTTTGCATGGACTCCACAGCCTTTGATGCGAGCACCTTTCGAAGCCTGGACATTTGCTCTGTTGTTCCACGAAGCGGACTTATCTCAATCTCAGCGGGTGCGGCAGTTTGAGAGACAGAAGATGCTGCAGAGGGGGTCTGACCGATTAACGCCTCCACGTCTTCTTTGCGAATACGACCGCCAATACCGGTGCCCTTTACATTATTCAGATCAACACCATTGTCTTTTGCAAGTTTCCTCACAATGGGTGTCACATAAGCAGAGTCACTCTCGGTTGCTTCGGTTGGCGTCGAGTCAGTTGCCACAGGCGCTACTGGAGCGGCTGGTGGAGCAGGCGGTGCTACCGGAGCAGCTACTGGCGTTTCTGCGACCGGAGGCTGCGGCGGTGTTGCTACAGGGGGAGCCGGTGGGGGAGTTGGATCAGCTGGTGCTGGTGTCTCGGCTACCGGTGTCTCGGTTACTGGTTCTGCAACTGGAGTCGGTGATTCCGCAACGGGTGCGGCAGGTTCTGGTTGTTCTGCCTCCGCAGGAGCCGATGGTTCTGGAGTGGCCTCTGTAGCTGCTCCTTCTCCGATTACTGCTAAAACTGCACCAACCTCGACGGTCTCATCTTCCTGGGCTTTGATTTCTTGCAAAACTCCAGCTACGGGTGAGGGAATTTCTGTGTCAACTTTGTCGGTACTTACTTCAACCAGTGGCTCGTCTACCGCGACGGTGTCTCCTACGTTTTTTAGCCATCGGGTGATTGTTCCCTCGGTGACTGATTCACCCAATGCGGGCAGTTGTACTTCGCTCATTTTTTTCTCCTAAGCGTGGGCGTGAAGTGGTTTACCGGCTAGTGCGAGGTGAGCCTCACCTAGGGATTCGTTCATTGTTGGGTGAGCGTGCACCAGTGGCGCAACATCCTCTGGGTGAGCCTCCCAATTGACAATCAACTGCGCCTCCCCAATTTGTTCTCCCGCTCTTGAACCAATCATGTGGAAACCAACAACTGGTCCATTTACCTGACGGATCAATTTGATAACACCAGCGGTCTCAAGAATCTGGCTTTTTCCATTCCCAGCCAAGTTGTATTCATAGGTTGAGATTGAATCTGCCCCAAATTTTTCTTTGGCTTGTTCCTCAGTAAGACCAACCGAACCAATCTCTGGCTCGCAATAGGTAACTCGAGGAATACCCATCTCGTCAATTACCTGTGGTTTTAGACCAGCGATTTCCTCAGCAACGAAGATTCCCTGCTGGAATCCACGGTGGGCTAATTGCAGACCAGGAACGATATCGCCAACCGCGTAGACGCCTTCGAGGTTGGTCATCAGTCGATCGTTTGTCAAAACCCAACCACGGTCCATGTTCACGCCCTGCTCTTCAAAGCCAAAGCCTGTTGCGTTTGGAGCCCTTCCCACAGCCACCAGCATGATGTCCGCTTGGATGTTCTCGCCGCTTTCGAGTGAAATGTCCACTCCTGCATCAGACTGAGTCACTCCAGCAAACCTGGCGCCCAGTTTCAATTCAATGCCACGCTTTTTATAGGCTTTTTCCAGTTGCTTGCTCATTGCTGGGTCCTCATTGGGAACCAATCGGTCCAATCCCTCAACAATTACAACTTCACTTCCAAAACTTCTCCAGACGCTGGCAAACTCAACTCCAATAACGCCACCACCCAAAACGACTACCTTGTTTGGAATCCAGTCCATTTGTAGCGCCTGATCACTTGTGATTACGCGACCACCAATTTCTAATCCGGGAAGGCTTTTAGATCCACTTCCTGTGGCAAGCACTATGTTTTTTCCTGTATAGACATCAGAGCCAACGGTGACTGATTTAGGACCAGTCAGGTGACCCTCACCCTCTACCATGGTGACCTTTTTGGCTTTGATCAGACCGCTTAGGCCTTTGTATAAGCGATCAACGATTGAGTCGCGGTACTTATTTACAGCGGTCATATCTATGCCTTGGAATTCTGCGTGAACTCCGAAGTTTTCACTCTCTCGAGTTACATCAGCAACTTCAGCCGCGTGCAACAGCGCTTTAGTGGGGATGCAACCTCGGTGGAGACATGTGCCTCCGAGCTTGTCTTTTTCAACTAGGGCTACATTCATGCCCAATTGAGCGGCTCTAAGGGCTGCGGAGTATCCACCAGACCCTCCGCCAAGGATTACAAGGTCAAAATTGTGTTCTGCCAACGGTTCTCCAGTTTGATTTGTTTAAATTTCCTCCAGCTTACTCCTGAATGCCAATATCCATAATCAGCTGAACCAAACTCCTAGTCATCACCCCGGTGGCTCCTTTGGGCGTGTAGTCATACGCTGCTGAAGAGTTATTAGCCGCACCGGCAATGTCTAGGTGCACCCAAGGAATTTTTCTTGCGTCTTTTTCTCCGACGAAGTGCGCTAGAAATTGTCCGGCTATGAGCATGCCACCAGCTCGGTTGCCAATTTTTACATTCATCAAATCCGCAATGTCACTTTCTAGCATCTCCGCCAATTCATCAGGCAGAGGCATGTGCCAAACCTGCTCACCGGCGACTTTTGAAGCATCTAGAACCTGCTTCACGGCAACATCATCACCCATCGCACCGACGTATCGGTTTCCAAGGGCAATCACAGCGGCTCCGGTGAGAGTGGCAACATCAATAATCAGATCTGGGTTTTCCTCGCTAGCAAGTGACAGGCCATCTGCCATGACCAACCTGCCCTCAGCGTCTGTATTCAATACTTCAACTGTTTTTCCATTGCGCATCGTTATTACATCGCCAGGCCTGGTGGCATTTCCACTGGGCATATTTTCTGCAAGGCATAGATATGCAGTGACGTCGGTAGAAGTTTCTTTCTCAGCTAATACCTGCATAACACCCATCACGGTTGCCGCTCCAGCCATGTCATATTTCATTCCGACCATGCCCTCGGAGGGTTTTATGCTCAGACCTCCTGTGTCAAAGGTGATTCCTTTGCCAACCAGAGCGACTTTTTTACCTTTGCCTGGTTTATGAAGCTTCACAAGTCTTGGTGGTCTGGCACTTCCTTGACCCACCGCTAAAATTCCACCGCATCGCTCTTCGATGAGTTTTTGTTCATCCCAAACCTCAACTTCCAACCCTTCAATTTGTGATGCTAGGGAAGCAACACTTTCAGGAAAAAGGTGGTTTCCAGGGGTGTTGATGATTTTTCTGGTTTGATTCACAGCTGTCGCCATCAGGTTGGCATTTTCCATTGCCTCTGCTTGGTTTGCCGGAACAAGAACTTCTGTTTCAGAGATTTCTTTGGAACCGTAGAGTCGTTGATCAAATCCTCCCAGTAACAATCCTTCTAAAAATTCCTGAGGGTATTGAAGATCAAGATCTAAAGAGAGTGATTGAAGGTGTGCCACTGCTCTGGAGAGTTTCCCACCAAGTTTTCGCGAATTGACAGAGTTCAGCTCTGTGTCGCCCACACCGAGAAAAATATCTTCGCTGAGAAACAGCACCTCACCGAATTTGTTTTTAAAGTTTGAAACGGTGGCTAGCTGAGTCACTTGTTGGTCAGGCTTTTCTGGATAAAACGAAACTACTGGAATGTTTGAGTGGTCGGATTTGGTTGAGAGCGTGAGAGATATCATCCAAGTATTTTACGCCGAGTAGGATTTAGCTGTGTCAGAGTCTGAGATTTATAACTGGATTGCAGATCCAGAGGTTATAGACCAGGGGTTGCCAATGATTGCAACTCTCACTGGGTTTAACGATTCTGGCAGTTGCATTACTCAGTTTTCTGACCATCTTTTTGCAAACCTTGACAATGAACTGTTGCTGACATTCAGCAATGATCACTTGCTGGATTACCGTTCCAGGCGTCCAAGGATGTTTTTCGAAAAAGACCACATCACAAGCTACGAGCCACCAACACTTGCCATTTATCTATTTAGCGATGAGGCTGGCAAGAAATTTCTACTCCTAGATGGATATGAACCTGATTTCAGTTGGAATGCATTCAGTGAGGCTGTTGTAGACATCACCAGAACTTTGCACGCGAGCAGTCTGACCTGGATGCACGCGATTCCATTCCCCATTCCACACACAAGGGATATTGGCGTGACAGTTAGTGGTAATCGTCACGATTTGATTGATGAGTACAGCGAATGGAAACCACAGACCGAGGTTCCAGGCAACGTGTTGCACTTACTGGAATACAAAATGGCAGGTTATGGAGTTGCTGTTGCCGGATTTGTGATGCTAGTGCCTCATTATCTGGGAGACAGTGAGATGCCGCAGGCTGCACTGAAAGCCATTGAACTTGTCAGTCGGGCCACGGGTTTGGTTCTTCCAAGTGATTCTTTACGAGAGAGCGGTAAGAAGTTCCTTGCCAAGCTTGAAAAGCAGGTGCAGGAAAACGATGAACTGCAGAAAATGATTGGAAACCTAGAGGCTGGATATAAAAACAGCGATCTTGGACCAATGAAAGCCCCAATTGCCAAAAAATCCCCAGAGATGCCATCTGCAGATCAAATAGCAGAGGAACTTGAGGGGTATTTGATGCAGATGCGCAGGGGCGAAGACGAAGAAGATGAATAGCAGGCTTGCCTGGAGGGTTCTGATATTCGCAGCGATTGCCTATTTGGTGAGCGTGACCCAAAGAACATCATTGGGTGTTGCAGGTATAGAAGCCAGTGAAAGATTTGACACAACAGCGGTTCAACTTAGTTATTTGGCTGTTTTCCAGCTTGTTGTGTATGCCAGCATGCAGGTGCCAGTTGGACTACTACTCGACCGATACGGTTCTCGAAGGCTGATTGCCCTCGGGGCCCTATTGATGGCCATTGGGCAATTGCTGGTCGCTGTGGCACCGGTTCTCTCTCTGGCAATTATTGGTCGTGGCGTTTTGGGCCTGGGAGATGCATTTACCTTCATTAGCGTTCTCAGGCTTGTGCACACTTGGTTTGATGCCAAGAAAAGTGCCATTTTGCAGCAATATGTGGGAAACATAGGACAGCTGGGGCAGATAGCCAGCGCCATTCCTTTTGCATATTTTTTGGGAATTAGTGGGTGGACCAATGCCTTTTTGGCGCTTGCATCGCTGAGTGCGCTAATTGCCGCTCTGTCCTGGCTACTGATTCAAGATCGGGCTCAAAACTCGGAAAACAAAAATCTCAGTTGGAAACAAGCAATCATCGAACTTCGGGGAACCATTGCGCAATCGGGGACCAGGATGAGTTTCTGGGTGCACTTCACCGCTCAGCCAACGCCTGTGACTTTTGGTTTGCTCTGGGGCGTTCCCTTTATGGTGCAGGCTCAAGGGTTTGAACCTTGGATAGCGAGTGCCGGACTTACCTTCATGGTGCTGTGGGGGATCATCGCCGGGGGAATAATTGGCCCCTTGAGTGCGAGGCATCCAAAGTATCGAAGGCGAATCGTTATCACCCAGATGTTGGTGATTTTTGTTACTTGGGGTGCTGTTCTTATATATCCAGCGCCAATACCTCTTTGGCTACTCATTGTTTTATTGATTGCCATTACTCCAGGGGGACCTGTTTCTTTCCTAGCCTTTGAATACTCAGCGCAATTAATACCTGAACAAAAACGCGGTGCTGCGAATGGCTTTATTAACACCGGAGGCTTTTTTGCTGGTTTGCTGATCATTTTCATTGTTGGACTTGGGCTAGATTTTGCCTTGGCCACCGGTATTAGCGAGTCCAGGTTTTCAATTGAAGGATTCCGAGTGGCCATGATTGGCCAAGGGCTTATTTTGCTAGGTGGATTGGTGATGTTTTTGAGGGAAAATGCCAAAACCCAATTGGCGCTGAAAGAGGAATAGAACGAAAGACTGAAATGTTTTAGTCATCCTAGTGAAAAATAGTGGGAAGTCTGTCATAATAATGGCTTACCCATGCAAGAGGACTTGACATGGGATTATCTTCTGCCCTGGGAAGGAAAGAACCATCGCTGTAAAAGCTTCAAACTCATCGAAGGCAACTGCCAAAAAGGCACAGCCAAAGGCTAAGGCGAACCCTGAAAAAGCTGAAGAGCTGGATGATGTCAAGGAAATAGTTGCGGAAGCCACCGATGCCGTGAACCTGGCGGATGAGGTTGCAGATGAAACAAGCGAGATTTTAGTCATCAGCGATGCGGATGAGGATGACATTCCCTCAGCCACTGCAACAATCTCTGGCGCAACTGCAGACCCAGTAAAGGATTACCTGAAGCAAATCGGTAAGGTAGCGCTTCTAAACGCTGAGCTCGAGGTTGAGCTTGCGAAAAGAATTGAAGCAGGACTGTTTGCTGAAGAAAAATTAAAAACAGAGAAAAAACTAAGCCCAGAGATGCGCAGCGATTTGCGTTGGGTGATGAAAGATGGCAAGCGAGCGAAAGCCCACCTGCTTGAGGCAAACCTTCGACTGGTTGTCAGCTTGGCAAAGCGTTACACCGGCAGGGGAATGCAGTTTCTAGATCTAATCCAAGAGGGAAACCTGGGTTTGATCAGGGCCGTAGAAAAATTTGACTACACCAAGGGTTATAAGTTCTCTACCTATGCAACCTGGTGGATTCGTCAGGCAATCACAAGGGCAATGGCTGACCAGGCAAGAACAATTCGTATTCCAGTTCACATGGTTGAAGTCATCAACAAACTAGCCCGCGTTCAGAGGCAATTGCTTCAAGATCTTGGTCGCGAACCAACACCTGAAGAATTGGCAGCGGAGCTAGATATGACTCCTGAAAAAGTTGTTGAGGTTCAGAAATACGGTCGAGAGCCAATTTCGCTTTCAACACCACTTGGAGAAGATGGTGACAGTGAATTTGGTGACCTAATCGAGGACACCGAGGCGGTTGTTCCAGCCGATGCTGTTGGCTACACAATGTTGCAAAGAGAGCTTGAGAGAGTTTTGGATAGTTTGCACCCAAGAGAGGCTGGAGTGATTCGCTCACGCTTCGGCCTTGGTGATGGCGTTCAGATGACTTTGGATCAAATTGGTGAGAAGTTTGGTGTGACTCGCGAGCGAATTCGCCAGATTGAATCAAAGACCATGTCTAAGCTTCGTCACCCATCAAGGTCTCAATTACTTAGGGACTACCTGGACCAGTCATGAGAACTTTAATCGCCTTGGCTTTTGGCCGGGTGATTAGGAAATTAATTAGACTTTTTCGCCATGGCGGTGGATCTGCGGTCCCCGGAACCATAGCCTCGAAAATCCAACCAAAACTATTTGAGATTGCAATCTCACGTTTTCCACAAGGATTGGTTGTGGTCAGTGGCAGCAGTGGAAAATCAACCACCACCAAGTTTTTGGTTCAGATACTAGAAAACCAGGGACTAAGAGTTTTTACCAACCCCTCCACAGCGAATATCAAACAAGGTCTTTTCAGTGCTGTTTTACAAGGTTCAAAGGGCTTCTCTCTTCCAAATGCTGACATCGCAGTAATTGAGATGGATGAAGCGTATGCCAATAAAATCGGGGCTCCACTTAACCCTAGGCTTAGCGTTTTGACAAATGTCATGGATGAGCAACTAGATAGGTTCAACGATTCAGAAGTTGTTCAGAATTCACTTCGATTTCTTGCTTTGGCGAGTGGAAAGGTTATTGCTAACGGCAATGATCCCTCTCTTGCTGAACTACAGGCCGACAATGTGCAATTTTTCGGATTCTCTTCAGGTCTAGCAAACAGTGAAGCTGCCCCTAGGTATTCAATCTCCCAAAAATCTCCCATTGAAAACCTCAATTACGAGATTGTTGAAACCAAAGCATTACTGCTCAAAACGGCTAAGGGAGAAATCCAGGTTGAACTGGAAGACAACGGCATGCACATGGCACTAAATTTTGCAGCCGCAATAGCGGCCGCAGATCAGATTGTTACCCATCTGGATCTTGACAAGCTGCAGCAGACAGCGAAATCGCTTCAGGGGGTTTATGGAAGAGACACGTTGGAGACTATAAAAGGAGTCCAATCTCGGATTCTTTTGGTCCAAAATCATGAGAGCTTTAGGTTGAATTTACTGAGAGCTAATGATGCCGAGCAGTTATTCATGGCAATAGGCACAGATGTCAAAGACCCATCTTGGTTATGGGGTGTTGATATGTCTTCATTGTCTAAAGTTGATATCTTGACGGGTCACCATGCGATTGCGATGAAGTACCGACTACTTAGCTGCGGGGTAGAGGTGGAAGACGTGATGACAGATTTTGATAACTCCCTGCAAAAATTTCTAAGCTTTGAAGCTCCAAGTAAGGGCGAGCGGGTGTTTATTGTTACTGCTGAGACCTTTAAGCGCATGAAACGATCTTTGGAGTTGAGTTCATGATTGGTTTTTTATACCCAGAGATTTGCAATCAACAAGGTGATCAAGGTTATTTCGATTGGCTTAATGCGCATGACATTTCGGCGTGCTCAATTGAAGACAAAGAAGTTACAGGCCTGAGGGCAGTTTTGGTTGGTGATGTTTCTGAGCGAGGAGCAGAAATACTGAGAGCCAAACTGGAGAATCACTGGATACTGGAAGCAATCAAAGAGGGACTCACGGTGTTGGCCATTGGCAGAGCTGGGTTAGAAATTGCCAAGGCCTTGGGGGTTAGTCCGCCAATTAACAGTTATAAAAGCGAATTTGTCGAAACTGAGTTTCAGGGAAGAAAGCTCTATGGCTACATAAATGGTCTCTATGACACCGAAAGGCTGGTCACTGAAACTCAGGTTGGTCAAGGTCGATTGATTCTGTGCGCTCTTTTGGGTCCGGTGGCGGTTGTGAATCCTTGGTTTGAAAAATACTGCTTTGGAATTGAGACCTCAGCGAGAGAAGATCTCACGGAGCACTATAAAAATCTAGTGGCTGATTAGATCGGTCTTATCTTGCCAGTCCACCATGATTGGTTCTAGTTTTTCTTTGTTGACTTTGCCGTGGTGGCCGCAGAACAGCAATTCTCCAGATTCCAACTTCACGATTACGTATGCTTGTGCTCCGCAAATGTCACAGCGATCTGCGGGGGAGAGAGTAGTTGTTTCTGTCATGCCTCAAGGCTATGTCACAAACTGCTCGAGGGTTGCCAGAAACAGGTCAGTTTCGCCACAGGCGAAGTGTCAGAGCCCTTGCTTTGGACAAAGAAGATAAATTATGCAGGTGACCGATTACTCAGCAAGACACCTAAGCGTTTTAGAAGGCCTGGAAGCCGTCAGAAAAAGACCCGGGATGTATATCGGTTCAACCGACTATCGCGGTTTGATGCATTGCCTTTGGGAAATAATCGACAACAGCGTCGATGAGGCCTTGGGCGGCCATTGTAAAAACATCTCTGTAAGAATTAACCCAGACGGTTCCGCCACCGTTGCCGATGATGGTCGAGGTATCCCCGTTGACAACGAGCAAAAAACGGGCCTCAGTGGCGTAGAACTTATTTTCACCAAGTTGCACGCGGGTGGGAAGTTCGGAGGCGGAAGCTACGCTGCAAGCGGTGGCCTGCACGGAGTTGGTGCAAGTGTTGTGAATGCTCTGAGTGAGCGCCTGGATGCCAAGGTAAAACGTGATGGCATCACCTGGGAGATGAGCTTTCACAGAGGTGAACCGGGGATCTTCTCTGGCAAGGGTGCGACTGCCGAATTTACTCCTTTTGTAAATGCCAGTGAGCTAAAAAAAGGGAGCAAGGTAGCAAAAAAGGAATCCGGCACTGAGGTTACTTTCTGGCCAGACCCGCAAATTTTCACCAGTACTGAATTTGATAAAGACTCGCTTATTTCAAGGCTTCGTCAAACTGCTTTTTTGGTGCCTGGGTTATCACTGACATTGAATTGGCTGGGAGAGGAAACCGAAACCTTTCGATTTGATGGGGGCTTGAATGACTTTGTCGACTTCATATCCCCTGATACAGCCCTGACGCCCACCTATTTTGTTGATGAAACTGGAGCATATAAAGAAACCGTCCCTGTATTGGATGAAAAATCGGGAAGTATGAAATCCACCGAACTTGAAAGAGAATGCAGGGTGCGGGTTTCACTCCGTTGGGGCAATGGCTATGAAACAACCGTAAAAAGCTTTGTGAATATCATTGCCACCCCAAAGGGTGGCACACACCTGACGGGCTTTGAGCAGGGGTTAGTGAAGGCGGTAAAGGCTTATATTGAATCCAACTCCCGAAGGTTCAAACTAGGGAGTCTGAAGCTTGAAAAAGAGGACATCACTGCGGGGTTATCAGCTGTTGTGACAGTGAGTATGTCTGAACCTCAATTCGAAGGTCAGACCAAAGAGGTTTTAGGAACTCCTCCTATAAAGCAAATCGTTTCATCATCAATGGTCAGCTGGTTCAAAGAGCTCACCGCTTCGAAAAAGCGCGAAGACAAGGCAGCTTTATTGGCCATTGGCGAAAAAATAGTCAACGAGGGTAAAGCTCGCATCAGTGCAAGACAGATTAAAGAAAACCAGCGTCGCAAAAACGCATTGGAATCTTCCTCTCTTCCAGCGAAGCTGGTGGACTGTCGCTCCAGTGAGGGTGTTGGAAGTGAGCTTTTCATAGTTGAGGGTGACAGTGCTTTGGGAACAGCAAAGCTTGCAAGAGATAGTGAATTTCAAGCACTTTTGCCAATTAGAGGCAAAATTCTCAATGTTCAAAAAAGCTCATTGGCTGACATGCTCTCGAATGCCGAATGCGCTTCAATTACGCAAGTCATCGGTGGAGGTAGCGGAAGAAGCTTTGACCTGGGAAGTGTCAGGTATGAAAAAATCATTCTGATGAGTGATGCCGATGTCGACGGTGCTCACATAAGAACTTTGCTACTGACACTATTTTTCCGATACATGAGACCGTTAGTTGAAGCCGGCAGGGTTTACGCTGCGGTTCCGCCTTTGCACCGGGTGGTGATTATTCATCCGGGCAGCAAGCCAAATGAAACTGTCTACACCTATTCACAAGTCGAACTTGACAGGCTTTTAGCTCAGTTGGAAAGCAAAGGCCTGAGATACCAACAGCCAATTCAGCGCTATAAAGGTCTTGGTGAGATGGATGCAGATCAACTGGCAGAAACGACTATGAATCCTGAAATGCGTTCACTGCGTCGAATCACCGCCAAGGATGCACAACTCTCAGACGAGGTGTTTGAACTATTGATGGGAAGTGAAGTCGCACCAAGGAGAGATTTCATAATCTCATCCGCAGACGATTTTGAAAGAGAGAATATCGACGCCTAATGAGCGCCGATGGCTCTAAAGCTGAGGTTTATTCCTGCAACATCGCGTTTGCTCGGCTCGAGAGTCTCTTTGGAATCAGCAGAGCACAGATCAAAACCCTCTGCTGATCGAGCAAAGTAGAAACGCTTATCCGTTTTTGTAAAACGTTGAACTCGAACACCCTGGGTGGCTCTTCCTTTTTTGGGGATCTCTGAAAATTCGGTAACCTTTCCGCGACCGAATTCCGCTCCCACTAGACCATCCCCAGCTTCTGCAGCTGTTAGAAGGTGGTGGTTGTCATCAGCAGATCCAAATCCAACAACATAGTCATCATCGACTAATTTGATTCCCTGCATACCAAAAGCACCTAGACCTTGAGGCCTTACCGTTTCGGATTCAAATTTCAAAACCTGACCGGTGCTTGTTGCAAAATAAAGATTTTTCAGGGCTACATCTGCGCCTATAACTTCATCATTTTCTGCTAAAGAGATGACTTTAAAGCTTTCCTTGTCTGATAACTCTGCAAGTCTTTTAACGTTTCCTAGTTTTGTGCCAAGTGCAATTGTTTGCCCGTCACTAATTCCAATAACGCTTACCACTCGATCATCACCCAACTCCAGGAACTGACTGATTGTTGGTATTGATTCAAGCTGCTCGGCTGATTCAACTGGCGGAATGTCACTGACGTTTATTTTTTGAGCCATGCCTTTAGCTGTGATGGCGATTATCTGACCATCAAGGGTTTCCGTGGGGCAACGATTGGAGTTACTTTCTTGCACAGGCATGCGAACAAGCTTTTGATCACAACTAAGACTGATTACTAGATCTTTGGCGTCTTCTAGAGATGTCCTAATTTGGGTGCGCCGTGGATTGGCTAGGTTTTTACTGGCCTGTTCGAGTTCAGTTTTAATAACTGCGTTAAGGTTTTCTTCACTGGAAAGAATCGCTTCGAAACTGGCAATTTGTTCAACCAATTGTTCACGCTCAGTTTGTAACTCAATGACACTAAAGCGAGTGAGCCTTCGCAACCTCAACTCCAAAATATGTTCAGCCTGCAATTCGCTTAGGTCAAACACCTCGCAGAGCTTTTTGTTCGCTTCTTGAACTGTCTCTGAGGCTCGGATAACCTCAATCACCTCATCAATGTTCAATACCGCTATTTCTAGACCTTCAACCAAATGAAGTCTTGCCTGCGCTTTTTTTAGCCTGAACTGAGTACGTCTTTTGGTGACGTTTTTGCGGTGATCAATGAAATTCTCGAGTAATTCAATGACGCCCATGGTTTTTGGACGACCGTTTACCAAAGCTATGTTGTTGATGTTGAAAGATTCTTCTAAAGGTGTGAATTTATAGAGTTTTTCCAACACCTCTTGAGGGTCAAAACCGCCTTTGATCTCAATCACCAGTCTGAGACCGTGTTTTCGGTCTGTGTAGTCCTGAACGTCACTTATACCCGTGAGCTTTTTCGAACCAACAGCATCCTTGATTTTTTCAATTACTCTTTCAGTGCCGACTTGGTATGGAAGCTCAGTTACTACCAGTCCTAGCTTTCTTGCAGAGACTGTTTCAATTGAAACTCTCGCCCTAACCTTTAGAGAACCTTTGCCAGATTCATAGGCTTGTTCGATGCCTTCTGTAGAGGTGATTATCCCTCCACCGGGAAAATCTGGACCGGGCATCACCTGCATAATTTTTTTTAGGCTAGCCCCTCCCTGCAAAACCTTGATTGCAGCCTTTGTTGCCTCTCCGAGGTTGTGAGGAGGCATAGAGGTCGCCATTCCAACGGCAATTCCACTGGCCCCGTTCACTAGCAAATTCGGAAAGGCTGCCGGAAGAACTGCAGGTTCAGTCAATTGAGAATCGTAATTGGGAACAAAATCTACGGTGTCTTCTTCTATCTCATCAGTGAGTGCCAATGCACCCTCACTCATGCGTGCCTCTGTATACCTGGCCGCCGCTGGGCCGTCGTCTAAGCTTCCAAAGTTTCCATGCCCATCAACCAGTGGTAGTCGCATGCTAAATGGCTGAGCCAGCCTCACAAGCGCGTCATAAATTGCTTGATCACCGTGTGGGTGCAGTTTTCCCATCACGTCTCCGACAACCCTGGAGGATTTAACGTGACCTTTGCTGGGGAGAAGGCTCATTTCTCGCATCTGATGAACAATTCTGCGCTGAACGGGTTTCAGGCCATCCCTGACATCGGGGAGAGCTCGGGCGTAGATAACAGAGTAGGAGTATTCGAGAAATGACTGCTGCATTTCTGCAGTGACGTCAATATCTACTATGCGGTCAGAATCGCTCATTACTCCCTTGTGGCAAGATAGTCAGGATGTTGAAAACTCTACCGAAAGCGCCCAAATCGTTGGGGAGGACTCGACATGTTTTGGATAGTTGCCAATTATCGGTCAGGGGCAAGACGAATCAACTTGGGTTTCAACCAACAAAGTCAGTAATTGTCATTTTAGTGGACGGTCTCGGCTACCGTCAGTTGGAGCAAGTTTCAGGGCATGCCCCAACCATTTGGAAAAATTCAAAGCCAATCAAATCTGCTTTCCCGGCAACCACCAGTGTGAACATCAAGAGTTTTTCAAGCGGATTGCCACCTGCAAAACACGGATTTCTCGGATATCGCTTGAAACACAATCAGGGAACAACAAATTTGCTGAGTGACTTGCAGAAATTAGACATTGCTGAATTCAATACGATTAGAAACATCTCTGAAACCGGTGACCGGCAGTGCAAGTTTTCTGTTGTCTCAATGGAGGAATACAGGGATTCTGGGTTTAGCAGGGTGACCATGTCCGGTGCCGAATATCAGTCAGCGGAGACTATCCAAGATCGCTTCAAAGTTGCAGAAAACATAGCTAGAAATCCTGGGCAGGTTGTTTATCTTTACATACCCGAATTAGACAAAACTGGACACAAAGAGGGTTGGGGCTCTGATAGGTGGATTCACTACTTGGAGGAGGTCGAATCTGGACTTCGTTCATTGCAAGATACTGAAATAGGGGTTGTGCTGATAAGTGATCACGGCATGGTGAATACATCTGCAGAACAACAAATACATCTAGACCAGTTCATCGACTCTGATGACATCCTGGCGATGGTTGGTGATACCCGCTGTACTTTTTTACACACGAATCTGACCAAGACAGAAATTGCAAAAGCCGTTGATTCTCAACCAATGAGTGTTTATGAAGCCTCTGAATTAGAGGCAGCTGGCTGGTTCGGGGGAGAGGTGCTAGCAGAGTTTAGATACAGACTTCCGCAGATTGTGCTGATAGCTCATGGTGATCATGTGATTTTGCATAAAGATTTCAACACAGAGCGTGCTTATAAAATGATTGGCCACCATGGAACATTTGACGATCGTGAGCTGGAAGTGCCACTGATGAGGATCGGTATCTAATCTTCTTTATCGTCTTTATTCTCGCTCGCACCAAAAACAATTTCATCCCAACTTGGCAAAGAGGGGCGCTTCGAAGATGACTCAGGCTTAGGGGTTTCAGCATCAGCCTCTTTTTGAGCCCTTCTTCGCTGCAATTCTTCCAATAAATCTGTGGCAACACTACTTGCGTCACTTTCTGGCTGTTCTTGCTCGTATTCATCTTCATTATCCACAGGGCTATCGATCACACTGAACGCGACCGTAGGTGATTGTTCTTCAAAAATCTCTTTAGCTTTTTCATCCAATGGCTTCAGCCAGTTGTTTTTGGGGTCAAAGCTAAAGCTCGCTGTTCCTGCACCATCCTCGGCTTTTAATACCCATTTACCGTCATCTTTCAAAACTCTGATTGAGGCATCCGTGAGTTTGCGCTCAAGAAGATTTTCAAACGGGATAGTTTCATCAAAATCTTGTGCTACAACCAGAACCGAAAGCGCAGCTGATTTTACAAAGTTCAATTCTGCAATCACCGGAGCCGCGAACGGTTCTATGGAATCTTCTTCAACACCCAATTGGTTTGCAACCTCGGGAAGTGTAAGACCTGATCTAATTAGCGATTGAACTTCTCCGGGGGAAAATGATTGCGCATCTGCTCCTGGATTTCTGACGGCTTGCCTTAGATTTCCATTTAACTCCAGGCGTAATTGAGATCCATCATCGTCTTTGAGAATTATGTAGTCTCCCTCTCGGTGAGAAAACTTAACTTCCTTCATGTCGCCTCCTAGGGATACCTTCTCACCTGTTTGGCATTTTCTTGCTGATTTGCACGCGTGATTTATTATTTTCCCTGAAGTTCAGCTGTGAATTTGCCGTGGCGAGCTTGATTTAGATAACTTAATCAGGCATAGTTTCGCCCTGAAGCAGACAAGAGAGGTGTTTCGTGGCAACTGACTACGATGCGCAGAGGAAGAGCGAGGACGATACCGAGAGTATCGAGGTTATCAAAGAGCGCATGCCCGATAAACCCAGTGGCATTAGCGATAGTGACGATACTGAACTTGAGCCTTATAGCGCTCCAGATGTTGTCAATGAAGAACTTGACGTGGTGGTCATGCCAAAGCAGGAGAACGAATTCACCTGCATTGAGTGCTTTTTACTTAAGCCACCTTCTCAGCTAGGTAAGAAGACCCGTCAAGGCTCAATCTGTCTTGACTGTGCTGGATAGAGCCTCTACAAGACTCTCTGGATTCCGAGTGCTAATTAAGACCTTGTTATAGAAATCTTCTGGGTCAATGTTGTCTAAAACGACAACTGCATCGATTCCTCCACGAATTTGAAAAAAAGTATCAGGGGTTAGATCTGGACCGCGAGCCCTAAAGGCCTCATCGCCTAAAAAAGCTCTGGGGTTTGTCAACACCTCTGTCGGAATTACAGCTTTTCCTAAGATCAAATGCTTGTCATTGACCACGACACTTGGTGAGAAACCATAAAGCAAGACATTTACTGCAATTGTCACTGCAACACCTATTGCAAATGCCAAATACCAATTGAAAGGACCGAGCATTAATCCAAAACCGGGTATTAGCAAAAGTGTTGAAATGGTCAGCCCAATTGGCGGAATCAATTTCTCGGAGTAAATCGTCATCAGATATAGATTACGCTCTAACCGTGGAAAATTCTGTGCAGATATTGATAACTGGTGACCCAGAGCTCATCCCAAAATATGCTAAGCAAGGTGATGCGGGAGCTGACCTTAGATCGAGCGTGGCTGGATCGATTGCTCCTTACGGCAGAGCTCTGGTGCCAACGGGCATTCAGATTGCTTTGCCGGATGGTTATGTGGGTCTTGTGCATCCAAGAAGTGGACTGGCTGTGAAACACGGCATAACGGTACTAAACACCCCCGGCACAATCGACTCAGGCTATCGAGGAGAGATTCAGGTGATTTTAATGAACACCAGTGATGAGGAATTTGTGTTTGAGCGGGGCGAAAGGATTGCCCAATTGGTGATTCAGAATTATGAAAAGGCAGAATTTGTCGAGGTCGTTCAGTTACCTGGAACTGAGCGCGGCGAGGGTGGCTTTGGGTCATCCGGAAGGAAATAAATGCTTGGCGAGGAAAACAGATCTAAATCTGGACCATTTGATGTTTCCGAAGTTGGTCAATTACGTCCCTACATTGATTTCGGTTCAATAAGATTAGCCCCGAATAAGGGCATAAAGCTAAGAGCTGAACTTGAGGAGAAGACCAAAAAGGTAGTGGCGATAACTATTTTGTTCCCTGAGACAACACTGCAACTGCAGGCATTTGCAGCACCTAAATCCAGGGGTATTTGGAATGAAGCTTTAGAACCAATTCAGAACTCAATCAACAAACAGGGCGGAACCGCCGAGGTTAGAAGTGGGCTTTTGGGGGATGAGGTTAGGGCCAGAGTCTCTGTAGAAAAAGATGGCCGAAAAGGCTACCGGGACAGTGTTTTCATAGGTGCTGATGGTCCACGCTGGATGCTCAGAGGAGTTATCTATGGAAAAGCCGCAACTGACAGCTCGGAATATCAAAAGGCTATAGAAATGTTTCGTTCCACGGTTGTAGACCGAGGCAATGTGCCACTTCCTCCGAATGAGCTACTTCCACTTTCGCTACCTCAAAATGAAAGCACCCAAAGTGAGTGATGACAGCGTTCGCAAACAAGTCGCGGGTCGACTTGGATTAGAAAATGATGGAGATCAAGTAAATTTCTCGCCATCTTCTTTACTGGCATCTATGGGTGGTCGACTAGGGATCGTAGAAGCGGTTTTACCAACTGTTTTATTCATCTCTGTGTTTAGCTTCACATCCGACGGGTTTGCCGCTGTAATAGCTGCCGCAAGCTCCGCAGCGGTATTTCTGATAATCAGGCTAATAACTCGGGGAATGCTTACTCAGGTTTTGGTGGGTGGTGCAGGAGTGGCCGTAGCAGCTTTTCTAGCTTTGAGAGATGGAGGCCAAACTCAGGATTATTTCTTGATTGGGTTTTATACCAACGCGGCATACGCATCGGTGTTGCTAATAAGTATTTTGATCAGACAACCTCTATTGGGTGTCGCTGTTGCGTTACTGACTGGAAATAAGGATTGGAAAAAACAACCTGGTTTGAGATATCGGTTTTATTTAGTGACAACACTTTGGGTTGCTTTTTTCTCTCTTCGACTGGCTGTCCAACTGCCTTTGTATTTCGCCGGAGCAATTGAGGCGCTAGCAACAGCGAGGCTTGTAATGGGTGCTCCGCTTTATGCATTATTGCTTGTAGTGAGTTGGTTAATACTCAAAGCGGTGTTTTTACAAAAGAGGTAGATTTAGTCCTAAGGGAAACATAAAGGAGTGTCATGGCTAACAGCTTCGATGCCAAGCAAAAACTGAACGTAGCGGGCAAGGAATACAGCTACTTCGATATCACCAAGGCAAGTGTCAAGAAACTGCCTTACAGCCTAAATATTTTGCTAGAAAATCTTTTGCGCACAGAAGACGGCAAAAACATAACAAAAGAGCACATCAACAAATTGGCAAACTGGGATGCCAAGGCTGATCCGAGTGAAGAAATTCAATTCACTCCGGCCAGAGTGATCATGCAGGACTTCACGGGTGTTCCCTGTGTTGTCGATCTAGCAACAATGCGAGAAGCAGTTGCTGATTTGGGTGGAGACCCCCAAAAAATTAATCCACTAGCACCCGCAGAGATGGTCATTGATCACTCGGTTGTTATTGATGTTGCCGGCACCGCGGACGCTGCTGAGCGCAACGTCGATTATGAATATCAAAGAAACGGTGAGCGTTATCAATTTTTGCGCTGGGGTCAGGGAGCCTTCCAAGATTTCAAAGTAGTTCCTCCAGGCACTGGAATTGTGCACCAGGTAAATATTGAATACCTAGCCAGAACCGTTATGGCAAGAGAGGTAAACGGTGAGCTGACCGCTTACCCAGATAGCTGTGTTGGAACAGATTCACACACCACCATGGTCAACGGGTTAGGTGTTCTAGGTTGGGGAGTTGGAGGAATCGAAGCCGAGGCCGCCATGCTTGGTCAACCTGTGTCTATGTTGATTCCACGAGTTGTTGGATTCAAGCTAACCGGTTCGATTCCCATTGGAGCGACCGCTACCGACGTTGTTTTGACCATTACCGAGATGCTTCGTAACCACGGTGTCGTTGGTAAGTTCGTCGAGTTTTATGGTGAGGGTGTTGCAAGCGTCCCACTTGCAAACAGAGCAACTATTGGAAACATGTCTCCTGAATTTGGCTCCACTGTTGCAATCTTCCCAATCGACGAGGTAACCCTTGACTATCTTCGTCTTACCGGACGAAGCGAAGAGCAGGTTTCACTGGTCGAGCAATACACAAAGGCACAGGGTCTTTGGCATGATGCAACCAGCGAGGCTGAATACAGTGAATATCTCGAGCTGGATCTTTCAACTGTGGTTCCTTCAATTGCTGGACCAAAGCGTCCTCAGGATCGAATTGAACTGGATAAAGCAAAGCAGAACTTCGAGAAAGACCTAGCAAATTACTCACCAATGGCCTCAAACCCAGCACAGGTAAAGGGTAAAGAGTTTGCTGTTGACAACGGGTATGTCTCCATTGCGAGCATTACCTCTTGCACCAACACCTCTAACCCCTCTGTGATGATGGCAGCTGGATTGCTTGCTAAAAAGGCAGTTGAAAAAGGACTGATCGCTAAACCATGGGTAAAGACCTCTTTGGCTCCCGGTAGCAAGGTTGTAACCGACTACTACGACAAAAGCGGTCTGACTGACTATCTAGACAAGCTGGGTTTTCAACTCGTTGGCTACGGTTGCACCACATGTATTGGTAATAGCGGTCCCTTGGATCCTGCAATTAGCGAAGCTATTCAAGAGAATGACTTGGCAGTGACCAGTGTGTTGAGTGGTAACCGAAACTTTGAGGGTCGCATCAATCCCGATGTGAAAATGAACTATCTCGCATCCCCACCGCTTGTCATTGCTTACGCCCTGGCAGGGACCATGGACTTTGATTTTGAAAATGATGCGCTTGGCACCGATTCAGAAGGAAAAGATATTTTCCTGAGAGATATCTGGCCAACCCCCGATGAGGTTCAGCAAACCATCGACACCTCGATTAGCAGTGACATGTTCACTCATGAGTATGCATCTGTGTTTGATGGGGATGAGCGCTGGAGGTCACTACCAACCCCAGAGGGCGACACGTTCACCTGGGATGAGAAATCAACCTATGTGAAAAAACCACCTTATTTCGATGGAATGAGCATGACTCCTGAGAAAATCCAAGATGTCTCCGGAGCAAGGGTTTTAGCGAAGCTTGGCGACAGTGTGACCACTGATCACATCTCTCCTGCGGGAACTATCAAAATGGATAGCCCAGCTGGGCAGTATTTGACTGAAAACGGCATTTCCAGAGTTGATTTCAACAGCTATGGATCTCGCAGGGGAAATCACGAGGTTATGATTCGTGGAACCTTTGCAAACATCCGACTGCGTAACCAATTACTGAATGATGTTGAGGGTGGATACACCAGAGACTTCACCACAGAAGAGGGTCAGCAGAGCTTTATCTTTGATGCCAGCGAGAACTATAAGCAGGCAGGAACTCCGCTTGTGATCCTTGCAGGAAAAGAATATGGATCTGGGTCTTCAAGAGACTGGGCCGCCAAGGGCACCAGTTTGCTGGGAGTGAAGGTTGTTATTGCTGAGAGCTTTGAACGCATCCACCGAAGCAATTTGATTGGTATGGGAGTTTTGCCACTGCAGTTCCCAGAGGGCCAGAGTGCTGAAACCTTGGGTCTTGATGGAACTGAAATATTTGATGTCACAGGCATTGAAAAACTCAACGATGGCACAACTCCAAAAACAGTTCACGTTGTTGCAAAGCCGAGCACGCACTCTTCGAATCAGCAAGTGGTTGAATTTGATGCGAAGGTCAGAATTGATACACCAGGTGAAGCTGATTACTTCAGAAATGGTGGAATTTTGCAATACGTTCTCAGAAGTTTGGTGGCTTAGGAAATAGCAAACCGCTTTGGTTTGTTTGGATACTCATGTTGCTTGACAGGATCAATTCGCCCGCCGATTTGAAACAGCTGAACAAACAGGAATCTGTTGAACTTGCTGGAGAAATCAGGCAGAAGCTAATCGAGCTTGTTAGCGCATCTGGTGGGCACTTAGGTCCCAACCTTGGAGTTGTTGAGACAACCATAGCGATTCATAAAGTCTTTGATTCACCCAGCGACAGCATCATTTTTGATACCGGTCACCAAAGCTATGTCCACAAAATGTTGACCGGCAGATCAGGTTTAGATCGGCTCAGAGAAAAAGATGGTTTAGCGGGTTACCCTCAAAGGGGTGAGAGCATCCACGATATTGTCGAAAACTCGCATGCCTCAACTGCGATTAGTTGGGCGGATGGTATCTCTCGAGCTCAGGCAGCCAAGGGTGAGACAGATAAGCATGTTGTAGCGGTGATTGGCGATGGCGCTTTGACTGGTGGCATGGCCTGGGAGGCCCTGAACAACATAAGTGACGATAACGACCGCTCACTTGTGATTGTGGTCAATGACAACGGTAGAAGCTACGCTCCCACCATTGGTGGTTTTGCCAAACATCTGAACAGCATCCGCACTGAAAAGTGGTACAAGAAACTTCATCGATTTTCTAGAAAGAGCTTTTTCCGGCTGGGAATTTTCGGCAAATTAGTGTTCTCAGCTGCAGAGGGTGCAGGCAAGGGCTGGATCAACACATTTGCTCCAAAGGGGCTATTTCCGAATCTGGACATTAAATACATCGGTCCAATTGATGGCCACGATTTGGATGCCATGGAGACCGCTCTGAAGCAAGCCAAGCACTATAACGCTCCAGTGATTGTCCACGCCATTACTCAAAAAGGCAAGGGTTATGACCCCGCTATTTCTGATGAAGCGGATCAGTTTCATGCCGTTGGGCAGATTAATCCTGAGACCGGACTACCTGTCAAGAAAAGCAAGGGAGTTAGCTGGACTTCAGTATTCAGGGACGAGATAACCGAGATTGCATCATCTCATCCAAATGTTGTGGGAATCACCGCCGCAATGAAGATTCCTGTCGGTTTAGATAAATTCGCAGAAAGATTCCCAGAGCGGGTTTTCGATGTTGGAATCGCTGAGCAGCATGCCACCACAAGTGCTGCAGGCATGGCCTATGGGGGCTTGCACCCTGTTGTGGCCATTTATTCAACATTTGTAAACCGTGCTTTTGATCAGTTATTGATGGATGTCGCTCTTCACAAAGCCGGTGTGACTTTCGTCTTAGACCGAAGTGGGGTGACCGGTCCAGACGGAGCAAGTCATCACGGGATGTGGGATTTAGCTCTTTTGCAAGTAGTTCCAAACATCGCGATTGCAGCTCCTAGAGATGCTATGAGTCTTCGTGAGCAGCTACGTGAAGCAGTAGATGTATCAGATGGGCCAACAGTTATTCGTTTTCCAAAGGGGACCACAATAGAGTCAATCCCCAGTCTTGATCGAAGCTCTGATGGCGTTGACATTCTGGCAAGATCTGCCTCTAAAGATGTGTTAATTGTCGCTGTCGGTGCAATGGTTCCGGTGGCCATGGAGGTTCATAAACTTCTAGCTGCGCAGGGAATCGGTTCAACTGTTGTCGACCCAAGATGGGTTATTCCCGTTAAGCAGTCAATCGTGGACGCCTCCAGGGACCACCGCTTGGTTGTCACCATCGAAGACGGTATTCGTGTCGGGGGAGTGGGAACCAGAATTCGCCAACAAATGCGAGCCGATGATATTGAAACTGGTTTGCAAGAAATCGGACTGCCGGATGAATTTCTTGAGCATGCGACTAGAGATGAAATCATGGAGCGTGTTGGACTAACTCCGAAGGCAATAGCTCGAGACATAACCGCACAGGTGCTTGGTGCAAAAGTACCCAAGGCCAGACCCTTGGAGCAGAACTCAAGAGAGATTGCTGAAAATAGGGAGTATGAAACCTAATTGCCACTCTCTGGCACCGTTTTCTCTGAAAAAGCTCTCTAATTCTTGAGTCTCTACCTCTTTCCATAAGGCTTCTCTTATTAGTGCGGGAGACATCAGGTTCTCCACTGGAATTCCAGTTTCCGTAACCTGTTCCAAAAGCATTTCCTTTAATTTCTTGTAACGTGCATCAACCTCTGGTTTGAGTTTTTGCCAGTTTTTGTGGTGCGGGATTGTGTCGGTAGATTGCTCTCTGACAGGGGGCAATTCTGTATTAGGTGCGCTTTTATAAGCCTCATAAATTTTTGGATAGAGCTTAGGCAAAAGCCTGCCATGAAATTGCTTATCCTTTTTCATCTCAGCTAGTGAACTGTAATCCTTGCCTGCCGCATAAGATATCGAGCGATCGCTGACCACTCTTCCGGGGGCGATGTCATTTTCTCTCGCATACTCATCCCGTACAAACCACATCTCTCTCACGCGGGCTAGTTGTAATGGTTTTGTTAGCGCGTGAATCCCTGAACATCTTCTCCAGGGGTTCGCTCCGATCTCTTTTGGTTTGAATTTCTTTAGATGCTGAAACTCTTCCGATGCAAAGCTTTCTCGCCCCAACTCTTTTAGTTTTGTCAGTAATTGCTCTCTTAGTTGTTTTAGAAAATAAACATCTTGGGCTGCATATTCCAACATCTCGGGTGTTAGTGGACGCATTGACCAATCAGCAGCGGAATGTTCCTTTTTGAGTTCGATTCCCTGCGTTTCTTGAACCAGTGCCGCTAGGCCAAATTTCTCAAAGCCGATTAGCTTGGCAGCTACCTCTGTGTCAAATAATTCTGCAGGATAAAATCCCAGCTGATTCAGGCAGGGTAGGTCTTGAGTTGCACTGTGAAGTATCCATTCTTTTTGGTTCAAAACCTCGGCTAATTTAGCTATTGCTTCGGCCGACAAAGCTTGTGGGTCAACAAGGTAGGCAATTTCGTTTGCTATTAATTGAACCAGGTATGCATCCTGGCCATATTTGAATCCACTGGCTCGCTCAGCATCAACCCCAATGATTTCGCTACTTGATAGTTCAATAATCATTTCAGTCAATAATGAATCATCATCAATAAGTTTGAATGAATTCAAATGTGAACTACCTTGTCATCAGTCGGTGGCAGACCACTGATTAGCGCCAGTAAATCTTGAAACGCTTCTACATGGGCCGTGAAATCATCGCCCTCCGGGGCCCAACTCGCTCGGATTTCAATTTCGGCATGTTGCGGCTGAGGAGTGAGGCTTCCGTGCCCTGTGGATAAAACCCGGGTGGTGGTGCCCGCCTCGGAGTGAAAAGAAGCCTTTTTAGTCATCAGCGAATCCATCAGCCAGTTCCAGGGGAGTTCATCCACTACGGGATCTTTACCCATCTCAATCTCAACTGGAGACTTTGCGTACAAAATTATCCGATACTCACTATTCCAGCCCTCTGGAAAATTACTGTCTCGGCATAGGACAAGTCTCCCAATCCCTCTATCGGCGTCTGAGTGATCGGCATGGATTACTTCGGCTGAGATTGCCAGTGCCTCTTCGGCAATACCCTTTGGTGCAGGTATTTGTTCGAGGTTTATTTCGCCTCGCTCCAGCATGTTGGTGATGTCGGCAACCCTTTTCCGAAATTCATCGGTCATGTTTGTGGGTAGCTCAAGTTTCACTCGCTAAGGCTAATTTTGGCAGTCGGTATGACTTAGCTGCCACGCCGTTCAAGGATTGAAATATAGCGATCATGGAAAGCGAAATGGTTGACAGTTTCAACATCAATCGCAGCCAATGCAGATAGGGAAAACTCTGGTTTATCGTGGTGCAGGACAATTTGGTCTACTAGGCCACGATTGAATAATTTATTGGACATCTGAAGTCCGGTCTCAAAAAGAATGTTTTTATCTTTGAGCAGTGCTAACAACTTGGGGTTATCAAGCTCTAAACGCTCAGCCTTCAGCCAATAAGCTGAATCTTTTCTGGTTGTTATGAGGATAAGAGGCTTTTTGGGTTGAACGTATTGCTCAATTTCAGCTGTTTTTCCGGTGGTCACAATAAGGTCTGATCTCTGTCTCAGGGCTATAAGTAACTCTCGGTCATATTGGCCACCAAGCGAGTAGGAGTTGCCGTTGATTGTGAATCCGAACTGATGCTCATAAACCAGTGAAAGCACTCTAGGTTTCAGAAGCTGTCCCAGTTGGTCTAAAGAACTAGTCACTCAATTCCCGCGTGAGTCTTTTTATTCTGGCAATCATTCCCCGAATCCCTCTCATCCTTAGAGGCGATATTAGGTGGGCTATTCCCAGTTTGTCGGGGAAGTTCTCATCAAAATTTAGAACATCTTCAATTTTTGAACCATCAAGAGCGGAGTGCAGCACAGATGCGAAACCACGAGTGGTTGGCGCCTCCCTGGGTGCGTCGAAATAAAGTGACACTTCTTGATTTTCTATCTCAACGGCTAGGTATACGGGAGACTGACATTCTTCTACTCTTTCGAAATCAAAGCCAGCATGCTCTGTTGGTGGTTCGGGAAGAGCTTCTGAGTATTCCAGGAGCATGTTCAATCTCTCTGATTCCGGTAGCAGCGTGAAATTGTCTACCACTTCTTGACTACTCAAGCTGCTTCTCCTGGCTGTTCCCCCTTTACGACTGGGACTCCAACAAGGTTTCCCCATTCGGTCCAGCTTCCGTCGTAGTTTTTGACGTTTTTAACCCCAAGAAGATATTTCAAAACAAACCAGGTGTGACTGCTTCGTTCTCCTATTCGGCAATAAGCGATGAAATCATCTGTGCTATCGAAGTTTGTGTTCTCAAAATAGAGCGTTTCAAGTTCTTGTTTGGGCAAAAAGGCTTCGTTCGCGGCTGCTGCTGTTGACCATGGGATGTTCACAGCGGTTGGTATGTGACCACCAACTGTTGCCCCCTCATTGGGGAAATCAGCCATGTGCAAGCGCTCACCGGTGTACTCGGGATTACTTCTCACATCGATAAGCGGCTTACCAAGATTTGAAAGCACCTCATCTCTAAATGCTCTTATTTCGTTATCGTTTCTTTCAACAACAGGGTAGTTAGAGGGCTTAGCCTCTGGCTTATCCGTGGTCAGCTCTCTTCCCTCTGAAATCCAAAGTGTTCTGCCACCGTCCATGATTCGAACATCCTCATGGCCGAAGAGTTTGAATACCCAGAAGGCGTATGTTGCCCACCAGTTTGATCTGTCTCCATAGATCACAACTGTGTTCTCTCTGTCGATGCCCTTAGTCTTCATGAGCTCAGCAAATTGTTGTGGTTCGAGATAGTCACGTCTCAGAGGGTGATTGAGTTCGGTGTGCCAATCAAGCTTTATAGCTGTCTCGATGTGACCTGTGTCATAAAGCAGGATGTCTTCGTTGCTTTCTACAAGGCGAAGGTTTTGATCTCCCAGGTGTTGTTCCACCCAGTCGGTTGATACCAATGCCTCTGGGTGTGCATAACCTTGGATTTTGTCGCTTCTGTCAATGTCCATATCTATCCCATCCTAAGTCGCTAGACTTTTGAAAGTTCGAAGGTAACTAATGCAACAATTCTCCCACCCGGGTCGTTCCCTGGTTGAAATATCTCCGTCTGTTTCCGCAGATACGCTGATAGCAGACTTAGTGCCACCTCCAGAATTCATGAATGCAAGATTTTCTACCTATGTTCCAGATCAGCGTTTTCCCTCGCAGGCCAATGCTGTTAGTGCTTGTAAGGAGTTTGCAGGGGGTAAGAAAAAACTATTCGGGAAAAAAGAGATAGCTCCCGGTATCTATTTAGACGGTGGCTTTGGAGTGGGAAAAACACATCTTCTTGCAAGTATTTGGCATCAGCACAAAGGAAAAAAGCTTTTTGGTGCCTTTTTGGACATGACTGCAATCACCGGATATCTAGGATTTGCGGAGATGGCTAAGCGCCTATCCAATTATGAGTTGATCTGTATCGATGAATTTGAATTGGATGATCCGGGCGACACCATGATCATGTCCAGATTACTCAAAGAGCTCTCTCAGGCTGGCGTGAGATTCGCAGCAACAAGCAATACACCGCCAAATGCGCTGGGTGAGGGAAGATTTGCTGCTGCAGATTTCAAAAGAGAAATCCAAGGTTTGGGGGAGAGGTTCAATATTGTCAGTGTTGATGGCGAAGATTATCGACACAGAGACATTGATGCTCACAGCGAGCTATTTCTATTCGAACAAATTCAGGAACAAATAACCGAGGATGTGACAGTAGATAGCTTCCATGACCTGCTTAGGCACTTATCGACTCTTCATCCAACTAAGTTTCGTTATTTACTCACAGGTGTAAAAGGCATCGTCCTAACTGATGCCAAGAAGCTTATTAGCCAGGTTGATGCGCTCAGGTTTGTGAGCTTCATTGACCGCGCTTATGAACAGCAGATCCCAATTCGAGCAACCGGGGATGTGTCGCTAACTGATGTTTTCACAGATGAAATGATTGCCGGAGCCTATAGAAAAAAATACTTGAGGTGCGTTTCTAGGACATCTGCTCTAAGTGCCAGGGACTTTCCCAACTCATAGCTCACTGATTTTCATCATGGGTTTGTCCTACATGACATGGACGATTCCTAGAGTGGCCTAATCTGCCAAATGGCTTTCCTGAGTAAACCCTGAAAGTTTTAACACACTCGAAACATTTGAAACGAATGGCTGTAACAACCAGCGACGACTCTTAAGCCACGAGAAATGTTCTTGGAAAGGAAATTCTTATGGATACTGGCGAACTAAGCTGGGCGGTCACCGCGACCGCACTTGTATTACTGATGACCCCTGGTCTTGCGTTCTTCTACGGAGGACTGGTGAAGGCCAAGAGCGTTGTCAGCATGATGATGATGAGTTTTGGCTCACTTGCTCTAATTGCAGTCTTGTGGGTGCTTTACGGATTTAGCATGTCTGCCGTTGAGAACCCTTATGACTTCAGTGGTAACCCTTTCTCATCCTTCGGACTTGAGGGTCTTGGAAACGAAGACTTGATTGGTGCTGCATTCGGTGCCACATTCGCAATTATTACCGTTGCTCTGATTTCAGGAGCCATTGCAGATCGTGCCAAATTTGGTGCATGGATGGTTTTCGCTGGAATTTGGTCAACCCTTGTTTACTTCCCTGTTGCCGCTTGGGTATGGGGTGGCGGATGGATCATGGAGCTGGGATCAGCTTTGGGTCTACCAGAGGTAATTGACTACGCCGGTGGTACTGCCGTTCACATCAACGCCGGTGCAGCCGCATTGGCGCTGTCAATTGTTTTGGGAAAGCGTTTTGGATTCTCAAAGGGCATCATGCAGCCACACTCCGTTCCATTGGTGTTGCTAGGTGCAGCGCTTCTATGGTTTGGATGGTTCGGATTCAACGTTGGTGCTGAGTTCTTCAACGACATGGCAAACGTCGGTTTGATCACCGTAAACACATTGGGTGCAACCGCTGCAGCAATCCTTGGATGGCTAGTTGTGGAGAAGTTCAAAGAAGGTAAGGCAACAAGCGTAGGAGCAGCCAGTGGTGCTGTTTCTGGTCTGGTTGCAATTACACCTGCATGTGCAAACGTAACTCCTGGTTTCGCACTTCTACTTGGTGTTATCGCTGGTGCTATCAGTGCCTACGCAATCGAGTTGAAGTTCAAGCTTGGTTACGACGATTCTCTTGACGTGGTAGGAATCCACCTTGTTGCCGGAATGGTTGGAACCCTCTACCTCGGATTCTTCGCAATCGACACTGGTCTATTCACCGGTGGAGACTTCGGTCAGCTAGCTGTTCAAGCAATCGCCGCCTTCGGTGTATTGGCTTACAGCTTCGTGGTTGCCTTGATCTTGGCTTTCGCCATCGAGAAAACAATGGGCTTCAGAGTCACATCAGAAGATGAGATTGCTGGAGTCGACGTAGTAGTCCACGGTGAAGCTGCTTACAGCTTCGGTGAGGAACCAGCTACACAGAAGTAATGCCATTACAACCAAAAGGGTGGAGTTCTCTCCACCCTTTTGGTGTTTCTGGTGGCTTTAGTTACACCTCCAAAAAGATTTATGGCATAATTAGCGAGCACTCTTCGGAGTACATGCGGATGTGGCGCAGCGGTAGCGCATCACCTTGCCAAGGTGAGGGTCGCGAGTTCGAATCTCGTCATCCGCTCTGATTGAGAGTTTTGCTCTCGGTCTAACGGTGGAGTGGCCGAGAGGCGAGGCAGCGGCCTGCAAAGCCGTCTACACGGGTTCGAATCCCGTCTTCACCTCAAAAGCTACACAGAGGGCGATTGGCGCAGCGGTAGCGCGCTTCCCTGACACGGAAGAGGTCACTGGTTCGAACCCAGTATCGCCCACCAACTACTTGGTGAGTTTTAGAATTTTTGCCGTCTCGGCGAGTATCTTTTTAGAAAGCTTTTCATCTGAATTGATGGGCTTTTGATAGGTGGGAATCATCTCTTCAATGCTGGAGACCTGATTCTTGGTCAATTCTGGTTCCATTTGATTCAAAACATCAAGCATTACCTTCGCTGAAACACTGGCACCCGGTGATGCGCCCAATAAACCGCTTATGGTGCCATCCTCAGAGCTGATTACCTGGGTTCCAAACTGAAGGCTTCCCAATGCGCCCTTGGGAGCGATTACCTGTGCTCGCTGGCCAGCTTCGTAGAGGTGCCAATCTTCATACTTGGCATCTGGAACAAATTCTTTCAGTCCTTGAAATTTCTTTTTCTTGCTTTTCAGGATCTCGGTGATGAGGTATTTCAATAACCCTAGGTTTGTCACAGCCACAGAAACATAGGGGAGGATGTTTCTTGATTTCACACTTTGGGGGAGATCAACAACTGAACCCTTTTTTAGAAATTTAGGGTTGAATCCTGCAAAAGGGCCAAACAGAAGAGAAGGAGTTCCGTTCACCAGTCGGGTGTCAAGGTGTGGAACACTCATCGGTGGAGCACCGACTGCCGCTTGTGAGTAAACCTTGGCCCAGTGGCGCTTCACTACCTCTGGGTTATCCGTTCTCAAAAAATGGCCACTCACAGGAAATGTTCCATAACCCTTGGCTTCATCAATCCCAGATGATTGCAAAAGCTTGAGTGCATACCCACCTGCACCAACAAATAACTTATCTGCAGCCAAATAACGTTGATCAGGGTTCATGGTCTTTAGTTCCCAACCGCCGTCTAATAACTTTCTGACTCTTATGACATCTGTTTGAGTAATTAGCTCAACACCGTTGTCTTCTAGCCAATGAATCATTTGTCTAGTCATCTCGCCATAGTCAACATCAGTCCCACTGTCGATTTTGGTTGCAGCAATAACCTCGTCTTTACGACCCTCGATTAGAAGCGGTGTCCACTCCTTGATCTTCGTGAAATCCTCTGTGTATTCCATGCCTGCAAACAGTGGCTGGTCTTTCAGCGCCCTGTGTCTTCTGCGAAGGTAATCAACATCTTTTGAGCCACGAACGAAGGTCATGTGTGGAACTGAGTTGATAAAGCTTTGTGGGTCCCCGAGGATTCCCTTTTTGACTAGATAAGACCAAAATTGTCTACTGATAACAAACTGCTCATTGATGTCAATGGCTTTTGTAGCCGATGGGATGGAGCCATCCTCACTATCTGGCATGTAGTTGAGTTCACAAAGAGCTGCGTGGCCAGTGCCCGCGTTATTCCAGACATCGCTGGATTCCTTGGCGGGACCATCCAGTCGCTCCACAATCGCTATGTTGAGCTCTGGGTTTAAAAGTTTTAGATAAACCCCATAGGTTGCAGACATAATGCCCGCTCCAATGAGGACGTAGTCATACCTTGGTGTTTGATCAATCACCTCTAAATTCTAGCGTTTATAGAACAGCTACGCCGAAGGCTAAGCCAACTAGATAGCTGACCCCCATAGTGATTATGCTCACCACCACAATTCTTATGGCACCTCTCACAGGACTTGCGTTACCAACCTTGGCGGCCACAACTCCTGTTAGTGCCAGTGATATCGCCACCCCAATCAAAATGGCAGCTACCTGCAATTGAGGGGGAAAGATAATCACCGAAAGCATTGGTAAAAATGCACCAGCAGAAAAAGCAAGGAAAGAGCTGACTGCGGCTTGCAGGGGATTGGCGGTTATTTTTGAACCTCTCCTACCGTGGCTTAGTTCTGTATCTTTCTGAGCGGAAACACTGACGTATTCACCACCACCCATCGAAAAAGCTCCAGCAACCGTTGCAGCCACTCCTGCGATCAAGACCTCTGCAGCGCCAACTCCGGCGCCAACAACCCCCATTAGAACTCCGGCAACACTGACGATGCCATCATTCGCACCCAGCACCGCAGCCCGTAGCCAGTTCAATTTACTGTCAAGTTTTTCGCTCATGGGTTCTAATAATGGCCCAGAATGATTTGAATTCAACTTAGCCATTCCTAACCAACAGCTAGACTTCTGTGGGTGAGAGTTAGAGTCAATGGCGAATCAGCCGAATTAGAAGAAAACGCTACCGGGTTCGATGTTTTCCCAGAGCGTGAAATCATTGCCATGTTTGTAAATGGTGAACAAGCCGATTTGGCCAAATCACTGACAGATGGTGATGAGCTCGCTCCAATAGCTGTTGATTCTGTTGAGGGACTGCAAATACTTAGACACAGCGTTGCTCACATCACCGCTCAAGCCGTCCAGGATCTATTTGAAGCCAAGTTGGGAATTGGTCCACCAATTGAGGATGGTTTTTATTACGATTTTTTGATTGACAATCCCTTGACTGAGGATGATTTGACAAAGATTCAAAAGCGAATGAAGGAGATTGTCAAAGCTAATCAGCGGTTTGTTCGAGTAAGTGTCACCGAAGATGAAGCCCGCCAACAAATGGCACAGGAGCCACTCAAGCTTGAGCTATTGAATAAACGCAACGAAAGTTTGGATGAGGGGAACATAGAGGTCGATGCCGGTGAGCTGACAATCTATGAAAACGTCGACCCTCGTTCGGGTGAGGTGAAATGGAAAGATTTATGCCGTGGACCCCATGTTCCAAATACCAGAATCGCTGATAAAGGTTTTGCCCTCACAAGAGTGAGTGCTGCTTATTGGCTTGGTGATCAAAATAACCAATCGCTACAGAGGGTTTATGGAACCGCTTGGCCAAACGCGGAGGATCTTGATGCATATAAGCAACGCTTGGAAGAAGCCGCAAGACGTGATCACAGAAAACTTGGCCAGGAATTGGATCTATTTAGTTTTCCATCAGAAATTGGTTCAGGGTTGGCTGTTTTTCATCCCAAAGGTGGAATTATCCGGCAAGTCATGGAGGACTACAGCCGCAGAAAACACCTAGAGGCTGGATATGAGTTTGTTTACTCTCCACATATCAGCAAGCAACAGCTTTTCGAAATCAGTGGGCACCTTCAGTGGTATGGCGATGGCATGTTTCCACCAATGCAAATTGATGCCGAATACGACGAGCATGGGGAATTAAAAAAACAGGGTCAGAATTACTACTTAAAACCAATGAACTGCCCGTTTCATATTTTGATCTATAAATCACGCTCCAGAAGCTACCGCGAACTGCCATTGCGCATGTTTGAATTCGGAAGCGTCTATCGCTACGAAAAAAGTGGGGTGGTTCACGGTCTGACTCGTGTTCGAGGAATGACTCAGGATGATGCCCACCTATTTGTCACTCAGGATAATTTGGAATCGGAAATCGAAAACGTGCTTCGATTTGTTTTGGACCTTTTGCGAGATTATGGCTTGGATGATTTCTATCTGGAACTATCCACCAGAGATGATGGAGATAAATTCGTTGGAGACATCAAGGACTGGGAAGTAGCGACAGACACCTTGAAAAGAGTTGCCGAGGGGACCGGGTTGGAATTGGTCCCAGATCCGGGAGGGGCTGCCTTTTATGGTCCAAAGATTTCAGTCCAGGCCAGAGATGCTATTGGTAGAACTTGGCAGATGAGCACCATCCAGCTTGATTTCAATCTTCCCGAAAGATTCGAGCTTGAATACGTTGGAAGCGATGGCGAGAAACATCGCCCAATCATGCTTCACAGGGCACTTTTTGGTTCAATTGAAAGATTCTTTGGAGTGCTGACTGAGCACTACGCAGGACATTTCCCGCCATGGTTAGCCCCGGTTCAAGTTGTTTGTGTGCCAATAACCGAGGGGCAAACACAGTATCTTGAACAGTTCGCAGCCACCCTTAAGTCACGCGGCATCAGGGTGGAGATTGATGACACCGATGAGCGAATGCAAAAAAAGATTAGAAATCACACCCTCGCGAAAATCCCATACATAGTGATAGCTGGAGAGACAGACGCTGATGCGAATGCTGTTAGCTTCAGATTTAGGGATGGAACACAGAGAAACGGGATTGAGTTAGAAACAGCAGTCGATGAAATTGTTAGCGCGGTCGAGAGCAGAAAGCAGGTCTAATTGGATATTGAATCAAGTTATGACCTAGGAGCTCAGTGGGATGGGTTTGAAAGGCTTTGGACCCCTCACAGGCTTGTTTATATTCAAAACGGTCAACAACCCGCTGATAAAGACTGTCCATTTTGTTTAGCCCCTGACAAAACGGATGAAGATGGACTGATCGTTAGAAGAGGAACCCATGCCTTTGTTCTAATGAATCTGTTTCCCTATAACTCAGGGCATTTATTGATTTGCCCCTACAGGCACTACCCGACTCTCGATCTTGCAACCAAAGAAGAAAGCGATGAAATAACCCAGCTAACCCAGGAGGCCATGCGAGTGCTGCAGGGGATTAGTGGTACTCACGGGTTCAATATCGGTCTAAACCAAGGGGAAATCGCTGGTGCTGGGATCGCGGGACACCTGCATCAACACATTGTTCCCAGGTGGCGTAACGATGCAAACTTTTTTCCAATTATTGGTCAAACCAAGGCTCTGCCAAGGCTTATTGGAAGCACCAGGGAAGAATTGCAACAAAGATGGGATGAATTTAAAGACCCGCAGGGTTGATTCATTAGTCGTAACATATACAAGCCCTACCCGCACTGATTCCTAGGATGGACACATGAACACTTTTGAAACTGGAACACCTCTTGTCAAAAGAGGTTTAGCAGAGATGCTAAAAGGTGGCGTGATTATGGATGTTGTCACCGCAGAGCAGGCGAAAATCGCCGAGGATTCAGGAGCGGTTGCCGTGATGGCACTGGAGCGCGTTCCTGCAGATATTCGGGCTGAGGGCGGTGTTGCCAGAATGAGTGACCCACAGCTGATTGATGAAATCAAGGAGGCTGTGTCAATTCCAGTTATGGCAAAGGCAAGAATTGGTCACTTTGTTGAGGCTCAGATTTTGCAGTCTTTGGACGTTGACTACATCGATGAATCCGAAGTTTTATCACCAGCGGATTATGTGAACCACATTGACAAGCTCGGCTTCAATGTTCCTTTTGTTTGTGGAGCTACCAATCTAGGAGAAGCTCTGAGAAGAATCACCGAGGGTGCAGCGATGATTAGGAGCAAGGGCGAGGCCGGTACCGGTGATGTAAGCGAAGCAACCAAACACATCAGAACTATTCTGGGCGAGATTAGAAACCTCAGTTCAAAAAGCCCAGAAGAACTCTATGTAGCTGCCAAAGAGCTTCAAGCCCCTTACGCTTTGGTCAAAGAAATCGCCGAGACCGGAAAGCTTCCGGTTGTCTTATTCACCGCAGGAGGGGTTGCAACCCCAGCGGATGCTGCGATGATGATGCAGCTGGGTGCTGATGGCGTATTTGTTGGTTCCGGTATTTTCAAATCTGGAAATCCCGAAGAGCGAGCAAGGGCAATAGTCAAGGCCACCACTCACTTTAATGATCCAGCGGTGATAGCCGATGCGAGTCGCAATCTTGGTGATGCAATGGTTGGAATCAACGTTAGTGACCTTCCAGCCCCTCACAGGCTCGCTGAACGCGGTTGGTAACAGTTGGGGTTCTCGCACTCCAAGGTGGAGTCAGGGAACACCTTCAACTTTTAGAATCTCTCGGCGTTGATGGAATCGCCGTAAAGACTGAACAAGACCTAGAAACAATTTCTGGGCTAATCATTCCTGGCGGAGAATCGACAACCATAAGCAAGCTGCTCAAGGAGTTCAATCTCAACAACGCCATATTGAATAAAATCTCGAATGGCATGCCGATTTTAGGCACATGCGCTGGTTTGATTTTGCTATCTAGCAAAGTTGACGGAGATGAAGGGCATTTCAAAGTCTTAGATTGCAGTGTTATTCGCAATGCATACGGTGCACAGTTAGCAAGCGGGGAAGCATTGGTTAGTTATGAAAATGGGGATGAGGAAAAGGCTGCTTTTATTAGGGCTCCTAAAATCAGCTCCATTGGGGACAGTAGAGCCATTGCATGGGTTGGTGATGAAATTGTTGGTATTCAAAAGGGAAACATTCTCGCTGCAAGTTTTCACCCAGAGCTAACAAATTCCACAACGCTTCATCGAAAACTTATCGAACTCATAAAAGCCAACTAAAATAGGCGTTCATGTCAGGACACTCCAAGTGGGCAACCACAAAACATAAAAAAGCAGCCAATGATGCCAAAAGAGCCAAGCTGTTTGCAAAGCTCATCAAAAACATTGAAGTTGCAAGCAGATTGGGCGGACCCGATCTTGAAGGGAACCCGACTTTATACGACGCTGTTCAGAAGGCCAAGAAAAACTCTTTGCCGGCAGACAATATAGACAGAGCGATCAAACGCGGAGCCGGCATTGATGGGGCTGGTGTTGAATACACAACGATTATGTATGAAGGCTATGCCGCAGGCGGTGTGGCGGTATTAATTGAATGCCTTACCGATAATAAAAACCGAGCCGCCGCAGAGGTGCGTCTAGCAATGAGCCGGGCTGGTGGGAACATGGCGGATCCGGGAAGTGTGAGCTATCAATTTGCTCGAAAAGGCGTGATTGTGCTGGATGGTGTGAGCGAAGAAGACGCCATGGAGGCTGCCTTAGAAAGCGGCATCGAAGATATCGAAGCCAATGACTCACAACTTGTCATCACAACTGAACCGCAAGATATGGTGCAGGTTCGAACAGCTTTGCAATCTGCCGGTCTTGACTATGAAAGTGCAGATGTTGAATTTGTCTCCAGTCTGAAAGTGACCTGCGATAAACCAACCGCCGAAAAGGCCCTGAAGCTTATTGATGGCCTTGAAGATTTAGATGACGTGCAAACAGTGTTCACCAATATGGACATCCCAGCCGATGTCTTAGAACAACTAGAGGCCAATTGAGAAAGGTTCTGGGTATTGACCCTGGGCTAACACGCTGCGGTGTGGCGGTTGTTTATGGCAAAGCGATTAATAAATCCTCTCTTCACCACACCCAAACCATCAAAACTGCTGCCGGTGTTGAGTTAGACGAGAGAATTTATTTGATTGGCTCACAGATAAAGACACTTATATCCAGCTTCGAACCAACGGAGATTGCTTTGGAGAGAGTATTCGCTCAAGAAAATCTAAAAAGCGTGATGGGTGTGGCTCAAATCAGTGGGGTTGTTTTGTACTTGGCACGAGAGTTCAACCTTCCTATTCGTTTTTTCACACCCACCCAGGTGAAGGCTGCTGTCACAGGGGATGGGCGAGCAAATAAGGATGCAGTATCAAAGATGACATCTACGCTTCTAGGCGGTGGTGATCTTTTTGACTCTGCGGATAGTGCCGATGCGGCCGCAGTCTCGCTTACTGCAATTGCAAACCCTTCCATGGAATCTTCTGAACCCACAAAAGCCCAACGGGCGTGGAGTCAAGCTATAAACCAAACCAGGAAGTAACCTGTTGCTGTGATTGGCTACCTTAATGGAAAAATACTTTCAAGGACTGGAAGAGAGCTACTCATCGACGTTGGTGGGGTGGGCTACCTAGTGTTTGCCAGCAGCAGGTTTCAGCCAAAAATTGATGAGCAGGTGGCTATTCACATTAGAACTGTCGTCAAAGAGGATGAATTTTCTTTATACGGCTTTGACAGTGTTCAGGATCGCGATTTATTCGACGCGCTTTGCGATGTAAACGGAATCGGACCTAAATTAGCCATGACGATTATCGAAGAGCTGGGCTATGAAGCCTCCACAGCGGCGATAGCTGGGGGTGATGAGCGTGCATTGCAATCAGTTTCAGGGGTAGGTTCAAAAACCGCAAAGCTCATGATTCTTTCTCTCGGTGGAAAATTTGAAGCACCAAAACAGGCCACCGATTCAACATTGATTGACGCCTTGATTAATCTTGGATGGAAAGAAAAAGAGGCTATCGAAGCGTTGAACAGTGTTCAAAAACCAGGCAGTTCTCAACAGGAGACCCTGAAATCAGCCCTGAAGTATCTGGGAGGGGCTAAAACTAAATCATGAATAGAGAAACCGAGCCTTTCGCACACGCTGACGACGCAGCACTAGAGGGCAAACTGAGACCATCCAACTTGGATGAATTTGTAGGCCAAAGCAAGGTAAAAAAGCAGTTACAGGTGCTTTTACAAGCAGCCGAGCAACAACAACGAGTTCCTGATCATCTTCTTTTCAGCGGGCCTCCGGGTTTAGGGAAAACAACTCTTGCAATGATTGTTGCAAAGGAAACCGGTCGATCACTCAGGGTTACCAGTGGACCAACCATTCAACACGCAGGTGACCTAGCAGCAATACTTTCCTCACTTGAATACGGCGAGATTTTATTTATCGATGAAATTCACAGGGTTAGCCGTGCTGCCGAGGAGATGCTGTACCTGGCGATGGAAGATTTTAGGGTGGATGTCATGGTGGGCAAAGGTCCTGGAGCCACCAGCGTTCCGCTTGATTTGGAAAGATTCACTTTGGTTGGGGCCACCACCCGAGCGGGGATGCTTCCTAACCCCTTGCGTGATCGGTTCGGATTCACCGCGAGCATGGAATTTTACGAACAGGAAGATCTGATTCGTGTTTTGGAAAGAACCGCGAGGGTTCTCAATGTGAAGCTTGACAATCAGAGTTTGGAGATGATTTCACAGTCATCTAGAGGTACACCTCGGGTGGCAAATAGATTACTGAGAAGGATTCGTGATTATGCACAGGTTCAAAAGGTGGACTCCATCGATTCAAAGACAACTGCCGATGCGTTAGAAATATATGAAATCGACGAGGCGGGGTTGGATCGATTGGATCGCCAGTATTTATCAGCTTTGGCAGAGAACAGAAACAGGGCCTTGGGTCTGGGGACATTGGCCACCAGACTTGGCGAAGAACCAGAAACAGTTGAGTTAGTGGTGGAACCCTTTCTGCTCAGACTTGGGTTTATAGAAAGAACACCAAAAGGGAGACTCATAACAAATTCTGGGCTTGCAACCATGGGAATCGAGTCTGAATCAAGCAGTTTGTTCGACTAACCCCCTATAATTTCAGGGTTACCGAGTTGTGAGGTTGTTTTGATTACACCAGACATTATCTTGGTGCTTGCCCTTGGTGTTCTGATTCTTGTTATGTTCACTAATAACCGCAAGCGCCGCAAGCAGGCACAGGAACTTGTCAATTCTTTGAAAGTTGGAGATCAAGTTTTATTGCATTCAGGCATTTTTGGGAAAGTAACGGAATTAGAGGAGGACAGGCTCACGATTGAGACTGCTCCTAAAGTAAAATTGACCGTTATTAAACAGGCCGTCAGGTCAGTTGAGGCCAATCAAGAAGAGAAAAACGAAGAGGCATAAGTTTGGCTGAAAACAACGTTCGACGCTCTGCGGGACGGCGCTTAGTTTGGCTATTGGTCATCATTTTGGGACTTTCCGGAATGATGGGCTGGGCAAATCTAACCAACCAAGAAAATACTGGACTCGCTCCAAAACTGGCTTTGGACCTGGAGGGCGGAACACAGATTATTCTTTCTCCCTCTGTAGCTGAAGGCGACAGTGCAACCGAAGAGCAGTTGCAGCAAGCGGTTTCAATCATTCGTCAGCGAATTGATGCCAGTGGTGTTGCAGAAGCACAAGTTGCTACTCAGGGAAATCAAAATATTGTCGTTAGCATCCCGGGAACTCCTGACCCAAATACCTTGCAGCTAATCCGCGCGAGCGCAAAATTGGAATTTAGGCCCGTGCTCACGACATCTGCGAGTGTTGCAGCGGACGAGGTTGGAGGTCTTGACGAAGATGGTCAGCAACTTCCTGATCAGCCCAGTGTTGAGCCAGAGAACGCAAGTGATCCAAATTGGATCACACCTGCTTTGCAAAACGATTTTGACAATTTAGATTGCTCCCAGCAGTTTAGAGAACCAGGTCAAGTAGATGACCCAAATCTTCCATTAGTTACCTGCGATAGCTCACTAACTCAAAAATACATATTGGGACCAGTTGAGGTAGAGGGTGCCAACATCGCAGATGCCACCAGTGGAACAGTCACCACGTCTTCCGGTGCATCAACCAATGAGTGGGCTGTGAACATTGAATTTGACGGTCAGGGAACGGAGCTTTTCAGCCAAGTTACCTCGAGGCTTTTCAATTTAGCTGAGCCTAGAAATCAGTTCGCAATTACCTTGGATGGCTTCATCATCACTGCTCCCAGAGTTAATGATGTTATTCCCAATGGTCAGGCGCAGATTACAGGTAGCTTCACCCAAGATTCCTCACAAACCCTTGCTGATTCATTGAAATACGGTGCATTGCCGATTGGCTTTGAAGTTCAAAGCCAAGAAAACATATCAGCGACATTGGGAACTGAATCACTAAACAGTGGATTAATCGCGGGTTTGATTGGTCTGATCTTGGTTGTTGTTTACATGACATTCCAATATCGAGGTCTGGCTATTGTGACCCTCGGTTCACTGGTGGTTGCTGGAATTTTGGTTTACCTGGTGATTCTCTATCTGGCTTGGCGACAGGGTTATCGACTGAGTCTTGCTGGGGTAGCGGGCTTGATCGTGGCGATAGGTATCACCTCTGATAGCTTCATTGTTTATTTCGAGAGAATTCGTGATGAAATTCGTGATGGAAGGGCCCTCGAGGTTGCGGTTGAAGCGGGTTGGAAACGAGCATTTAGAACAATTTTGGTCAGCGATGCGGTTACTCTAACCGCTGCCATTGTGTTGTTCTGGCTTACTGCGTCAAGCGTTCGAGGCTTCGCCTTCACTCTGGGATTGGTGACTCTAATTGACCTAATTATTGTCTTACTGTTCACGCATCCACTGGTTCAGTTATTAGCCAGAACCAAGTTCTTCCGAGGCGGAGGTCCGTGGTCTGGGTTTGAAGTTGGAAAGGTTGCCGCCAGCTACGTTGGACGTGGTCAATTCAGGGTTTCTGAAGGGCTAGCTAAAGGTAAAGCTGAAAAAGTTGACAAGGAAGCTACAAAGCGACAGACAATTGCGGAACGAAAAGCGCAAGAAATTAGAGAGCGAGGCGAGTCCTAATGGCAAGTTTTAGAGACTTTGGAAATGACCTGTATTCAGGTAAGCGCTCGATTAACTTTGTTGGGCGCAGAAAAACTTGGTACTTGGTTGCAATAGTTGTTGTTCTGCTTGCGATTCTGGCTCCTATTTTGCGCGGAGGATTCAGTTTCGGTATTGAATTCACCGGCGGAAGTGAGTTCAGAATTGATGGTGTGAGCTCGCAAGGAGAGACAGTTGCCACTGAGGTCGTGGATGATCTTTTTCCAGGGGCGGACAGTGTTGTAAATACTGTTGGTGTTGATTCTATTCGTGTCCAAACCGAGCAGCTGGAGGATGTTGAATCCGAAGAATTGAGGCTGGCACTCGCTGATGCCTACGGTGTTCAGGGCGGTGAAGTTGCAAGCAGTTTTATTGGGCCCAACTGGGGTGCAGATGTGACCAATCAGGCGATTCAGGGTCTGGTTGTGTTTTTGATATTGGTTTCTTTGCTGATGGCGTTTTATTTCCGAAGTTGGAAGATGTCCGTTGCTGCTCTTGCCGCTTTGGCACATGATTTGATTATTACTGTCGGTATTTATGGTGGTCTTGGACTCGAGGTGAGTCCGGCAGCGATCATCGGCTTTCTGACTATTTTGAGTTACTCGCTTTATGACACTGTGGTTGTGTTTGACAAGGTCCGAGAAAATACCGAAAACGTTGAATTCAGTGAAAATGTAACTTTCTCAGAGCAAGTGAACCTTGCTGTGAATCAAACATTAGTCCGCTCAATCAACACCTCGGTGGTTGCTGTGTTACCGGTTGCAGGAATTTTATTCATTGGTTCCTTGCTTTTGGGGGCAGGAACTTTGACAGATATAGCACTTGCGTTATTTGTGGGAACCATCGTTGGAACCTATTCTTCGGTGTTCATCGCAGCTCCTGTGTATTCACATTTGCGTGAGAGTGAGACCAAGTTCAAAGAAGCCGCTGACAAAGTTTTGGCAAACCGGGCGTAGAATTCTGCTCACGGGAGGTGATGCGGAATGACAGACAGCATTCCAACGCTGCGCTCTCGTTTGCCCAGAATTTTCACCAAGGAAAGCCCTTTTTATAATCGTGACCTGAACGAGGTTATAAGGATCGTCAGAGTCAATCATCCTCGCAGTGATACACAAATCGTTGAAAACGCCTTCAAAAAGGCAGAGAAAGCCCATCAGGGGCAATCAAGGAAATCTGGTGAGCCTTACATCACTCATCCTGTCGCAGTGGCAAAGATATTAGCTGAGCTGGGAACAGGACCCACCACCATTGCTGCGGCCTTGCTTCACGACACTGTTGAGGACACCGATTACAGTCTTGAGCAACTGCGTCAGGATTTTGGTGAAGAGGTGGCTCTGCTGGTGGATGGTGTCACCAAGCTAGACAAAGTCAAACTTGGTGATAAAACCCAGGCTGAAACCATTAGAAAAATGATTGTTGCGATGAGCAGAGACATAAGAGTTTTGGTTATCAAGCTGGCGGACCGATTGCATAATGCAAGGACTTGGGGTTTTGTTCCTGTCGAATCTGCAAAGCGAAAAGCGCAGGAAACTTTAGAGATTTATGCACCGCTCGCTCACAGATTGGGTATCAACACCATTAAGTGGGAACTAGAGGATCTTAGTTTTAGTGTTTTATATCCAAAGGTTTATGAGGAGATAGTAAATCTTGTAAAACAGCGCACTCCCAAGCGAAGTGAATACACCGACAACGTGATCAGGGATATTGATTCAGAGCTTCGCAAGAACAAAATTAAGTCAAAGGTTGAAGGCAGGCCAAAGCAGTATTACTCGATTTATCAAAAGATGGTTTTAAGGGGTAGAGAGTTTGATGACATCTATGACCTAGTTGGAATCAGAATTTTGGTCTCCTCGGTGAAGGATTGCTACGCAGCTCTGGGTGCTCTTCATGCTCAATATTCACCCGTTCCCGGCAGGTTCAAAGACTATATAGCCATGCCTAAATTCAACCTCTATCAATCTCTACACACCACTTTGATTGGACCAAATGGTCGCGCTGTTGAGATCCAGATTCGCACGCATGACATGCATCAGCGAGCAGAATTTGGTGTGGCTGCGCACTGGAAATACAAAGCGGCCTCAAAAGGTGAACAGGTTCAAGATGATGGCTTGGCATGGCTAAAAAGAATTAGCGACTGGGAAAGTGAAACAGAGGACCCGGGAGAGTTTCTTGACAGTCTTCGCTATGAAATCGGTGCTAAAGAAGTCTATGTTTTCACCCCAAAGGGTCGCGTAATTGGTCTTCCCTCAGATGCCACTCCCATTGATTTTGCATATGCTGTTCACACTGAGGTCGGGCACAAAACTATTGGTGCAAAGGTTAATTCTCGACTGGTGCCTTTAGACACTGCTTTGAGTAGTGGCGATGTTGTTGAGGTGCTCACCTCAAAAAGCGAAAGCGCAGCACCCAGTAAAGACTGGCTAAATTTTGTTAGATCTCCAAGAGCCAGAGCCAAAATCAAGCAGCATTTCAATGCTGAGCGCAAAGAGCAGTCTGTTGATGTTGGCAGAGATATGCTCGCCAAAACCATGCGCAAGCAGTCATTGCCTCTTCAACAACTAATGGGAAGCGACGCTCTGTTAGAAGTTGTTGCTGATTTGAAATATGTAAATCTTGAGGGCTTGCTAAGTGGCATCGGTGAGGGTCACGTATCTGCTGCCACGGTAGTTGAAAAAATTATCGCCAAGACCCAGGCCGCCGAGGACGTCAACACTGGAGAGCTCACTCAAATAACGAATCCTAAACCTTCTAAACGAGGCGGCGACAATTATGTGTTGGTGAAAAACAGTCCCGATGTTCTCACAAAGATTGCTCGATGCTGCACACCTGTTCCGGGTGATGAAATCATGGGATTTATCACCAGGGGAGAGGGAGTGAGCATTCACAGGGTTGATTGCAAAAACGTGAAGTCGCTTCATGATCAACCGGAACGAATAGTGGATGTTAGCTGGGCTGATTCCGCCAAAGGGGTCTATTTGGTGCAAATCCAGGTAGACGCTCTGGATCGTTCCGGGTTGCTCAGCGATGTAACTCGTGTGTTAAGTGAGAATCACGTCAATATCTTGAGTGCCTCTGTGACTACTCGCAAAGATCGAGTGGCCATGAACAAATTTGCCTTTGAAATGGCAGATCCCTCGCACCTGGACCACATTTTCAATCAAATCCGACGAATAGACGCTGTTTATGACGTTTACAGGGTGCAGGGCGGTTAGTCCGCCGCTTGCCTCGCAGCTTCCAACCAGGACTTCCTTGCCTCTAGGTTTTTTTCCAATTCCTGTTTTTTCTTTGAATCAGTTACGCTTTTGATTTCAGTCTCTAGATCCGAAATTGATTGTTCCAACTGCTGAATTAGTGAGTTTGAGCGGTGCTGACTCTCGGGGTCAGTTCTGCGCCACTCGTCTTCCTCTTTTTTCTTCACGGCAGTTTCGATTTTGGACATTCTAGAATCGAGTTCTCTGACCTTATCTCTGGGTACTCTTCCTATCTTCGACCATTCACCATTGATTTTGGAAAGCTGTTCACGTGCTGATTTCAAATCATCAAGGGAGATCTTCTCAGCCTTTTCTACAAGCTCAAGTTTTTGCTTATAGTTTTCCATCTCCTGCTCTCGCAGTTTCTGGTCCTCAGCCTTTTTCTGCTCAAAAATGACATCCCCAGCAGCTTTGAACTTCTCCCAAAGCGCATCTTCGCCTTTTCCGATGCGAGCTAGCTTTTTCCACTGGTCTTGTAGCTTTTTAAACTCATCTGCAGCTTCAGCTCCCTTGCTCGAAAGTGCTTCAGCCTGTTTGACGATGTCTGTCTTGACTTTTTTAGCCTCTTTGACGCGTTTATCTAGTTCTGCGAAGAAAGCTCTCTTATCGGCCTCAAACTTAGCCCTAGCCTTACTGAAGCGCTTCCAGATTGGATCTGCTTGAGCCTTCGGAACTCTGGGCCCCGATTTTTGTAGCGCCTGCCATTTTTCAAATAGCTCCTGCATTTCCTTGCTGGCGTTTTTCCAGATGGTCTTTGTGGTGTCTCGATTGGCTATTTGTTCGGCTTTGGCGGCAATCTTCTCTTTTTCTGCTAGAGCCTTGGCAACCGCTTCTTCAGTCTTCTGCTTATGATCTTCCCGCAATTTCTCTAGGGCTGGTTTTAGTTGATGGATTCGATCTCTAAGTGTCGCAATGTCTCCCACAAATTTGGGTTCAGCTAGCTCTTTTTCAACTGCGACAAGATTTTCTTCCACCGCACTCGGGGTTGCAGTTGTGGACTTCACCCGCTGTTCAAGAATCTTTATTTGTGCGTCCAGGTCATGAAACTTGCGTTCAAAATAAGCGAGGGCTTCCTCGGCTGTCACATTTGGGTATTGGCCGATGAGTTTTTTCTCACCCCCATCAATCAAATAAACGTTGTTGTTTTCATCAACACTTGCGTGCGAGGTTTCAATGGACACTTTTATGGCTCCTGTTAGTTAAGGTCGACAGAATTTAGTTTTACGGTTTCTGCCGGAGTTCCATCATTACTGCCATCGGTGGTTCCTCGCTCGGCTATTTGACGAACTGTTTCAAGACCGTTATCAACTTGACCCATGATTGTGTAACCCCCGGCAACGTCACTAGGGATGGTGCTGTCCTCATAAACTATGAAAAATTGACTACCCATACTGTCTCCGAGGTTGCCAGCCCTAGCCATTGCAATGCTACCTGCTGGGTATAAATCATTCTCTGGAGCGTTCTCAATTGGACCCCATGTGTATCCCGGTCCACCACTGCCATCTCCGTTTGGATCTCCACACTGAAGAACAAAAATGCCATCTGTCACAAGCCTGTGGCAGTCCATGTCCTCATAGAACCCAGTGTCACTGAGGGTCACAAAATTGGCAACAGCCTGCGGAGCTAGATCACCAAACATAGTGATATCAAGTGGTTCATTATTCAATTCCAAGGTGCCCTGCCACTCTCTGTTTTCAGCTACAGAAGGGTCTGGGACCTGATTGCTTGACTGTTCTTCATCTATTTCGTCAACCACCTCATCAGCTGATTCTTCGACTGAGGCTTCGCTTTCGGTGGTTAGTCCGAAATAAAGCACCTGTCCAAAGCCAGCAACCAAAACAGCACCTATTGCAACCAGAGCAAAAAGACGATTGTCTCTCGGGGCTCTTTCTGCTCGCTGTCTCGCTATCTCTTGCTTTGCTTGATAGCGCTCAATTATTTCTCGATCACGATTTGTTTTCGCCATTTGTCTCCTAGCCTCGACCATTGTAGTTCTCTTAGAGTTCTCTTTATGCAAAAACCGCTAGCCGAACAATTACGCCCAACGAGCCTTGAAAGCTTTATTGGTCAAACTCATCTATTCGAGACCGGCAGCCCAATCAGGGGAATGGTGGATTCAAGACAGCCCAGATCCATGATTTTGCAAGGGCCACCAGGAACTGGAAAGACAACACTTGCTCGCCTTATCAGCAAGGAGATCGATGCGGAATTTGTTGAGCTAAGCGCTATTGACAGTGGCGTAAAAGAGATTCGAGAGGTATCAAAAAAAGCAATCGAGACTTGGCAAACATTTAATCGGCATACCATTTTGTTTTTAGATGAAATTCATCGCTTTTCAAAAAGCCAGCAGGATTCGTTGTTGAAGGCAACCGAAAATGGCACCATCAGTCTGTTTGGAGCAACAACCGAAAATCCATCCTTTGCACTAAATCCTGCAATGCTCTCTCGAACACTGGTTATTCGACTCAATTCACTGACCGATGAGGAACTGTCATTGATTGCAAATTCAGCAATAAAAGCTTCGGCTAAAACAGTTGACCCCGAAGCCTTAGAACTATTAATCATGCTTAGTGGTGGCGATGCCAGAAGGCTCATCAGCATTGTTGAGTTATCGGGTGATGAGATCACTGTTGAAAGCGTTAAGAGTGTTCAATCAAAGGTGCAGCTTCACTATGACCGTGCTGGTGATAATCACTATCAAACTATCTCGGCGTTCATCAAATCTGTCAGGGGCAGCGATGTCAACGCTGCACTTCATTATTTGGCCGTGATGCTTGTTGGCGGAGAAGATCCGATGTTTGTAGCTCGACGGCTGGCTATTTTGGCGAGTGAGGATGTTGGACTAGCAAATCCCAATGCGATAAACGCAGCCAGTGCGACACTGAACATCGTTCAGCAGATAGGCATGCCTGAGGCAAGGATTCCGCTTGCTCAATTGACCATCATGTTGTCACTGAGCGGAAAGAGCAATTCTTCATATGTTGCAATAAATCAAGCAATTGCTGATGTTGAGAACGGCCTGACCCCCTCCATACCGGATGCACTGATTCCAAGGGGTAAGGGATATTTATACCCACATGATTATGAAAACAGAATTGTTTCTCAGTCACACTCCAATCACTCATTACCTGATTACTACCAACCCGTTGAGATTGATGGAGAGAAATCATTTGCGGAGAGATATCTTCGGATACAGCAGATTCTCAATAAAGGCTCTGGCTTTTGATGCCAGCTGCGTGCTAGTATTTCGGGGTTGTTTGGACTAGCGGCTGAGTCCAAAGAATGAATAACGAAAGGTAATTTTTGTCAAAGACATCCAGAACTAGGTCCAAGACCAGACTGTCCCGTTCTCTGGGACTAGCCCTTACCCCAAAGGCCGCCAAATACATGGAGAAGCGTCCTTACGGTCCAGGTCAGCACGGTCGCACAAAGCGTCGCAGTGACAGTGACTATGCGGTGCGTTTGCGTGAAAAGCAGCGTCTACGCGCACAATACGGTATCCGCGAGGCACAGCTAAGAAGAACTTTTAAAGAAGCCAAACGAGCAGATGGCTTGACTGGTGAGAACCTGGTTGAGCTTTTGGAGATGCGCCTAGACGCGATTGTGTTGCGTGCAGGTCTAGCTCGCACAATTGCTCAGTCAAGGCAGTTGGTTGTTCACCGTCACATCATGGTTGATGGGCAGAGAGTTGACCGTCCAAGCTTTCGCGTAAAGCCAGGACAGATGATTCACGTTCACCCAGACAGCGAAAAGACTGAGCCTTTTCAGGTGGCAGCTGCTGGCGGACATGCAGATGTTCTACCGGCCCTACCTGAGTATTTAACTGCCGATCTTGAAAAGCTTCAGGCAACGTTGGTGCGCAGGCCAAAGCGTGCAGAGGTGCCAATCACCTGTGATGTTCAGCTCGTGGTTGAGTACTACGCAGCGAGGTAAGTAATGGCCATCGGCGACATAATCGGGCTGCTTTTTGCGGGCGGTTTTGTTCTGCTGGTTATTTTTCTGGGACTACCGCTTATCAAGCTTGCAAAAGTTGTTGATGAGACAACGGTAACCGTGAAGCTTTTGAACCAAGAGCTAAAACCAATGCTGCAAGAGGCCAATGTTTCGATCTCTGAATTGAATAAACAGCTCAAAAGGGTTGACTCGATAACCGAGGACGTTGAACAGGTAACTGAGAATGTTAATAGCCTGGTTGCAGTATTGACTGCGGGTATTGGTGGTCCATTGGCTAAACTAATAGGTGTTACCAAAGGATTTGGTAAAGGGATTTTTAAAGGGAGTGGAAAATGAGTAAATTTGGCTGGTTTATAGCTGGAATAGGTCTCGGAGCTCTCGCCCTTCAACAGCTTCGTGATAACCCGCAGGCCAAGCAGATGGCCGATGAGGGCAAGCAGGCGGCCAAGGAATTCGGTGAGGCTGTGGCTGAAGGTTTCCGTGAGCGTGAGCAGGAAATTCACAAGCAGGCGAAGAAAAAATAGGTATGCAAACCGCTGAAATAAAGCGGCGCTGGCTAGATTTTTTTGAGTCCAAAGACCATGAGGTTGTTCCTAGCGCCCCATTGATATCTCATGACCCGAACCTAATGTTCGTGGTTGCTGGAATGGTGCCGTTTATTCCTTATATGACCGGCGTTGAACCAGCTCCCTATAAGCGAGCAACCAGTGTTCAAAAGTGTGTGCGAACACTGGATATCGAGGAGGTCGGTAAAACCACTCGTCACGGCACTTTTTTCCAGATGAATGGAAACTTCAGTTTTGGTGATTACTTTAAAAAAGAGGCAATCACCTATGCGTGGGAGTTTCTAACCTCTTCGAAAGAAGATGGTGGACTAGGCCTAGAAAAAGACAAGTTGTGGGTAACTGTTTATAAAGATGACCAGGAGTCTGAAGATCTTTGGTTAAACCACACCGATGTTCCTGCCCAACGCATCCAAAAGCGAGGAATGGAAGATAACTACTGGTCAACTGGGCAAGCTGGTCCCGCAGGGCCGTGTTCCGAAATTTATTTTGACCGCGGAGAACAATACGGTGTTGAAGGTGGTCCTGAAGCGGATGAAGATCGCTACATAGAAATCTGGAATCTAGTTTTCATGCAGTATCAGCGTGGCGACGGGGGAGGAAAGGAAGACTTTCCAATCCTTGGTGAATTGCCAAGTAAAAACATTGACACCGGTATGGGCTTAGAGCGCGTGGCCTTTTTAATGCAGGATGTTGACAATATTTATGAAATAGATCAGGTCAGACCGCTTATAGAGCATTCAGAAAAACTCTCTGGAATAACCTATGGCGAAAATGAAGAGCATGATGTTCGGATGAGAGTGATCGCTGATCACGTTAGAAGTTCGCTGATGCTCATGAGTGATGGTGTTACACCTTCTAATGAAGGACGCGGCTATATCCTTAGGCGACTTCTAAGACGTGTAATTAGATCACTCAGGCTTTTGGGAGTTGAGAAACCGAGCATGGCGGAGCTATTCGAAACCAGCAAAAACGCAATGGTCGATGCATATCCAGAACTCTCTGAGACATTTGAAAGAGTCCAAAAGCTGGCTGCAAACGAGGAATCTTCTTTTTTGAAGACTTTAGTGGCTGGAGAGCAACTACTTGAAAAAGAGTTGTCAGAGCTAAAGGGCAACCAGCTAAGTGCTGAGGTTGCCTTCAAATTGCACGACACTTTTGGTTTTCCTATTGACCTAACGGAAGAAATAGCCTCAGAAAGTGGCAAAACAGTTGACCGTGCAGGATTCGATTCTTATATGAGCGAACAGAAATCCAGGGCCAAGGCGGATGCCAGATCAAAACGTTCTGCAACAAACGATGATGAATTCATTGGCAACATGAGAAGTTTGGGTGAGACTGTCTTTACAGGCTATGAAGAATTGCAATCCGAGGCACAAATTCTTGGGGTGAATGAAATCGGCGATGGATTATATGAAGTGGTCTTGGATAGAACCAGCCTCTATGCCGAAAGCGGAGGTCAGGACTCTGATGCCGGACTGATTCTTGGTGAAAACCTGGAATTGGAGGTTTTGGATGTTCAAAAACCTGTGAGAGGCCTTATAACTCACAAGGTTAAATCCTTGGTTGGCGCACCAGAACCTGGAAAAAGTGTCATTTCAAGGGTAGATCAGCAGTGGAGATTGGGAGCATGCCAAGCGCATAGCGCAACGCATGTTGTTCATGCCGCAATCAGGCAGGTGTTGGGTCCTGATGCGGTGCAATCGGGTAGCTATAACCGGCCGGGATACATGCGCTTGGATTTCAATTGGGGAGAAGCTCTAAGCAAAGAAACCAAAAGTGAGATTGAAGAAGTCTCCAACCTTGCAATCAGAAGCGATCTTGCCGTTAGTGCTCATTTCATGAGCTTGCCAGAGGCAAAAGATTTTGGTGCGCTGGCGTTATTTGGTGAGACCTATGACGAGACTGTCAGAGTGATTGAAGTGGGAGGTCCCTGGTCTCGAGAACTATGTGGTGGAACACATGTTTCCAGAAGTTCCCAGATTGGCAATGTTTCGATAACTGGTGAAGCTTCAGTTGGTTCCAACTCCAGAAGGATTGAGGCAAATGTTGGGATTGAATCTCTGCGGGAGCTTCAAAAACAAAGAGATCTACTTAAGACACTTGCCGCGGCATTCAAATCTAACGATGAAGAGTTGGTGTCACGAATACTAGAACAGCAGGAAACATTGAGAAGGACTCAAAAGGAGCTTGAGAAAGCCAAGTCCGAACTTGCCCTGATGATGGTTCCTGAGCTAACGGCAAGGGCAAAAAATTCAAAGCTGGTATCTCTGGTTGAGGTAGAAAACGCTGATCAACTCAGGCAGCTATCTATGAAGGCGTCCGAGCAACTAGGTCCAAAATCAGTTGTTGCACTTCTGGCAAATATAGCTGGCCGCCCTTTAGTGAGTGCGGCCGTTGGAAGAGAAGCCCAAGAGACTTATCGAGCTGGAGATTTGGTAAAGCTTGCGGCAACTATTCTCGGTGGCGGTGGAGGTGGAAAAGCCGATTTCGCGCAAGGTGGTGGAAGTGACATTTCGAAACTGAACGAAGCATTGAGCGCATTAGAGGGAGAGCTATCTTGACAGCTCTGGGCGTGGATGTTGGAAAGGCGAGAGTGGGTCTGGCTTTTGAATCTCAGGGCGTCGTGCTTCCCCTGAGAACCGTCTCGCGAGATGGAGCTTATGAATCAATTCATGACGAATGCCAACAGCGAAAAGTTGAGGTCATCTTCATAGGATTGCCTCTAAACCTGCAAGGTTCTAATACTGCAAGCACAGAAGATGCCATCGAATTCGCAAGAAACTTGAAGACAGATGTTCCAGTGCGGCTGATTGATGAACGTATGACCACAAACATCGCACTTACTTCCGCAAAAGGGAGAAAAAACGCCAAAGCAGAAGTTGATTCTCTAAGTGCTGCTGAAATACTTAAGTTAGGACTTTCAAACCCCAGCCTTGCGAAAGATGTCAATGGATTTTGAAACTGAAACAACCACTAGGCCCAGAAGGAAAAGAAAATTTGGGGGTCTAGTTGCTGCTTTGCTTTCGGTTGGCGTTCTTGTAGGGGTTGGTGCTGTGGCCGTTAACTTCATTGGTGGTGGGGTTCAACAAATTATAGATCGCTTCACGGTAGATGATTATCCGGGCCCTGGTGGACCAGAGGTAGAAATAACAATTCCACAGGGTGCAACTGGATCAGATGTTGCAAGGTTACTTTTAGAGGCCGATGTGGTGGAGAGCTTTGATGCTGTCTATCAGCCAATGCTTGATTTAGACCCGACTATATTTCCAGGTACTTACTCTTTTCCCTCGCAAATCCCAGGACTTAGGGCCGTTGAAATCCTGATTGAAGGGGATAACAGAGTTTATGAGCAGTTGCGCCTAAGAGAAGGTCTGACGATTGACCAAACCATCGAAGAAATCGAAACTCAGCTTGGAATTTCTTCCTCAGACATGATTGACGCCTTGAGTGATTTGGACTCACTGGGTATTGATAACCCCGCAGAAACTGCGGATGGATATCTGTTTCCAGCAACTTATCAATTCGACCCGGGTGTCGGTGCAGAGCAGGTGGTTCAGACATTGCTTACAAGATTGGATGAAGAGCTTGCAAAGCATGGCTACTCAAGGGCTGATGCCCACGAACTGCTAACAATGGCAAGTATCATTCAATTGGAGGCAAGACTGGAGCCTGATTTTTATAAGGTCTCTGCAGTGTTTAATAACCGCTTGGAATCAGAACCTCCGATGGCTTTGCAAAGTGATGCAACGGTGAACTACGGAACCGGCAGTGAAACGGTAACCACCACAGATGAACAAAGAGCCGATCCATCAAACCCATACAACACGTATTATTACCCTGATCTACCAATCGGTCCGATCGGTAACCCCGGTGGCCTGGCTATCGATGCTGCAGTTAATCCAGCGGATGGCGACTGGTTGTATTTTGTCACTGTGAACCTTGCCACCGGAGAGACGTTATTCAACGAGACCTTCGCTGCCCACGACCAAGATGTGGATAAGTTTAGACAGTATTGCCGTGATAACCCGGGTGCATGCTAGTGAAATTCGCAGTTATGGGTTCACCCATCAGTCATTCACTATCACCAACACTTCATGAAGCAGCGTTTGGATTTTTAGAGATAGAGGCAAGCTATGAAAAGGTGGAGAAATCCAAACTCACAGCAATTGATTTAGATAGCTATGCGGGACTTTCTTTGACAATGCCATTAAAGCTTGACGCATTTGAATTAGCTGATAGCCATGATGACGAATCCAAACTAACAGGTGTTAGCAACACTTTATTGATTAGCAATTCACGGGTGACTGCTCTAAATACTGACGTTTACGGCATCGTCGCTTCTGTTGATTCGCTAGACATTCAGTCAGTTCAGATTATTGGAACGGGAGCAACTGCAAAAAGTGCGGCAGTTGCAATGAGAGATAAAAACCTATCTTTCTCAGGCAGAAATCCTGAGAAGCTTCTAGCTATTGAAAATTGGGCCAAACAGCGAAACATTTCCGTTGCTGAGCTGGACCGAGTCGATCTTGTCATCGACACAACCCCGGAAAATGCAGAGTCAGGATATCTACCACATGACTATGTTTTAGATGTTGCCTACTCTTCGGCCAGAAATTCAGGTAACCCAAAGCTAATAAGTGGATATGAAATGCTTTTACATCAGGCTGTCGCTCAAAGCACTGCCTTTAGTAGCTTGCTGGGCAAGCCAAACATTGATCTTGAAGAACTTACGGCAATTATGAGAAAGGCTTTGGTCGGTCGTGTGGGAGAATGGTCCAATGCTTAGATGGATAACTGCTGGTGAATCTCACGGCCCGGAGCTTGTGTGCGTTTTAGAAGGCTTCCCTGCTGGCGTGGAAATTGATAAAAGTTTCATCATTAGTGAAATGGCCAGGAGACGCCTTGGTTATGGCAGGGGTTCTAGGCAGAAATTTGAGCAGGATGAGCTAACTATTTCCTCTGGTGTGAGACATGGGATTAGCCAGGGTGGTCCGATTGCTGTGCGAATTGCCAACACCGAATGGCCAAAGTGGGAACAAATTATGTCCCCAGAGCCAGTAGACATGGACCAACTTAGTGGTGCTCGAGCTCAGCCTCTCACGAGACCTAGGCCTGGTCACGCTGATTTCACGGGTATGCAGAAATATGGTTTTGATGAATCAAGACCGGTGTTGGAAAGAGCGAGTGCAAGAGAGACTGCGGCCAGAGTGGCACTGGGATCTATAGCAAAAGCTTTTCTTTCTTCACTCGGGATTGAAATCATCTCGCACACAACCAGTATCGGCAACATTTCTGTCAGAGATGCGACGCCAAACCCTAAACATCGAGAAGCTCTTGATGCTGATTTGGTCAGATGTGCTGATGCGAAGGTTTCAAAAGCGATGGTAGACGAGATTGATAGCGCCAAAAAAGACGGAGACACCTTAGGTGGAACGGTTGAGGTGTTGGTTTACGGATTACCCCCGGGGCTAGGATCCTATGTGCATTGGGATAGGAAGCTAGACGGACGTTTAGCGCAGGCAATGATGAGTATTCAGGCTATGAAAAGCGTGGAAATTGGTGACGGTTTAGAAACCACAAAACGCAGAGGCTCCGAGGCTCACGATGAAATTGAGGTAATCGATGGCGAGGTGTCGAGAAAAACAGACAGAGCCGGGGGATTAGAAGGTGGTATGACCAATGGGGAGATTCTCAGGGTAAAAGTTGGAATGAAGCCCATATCGACGGTTCCTAGGGCGCTTTCTACGGTTGACACATCAACAGGTGAGGAAGCAACCGCCCATCACCAAAGAAGTGATGTTTGTGCTGTTCCAGCTGCGGGAATCATTGCTGAGGCGATGGCCGCACTGGTGTTAGCCGATGCTGTGATTGAGAAATTTGGTGGAGATAGTCTTCTCGAGGTTGACAGGAACATGCAGAGCTACCTTGCATCCATCCCCGAAAACCTCAGGTCGCGAATAGCGCGCTAATGAATCAGCTCATTTTGGTTGGTCCAATGGGTGTTGGAAAAACCACAATCGGAAAAAAGGTGTCTAAAAAACTCGAAGTTGAGTTTCGAGATACCGATAAATTAATCAGTGCAGAGCACGGCGCAATTGCAGATATTTTTGCCAATCACGGCGAGGGCCATTTCAGAGAACTAGAGACCCAGGTTCTCAAAAGTCTCAGTGCCTTTGAGGGAGTGATTGCAACAGGTGGAGGTATTGTGCTGGCTGAAGAGAATCGCGAGTTTCTAGTCAACAAGAAAGTTGTTTACCTATCCACAAAGGGAAAACAAATGCGGACAAGATTTATTGGTTCCAAAAAAAGACCTTTGTTGAAAAACGGCTATCAAGACTGGATAAAGATTTATGAACAACGCAAGTCACTGTATGAACAGGTGGCAACAGAAGAGATATCTATTGATGGGAAACCACTTTCTGCAGTGGCAGACAGATGTGTAGAGGTTTTTAGGAGTGAAAATGCATGAATACCCAGTAGTTGTTGGTAGAGCATTACTTGATGAGGTGCATAAACACCTCTCGGGCGTGAAAAAAGTATTGGTCGTACACCCGCAAGCACTTACCAGTTCCGCAGAACAATTGAAGGAAAACCTCGATGGATATCAATTTGAAGTTTTGCTTGCCGGTATTCCAGATGGCGATGACAGCAAAAGAGTTGAGGTTGCAAGTTTCGCCTGGCAAATCATGGGTCAAGCTGATTTCAATAGAAATGATGCCGTAATTGGTCTTGGTGGGGGTGCGACAACTGACATGGCCGGTTTCATTGCCAGCACTTGGCTCAGAGGTGTCAGATACATAGCCATCCCAACCACCCTTTTGGCCATGGTTGATGCAGCGATTGGTGGCAAAACTGGCCTGAACACCTCCGAGGGCAAAAACCTAGTTGGAACCTTTTACCTTCCCGCCGCAGTGATTGCGGATATAGACACCCTCAAGACACTTCCTAAACACGATCTAACCGCAGGGTTTGCGGAGGTTGTGAAATATGGGTTTGTTTATGATCCGGGCATATTAGAAGTTATTGAAAAAAATCTAGATTCTGTGACCGACCCAGATTCTGAATTATTGGAAGAGCTGATTAATAAATCAATTTCGATCAAGCGCAAGGTGACTGAGAGTGACTTCAGGGAATCCGGAGAAAGAGAATTTCTAAATTATGGACACACTTTGGGTCACGCAATAGAAAACGTCGAAAGATATCAGTGGCGACACGGAGCTGCAATTTCGATTGGCATGGTCTATGCCGCTGAATTGTCACTTTCCAAGGGGCATCTAAGTGCTGACCAAGTTGATAGACACAGGTCGATTTTCACTTCACTGGGTCTTCCAGTGAGCTATCGAGGCGATCGTTGGCCACAGTTATTTGATGCTTTGAAAAAAGATAAGAAGGTCCGAGGTGGAATCTTGAGGTTTGTAACCTTGCAGGATTTTGGGAAGCCGGAGATCACTTCATCTCTCACCGAAGAAGAGCTTTTTGCCACTTACCAGTCGATAATTGACTAGCCTTATCCCATGCAGATTTTGATACTCAATGGGCCTAACCTAAATATGTTGGGCTTGAGAGAACCAGAGGTCTACGGAAGTGATTCCTTAGAGGACATTCACAACTGGCTCATGAAACAAACAGCTGAGAACTTCGAATGGGTTCAGTCCAATTCTGAGGGTGTATTGATTGATGAGATTCAAAAGGCTCAGAAAGAAAAAATAGACGTAATTATCAATCCAGGGGCTTTCACTCACTACAGCTACGGACTTCGAGATGCCTTGTCCTCACTCACATCAAGTGGTCAAATAGCGATTGAGTGTCACCTGAGTAACCCTTCAGCAAGGGAGAGTTTTAGGCAAAACAGCGTCGTTTCCCCGGTGGTGACTGGAACCATTGCTGGATTTGGAAAAAATGTTTATCTGCATGCGATTGCGGAGATCAGATCAAGAAGAGGCGAGTAATTGGCAACAAGTAACGACATAAAAAACGGCACAGTTTTATCAATGGATGGACAACTATGGATGGTCATCGAGTTTCAGCACGTGAAACCTGGAAAGGGTGGCGCGTTTGTGAGGACAAAGATCAAAAACGTGGTGAATGGGAAAGTTATTGATAAGACATTTAACGCTGGTGTGAAGGTAGACATCGCGAATGTGGACAGAGCCGAGATGCAGTATCTGTATAACGACGGTGAGGGTTTTGTATTCATGGATAGCAAAACCTATGACCAGATTACTGTTCCCGAAAAAGTGGTCGGCGATGCATCTGATTACATACTAGAAAATCAGATGATTACAGTTGCAACCCACGAGGGAGAGCCGCTCTATATTGAAATGCCACCATCAGTGGTTTTAGAGGTTACTTTTACAGAACCTGGCCTGCAGGGTGATCGATCTAGCGGAGGCACCAAGCCAGCCACCCTGGAAACCGGGGCGAGCATTCAGGTTCCACTGTTTTTAGAGCAAGGTACAAAAGTAAAGGTTGATACTCGAACAGGTGATTACCTGGGTCGGGTTTCGGAATAAGTGAGCGCTAGGACAAAAGCAAGAAAAAGAGCTGTTGATGCTCTGTTTGCCGGCAATATACGCAATAAAAATGCCGAGGAATTGCTGGAGATTACATTCAAGCAAAACTCTGAGAGGCAAAATCAAGAGGATATTTTCGACTATGCCAAATCTTTGGTTACAGGTTTCGCCGATCATCAATCGGCGATTGATTCAAAGATAGAACTCAACTCGCAAGGCTGGAGATTAGACCGCATGTCAAATCTAGATCTTGCGATACTCAGAGTCGCTTGCTTTGAAATTCTCTATAACGATGAAATACCAGACGCCGTCGCTATTTCTGAAGCAAAAAATCTGGCTGAGGAGTATTCGACAGAGGAGTCTTCCAAATTTATCTCAGGAATTTTGCACGCGGTGTCGAAATCCAAAGAGGTGATTTGATAGGTTTAGCTAAACCTTTAAATTCGTCCTGTGAGGCGAAGAAGGAGTAAGAGTGAAAACTGTCATGTCTGAAGAAGACATCAAGCGCACCAGCAGGCGCATGGCTCACGAGATTCTAGAGAGAAACTCGGAGCCTTTTTTATTGCTCGGTATCCCAACCAGAGGGGTATCTCTGGCCCAATCTATTCAAGAGAACTTGGATGAAATTGCACCCGGCAATTCTGAACTCGGTCAATTAGACATTGGCCTTTTTAGAGATGACCTGGATACTCGACCTGCTAAAGCAATATCTGAGACTGTCATACCTGGAAATGTTGACGGCAGGTTAGTGGTGTTGGTTGACGATGTTTTGTTTTCAGGAAGAACCATAAGAGCAGCACTTGACGCATTATCAAGCTTCGGACGACCAGCTGAGGTGCAGCTAGCTGTATTAGTTGACCGAGGACACAGGCAATTGCCAATAAGAGCTGACTATGTTGGCAAAAATATCCCAACCTCGCTGACTGAAAAAGTTCAGGTAAAAACCATGGACATTGATGGCGAAAATTCGGTGGTGATTGAATGAGGCATTTGTTATCAACCGCGCAACTAGAACGCGATGAAACTATCGAGCTTTTGGATCAAGCTGCAGAGATATCGAGACTAAATGAAGAGTCCAGCCGGAAATTCCCAACCCTGCAAGGGAAAACCGTATTTACGCTTTTCTTTGAAAACTCCACACGTACAAGAATTAGTTTTGAATTAGCCGCAAAAAGACTGAGTGCAGATGTCATCAATTTTGCTGCCGAAGCAAGTGCGATCAATAAAGGCGAGAATCTCAAAGACACCGCCCAGACTCTTGAGGCGCTGGGTGCGGACGCTCTAATCATGCGACACCCAAAGGGCGGTGCAGCCTACTCGATGGCGAATAATGACTGGACTACCGCGAGTGTCATAAATGCTGGTGATGGCATGAACCAACACCCAACGCAGGCATTGCTTGATGCATTGTCGCTCAGGCAGGGCTTTGACATTCCCGATGGAAAAGGTTTAGACAAAAAGCGGGTACTGATCATTGGCGACATCGTTCACAGCAGAGTTGCCAGATCGAATATTGACCTGTTAGCAAAACTGGGTGCTGAGGTCATTGTTGCGGGCCCTGGAAGCTTTGCACCGGAATCAGGGTATGCCAATCTGGATGAGGCTTTGGAGGTAAAGCCAGATGCGGTGATGATGCTTCGGGTTCAAAAGGAGCGCATGAATCAACCTCTTATCCCATCTGACAGGGAGTATGCAAATCTTTGGGGGTTGAGCGAGAGACGGGCAAAATCAATTCCAGATGCCCTAATTTTACATCCTGGCCCAATGAATCGAGGCTTGGAGATATCTAGTTATGCTGCTGAAAGTGAGAAGAGCATGGTTCTAAAGCAGGTAAAAAACGGACTTGCTGTTCGCATGGCAGTTCTCTCAAGCGTGCTTGGAGGCAAAAATGCGACTGTCTAATCTGGAACTGGCTGATGGGTCGATGGTTGACATCGTCATTACCAAGTCAAAAATTGCCTCCATTGAAAAAGCATCAGCAAGTGGGGATATTGACCTAACCGGCATGATCGCCCTGCCTGGATTTGTAGATCTTCACACCCATCTCCGGGAACCAGGCTTTGAACAGAGTGAAACTGTTTTGAGTGGCTCGCAGGCGGCAGCAAGCGGTGGTTACACAGCTTTATTTGCAATGGCAAATACACAACCGGTTGCAGATAATGCAGGAGTTGTCACTCAAGTGCACGAATTGGGCCAAAAGGCTGGTCTTGTCGATGTTCGACCTGTTGGTGCAATCACCAAAAATATTGAGGGCAAAGAATTAGCTGCTCTGGGTGGCATGCGAAACTCAATAGCCGCCGTAAAGATATTCAGCGATGACGGGCATTGCGTCTCCGACGCTGCACTTATGAAAACGGCGATGGAATACCTAAAACCACTGGGCGGGATAATCGCTCAGCATGCACAAGAACCCACACTGACTATCGGTTCGCAGATCAATGAGGGTGATATTTCAAGAATAACTGGCTTAAAAGGATGGCCAGCAAGTGCCGAAGAGTCAATCATTCTCCGAGACGCTTTGCTTAGCGAGCAAACTGGGTGTCCTTTGCATATCTGTCACGTGACCACAAAATTGGGTGTTGAACTAATCTCATGGGCCAAGCAACGAGGTTTCCCGGTGACAGCAGAGGTGACCCCTCACCATTTGATGCTTACTGAGCTAAGTGCCCGTGAATATGACACTAGGTTCAAAGTCAACCCACCACTCAGGACCAAGGCTGATGCGGAGGCATTGAAGCAAGGATTGATTGAGGGAACGATAGATGTCATAGGCACCGATCACGCACCACATTCACATGACCTAAAAGACCAAGATTGGGAATCAGCCGCGTTTGGGATGACAGGATTGGAGCAGGCTTATCAGGTCGCACACAAAGTGCTAATCGAATCTGGTGATAGTGATTGGAATCGTTTGCAAGAGGTATTGAGTGCAAGACCTGCAGAGATTGGCGGATTAGCAAACCAAGGTAGCCTGGAAATCGGTAGCGAAGCAAACATAACCATCGTTGACCCCAACAAAGATGTAATTGTTGAGGGGAATAGATTTTCAAAGTCATCAAATAATCCATATACCGGCATGAGTTTTAGCTCTGCTGTGACGCATACGATCTATAAGGGCGAGTTTAGTTATAAAAGCTTTCAGGTGGTTTCATGACCAGGGAGATAATTGGCTTTGCATTGGTGCTGGTAGTTGTATTTATAGCAATAGCGGTTGGCATCGGTTATCGAAAAAAGCGGCTTATCGAAAGTGATGAAATTGCCAATCTCACACAACCGGTGGACTGTGAGGGTTCAGATTGTTTATATGTCTCAACTGTGTTTGCAGCTAATCCCCTAAGACGTGTCCTCGCCCACGGAATGGGTCCGCGAGGAAGGGCCAGTGTCTCTGTTGGTCAGCAAGGAGTTTCTATTTGTAGAAAAGGGGAGCGTGGTTTTCTGATCCCCCGAGCGTCTTTGGTTGGAGTTGAAAAATCCACTGCAACAATTGACAGAGCCGTTGAGCCAGGTGGCCTAACCAGTATTTCCTGGATGCATGACAGTATCCAACTAGTCACAAATATCCGTTTTCAAAATCGGCAAGAGAGAGAAATGTTTGAAAAAGAGGTAAGCGCTTGAAGGCTTTTTTAGTCCTAGAAAACGGTCAATTTTTTGAGGGCAAGATGTTTGGGGCTGATACAGAGAGCCTTGGTGAGGTTGTGTTTGCAACTGGAATGACTGGCTATCAAGAGACTCTCACCGATCCAAGCTATGCCGGGCAGATTGTCGTTCAAACAGCACCGCACATTGGCAATACAGGTATGAATGATCAGGACATGGAGTCTAGAAAGAATTGGGTCGCGGGCTATGTAGTCCGTGAATACAGTCCAATACCCAGTAACTTCAGATCAGAACGAACACTTGCTGAAGAGTTGAAAAAAGACGGCATTGTTGCAATCGAGGGTGTTGACACCAGGGCATTGACTCTAGCAATCCGTGAGGCGGGTGCCATGCGTGGAGGGATTTTCAAAGCTGACGGTTTGAATGAACCGACCCCGGAGATGCACGATGCTGTCAAGCAAAGTGCAGAAATGAGAGGTTTGTCTTTATCTGCAACAGTGACCACTGCCAAGCCTTATACACTCTCGCCTCCTGCGCAGAAACTGGCAAAAGTGGCGGTATTGGATTTGGGTGTGAAAAAAGCCACTCTTGATCATTTACGGCAAAGGGGTTTGGAGCTGGTGGTGATGCCAAGTGATTCCACCGCAGATGAAATTAGAGCACAGTCAGTGGACGCACTTTTTTATTCAAACGGACCCGGTGACCCTGAGGCCAGCAGCTCACAGGTGGAAACCCTGCAAGAGCTTCTAAGAGACGGAATACCGTTTTTCGGTATTTGCTTTGGAAATCAGTTGCTGGGGAGAGCTTTGGGATTTAACACCTATAAGCTCCAATTTGGGCACAGGGGAATTAACCAGCCAGTTTTCAACGCCGAATCCGGAAGGGTTGAAGTGACTGCGCACAACCATGGATTCGCTGTAGATCTTGATAAAGATACTGCGAGCTCTCCAGCCGGTTTTGGTGAAGTGCAGGTTAGACATCGAAGTCTCAACGACGGAGTGGTGGAAGGCTTGAAATGTAAAGACATAGACGCCTTCAGTGTTCAATATCACCCAGAGGCCTCCGCGGGTCCCCACGACAGCCACTACCTGTTTGATGAATTTATCGAGATGATTGGAAGCAAACTTGCCAAAAAGAAGTGATATCAGTTCCGTTTTGGTCATTGGATCCGGTCCGATTGTTATTGGTCAAGCCGCGGAATTTGATTATTCGGGAACACAGGCCTGCAGGGTTTTGCAAGAAGAAGGCATAAGGGTAATTCTTATTAATTCAAACCCCGCCACGATCATGACCGACCCTGGGTTCGCGGATGCAACCTATATCGAGCCGATAACAGCTGAAGTTATTGAAAAAATCATCCAAAAAGAAAAGCCTGACGCAATCCTTCCAACATTGGGAGGACAGACGGCACTGAATGCCGCCATGGAGATCCATGACCAGGGTCTATTAGAAAAATATGGTGTTGAACTCATTGGGGCAAATGTTGATGCTATTCGCGCTGGAGAAGATAGGCAAACATTCAAAGACCTGGTTCTCAAATTAGGCGGGGATGTTGCTAGAAGCAAAATTGCTCACTCAATGGAAGAAGCCCTAGACACAGTTGAGGAATTCGGCTACCCAATGGTAGTTCGGCCAAGTTTCACCATGGGAGGTCTTGGAAGCGGAATTGCCTTTAATGAACAGGATCTGTATCGAATTGCTGGTGGTGGATTAGATGCATCTCCAACCAATGAAGTCTTATTGGAGGAATCAATACTGGGTTGGAAGGAATACGAACTAGAGCTGATGAGAGATAAAAACGACAACGTGGTTGTCGTTTGCTCAATTGAAAACGTTGACCCAGTTGGGGTGCACACAGGAGACTCAATCACTGTTGCCCCCGCTCTAACCCTCACTGATCGTGAGTATCAAAACCTTCGAAACCTTTCAATTGCTGTGATTAGAGCGGTTGGTGTTGATACCGGTGGTTGCAACATCCAATTTGCAGTCGATCCAGACACGGGAAGAGTAATCATCATCGAGATGAACCCGAGGGTTTCCCGGTCCTCTGCTTTGGCAAGTAAGGCAACTGGATATCCAATTGCCAAAATTGCTGCCAAATTGGCAATTGGATACACCCTTGATGAAATTGAAAACGACATCACGAAGGTTACTCCCGCTAGCTTTGAGCCCACTCTTGACTACGTTGTTGTAAAAGCACCCAGGTTTGCTTTTGAGAAATTCCCGGCGGCTGATGCAACTTTGACCACAACTATGAAAAGCGTTGGCGAGGCCATGGCTATTGGCAGGACATTCGGCCAAGCTTTGCAGAAGGCGCTGAGGTCATTGGAGAAAAAGGGTAGTGAGTTCAGCTATATAAGCGGCAAAAACAGCTTGGATGAATTGCTAAAAATGATTGAGACTCCAACTGAGTGGAGAATAAATCAGGTCCAACAAGCTTTATTGCTGGGGGCTGGAATAGAACAAATCTATGAAATAACAAAGATCGACCGATGGTTTTTGTATCAAATCCAAAATCTCATCGACGAAGCAAAAGTGTTCGCAGATGCTGAATTGACGGAGGAGAGTCTTATCCGGGCAAAAAGGCACGGCTTCAGCGATAGTCAACTGGCAGAGATTAAGGGCCTAGAGGAGCAAGTGATTCGCGAGTCTCGGCATAATTTTGATATCCGTCCCGTGTATAAAACTGTTGACACTTGTGCGGGAGAATTTCCTGCTCTAACTCCATATCACTATTCAAGCTATGAATCCACAACTGAAGTTGTTGCCAGTGACGCTCAGAAGGTGCTGATCATTGGAAGTGGTCCCAACAGAATCGGTCAGGGGATTGAATTTGATTACAGCTGTGTCCACGCGAGCTTCTCTCTTAGCGAGAGTGGATTTGAGACAATTATGGTCAACTGCAACCCTGAAACTGTGTCTACGGATTACGACACTAGTGATCGTTTGTACTTCGAACCTCTGACACTTGAAGATGTTTTGGAAATTGTCCACGCAGAATCACAATCGGGTGAATTCGTGGGGGCAATCGTGCAGCTTGGCGGGCAAACAGCTCTCGGGCTGGCTCAAGGGCTGAAAGCAAACGGGGTTCCAATTCTTGGTACTTCACCAGATCAGATAGATGCTGCCGAAGAGCGCGGCAAATTCAGTGAAATATTGCAAAGCGCGAACCTTAGAGCACCGGATAACGATGTTGCATATGACAATCAAGGTGCTTTTGAAGTCGCCAAGGGAATCGGATTCCCTGTGTTGGTAAGGCCATCTTTTGTACTGGGTGGACGCGGCATGGAGATCATTTACGACGAACAGGGCATGTCATCCTACTTCGATCGAAACAAAGACAATGTTTTGATCGACAAGCAGCACCCATTGTTGGTGGATCGATTTTTAGATGATGCCATCGAGATAGACGTTGATGCTTTATATGACGGTGAGCAACTTTTCATTGGTGGCATTATGGAGCACATCGAAGAAGCTGGTATTCACTCAGGAGACTCATCCTGCACCTTGCCACCTGTGACTCTAAGCGATGGAATCGTCGCTGAGGTTCGAAAGGCAACAGAGGACATCGCTAGCTCAATCGGTGTAAAGGGGCTAATTAATATTCAATTCGCCCTTAGCGCAGGAGGGCTATTTGTGTTGGAGGCAAACCCAAGAGCATCTAGAACGGTCCCGTTTGTTTCCAAAGCCCTTGGGATAACTCTGGCTAAGGCCGCGAGCCTAATAATGGTGGGATACAAAATTCAAGATCTGATCAACTCGGGAAACTTGCCCGCGATAGATGGAAGCCACGCTGCTGATTCACCAATCAGCGTGAAAGAGGCTGTACTGCCGTTTAGACGCTTCACAACTCCTGAAGGAAAGTTCGTGGATAGCTTATTGGGTCCTGAAATGAGATCTACTGGCGAAGTCATGGGTATAGCCGCAGATTTCCCAACAGCCTTTGCAAAATCACAGGTTGCTGCAGGAGTAAAGCTTCCAAAGACAGGCAGAGTTTTTGTATCCGTTAGTGATCGAGATAAGAATCAAATAGTTTTGCCAATCAGAAGATTATGGCAAATGGGCTTTGAGATTTTGGCAACTTCCGGGACTGCGCGAATTCTTGGAAAGCAAGGTATCCCCGCGATGGAGGTTACGAAGTTTAGTGAAAAGGCTGCGGGGGAGACCTCGATTGTTGAAATGATTGCTGCCGGTGAGGTGGATATCGTAATCAACACTCCAAGTGGCGGGTCAGCAAGAGCAGATGGGTATGAAATTCGTGCAGCAACAACTGCAAGTGGGAAGGCAATTTTCACCACCACAGCACAACTGGCCCCAGCAATTGCATCTTTGGAATTTATAAGAGAACACAGCTTTGAAGTCCAGTCATTGCAGGAATACGACAGGCAGCGAGTTCGATGAATTTCGATAAGGGTCCTTATTTATGTGTCGGTGCTGACCCGCACAAAGATTTACTAGTTTCCTATCGGCTGACACATTCTTTGAATGGCCTTAGGCAGTTTGGAAATCTGTTTTTGGATGCCTTGCCAGAGGAAATAAAGATTATAAAACCGCAGATATCGCTTTATGAAAGTTTTGGGTCTAAAGGTTTTGCGGAGCTCGAAACTTTTATGTCAGAACTAAAGAAAATGGGCAAGTACGTAATAGCGGATGCCAAAAGATCTGACATTGATTCCAGCATGGCTGGTTATACCAGTGCCTGGCTTAGTCAGGATGCACCCTTCCTTGCGGATGCGCTCACGGTTTCTCCCTATCTTGGTGTTGACACCTTCAAAGACACCTTTGAGCTTGCCCTTAGGCAGCAAAAGAGAGTTTTTGTTTTAGTTGCAACATCCAACCCAGAAGCAAGAACATTACAGGCCGGAGGATTGGCAGCAAAGATATTGAAGGACATGTCCAAATACGACCCAAACTCATTAGGTGCAGTGGTTGGGGCAACTGTTGACACCTCTGAGTATGGCATTTCGGATCAATTAGCTGAAAACCAAATTCCAGTCCTCGCTCCAGGTTTTGGAGCTCAGGGAGCAAGGTTGAATCAAGCCAGTGAAATCTTCTCCGGTTATTCGGAAAAGGTAATTGCAAACGTGAGTAGGAGCGTTCTAGCGGGTGATCCGAGGCTTTTGAGAAAACGCATGGATGAAGCGATAGCGGAGCTATCTTGATTGTGGTGATTGTCGGTCCAGCCGGAGTGGGGAAGGGAAGCATTGTTAGCGGTCTGCTTTCAAGGCGTGAGGATTTTGTTCTGAGCGTGAGTGCCACTACGCGTAAACCCCGACCCTCAGAAACAGATGGTGTGGAGTATTACTTTGTAGATGACCAACAATTTGATCGATTAGTTGCGCGAGAGGAGATGCTGGAATGGGCATGGGTGTTTGGGCTCAATCGATACGGAACACCAAAAGAAGCTGTCAAGAACCTGCAAGATAAGGGAAAATCAGTGATTTTAGAAATCGATCTTGATGGCGCCAGGCAGGTTCGAAAGACAGCCCCAGAAGCGGTGCAGATTTTTATAGCCCCACCCAGTTTTGATGAATTGGAGTCAAGACTTAGAGGTCGTGGTACAGAAACTGAGGATCAATTAAAAGCCCGTCTAGAAACCGCTAGAGAAGAGTTAGCGGCGCAAAATGAGTTTGATCGAGTTTTTATCAACGATGACCTAGATAAAACCACCCAAGAGGTCCTAAACTATTTACTTCAAAGGAAAGAAGAGAATGATTGAAGCACAAGGAATCGTAAACCCACCAATCGATGAACTATTGGCAAAGGTTGACTCCAAATATGAGCTTGTTCTATTCGCCTCTAAGCGCGCTCGTCAGATCTCTGAGTATTACTCGGCATTGCACGAGGGAAGCCTTTTTAACTATGTAGGGCCACTAATTGATAGCGCTGTGGATGACAAGCCACTATCTATTTCACTGCAAGAAATCCACCAGGATAAGTTGCAGAAAATAGCTAACGAGGACTAATTTTGAACATTCTGCTGGGTGTCACCGGCGGTGTTGCTGCATTCAAATCAGCAAGCATTGTCCGTTTACTCACAGAAAAAGACCACCAGGTAAGGGTGGTGGCAACAGAGAACGCTTTGCGTTTTATAGGTGAAACAACGCTTGCTAACCTCAGCAAAAATAAAGTCAATGTTGATCTTTATTCGGATACTGAAGAGGGCGCACACATTGAATTGGCTGACTGGGCAGAAAAGATTCTAATTGCTCCCGCCACTGCTTCTTTATTGGGAAGACTTGCCAATGGGATAGCAACGGATCTACTCACAAATGTGGTCATGGCGAGCAGTGCACCGGTGACAATTGCACCCGCAATGCATTCGAATATGTATACAAATCAAGCGACCATTTCCAATATGCAAAAACTCTCCGCTTCTGGAATCAACATCATTGAACCCGATGTAGGACGACTCAGTGGTGCAGATACTGGGATCGGAAGATTACCTGAGCCTGAGGATATTGTCCGTTATTTTCTAGGTGGCCCACTTTCTGGAATCAAGGTTGCAGTTACCCTCGGTGGCACTCAGGAGCCAATTGACTCTGTTAGATACCTGGGTAACAGATCCAGTGGCAAACAGGGACTTGCCTTTGCCAAAGAGCTTAGAAATCAAGGTGCAGAGGTGACTGTAATAGCTGCGCACGTTGATGTTGATTTGCGGGGTTTTAATGTCGTATGGGCAACCACCCATCAGCAAATGAAAGACGAATTGGAAAACCTTAAATGCGATGTCCTGGTTATGTCTGCGGCCATCTCAGATTTCACCGTTGACAGTTCAAATCAAAAGCTCCCTAGAACACAAGATCAGCAGTTGACCTTGATTCCAACTGAGGATTTAGTAAAGAATTTCAAGCAATCAAACCCGCAAACATTGGTTTTCGGCTTTTCGGTTTCGGATTCATCCTCCGATTGGTTATCTGTTGCAAGACAGAAGAAAAGCGAAAAGAACCTGGATTTTCTCTTTGCGAACACAACTGAAGCGTTTGGGGAAGACTCAAATTCTGGATATCTCCTTGGGAAACATGAAGTCGATATGTCTGGTAGCAAAATTGAAATTGCAAAGCTGTGTGTAGCTGAAATTTCAAAACAATTACTCAAATAGACTTGGGCAAATGTCAAACTACTTATTTAGCTCCGAAAGCGTGACCGAGGGTCACCCAGACAAACTTTGTGACCAGATTTCTGATGCCATCCTTGATGAGATGCTCAGACAAGACAAAAACTCCAGAGTGGCCATTGAGTCGCTGGTCACCACTGGTTTAGTTCACATCGCAGGTGAGGTGAGAACTCAAGGCTATGTTGAGATACCGGAGCTAGTTAGAAAACTCATAACTGACATCGGATACACCTCTAGCAAGGTCGGTTTTGACGGTGCTAGCTGTGGTGTGAGTGTCAGCATCGGGGCGCAGTCACCAGAAATAGCGGCAGGAGTCGATAACAGTTTAGAAAGTCGCACAGGAAGCGATGATCAACTTTCCAAGCTCGGTGCTGGAGACCAGGGAATCATGTTTGGCTTTGCCTCTGATGAGACTCCAGAATTGATGCCTATGCCAATCGTTATGGCTCATAGGCTCACCGAGCGACTGTCAGAGGTTAGAAAAAATGGCCAGCTCGAGTTTTTGAGACCAGATGGAAAAGCACAGGTGACCTTGGAATATGAAAATGGTGCACCTGTGAGGTTAGATACCGTAGTCATCTCAACCCAGCATGATGAGCAGGTTGATAATGAGTTATTGAGTCAATCCCTGATTGACCAGGTCATAAAGCCTGTTGTCTCGAGATACGGCATGGAAATCGAGGGGGCCAGGATACTAATCAACCCCAGTGGCAAATTTGTTATCGGTGGTCCGCAAGGAGATGCAGGGCTTACCGGTAGAAAAGTAATCGTCGATACCTACGGTGGATTCTCAAGACACGGAGGCGGTGCTTTCAGTGGCAAGGACCCGTCAAAAGTTGACAGAAGTGCTGCATACGCGATGCGTTGGGTTGCCAAAAATATAGTCGCTTCAGGCGCTGCAAAAAAAGCAGAGGTGCAAGTGGCTTATGCGATTGGGGTAAGCGAACCGGTTTCTTTGATGGTTGACACCTTCGGCACGGGTCAAGTCGATGATCAGAAGATAACCAAAGCTGTAAGAAATGTTTTTGACCTAAGGCCGGGAGTAATTATCCAGGAACTTGATTTGCTTAGGCCGATTTATCTAAAAACAGCTACCTATGGTCATTTTGGACGAGAAGACCAAGGTTTTAGTTGGGAAGAGACAAATAAGGCTTCAGAAATAGCTAAAGAGCTGGGTTTGTGATTGATTATTGCAAGGTGATGATTGAATCTCCCCTTCCACAGCTGGGAAGGGAGTTTGATTATCTAATTCCAGAGGGAATGAGTCTTGAGGTCGGGCAGCCGGTATTAGTTCCTTTTGGTAGGCAAGCAAAGCAAAAAACCGGGGTTGTCACGGAACTGAACAAGACAAGTGAGTACGCCACGGCAAGCGTGGGCGAATCTTTGGGGCCGAAAATCCTGTCCAGCGGTTTTATTGACTTCATTAAGACCGTTGCAAAGCGCCAAGCCACCACGCCAGGCGAGTTATTGCGAATTTCTTTCACCTCTAAGCCCAAAAGAAAACAGGATTTTATTGAGCTCGCCCCATCCGCTCCAGAATGGGTTGTTGAGAATTTAGGGAGTTTGGAACTTGACGGTCATCAAGCGGACATTGTCGAACCAAAACAACATTTGATTACAGGTTCACTTCATCCAGAGTGGGCAATTCGAACACTTAGATCAGCGTTGTCAGCTGATGGCTCCGTGATTATTAATCTTCCAGATCACCGACATATTCGCAGGTTTAGAAAATTGGTTTCTGCTTTGGACATAGAGAGCAGCTTGCTTTGGGCAGATGAATATAAAACACCAGCCAAGAGATATTGGTTGCAACAGCATTTGCTTAAAAACGGGGGCTTGCTTGTCGGTAGTAGGTCAGTGCTCACAATGGACATCAAAGACCTTTCACGAATTGTTTTGGTGAACGATTTAGACCCATCTCATGATTCAGAATCATCCCCTTATCTGCCGACGAGAGAGCTTGCTTTTATTAGGGGAGAGGCGCAGAGTTCGCTTGTCCACATAATCTCCCATTTGCCCAGCGCTGAAATCCTTAGATTGGCTGAGCTAAATTTCTTGAAATTAGAAATTGATAGGGGTGTACCTCGAATTAGTTTCGGTTCTGAAGCACAAATAAGCACTCAGAAACTGATTTCGGAGGCCATTAAAAGTGGCCCTGTGTTGATTCTCACAAGCTTCGCTGGCGACAGCGCAACGATTCGTTGTAAGCGTTGTAGGGGAGCAGGAACATGCGCTAACTGTGGTGGTTCAATTCACATGCCTTCCACTGAAACATACCGTTGTCGGAGATGTTCCAGCATGGAAAAGCCTGTGTGCATTTCCTGCGGGGGTCAGGAATTCGAAAAGGGAAACAAAGGGGCCACCAGATCAGCTGCTGATTTTGGAAAGATCATCCCAGGCGCAAGAGTTATTGAATCCTCACAGCAAAAACAGGTGGAAACAATTTCAGGAAAGCCACTGGTGGTTGCAACCCCTGGTGCAATACCCGATAGCGATAATGGTTATGTGCTTGCAGTTGTGGATCAACCTCAAAGCTTTCTATCACGTGAAAGTCTTCGTGCGCTGGAGCACAGCATAAGAATCTGGACAGATGCAGCGAGTCACTTGGCTCCCGGAGGTCAATTGCACTTCGCTAACTACCAGGGAGAGGTTGTCAAAAAACTCTCTATTGGACAATCTGGTGAACTTATTAGATCTGAATCGGAACAGCGAAAATCTCTCGGGTTATCACCGTGGAAGCGATTGGGGATAGTTGAAGGTGAGCCTTCAAGGCTAAATTCAGTGGCTGAATCTCTATCTTCCTCAGCTAGGGTGATTTCAACTAATCCCAGACTTGTTTTCAGCTATCAATATAAAGATGGGCCGAAGGTGGCCGAAATATTGACCAGAGAACAATTGGCGACGCCGCCAATCGAGGGGGAGCGGCGCAAAAGAGGGTTGAAGGTAATCATGGATGGGCAAGGCTTAATTTGATCGATTATGTATTCGCAGGGAGTGACAGCACGGCTTCCTCTGTCTTAGAGGCATTGGCTAAGCATTCCAAACCAAAATTGGTAATAACCCGAGAAGATGCCCCATTTGGTAGAAAACGCGAACTAAGACAGACGGTTGTCGCAGATATTGCCGATTCTCTTGGTGTGAAGACAGTGAAAGCGAATGACCCAGCTTTAGTGATTGCAGACATCAAATCCTCCGGGGCAAAAAGAGGCATTGTCGTAAGCTACGGAGCCATTCTCAAAGGCGAGGTCTTAGAAACCTTGCAATGGTTTAATCTGCACTTCTCACTTCTTCCAAAACTTAGAGGTGCTGCGCCTGTGCAAAGAGCGATTCTGAATGATGAAAGACCGACCGGTGTGAGTATTTTTCAGATCGATGCAGGTATGGACTCAGGTCCCATTTATGATCAGTTCGAAGTGGATATTGTTGGTTTGAACACCGCTCAGGCCCTAAAAAAGATGGCCGAAAACTCATTGGGAAGCTTATCTAGGTTGCTTTCAGAAACTTCTCCGATTCTTCAGAAGCAATCTGGGGATGTAACTAAGGCACCGAAACTCACAAGAGAAGAGTGCGAACTGGACCTGAATCACACTTCTGAGGCATTGCTCAGGGTTGTTTTGGCTGCTTATCCAGAACCAGTAGCTTGGGTGATGAATAACGGCCATCCTTTGCGAATTCTGAGTGCAAGAACCTCTGGTCTTAGTTTCCCCGAGGAAGACCAACCGATAGGACAGGTTGAAAAATTAGCTGGCAAGGTTTATGTGAGCTGTGGAAACCACACGAGGCTAGAGCTATTGCAAGTACAACCGTTTTCTAAAAAGCCAATGCCAGCAATTGACTGGTTCAACGGCGTAGGCGAGGCAACTCTTGGTAACTAAGTCACGGTATCTAGCGCATGAGTTACTCATGGCCGTTGAAACTGAGGGGGTTTATCCAAATATAAAGCTACCTAAAATGCTCAAAAGCAGTGGTCTTGATAAAAAAGACAAGGGTTTTTTACAAGAGCTTGCCTATGGCACTCTCCGAATGCAGATTCAATACGATGCAATCATTGGACAAATGACTTCATTGAAGGAACTGGATGATGATGTTTTGGTGACATTGAGGCTTGCAACCCATGAACTTTTGAATATGAGAACTGGTGAGCATGCGGTAGTTGATCAATACGTAGAGCTCATAAAAAAATCCAAAGCACGTGCCTCCGGCTTGGTAAATGCCCTTCTCAGACGTTTGATTCGTGAAACTACTGAAATGGTAAATAATGCAACGGAGAACGGGAGCAATTTAGAGACCACATATTCACACCCGAAATGGATTATCGACGCTTTAGCTTCAAGCAGAGAGCTAGATGGGATTGATAACTTGGAGGCGTTACTGCAGGTTAATAATGAGAGCCCAAAGCCACAAATGGTAGCTTTGCCACCCACAGAGTCACCAGAAAATTCAGTAAAACTGCCACTTGGAGATTTTGCGTTTGAAGCCATGGACGGGCTATCTCTGGATACCTACCGCTATCAAGATCAGGGTAGTCAATTGGTCACACAAATTGCCGCTAAAGCCAGCAAGGATGGTAAGTGGCTTGATATGTGCGCAGGCCCAGGTGGTAAGGCTTCACTTTTAGCCGCAATCGCCAGTCAGCGAAATTCAAGCCTGACCGCTTTAGAACTTTACCCTCAGAGAGCAAAGCTGGTTAGGGACTCTCTGTCTGGGTTTAATAACGTTGAGACACACACCGCTGATGCAACAGATTTCGATTACAAAGACAGTTACGAGCTTGTTTTAATTGATGCTCCCTGCACGGGATTGGGTGCACTTCGAAGAAAGCCTGAATCCAGACATAATAAAAAACCAGAACAAATTCAGAACCTAAACTCAATTCAGCAAAAGCTGCTGTCGAAGGCCTCTGAGGTGGTCGCAAACGACGGCATCATCGCCTACATAACTTGTTCTCCGGTTGTGGAGGAAACCACCGCGATTGCTAGGTGGTTTCTAAACTCACATCCTAATTTCACGATTTTGCCCTGGCATGACTATGCCGAGGTTGATGCCAATAAAAACCGGAAGACACTTCAACTTTGGAGTGATTTACACAATTCCGACTGCATGTTTTTAGCTCTTTTTCAAAAGCAGTAGAGTGATTCCATGCGGATCAATCCATCAATACTCAGCGCTGATTTTGCCAACATGGAGCAACAGCTGAAAACTATTTCTTCTGCAGACATGGTCCATGTTGATGTCATGGACTCGCATTTCGTTCCTAATCTCACCTTTGGCCTACCAGTTGTGAACAGCTGGAGGAAAGTTAGTCCAATAGCTTTTGATGTTCACCTAATGATTGAGGATCCAGACACATGGGCCCCTCGGTATGCAGAAAATTCAGAGATGGTCACCTTTCACATTGAGAGCGCTCAGGACCCAGAGCGCATAATCAGGAAAATAAAAGAGCTTGGAAAGCAGGTGGGGATTGCACTCAAGCCGAATACTCCGCTTGAACCGCATAAGCATCTGATAGCTGAGCTAGACCAGCTTCTGGTTATGACCGTTGAACCAGGTTTCGGTGGACAGAAATTTATGATGGAGATGCTTTCAAAGATTAGGTTGGCTAAAGAGGTAATAGATGAGGACAACCCCAGTTGTTTTTTGCAGGTCGATGGAGGCATCAACTCTGAGACCATTCAATTAGCCGCCGAAGCGGGAGCTAACACTTTTGTTGCTGGGAGCGCAGTTTTTGACGGCATAGACCCCGCCAAGGCTATTGCAGGCCTAAGAACGAGCTTGTCAGGGTAGTCTTGACGGCATGACATCTTTCAATGAGCTTTATGAACTAGTTGAGTCAAGAAAAGCAATCGGATCCAGTGAGAGCAGAACTAAAGAACTCTTAGAGCTTGGTGTTCATGAGATTGGGAAAAAACTTGTAGAAGAGGCTGCCGAGACCTGGATGGCGGCTGAGTATGAAACGAATGAGGATCTGGCACTAGAGGCAAGTCAATTGATCTATCACCTGCAGGTGCTGCTGGTGGCCAAAGGGGTGTCGCTTTCCGAAGTGGAGGACAAGCTTTGATGCTGAAGGTGGCCGTTCCAAATAAAGGTGTACTGAGCGAAGCCTCAATTTCCATGCTCAGTGAAGCAGGTTATTCGACAAGGCGCGACAGCAAAGAACTTCACCTGATAGACGAGATCAACAACGTCGAATTTTTCTACCTGAGACCCAAAGACATTGCAACCTATGTTGGAAAAGGCACCTTGGATGCGGGAATCACAGGGTTAGACCTGATGCTTGATGGGGATAGTGATGCAGAAATAGTTGAAGATCTTGAATTCGGTGCCAGCTCACTCTCATTAGCTGCGCCAGCTGGCTCAGGTCACTCAATCGAGGATTTCAATGGGAAACGCATTGCAACTGCGTACTCAACCCTTACCCGTGATTTATTGGCTAATCAAGGTGTGACTGCCGAATTGGTCAAATTAGATGGAGCGGTCGAGAATGCAGTCATATTAGGTGTTGCTGATGCTGTTGTGGATGTTGTTTCCACAGGAAATACCCTCCGCAGAGCTGGATTGGAAATAATTGGTGAGCCACTTATGCGTTCAACCGCTCAGCTAATCTCTTCCCCCGGTAAATCCGATATGGCACAGGGCTTACTCCGAAGATTACAAGGGGTTTTAGTTGCAAGAAAATATGTAATATTTGACTTCGATTGCCCGCTTTCACTTTTAGAACAGGCGAGCAAAATAACACCGGGGTTTGAATCACCAACAGTTTCTCCTCTGCAGGATAAAGAATGGGTTGCTGTCAGGGCACTGGTTTTGGCATCCGAGACCAATCAGAAACTAGATGAACTTCAAAACCTTGGTGCAAAGGCAATTCTCGTGAGTGAAATACACGCAGCCAGGATCTAATGAGCACAATCAGAGTCATACCCTGCCTTGATGTCAAAGATGGTCGTGTCGTTAAGGGGGTTAATTTCAAAGGTCTTGTTGATCTCGGTGACCCGATTGAATTGGCCAAAGCATATTTTGAAGAGGGTGCTGACGAAATAACTTTTCTTGATGTGAGCGCGTCCTTAGAGGGGAGAAATGCAACTATTGAGGCCGTGAGTGCTGTGGCTGAACAAGTCTTTATTCCGCTTACGGTTGGTGGTGGAATCAAAACCGTCAAAGATGTGGGAGACCTTTTGGAGGCAGGTGCAGACAAAATCAGCATCAGTAGTGCAGCTATAGCTAATCCGAATTTACTCAGGGAAATAGTTTCAAATTACGGTTCTCAGGTTTTAGTTAGCTCAATTGATGCCAGAAGGACCGAGAGAGGTATGGAGCTTTTCACCCACGGAGGCACTAAACCTACTGGTGTTTTATTAGAGCAGTGGATCGAGATTTGCAATGAAACCCCAGTTGGGGAGCTACTAATAAACAGTATTGACCGGGATGGAACTGGGGATGGGTTTGATTTGGAGATGACTGAAATAGCGGTGAACTCTTCAGCAGTTCCAGTGATTGCCAGTGGTGGAGCTGGAACCCTTCAACACTTTTCTGAAGTACTAAAAACTGGAGTGGATGCAGTTTTAGCGGCTGGAGTATTCCATAGAGGTGAAATTAGTATCTCCGAAGTAAAACAAGCAATGACAAATGCTGGAGCAGAAATCAGATGAGAAATGTAGAAGTACCCAAACTTGTTTTTGACGACAATGGGCTGATACCTTGCATCGTCCAAAATGATGACTCTGGAAAAGTTTTGATGCTTGGTTATATGAATCTGCAGGCCTATCAGCAGACAATTGAAACTCGGTCGGTTACTTTTTATTCGAGATCTCGTGAGCAATTATGGGTTAAGGGTGAAACCTCTGGAAATATTTTGAAACTAGTTTCGATTGCGATGGACTGTGACTCGGATGCACTATTGGCAAAGGTCATTCCAGAAGGGCCAACCTGTCACACTGGCTCTGAGAGCTGCTTTGAAACGGATGAG
>JAVLCC010000027.1:0-4790 GCA_031580995.1 Microbacteriaceae bacterium
CTAACAAAGCGGTTTGAGGACGCTGGTGCCAAATACATCTCAGCACCAGTCCTTGGTCGCCCGAAAGTTGCCGAGGCAGCAGCATTGAACATTTTGGCAGCGGGAGACCCTAAAGAGATTTCCAAACATGAAAAGACACTGTTGGCAATGGGGAAAAGAGTTTGGCCAATTGGAACACAACCTGAAAAAGGCAATCTTGTGAAAATAGCCGTTAACTACAACATCCTGCACGCCATTCAAGCCTTGGCCGAATCAGTCGCTTTAGTTGAGGCTCATGATGTCAACGGCGAAGAGTTTGTAAACATCCTCACCAACACACTGTTTGATGGAGTTGTCTACAGAGGTTATGGGGAGCAGGTGGCGATCAGAAACTACAACCCAGTGTTTTTCTCAATGGATCTTGGTCGCAAAGACTTAGCCCTTGCCGAGCAGGCTGCAGCTGAGGGTGGCATAAAACTTCCCAGCACCGATGTTTTAGCCGAACTTTTGGAACAAGCGCTCAAAACCCCAGAGCTTGCCGAGCAAGATTGGGCAGCGATGGCTGAATTGACTCTCAACCAAGACAAATAAATAACTTAAACCAAAAAGGCCACCCCTAGGGGTGGTCTTTTTATTTGGGAAAGGAGTTTATGCCAAAAAGTTTTGTGTGTAGGGGTTAGCAACAAAGAGCTTATCCGCTGGGAATTTGGTCAACACCTCAGCACCGGTGTCGGTGATAACAACCTCTTCTTCAATCCTTGCAGCACTGATTCCATCATCTGCTGGGTAATAGGTTTCTAATGCGAAGACCATGCCCTTTTGAATCTCAACCGGGTGGGTCATCGAATTCAGTCGGCTGATGATTGGCCTCTCGTGAAGCCCAAGACCCAGTCCGTGACCGAACTGCAATCCAAAGGCATCCATCTCGTTAGCAAAGCCAAACTCTTGCGCCTTTGGCCATAGAGCTGCAACCTCGTCAGTTCCAACACCTGGACGGACTTTTTCAATTGCCGCATCCATCCATTCACGAGCCTTGGTATATGCATCTTGCTGAGCTGGGTTTGAAGATCCAACACTGAAGGTGCGGTAATAACAGGTGCGGTAGCCGTTATAGCTATGAATGATGTCAAAGAAAGCCTGATCGCCTGGGCGAATGAGCTTGTCTGTGAAGTTATGCGGATGCGGGTTGCATCTTTCACCACTGACGGCGTTGATTGCCTCAACCTGGTCTGAGCCTCCGGCGTAAAGCTTTTGTGCAGCAAGACCAACAATCTCGTTTTCACGGATGCCTGGCTTGAGAGCTTCGGTGATGTCTTGATAAACACCATCAACCATTGCTGCAGCTTGAGATAGCAACATAATTTCATCAACGTTTTTGATAGCTCTTGCTCCCAGCATGTCCTGCTGGATATCAACTACCTCAATGCCCTGTTTCTGCATCTCAAACAAAAATGCTGGCTCAACTAAGTCAACACCGATTGGCATTCCTGCCAATCCTGCATCATGCAACATTCCCTTGATGGTGCTTACTGCATCGGCAATCAGACCAACCTCTGGGTGGATGGCTCCACGAAGACCGAGCATGCCGGCGTGTGAATGAGCTTCACCAAGCCAAGATGCGAACAGTTTGTGGTGTTTAGCCGCTGAACCAAAATCCCAAATGTGTGGCGCTTGTGCTCCACGGGTGAGCAGAGCATAGCGAGACATTTTGTCTCCCAATGCACCACCGATCCAGGTTTGGGTGGTGTAGCGGATGTTATAAAAATCAAATAGCAGGAATGCTCCGCATTCAGTGGCCTCTAGAGCTGCTTTTGCTCGAGACAGGCGGTATTCGCGTAAGCGATGAAAATCGACTCTTTCTTCAAAGTCAACACCCATTGAACCGTGGGCGGGAATCTGCCGATTGTCAAAATCCAGCGCTGGGATAAGTGGTTTGGGCTGGAATTCTGTCATGCTCATTTCTCTCCTGCTGTGAATAGAACTTGTTGTTTGGTTATTGAGTTTTTTGTCTCTGCTGGGCCCGCAAGGGCCCAGCAGAGAGGATTAGAAGTGGTTTACCACTCAGGTGCTACCTCTGGGTCCTCTGCGTTTTCAGCAGTGACCTTTGGGTTAGGCATGTATAGAACGGATGCGTCATCGTCGCGTCCAAGACTGGTCTCACCAGTCATTGCACGGTAGATACCTGTCACAGCGTTCTCGCCATCCCATGAGGATGACTGGAAGACTGTTCCGTCTAGCTTGCCATCGATAACCAGTGGGTTACCTAGGAAGGTGTTACCAATTGAGGTGATGAAGTAATCTTCTACGTTCTCACCACGTGCCTCCAAGGCTGCGATACCACCGGCAACCATTGTGTCATCAGCTGCGTATAGACCCTGAACATTTTCGATACCAACTGATGTCAACATCTCTGATGCTGCAATCTGGCTGTCATCCTTGTTCCAGTCACCTGGCTGCTCTGCCAAGATTGATACGTTCGGGCAGTCTGAAGCAATGGTCTCTTTGAAACCATTTCCACGAAGAGTTGCCACTGAGTTACCTGATAGACCGTTGATCTGGATTACACCAATCTCGGCGCCATCGGCTAGTTCACACATCATTTCAGCTGAAGCTGCACCCTGACCGTATGAGTCAGTTCCTGAGTAACCGTAGGTTAGCTCGGTGTCTTCTGGGTTAACATCTGCGTTGGTGATCCAAACTGGAATACCTGCATTGTTAGCTGCCTCTAGACATGGACGAATGGTGTCAGCTAGTGCTGGCCATAGGATAATTCCATCTGGCTCGGCTGCAACAGCAACCTCACACTCACTGGCCTGCTTGTCACCGTCATACTCTGAGTTGGTGATAGTCAGGCTGATCCCTAGCTCATCTGCCTTCTCCTGCATTGGAGGTAGGTAGGTGGTTCCATAAGGCTGGTCATTGCCCTGTGGGAGCAACGCGTAAACCTCGTAGCCCTCGTCTTCTTCTGCCGCTGCACATCCGGTTAGCACAAGTGCTGAAGCTGCCAACATTGCTGCTGGAGCCAGTACCAAACGAGACTTTCTCATTTTTGCCTCTTTCTTTTTTGTTTCGTTAGCCATCAACTTGCGGTTGATTTTTGGATTCAGGAGCTGGCTCCTGAATTTTCACGCGGGAAGATCTAGCAGATCTGATGCTAGATATCACCGCGCGAAGATTGTTTGGATCGGTTGTCACTGCCAATAGCAGCACCAATCCAATGAAGATCTGCTGCACAGGAACCTGCACACCAGAAATAGTTAGAGCAACCTGCAAAACACCAAGGGCAGCTGCACCGATTAGTGTTCCAACGATTGAGCCTCGACCACCCTTGAGGTAGTTTCCACCGATAATCGCTGCAGCGAAGCTAGCTAGCAACACAGTTGACCCAGCAATTGGGTCAGCAGCTGTTCGCTCCAAGGTGTTAACAACACCTGCCAAAGCAGAAACAAAACCACTGATCATGAAGCCTGTGAAGATGCGGAGCTTAACTGGAATTCCAGCATCTTTGGCAGCCTGTGGGTTTCCACCAACTGCATAAAACTCACGTCCTGCCTTCACTCGGGAAACAAAAAGCTGAATCAAGATGAAGACCAAAATAAACAGCAAAACTCTTGGGGTCAGTGGACCAATCAAAGGCTGGCCGAATGCGATACCGGCATCTGCGTTTGTCAGCTTCACAGGAGCTTCATCACTCAAAACCAGTGCCAGCCCTCTGAGGAAAAACAGCATGCCAAGGGTCCAAATAAAACTGTTGATGCCAATGATTGCAACACCGAAGGCGTTCACCACACCAACTAGCAGGCCAAAACTGAGGGCTGCAATGATTCCAAGTGTGAGATCCGGTATCAACGCCAGAATCACACCCGATGCCGCCAAAGTGGATGCAACACTGAGGTCTAATTGGCCCATCAAAATAACAACTGTTAGTCCAAGGGCAACCAGTCCAACCAGGGCAACACGGCCCAGTGTTATCTGATAGGCAGTAAACACCAGAGGTTCTGTCAAAGCGGCGATAACCAAAATGATTGCTAGCAAAGCAACACCGCGACCTTCAGTTCTGCGGGCGATGGCTAATTTAACCTTGCCCCAAGTGGTCAGGTCCTGAGCTCCTAGCTTGATTGATTCTTGCTGGGTCATTATTTCTTACCTGCCCTTCTTGCCAAAGCGTCAACTGTCACCGCTAGCGCGATAAGCAATCCAAGTGCCATTTGTTGGAAGCCGAAACCGATGTTTAATAGCACCAGCACATTCGCCAGCACACTCACAAAGACAACTCCCAGAAGTGTTCTGGCAACAGATCCTTTTCCACCAAACACGCTGGTTCCACCAACGATGATGGCCGCTAGGGCTTCAAAGTCATACCCGGTACTCATCGCACTCACTGCAGTGTTTGAAAATGCTGCCAATACAAAACCTGCGATCATGGCGCTGAATGCAGTCACCAAAAATGCTCCGATAATGACCATTCCGGTGTTGGTTCCACCGAGCCTGGTTGCCTTTTCATTCACACCGAAGCTTCTAACCGTGAAACCAAAGTTTGTTCTGTTCAAAACAAAGGCCAGGATGATGGTCATAATCACCAAGACAATTGCTGAATAGGGAATTGGTCCTAGCTTTCCAGCACCAAACTGAGCCAACGCTCCATCTGGGGGTCCGAAGAAAATACTTCCGCCAGAGAAAAATCTCAGCATTCCAAGACCTATATAAGTCGTTGAAAGCGTGACAATAACCGCATTCGCTTTGAAATAACCAACCGCTACACCATTGATGATTCCATAAACAGCTGCTGCCAGCATGGCAGCCAGAATTGC
>JAVLCC010000011.1:0-26557 GCA_031580995.1 Microbacteriaceae bacterium
TTGACTTGCCCAATCCCACATCGCCCAACTGAGGGCCCCTTTTGGTTTTTTGACTTCTTTGTCTGTATTGGCCATGCAAAAAGACTAGACCCATATGTTCTGAAATGGCACTGATGTCATTGTTAGTTAACTTTTAAGCAAGCTGATTTTTAGCGAAACACCGAACACAAATCTTGTTCGGTTTTAGAACATTTACTAGCCAGCCCGAATACTTCTAAGGCATTGTTTAGTTGTGGATTTCAAGGTAAAGGTGTTAATAGTTGAGGACGAGCAGTTTGCTCGATCGCTTTTATCAAACGCGCTAAACGGGGCTGGCTTTGAAGTTGCCGAAACCGACAGCGCCTCGCAGGCGGTCAAAAAGGCAAAAAACTTTGACCCGGATGTGGCAGTGGTTGATGTTGATTTGGGGCAGGGTCCCTCGGGGGTGGATGTTGCCTATCGTCTGAGAATGCACAACCCCGCTGTAGGGATTTTATTTTTGACAAATGTGGGCAATAACTATTTTCAAAGTCTTCTTAGAAGCTTTGATAACGGACCGTTTGGGCATCTTTCCAAAGACCGTGTGTCAAATTTGAAAGACCTGACAGGTGCTGTTTATCAGGCATCCAGGGGGACATACGACAGCACATCAGTTTCAGATAAAGATCCTCAAAAACTCACTCGCATTCAAAGAGAGGTTATGCAGGGGTTATACGAGGGTAAATCAATTCAGCAGATTGCTGATGTCAGATCAACCTCAGTCAGAGCGGTGAATCGGATAATACAGAGGGCTTGCGAGAATCTGGGGGTTGATGAAGCCACTGGTTACCAAAGAGTAATCGCCGCACTCAGGGTATTCAGGGGTTAGGTATATGAACCTAAGCCTTCCTAATAGCCTTCGATTACTTCCAAAAGAATTCAAACTCTCTTGGTTTTTCCGTGGGTTTTACTCAAAAAGATTCTTGGGTCCCTTTATTGGGCTGTTTGCCACCGCTTCCTACACGGCACACTTTGTGTTTTTTGACCTTCTCTTTAAAGGCGACGACCTCCTACTTTGGTCACTGGCTCATGTTGGTAGCATTGCCGCTTTTTTATTGTTTTTGATTATTGGTTTTTCAATAGCCTCCAGGATTGAGGACAAAAAGGGTCGCTTGATTATCAACCTGCTTTTTATTTTGCTAGCAAGTTGCGCTCGCGGAATCTCTCTTGTTTTGGTTGTTGATTCCCTGGAATTGAGTGAAATAGCAGCTCAGGACATCCGAGTTCCAGGGATGCTGAATTCATTTGCTATTTATGCGGTTGTGGCTGCGTTATTTGCTGGGAGCAAAGACGAATACCAAGAATCTGTGGATGGCTATTCAAGGGTTTTGCAAACCCACACTCATAACCTTCAGCAAAACCGCAACCAACTTGACCTAATGCACAGGAAAATTAAGCGGGTAATTGAAAATGACATGCTTTTCTCGTTGAAGTCACTGCAGGCAAGACTGGAAACCGCTTCCAAAACAGGTGAAGACCTATCTGAATACAGCAAGGTCGTGTTGAAAGATCTTCTATTTAGAACCCGCCGGGTGATTTTGGATGCAAGCAGGATTTATAGACCATTTATTGAAAGCACACCCGTAACCTTCACGCCCACCGTTGGCAAACTAGGACACCCCGTTGGTCTTCGCTCAACCATCTCTCCTCTAGCTCCAACATTGTTTTTGGTTCCCTTTATGCTGTTTCTCGCTTCATCCGTTTCAGGCTCGTCAACCGCTATAGATATTTCTGGTTCTGTTTTGCTCTCAAGCTTGGTTGTTGCTTTATTCGCATCTCTAATTCCAGGCCACGTGAAGGTGAGCTCTTATTTAGCGTTTCTAATTTCAGGTTTATTTGGAGTGCTGATAGGAATTGGTTCTTTTTTGATTGCAGATCAACTTGTTTCAACTAGCGACCCAGCAAGAGGGTTGGTTTATGTTGCGATGCCGATGATGGCAATAACCATGATGGCCATGACAGCTGGAATCGTGTTTCAACAGCAACGGGAGGTAATCCTGGATGCGCTAGAGGAGTTAAAACTTGAGCAGCAGCGATCAATAGACCTTGTTCAGCAGGAGATTTGGCAATCAAAGCGCAAATGGGACCTGATGTTGCATGGTCATTTGCAAGGAATCTTGACTGCCGCTTTGGGAAAGATAAACCTCAACCAGGGTGCTGATTCCTATACGGTTTTGAAAGAGGTGGACAGGGCTATTCAGATCACCTCCCAGGGACCGGAACCCTCCAAAGACTTTGCTTTATTGAAACAAGAACTATTAGAAACCTGGGAAGACGTATGCCAATTGAACATCGAAGCCTCTTTTGATGCAGCTGAGGTATTGAAATCCAACTCGGTTGCATCCGAGAGTGTTTTTGAGATTCTTCGAGAGGCTGTTAGCAATGCGATTCGCCACGGCAATGCAACAGAATTCGAAGGCAAAGTAGAAAGAGCAGATCATTTTTTAGTGGTCGAGGCAGTGAACAACGGAAGCGAAGTTCATCATGCCAACCCCAATGGGATTGGCTTCAGGCTATTTGAAGAGTTGGCCAGTGATTTTTCAATCGAAAACTCCGGCGGCAAGGTCAAACTAAGCGCGAAAGTAACCATTTAGCTCAAACTTGAGTCGATGCAGCTCAAGTTTTCGGAATAATCTCTTGACAAGTTTGTTTTCTTTATTGAAACTTGAGTGTAGAAGACTCAAGTCTGAAGAATTTTCAATAAATAGAAGGAGAAGAAATGGGTCGCGCAGTAGGAATTGACCTTGGAACCACTAACAGTGCGGTAACCGTATTGGAAGCTGGTGAACCAAAAGTAATCGCCAACGCAGAAGGAATGAGAACAACCCCATCGGTTGTGGCATTCACTAAAGACGGAAACATCCTTGTCGGTGAAACCGCAAAGCGTCAGGCAGTCACAAACGTAGATAGAACAGTTAGCTCTGTGAAACGCCACATGGGTACTGACTGGAAATTCGATGTTGACGACAAAACATACACCCCGCAGGAAATCAGCGCCAGAATCTTGATGAAGCTAAAGCGCGATTCAGAAACCTATTTGGGTGAAGACGTCACAGACGCTGTCATCACAGTCCCCGCTTATTTTAATGACGCTGAGCGTCAGGCAACCAAGGAAGCCGGCGAAATCGCTGGGCTTAACGTATTGCGAATCATCAACGAGCCAACTGCAGCTGCGTTGGCTTATGGTTTGGACCGAGGCAAAGAGGACGAACTGATCTTGGTATTCGACCTTGGTGGTGGAACATTCGATGTTTCATTGCTGGAGGTTGGCAAAGACGATGACTTCTCAACCATTCAGGTGCGTTCAACCAGTGGTGATAACCGCCTAGGTGGTGATGATTGGGATCAGCGATTGGTTGATCACATGGTCACTGAGTTTAAAAACAACAGTGGTGTTGATGTCTCAAATGACAAAATCGCCCTGCAGAGACTAAAAGAAGCAGCTGAGCAGGCCAAGAAGGAGCTTTCCAGCTCAACTTCAACGCAAGTGCAGCTTCCTTATCTGTCACTGACAGAATCAGGACCTGCAAACCTAGACATGAGCGTTTCACGTGCCCAGTTTGAGTCACTAACAAATGACCTACTAGAGCGCACCCGGAAACCTTTCGAGGATGTCATCAAAGAAGCTGGTGTAAAAGTTTCTGACATCGCCCACGTGGTTTTGGTCGGTGGATCAACCCGTATGCCAGCGGTAAGTGAGCTTGTGAAGAGCCTCACAGGTGGAAAAGAAGCAAACAAGCAAGTAAACCCCGATGAGGTTGTGAGTGTCGGAGCTGCATTACAGGCAGGTGTCATTAAAGGCGATCGTAAAGACGTATTGCTAATTGATGTGACACCACTAGCGCTTGGTATTGAAACCAAGGGTGGAATCATGACCAAGCTGATTGAGCGCAACACTGCGATTCCAACCAAGCGAAGTGAGACGTTTACCACTGCTGATGACAATCAGCCAAGTGTTTCAATCCAGGTGTTCCAGGGAGAGCGTGAATTCACTCGTGACAATAAGTCCCTAGGAAACTTCGAGCTAACCGGCATTGCCCCAGCACCCAGGGGAGTTCCGCAGGTGGAGGTCACTTTTGATATTGACGCCAACGGAATCGTTCACGTGGAGGCCAAGGATAAAGGAACTGGCAAAGAGCAGTCCATGACCATTACCGGTGGTTCCTCACTAAGTGAAGAAGACATCGAGCGCATGGTCAAAGATGCCGAGGAGCACGCAGCTGAAGATAAGCAGCGTCGCGAGGAGGCAGAGACCCGCAACACAGCAGAACAACTCGCCTACAGCGTTGAGAAGCTAATAAAGGACAACGAGGACAAGCTGTCCGATGAGGTGAAGACCGAGGTTCAGGCCGATGTCGATGCTTTGAAGACTGCCTTAGCTGGGGAAGACATTGAGGCCATCAAGTCAGCCCAGGAGAAGTTGATGGAGAGCCAGGGCAAATTAGGCGAGGCCATCTATTCGCAAGCATCGGAAGAGGCTCCAGCAGAGGATGCAGAACCTGAAGAGGATGTTGTTGATGCTGAGGTTGTTGACGATGAAGAAGAGAAAACTGAAGAAAGCGACGAGGAGAAGAAGTAATGTCCGAGGAGCAAAAGCCTGAGGAACAACCAGAGCAGGATCCACAAGAGAACCTTTCTGAGGAAGCTGAGGCTGAGCCCGAGGTCAGTGACGACTCTGTCGAGGAAGAGCCCAACGAATTAGACCGAGAGCTGGAGATCTTTCAAGATCTCCAGCGTCTCCGGGCTGATTTTGTGAACTATAAAAACCGAGTCGAGCGCGACAAGCTGGCTGACAGGCAAGCTTCTGTGATTGAGGTTGTCAGGGCATTTCTTCCAGCAATGGATGACATTGACAGGGCGGAAAGCCATGGAGACATCGAAGAGGGTTCAGCTTTAGCGGCTGTGTCCGTGAAACTTCGTCAAGCAGCCGAGAAATTCGGTCTTGAGCGCTTTGGTGAAAAGGGCGAAAAATTTGACCCGAGTTTGCATGATGCGCTGGTGCAGACTCCCAGTGCAGAGGTGAGCGAGGCCACCATCGCAGATGTGATTGAGGTTGGCTATCGAATCGGTGAACGAGAGGTAAGACCTGCGAAGGTTGCAGTGTTTGTGCCAAACGAGGGATAGAAAGGAGTGAGCTAGATGGCAAGTCAAGATTGGCTGGATAAAGATTTTTATAAAATCTTGGGAGTCAGCAAAGACGTCTCGGATGCCGAGCTAAAAAAGGTCTATCGAAAGCTCGCTCGCGAGAATCACCCAGATTCAAATCCCGGGGATGCCAAAGCAGAGGCAAAGTTCAAAGATGTCTCTGAGGCCTATTCAGTTCTCAGTGACCCGGAACAGCGCAAAGAATACGATGCGCTGAGAGCAATGGGTGGAGGAGCAAGATTCACCTCTGGAGGCCAGGGAGCAGGCTTCGAAGATGTCTTTAGCAATCTCTTTGGCGGTGGCGGCAGACAAAGTGCCGGAGGTTTTCCAGGCTTTGGAGGCTTTGATTTTGGTCCCCAAAGAGGTCAGGATCTAAAAGCCGAGATCAGAGTGAACTTCATTGATTCCATTCAGGGAACAACTGCAAAGTTAAAAACCAACTCGGGAACATTGAATGTGAAAGTGCCCGCTGGGATCGAAAACGGTCAACGAATCAAACTTGCGGGAAAAGGGCAGCCCTCACCGAATGGTGGACCAAGTGGTGATTTATTAGTCACCATTTGGGTTGGAAAACACCCTGTTTTCACCCGTGATGGCAATAACTTGCGGGTCTACGTTCCAGTCACCTTCATTGAGGCAACTTTGGGGGCAACCATTGAGGTTCCAACCCTTGGTGGGCCACCGGTGAAATTAAAAGTTCCAAGTGGGACACCCTCGGGAAGAACCTTGAGAGTCAAAGGCAAGGGTGTTCAGAAATCAACACCTGGTGATTTGCTAGCAACCATTGAGGTTGCTGTTCCCAACAGGTTGAATGCGAAGGCTAAAAAACTAGTCGAGGAATTGGCCAATGAGATTCCCGATGAAAACCCCAGAGATGATTTGTTGACTCAGGCTGGGCAGTTATAGGAGAGATGATGGACTTCGATGAGCACACACCGCTGTTTGTAATAAGTGTTGCCGCGGAGTTAGCCGGCATGCACCCGCAGACTCTCAGGCAATATGACCGATTAGGCCTTGTCCAGCCAGAGCGCACCAGTGGCAAATCACGCCGGTATACGATGCGCAATGTCGCTCAATTGAGAGAAGTTTCAAGGCTTTCAGCCGAAGGCGTCTCGCTTGAGGGAATCAAGCGAATCCTAGAACTGGTCGATGAAAACGAGAATCTAAAACAACGCGTCAGAGATTTAGAAACAACCCTTGCCAATCAGGTTATGGAGCAACCCGGCGCACGGGTGTTTGCTGCAGGAGATAAGGGTGTTGTCAAGCTAAGTCCCGGTCAAAGACCCGATAGGGGCGACAGCGTTGTGCTTTATAGGAGCAGAAGATGAATGAACAACAACAGGAGCAGGTGAAAGCCTTAGAGGCTTTTGGCATTGACCTGACTGCTTCAGCGCGTGCCGGCAAATTAGATCCGGTTATTGGTAGAGATAGTGAAATCAGGCGAGTGAGCCAGGTGCTTTCTCGAAGAACGAAGAACAACCCAGTTTTGATTGGTGAGCCAGGTGTTGGAAAAACAGCTGTGGTTGAGGGCCTTGCCCAGCGAATCATTGCTGGAGATGTTCCAGAATCCCTCAAAGACAAAACCCTAATCAGTCTTGATCTATCGGCAATGGTTGCAGGAGCAAAGTTTCGAGGAGAATTCGAAGAGCGCCTAAAAGCTGTCTTGAAAGAAATTCAAGACGCTGAAGGCAAGGTAATCACCTTTGTCGATGAGTTGCATACCTTAGTTGGCGCAGGAGCTGCTGATGGGGCGATGGATGCATCGAACATGCTTAAGCCGATGCTGGCTCGAGGGGAGCTAAGGCTAATTGGTGCAACGACATTGAATGAATACCGAGAGCGAATTGAAAAAGACAGTGCTTTGGAAAGACGTTTTCAGCAGGTGTTTGTTGGTGAACCAAGTGTTGAAGACACGGTTGCAATACTCAGAGGCCTCAAAGAACGCTACGAAGCCCACCACAAAGTCACCATCGCTGACAGTGCATTGGTTGCATCGGCGCAATTGTCTAATAGGTATATAACCGGCAGACAATTGCCCGATAAGGCAATCGATCTAGTCGATGAAGCAGCCAGCAGACTGCGCATGGAAATTGATAGCGCTCCAGTTGAAATTGACGAACTGAGAAGAACGGTTGATCGATTAAAACTCGAGCAGATGGCTCTGAAGAAAGAAAAAGATGAGGCCAGCAAGCAAAGACTAGAAAAACTCCAGGAAGACCTAGCGGAAAAAACAGAAGAACTAGAAAAGCTCAATAAAGCTTGGGAGCAAGAGCGCACGGAGCTTAACAAAATTGGTGAGCTCAAAGAAAAAATCGACCAGCTCAGAATCGAAGCCGATAGAGCTCAGCGCGAAGGTGATTTAGAAAAAGCCTCGAGGTTACTCTATGGAGAGATTCCGCAGTTGCAACAAAAACTAACTGCCGCTGAGAAAGCTGAGCAAGAAAGCGAAGACACTAACCAGCGAATGGTTAGCGATCAAGTTGGTGAGGATGAAATTGCGCAGGTTGTTAGTGCCTGGACTGGAATCCCAACAGGTCGATTGCTTGCCGGTGAATCCCAGAAATTACTGACTCTAGAAAAACAACTCGGTAAAAGGCTTATTGGTCAGGCTGAGGCTGTGAAAAGCGTTAGCGATGCGGTCAGGCGAGCCAAGGCGGGAATCAGTGACCCAAACAGACCAACCGGAAGCTTTTTGTTTTTAGGTCCAACCGGAGTTGGAAAAACCGAGCTTGCGAAGTCATTGGCTGATTTCTTATTCGATGACGAGCGAGCAATGGTCAGAATCGATATGAGCGAATACGGAGAAAAGCACTCGGTGAGTAGATTGTTGGGTGCTCCTCCGGGCTATGTCGGTTATGACCAGGGAGGACAGTTAACAGAGGCTGTAAGACGCAGGCCCTATAGCGTTGTTTTGATGGATGAGGTTGAAAAAGCTCACCCTGAGGTATTTGATGTTTTGCTGCAGGTCCTAGATGACGGAAGACTCACAGATGGCCAGGGAAGAACGGTTGATTTCAGAAACGTGATTCTAATCATGACCAGTAATCTCGGAAGTCAGTTCTTGATTGATGAAGAACTATCACCCGCCGAGAAAAAGCAAAATGTCATGGACACTGTTCGCTCTGCATTCAAGCCAGAGTTTATAAACCGGCTTGACAGCATTGTTGTCTTCGATGCGCTAACAGAAACAGAGCTCAGCCAGATTGTTGATCTCAACGTGGACAAGCTGAGTGAGCGATTAGAGCAGCGAAGGCTCAATATTGGTGTCTCACCAGATGCCAGAAACTGGTTAGCCAAACACGGTTATGACCCGGTGTTTGGTGCGAGACCACTAAGAAGACTGATGCAGCAGCAAATCGATGACCAGCTAGCAAATCTGCTACTTTCAGGAGAAATCTCTGATGGGGCGAATGTTCGGGTTGATGTTGGCGAAGACGGACTTGTTTTGGAGCCATTCGAGGCTTGAAAATAAAAACCCCCACACCCAAACATCTTCGTTTAGGTGCGGGGGTTTTTTGAGCCTATAGAAGGTTAGGCTCAGTTTTTTCAACTGAAGTTGGAGAGAATCCCCACTTTTCGGCTATTTCGCCGAGTACACCCTCATCACGCAAGGTGTCGAGGTTGTCATTGAACGCCTCCTGCAAACCTGGGTTATCAAGGTTTACGGGGAAGTTGGTCTGACCTGGTTTGGTGGTAGATACAACTCTCTCATCAGGTTCAGGCACATTGAACTGAGCACCATCGATGGGCGTGTTTTCCAAAGCTGCCTGTCCCGAGGGATATGTGTCGACCACGACACTGATTCGACCACTGGCCAAATCGGAATAAAGCGCCTGAGTGTTTTCATACAGACTCAGGTCATCACCCAATATGTTCTCTAGGTCCTCGTTCCAAAGGAATCCAAGAGTTGATCCGACTTTGTTACCAATGAGTCCCTGCACAGAGTCAATACCCTCAACTGAAATGAGTGTTAGTTGGTCAACAATAACGGGGTTACTAAGTCTCACGACTTCCTCTCTCGCCGCGGTACGATACCAACTACCAAGAGTTGTATCTGCCCTACCGCTCTCAATTGCCGGAATCATTGCCGCAGCTGCACCTGGCTGGACTTTGACCTCAAGGCATTCAAGCTCGGCAATTTCATGCAAGATTTCCCCTTCGGCACCACTCAATGATTCGCCGTCAATCGCTGAGAATGGAGGGTATTCGTAAGCTGCAACGGTAAGGAAACCCTCTTCCACGGTTTCCAGACCATCGTGTGCGGGTACGCACTCATCTGCAGCAGTTGAGTCCGAAGATTCGGTTTCTTCTGCACTCTCTGTACTTTCTGTAGTCTCTGATTCTGCATCCATCTCTGTGGAGGCGCCGGTGGCGCAGCCAGTCAAGGCGAACCCTGAGATTGCCAGAATGAGAACTAGTCTGCTCGCATGCTTTGGCATGTTGTTCCTTTCATAGTGTTGCCTTCCAGCCGATGGGTATCGACTGGCATCGACACTTGGTCTCACACATGCCTCGCAAGGCGCCTCTCTATGGATGTGACCAGTGCCGAAGCTGGGATTGTTATTGCGGCATAGACCGCGGCAGCTGCCAGAAATACGGGCAGGTAATTAAAAGTCTTGGTTCCGAGGAAGTACGCCGCCTGCATGACCTCACTGACAGCAATCACATAAGCGAGAGAAGTCAGTTGGAACATGATTATTGCCAAGCCCATTAGAGGCGGTATGGCGATCCTGGCGGCTTGGGGCAAGATTACAAACCTAAAGCGATCGGAATCAGATAATCCGACCGAGCTTGCTGCCTCCAATTGGCCATTGGGTACAGATTGCAAACTTGATCTGATTATCTCGGTTGCATAGCCGGCCGTGGACCAAGTGAAGGCCGTTATTGCCGCATTCATAGCTGATGGAATGATGTCTATCTGTGGCAATCCCTGATAAAAGATGTAGAGCAAAACTAATAGAGGAATTCCCCTGCCAACCTCCACAAAGGCTATTGAAAGCCATGCAATTGGTCTTGGAGCCGAATTAATTAGTAAGGCCATGAGAAGGGCGAGTGGATAACCAAGGGCCAAGGCAATCCCTGTTAGTTCCAGCGCGGTGACAACCCCTGGGAGTAACTCCCATATATAGCCGAACCAAGTCTGCGCCTGCATCAGTTCACCACGTATTTCTTGCGCATTTTCTCGTCAACACCTCTTGCCCAAAAACCCAGAGGAATGCTTAGGAGCAGATAGGCGCCACCTACAATTGCGAACGCGGCCAATCCCTGTCCTGTGTTTTGAGTCACTTGGTTTGCCCTAAAGGTCATTTCGACCACGCCTATGGTTGAGGCAAGCGCCGAGTCTTTCATCAGGCCTATGCCGTAAGTCACCATCGAGGGGCTAACGGTCCTGAATACTTGCGGAGAAACGATTCTGACTAGCAAATCGAGACGACTAAGCCCCAAAGAATTTGATGCCTCAATTTGGCCGCGCCCCAAAGTCGCCAGACCACCTCTGTATATCTCCCCCAGATAAGCAGAGGCGATTACCGAAAAAGTTAGCATCGCCGCTTGGAAAGGGGTGAGTTTGAGCCCTATCTCGGCAAGACCGAAAAAGACCAAAAAAAGCCAAACCAAAGGTGGAACGCTACGGATTATTTCAACATAAATCCGTCCAAGGACCCTGACGATTTTAGATGCAGCGGTTCTGGCGCCTGCCACTGCCACTCCTAGCAAGGAGCCAATCGCAAAACTTCCAACAGTGATTATCACTGTCCAAATTAATCCCTGGAGAATGTAGAGAACCATTATCTGCCTAAAACCGCTCCGAGAAATTTTCTTGTTCGGGGATGCTCGGGATCATTCATGATTTTCTCCGGATTTCCGCTTTCGACAACTCTTCCATCCACCATCACATGCACCGTATCCGCGACCTCACGTGCGAATCCCATTTCGTGAGTGACCACCATCATCGTCATGCCTTCGTTGGCGAGCTCTTTCATGACGGACAAAATTTCGGCACCAACTTCAGGGTCTAAAGCAGAAGTGGGTTCGTCGAAAAGCATCACCTTAGGGTCCAGTGAAAGAGATCTGGCAATGGCCACGCGCTGCTGTTGACCACCGGAGCATCGACCAGGATATTGATCAGCCTTGTCTCTAAGCCCGACTCGGTCCAGAAGGGTCATAGCTCTTTCTTTAGCCTCATCATCATTTCGCCCTAAGACTCTTTTCTGGGCAAGCGAGATGTTTTCCATGACTGTCAAATGCGGAAAAAGATTGAATGACTGGAACACCATCCCCACGTTCCGTCTCAGGGTGGACAGTTCTTTTTTTGTTGCACTTTTATGCCCTGGCCCAATCGAAATCTTGAAGTCACCAATTTCTAGCAACCCGCTTGTGGGGGTCTCCAAGAGGTTAATACAGCGTAGAAATGTTGATTTTCCAGCCCCAGAGGGGCCGACGATGCTGATCACATCTCCCGAATTAATACCCATCGACACGTCGTCCAAAACTCGGGTTTCACCGAAATCTTTTGTGATGTTCTTAGCACTTAGGTACGGTGCACTAGTTTCACTCATGAGTGGTCCTCCTGACCTTCTTTTGCGGCGATGGCCGTTAGTTCGATTCTTTTTTGTCCTCGAAACGTTTGCACAAAGAGAGTCGTCCTTGGGGGTAGAGCTAGCTCACCGAAACTTTCTCGGTAGGCTGCGTCATAACCTTCGAAGTCTTCCACCTTTGATAAGTAGACGGTTATTTGAAGAACTGTCGCCAGCGAACCTCCGGCGTTTATGAGCGTTCGAGAGAGATTCTGTAAACAAAGTTTGGTCTGCTCCTGAATGGACTCAGGAGTGGTTCCTGCATCATCCACCGGTATTTGACCGCAGGGGAAGATTAGGTCACCAAAAGTTGTGGCCGCGATATATGACCTGGGCTTGTCATCGGTGTGGTCGAGTCTGTTTATTTCAGTCATTCTGGCACCAAGAACTTCCATGAGTATTTCTTCAGTGCAAACCAACGGTCCGCATCCACAACCACCCCTTCAGAGAGTGAAATCCTAAGTTTTTGTTTTCTAACTTCGAATGGAAGCAGCAATTGATACTCGGTGCTCTGTTGGAAGCCTTGCCAAACGCTCAGTCGAACTTTTTTCCCCGATTTTGACACGGTCCCATAAAGATTTCCCTCTGCATCCAGTCCAAATTTGCAACCATTACCGTCCTCCCATGTCCAGGGGGAAGTGTTTTCTAAATCCCAAAAGCCTGTTGCGAACTCTTGTAAGCAACTAACGCCTCCGGCTTCGACAACGCTCTCAGAGTGAGAGATTGCGACGCTGGCGACAATTGGTCCCCAAATAGCAAAACTTGAGCCTCTGTTCTTAATCTTCTCCCTGCCATCCGAAACCGGAAGTCTGTTTTTCCCAATGAATCGAGAGCATTCATGTTCTATGGATTGCAGACCAGTCCCCCAAAGGACCTGTGATTGTGATGCAATTCGGCTCGCAGTCTGTGCGTGTCCCCAGTTGTAGCCCTTAGAGCGTAAGGCTCTATAGCTTTCCTCCCGCAGTTCTCTAACGGAAACTCTGAAATCTCTTGTACTTTGCTCGGCGATCATCTCGAACCAGACTCTCGTAATAAGCTTTGTGGAGTGAAAGAGGCGTCAAATAATCTCAACCAGTTTTCGCCCATGACAAGTCTCAAACTCGATTCACTAAGCCCCGCATCTAAAAGACCCGATGATAGGTTGGGGAAATCTTCTGGGGACGAAAACCAAGAGGGCCAATCCGGCCAGTTAGCGTTAGCGGCAGGCTTCCAACGCCCGTCTCGCAGGTAGTTCACGTAGCCCTGGTCCCAATTGCGGGTCATGTCACTTCCTATCGCAACATGCTCAGGGCCGTATCGATCCACCAGTTCAACTACCATATTTGAAAACTCCCGCTGAGTGGTGTTCTTGCCACCTATTACGTTGGGATACAGGCAAGCACCTAATACTCCGCCGTTTTCTACCAAAGACTTGATAACTTCATCTGGTTTATTTCTTGGTGTGTCAGCGAACCACAAAGGGTTTGCGTGAGTGATGGAAACCGGCCTAGAAGACGCCTCTATGGCGTCGAGAGAGGTCTTGTTTCCCACGTGAGAGAGATCGATGAGCATGCCGACCCTATTCATTTCCTCAACGACCCGAACACCAAAACGAGTTAGCCCCGAATCCTCAGGGTCGTAGCAGGAACCACCCACATAGTTTTGAATGTTGTACGTCAATTGGGCGACTCGGATACCAAGTTGGTGGAAAACCTCCACCATGGTGTAATCCTGCGCAAAAGGAGAGGTGTTTTGAAAACCCAGTACTACGGACACTTTTTCTTGCTCGGCCGCCTGCCGGATATCATCAGCAGTTGTCGCAATCGATATCAGGTCCGGATTTTCGTTTTTTAGCACATTCCAATCGGCAATGTTGCGAATTGCCTCCATTGGAGTTTCCCAAACAGCTAAAGTCGCATGGATACCATCAACTCCGCCGCGTTTGACTTCTTCAACGGTCTCTCGGTTCCAATTGCTAATTTGTAAACCGTCAAAGACAACCGGGGGTCGCACTAAACACCCTCTGGCTTAGGCTTGAACAGCCAGTCATCGGCTCCTTCATCGGAGTTGATGTTTTTGCACGTGGGGGCCCCGCTGAAAAGGGTCACTCGCAACCAGTCAGTTGATTGCGGGTTGAAATTTTCCATCCCATAAACCGCCAACTGAAATCTTTGAAGGTCTAGGGGTAGGAAGTCCTTGGACAACGGGTTCACCTGGGCCTCTGCATACTGCAGGTCCTTTGTGGACTGAATCCGTTCCACAATCCCCCAGTGTTTTGGGTGGCTGATGAGAAAATCTGCAACCGTAACATCCGAGTATTTACGAAGGTCTTTATTTAGGCGACTCACCTCACGAGCTATACCGACGGGGTGCTCAGTGTGAAGGCCTCGGTCCTTTCCCCTGACACCTCTTCTAGGCTCTTGTTTATTTCTTGAATAGAACCAAAACTTTGCAGTTTCCGAAGGCTTTGAGAAATCAAAGCTCTCTACCCATGAATATTTTTCACTGACGATTGTCTTTAGGTCCTTCACGCTCATAGACGGATCCAAAGTAGTGCGGTCCTCTGTTAAGAGCTGCGTCTCAATTTGCGAATCCAAAGAGTCATCTACCTCGACCAGAATTGAATCAACAACTTGTCTGAGCTCAACCGAATCATGCTCGGCTAAGTCGTGAAGTGCCTGGCAAATCAAGCTGACTGGGCTTTCATTTATCCGGCCTGTTTTTTGAAATTCTTTTGCAGCGTCAATGATTGGAGAAAGTGACTTTGCGATTTCCGGCCCAGGAGGGTAGGGCTCGGTCGAAAACGATAATTTTTGCGAGAAATAATTAGAGGCCCTCTCTAAAAGCTCAACAATTTTCTCTGTCTGGGGCGATTTTTGCCCCCACGCCTGGGCAAGAGCATGCGCGAGAGGCAACTCGCGAAGCTCTACCCAAGCGTGAAGTACTTGTGGGTGCCGGATGACGTAAGGCACCATGCCTAGCCCAGTTGCATTGCCAAGACCTAGGAAGCGACGCCACTGATCAGAAAGCTTGGTGGCTTTTTCAGATCTAGAGGCTGCGCAATGCTCTACCAAGTCAGCCGAAAACTCCCTTAGCAGCCAAGCGGCAAGCATCTGGGCCTTGTAAGGAATGCCCAGAGGGTGATCGGAGGAGATACCCTCAAAATCTCTTAATCCCCATTTTCCATTCCCGTAAAAAGCCGTACTTCTCAAAATATAGGCGGCGTCACTTACTTCTGAGGACTTAGGCTGTTCACCGATGGCCAGTTGATTGGCGACATACTCAAAAAATCTTTGACTTCTGTTTGCCCTTGCCCAAATTAAGGAGTGATCTTCGGCCCTGCCGTACTCTTGCTGAGTTACGTGGCTCCGAAGAGTCTCTATACCCTCATCAGATATTTGACCGTCAACTAAAGCTGCAGTGACATCCCAATCAAGAGCGATTACTCGGTCTGTTCGCATCTCTTCGGAGATTACTTGTGAAAAAATCACCAACTCAGCGACATGCTTGCCCATCTGGACGTTATAGACCGCCAACCCCTTGCCGCTCTCGTCAAGATTCCAAATTCTGGTGGTGACTTTCCAGCCTTGCTTCGAGGCTGAACGAATCAATGCACGGGCAAAACTATGGCGGGTTTGTCTGGCGGTGCCCAATTCCTCCGGAGTCATTGCAACTGAAAAGTCTCTTTTAGTGGCAGTTGGGTTCAGCTGACTGTCATTCATTTGTTTCTCCTAGGAGCGACTCTGCGATAAATACTTTTTGTACTTGTGTAAAAATCGGCCACGGACTCCGCATTTTGCTCTCTGGGTCCTGGAAAAGTTGAATCTTTTAGGCCACCAAAAGGAACGTGCATTTCAGAACCGGTATTCGGAGCGTTGATTTTTATCAAACCTGCTTGTAATTGGTTCGTAGCCTGCTGAATGTCACCATCATTGGCTGAAAAGATTGAGGCGGTTAGTCCAAACTCCGTTGAATTGGCGATGCTAATAGCCTCTTCCAAACTATCCACATTCATGACTGTGGTAACTGGCCCAAAGACCTCTTCTCGACAGGTGCGAATCTCCATTCCACCCTCGATCACAGTAGGAGGAAAGTAGAAGCCAGAGTCGGTGGGTATTTTCGCCTGGGCGATAATCTTTCCGCCCTCTTTCAATGCATCACTAACGGCGCTATCAATTTCTTGCTTGGCCTTCTCGGATACCACTGGACCGGTCGTGGAACTTGATTCCATTCCCGAACCAACTACCAAACCTTCGACAAGGTCCTTAAGTTCTGAAACGAACTGGCCGTGGATATCACCTACGGTTATAATTCTTCTAGTGGCGGTGCATTTCTGGCCGGTTCCACTCATGGCCCCGACTAACAGCTGAGAAGCTGCGTATTTCGGGTCCACATCCGGCATCACGATTGCGGCGTTGTGCCCCCCTAGTTCTAGCTGGACCTTGGCTCCCCGATTGGTAGCTGACTTGGCAATCATTTGCCCAACTGGGACAGAACCGGTGAACGAGATTCCGCTGATTTTTGGCGATTCGATTATCGCCGAAGCAGTCCTTCCCGCGGCCAAAGTCATGTTCAGAACACCTGCTGGCACTCCGGCGTCATGAAATGCTGCCGCGAATGCCGCGCTAATAGCCGGGATGTCACTGGCGGGTTTCCAAACAACGGTGTTTCCCCAAAGCAAAGCAGGAGCAATTTTCCAAGAGGGGATCTGGGTTGGAAAGTTCCAAGGGGTAATAATTCCGACCACCCCGAGTGCCTGACGAATCTGTTCTATGTGCTCGCCAGGAAAAGATGATGGATAAGTCCGACCCAGGGGGTTGCGTGAACTAGCCGCATGGTAGCGAATGGTTTCGGCAGAGCCATCGACTTCGCCAAGTGATTCTGCAAGCGTTTTACCTTGTTCACGCGTCATGAGCTCAGCAAGTTGCTCGCGGCGTTCAGAAATAAGATCTCCAACACCTCTTAGGATCATCCCACGCTTGATGATGCCAAGGGATTCCCATTCAGCTTGCGCGTCAGTGGCACGATCAATAGCCGTTTCGACCTCGGCTGAGGATGCTTGGGTGAATTCGGCAACTACGTCATCCGGTTTCGCCGGGTTGAGGCTTTTGCTAACTTCCCCCGAACCTGGAATCCATGCACCTCCAACTAAATTAGCTGGAGCGATAACTACTTCCGAATTTGCCTGCAATGCAACCTCTTTCACTTCGTCGTGATAGGACAACGGTAGGCGCTTCCGATATTCAAAGGCAACTGAATTATTCAATTGTTATTTATAAGTAGTTATAATCAATTTATGAATCTCAAGTCGCTAAAGACCTTTGTAGAAGTTGCAGAGCAGGAGCATTTTGGCAGGGCGGCGGAGTCTTTACATATGACACAGTCTGGAATTTCTCAGCAGATTAAGGCCCTAGAAAAAGCCGCGGGTGCGAAACTAATTGCCCGAACTACTCGGTCTGTCTCCCTAACCGGGGCTGGGGAAATTTTTTTCCAGCACGCCAAGGATCTTTTGGAATCCGAGAAGCTATTTAATCAACGAACGAGTAATGCCCTAACAGGCGATGAAGGGACAGTGAGACTGGGGTTTGTCGCTTCGGCGGCGTTTGGTGTTGTTCCGCGGCTGGCGCAGATAGCCCACGAGCAAGCGCCGGGATTGAAGCTCTCCCTTGTGGAAATGACATCTGAAGAGCAAATTACCAAGCTGCTCTCCGGCGATATAGATGTCGGTTTGCTTCGAGAGATTCAATCATCCCCGGGTTTACGACTGCAGCAAGTCCTTCAAGAGCCTTTATTGGTCGCTGTTCAAAGCAGTCATCGCTTTTCAAATCAAAAGTCTGTGAAATTGGAGGAGCTTGCCGAGGAAGGTTTTATTATGTTTCCTCGCACCAAGGTGTCATACCTACATGATCACATTTATCGGCTTTGCGGTTCCGCAGGTTTCACACCTCAAGTGGTCGAGCAGGCCGTGCAGTTTGCGACGATTCTTGGATTGGTCTCCAGTAATGCTGGCTTAGCGATTGTCCCCAAAAGCCTTACCGCCATTCAACTACCCAACGTGGTGTTTCTCTCCTTGGATCACCCGGATGCGTATTCCAGAATATATGTAGCCAAGCGGGTCGATGACAAGGCCTCTCCCGGTGCGAAGAGACTTGCAGAATTGGCAACCGAGAATCAAGATCAATTAGGTATTGGAATGTTCGGTTAACCGAACACCATTGCCTTTTGTCTCAGCTTCCACTTAGCTTGTTAGTGGAGGGTCTATGTCCAGAGATTTCGTTCGCAGGGTCTTAGTCGTTGAAGACGAGGCTTTGCTTCGAGCTCTGTTGAAATCAACCCTTGAGAATCACGGTTTTGAGGTCGAAATCGCTCCAGATGCAGTTATTGCTAATCGCACAGTTAAGGATTATGACCCCGATGTGATGGTGGTTGATATTGACCTTGGCGAAGGACTGAATGGTTTGGAGCTAGTTAGCGCTTTGGGGCGCCAAGATAGCACTCGGGGCTATGTGATCCTAAGTAACTACTCGGCGAATGTGAAAAACGTTCCTGAGGTTCCCTACATCTCCTATCTGGACAAACAGGTGGTGGAAACCCCTGAATTGCTGATTGAAGAAATCGAGGGTGTGCTCAGAGGCAGGGCAAGCAATTTCGCGGTTGCCGAGGCACCTAAGTTGACTCCCGCACAAATAGATATCTTGAAAATGCTCAGTGATGGTATGACCAATAACCAAATTGCAGAGAGGAAAAATCAAAGCCTTAGAGGAGTTGAGCAACTAATAGCCCGCACCTATAACGCGATGGGTTTGAAAAAACACAGCGGTCAGTCGAGAAGGGTTTTGGCTGTGCAGTTTTATAAACAACTGATGAAAATAAACCGATGAAAAATGGCTTGAAGCGTGTCACCAGGAGTTTCTATCAGGCACCTGGACTCTCTTATATCCCCTGGTTGATCTTGTTGCCGCTGGCAGTAATCGGGACCGGATCATTTGTCCCTGAAACCGGTGAGGTCTCATTAGATCCAGAGTGGTTGATTGTTGGGTTTTTATCTCACTTGTCTTATTTGCCAGTGATTTTTATTGGCAACTGGATAGCAAAACAGTTTGATTTTAGATACGGCTCCATCTTGCTAGTGACTCTTCTGGCCATGGGGGCTGCTCGAGGGTTTACGGTTTCTTTTTCAGCTGAATATTTTCAATTAGTTGATGAAGCTGATTATGGTTGGCGGATTTTGTCTGCGATTTTTCTAAGCGCAGGTTGGTATGGGGTGAACAATGTAGTTGTCTTTGAAATCAGAGACTATATGAAATCTCTGCGTGAACTCAGGGCAGAACTTCACAGAGAAAACAAGTACCTGGAACAGAGCGAAATTGATCTTCAAGCATCCAGGGAACAAGTTAGAGACGAGACACTAAAGCTTGTTGACCTGGGGCTAGTGCAGGTTGAAACTCAGGGAAAAAACTTAGATCAGTTGCAACGCATTGCCAATCAACTAAACAGACTGGTTGATGAGGGGCTAGCGCCACTGATCAAAAAACTTCAGGAGCAACCAACCCAGCCGAATTACGTCATCGCCCCGTATCAAAAAGTCAGTGGTCTGCAAATAGCAAAGATAGCTTTCATCGAGAGACCGTTTTTTATCCTGCCTGCAATCTTTATTCAAATGATTGGAGCCTTCGCATCGAAAACGTGGGCGCTGGGTATTTTTGGGGCATTGGCTGATTTGATGATTGTCAGTGCTGCTGTGTTTATTAGTTTTTCTATTGGGAGGTTTGTTTTAGGAAGAATTAACTCTGACCCGGTGAAAATTGCATCTAATTTGTTTTTCCTCAGCCTTCCAGCAGTGGCCTCAGCTTTCGCCCCCTACTTAGTAGTCCCCGGCTCCGAATTGGTCCCGGGTTCCTCGTTTAGTCTTTTCAATAATGTCTTGGCCGCTGGAGTGCTGAGTGCCATCGGTTTTGCAGCCAAGCAGAAGGCTGAATCAACCATTGACCAGCTGGAGCTAGCGCTTGAACAAACAGCGCTTGCAAGGTCAAGAGCGGAGCAATTGAGACTGGTTGAGAAGAAACGTCTTTCAAGAATTTTGCATGGAAGTGTTCAATCAAAAATCAGGTCCTTGGCCTTGGAAATTGAGAGAACCGGCACAGCCCCCGATAAACAAAAGCTAGAAGATTTCAGAAGTAGCATCATCGATGAAATTTCCAACCCCACCCATGGAAACCTGATTGATTTTCTCTATGAACTGAAAGAGCTCTGGGGGGCCAGTGCTGAAATTAACTATGAACTGGATGATGAAATACCCGATTTGTTATTCAGAGACCGAAACGCTCAGGTGGCGGTGATTGAAATCATCCGAGAGGTTGTCAGCAACGCCATGAAACACTCCAAATCCAACAAGCTAAGTTTCAAAATAGGTCGCTATCAAGGTGTCAGTTCAAGCCTCGGGATCATTTCAATCTCAGCTGTATTTGATGGAGCTCGAATAGAAAAAATCTATCCGGGTACAGGCATTAGAACCATTGGTGAACTAAGTAGTCACTTCGATTATCACTCGGATAGAAAATCCAATTACTTCACAGCCGAAGTCCCTGTGTCGGCTCAGCTGATTGAGGCCACAACCGGAACGTGATCACTGGGGCTTTCACCTTTGCGTTCATCACGAACTATCTCAACATCAGAAACTTTCTCGGCTAGAGAATCACTTGCCAGGATGAAATCAATTCGCATTCCTTCGTTTTTAGGGAAGCGAAGCTGTTTGTAATCCCAATAGGTATAACCCTCTGGAATCCTTGGTCTAACAACATCCTGCAAACCAATTTGCTCGAATGCTTCAAAGGCCATGCGTTCTTCTTCACTGACATGAGTTGAGCCAGCAAACTCAGCTATGTCCCAAACATCAGTGTCCAAAGGCGCTATGTTGAAATCCCCCATCAGCGCCAATTGCATATCTGGCTCTGCTTCCAGCTGCTCAGCGGTTGTTGCGGCCAATCGATGAAGCCACTCAAGTTTGTAGGTGTAGTGAGGGTGGTCTAGTTCTCGCCCATTAGGGACATATAAACTCCAAAGCTTCACGCCATTGAATGTCGCACCCAAAGCACGTGCTTCTAAAACATCGTTGAATTCTGGCATTTGTGAAAACTCGTATTCGATGTCAGTGACCTCTAGGTGTTTTTTATAAGCAAAGGCAACACCGTTCCATTGATTGAGCCCATGAATGATTAATTCATAACCAAGTTCTTCAAACTCAGCCCTGGGAAATTGTTCGGGTTTGCATTTGATTTCCTGCATGGCCAAGACATCAAGGTCTGCTCTTTGCAGGTAGTCGGTGACCCTTGCCACCCGAGCTCTGATTGAATTAACGTTCCAGGTGGCTATTCGCATAGCTAAACTCTAATTTGTGAGTGAAGCGATTACCCCAAGACAACGCCTGATTGAGCTAATCAATGAGCTTTCGGTGGTTCACGGTGAGGTGACTCTCTCTAGTGGCATCAAAGCAAATTATTACGTTGACCTCAGAAGAACCACACTTCATCATGAAGCGTCAAAGTTGATTGGCTCACTGATGTTGGAGATGCTTAGAGACAACGGCATTGAAGATATCCAAGCCGTCGGCGGGCTAACCATGGGAGCAGACCCGGTGGCTGCCGCGATTATGAACGCATCAGAAAACATTGATGCCTTTGTTGTTCGAAAGCAAGCAAAAGAGCACGGCATGGGAAGACGGGTTGAGGGCCCTGAGATTTCAGGTCGCAAGGTTGTAGTTGTTGAAGACACTTCAACAACCGGTGGTAGTCCTCTGACTGCAGCAGAAGCGGTCAAAGAAGCAGGGGCAGAGATTTTATGCATTGCGACTGTGGTTGACAGAGACACAGGTGCACGCGAAGTGATTGAAAAGGCTGGTTTCAAATACCTGCCACTCATAAGCCTTGGCGATCTGGGCTTAGCCTGAGGTTTTCAACAGAAATCAAAAACCAGACAAACGCAATGGATTTAATCAGCATCATTTAATAATGTTGATTGATGATACAAAATCAGATAATCTGATTTTTATGAGCCAAATAATGACTGCCACCGAGGTTTCGAGGAACTTCAGCGATGTTCTGGATCTGGTTGAGAATGGCGAAACTGTATTCGTCACCAGAGGCAAGAAAGTTATCGCCAAATTTGAGCAGGTTCAGAATGAAACTTCTGGCAAAAGACTTGCCGATTTGCTCACTGATGTAAATAAACCGGATAAGGACCCCGAAATAGGACTTGTTTGGCAGGAAGTCATCTCTGATCGTGACTCTGAAGAACAGAACCGAGACAGATATTGAAAACCACGCGGGTGGTGTTAGACACCTCCGTTTTGATTTCTATTGAGCGGGGTTTGGAGCTTGAGGCCTTGCAGGGGTTTGACTTTGTGATTCCAACATTGGTTCTGGCTGAATTTGAGTATGGGTTAAGAAGAATGCCCGCTCAAGCAAGCAAACGTGGTTGGAAAATCCTTGAAGCACTGTTCGAGGTTTCTGAGATAGCAAGCTTTGATTCAAAAGCTGCTAGTAAATACGCAGAGCTAAAAAACACTTTGGCCACTATTGGCAAACCTCGATCGGAAATGGATCTGCTAATTGCCTCAATTGCTGCAAGCCTGGGCTTGCAGCTAGTGAGCACCGACCGCAGAGCGCAGTTTGAAATAATACCGGGGGTCAAACTCCATCCACTTAGCCATAAACTTCAGTAGTGACCGACCAACCAGAAGATAAACCCACCGAGCAACCAACCTGGGGTGTTGGGCCATATGAGGGCGACCCAAGCAAAGACCCGAACTTCGATAAATTCGATGCTGAGTTATTGGCCGAGGGCGACACCAGAAATGTTGTCGATCATTATCGCTACTGGTCAATGGAGGCAATTGTTGGCGATCTGGATTCAAAAAGACATGGGTTCCATGTTGCAATTGAGAATTGGCAGCATGATCTAAATATCGGCTCAATTGTTAGAACCGCCAATGCCTTTTTGGCCAAGGAGGTTCACATCATTGGCAATAAGCGCTGGAACCGCAGAGGAGCAATGGTCACAGACCGCTATCAACACGTCACCCACCACCCTGACGTTGCCTCCTTCCTCGAATACATCGGCTCTCTTCCGGTGATTGCCATTGATAACGTCCCGGGCTGTTCAAAACTTGAAGAGTTCGAGCTACCAAAGGAATGCGTATTTCTATTCGGCCAAGAAGGGCCAGGGCTTAGCCAAGAAGCGCTTGATAGCGCGAGTGCTGTTTTGGAGATAAGCCAATTCGGTTCAACAAGGTCTATTAACGCAAGCGCAGCCGCAGCCATCACCATGCACTCCTGGGTGACAAAACACGTATTCGGCTAAGCTATTGGGGGTCTCTTAGGAGATCGGAATCGAGGAACGCATGCCAGCTATTGTGCTGATTGGCGCCCAATGGGGAGACGAAGGAAAAGGAAAAGCGACAGACCTACTCGGAGACAAGGTTGATTACGTAGTTCGCTTCCAGGGTGGTAATAACGCAGGCCACACAGTCGTCATCGGAGATAAGAAATTTGCTTTGCACCTTCTACCTTCAGGAATTCTGACTCCTGAGGTGACACCGGTGATTGGAAACGGTGTTGTTATTGACCTAGAGGTTCTAATGGACGAGCTTGATGGGTTGATTGCCCAAGGGGTTGATGTTTCAAAACTAAAAATCTCATCCAATGCGCATGTGATCACCCCCTATCACGTCACCGTAGACAAAGTCGGTGAGAGGTTTTTAGGTAAAAAGGCGATTGGAACAACCGGTCGCGGAATTGGGCCTACATACATCGACAAAATAGGTCGATTGGGAATTCGAATTCAGGATTTATTCGACCCAAGCATTCTTCGCCAAAAGGTTGAGGGAGCGCTTGATCAGAAAAACGAGTTGCTGGTGAAGGTTTATAACCGAGCTGCAGTTAGAACAGACGAAGTTGTCGAGCACCTACTGAGTTTCGGTGAGCGACTGAAACCAATGGTTGATGACACTTCGTTGGTTCTAAACAAAGCACTCGATGAAGGCAAGACTGTTTTGCTAGAAGGTGGTCAGGGAACACTTTTGGATATTGACCACGGGACCTATCCGTTTGTGACATCAAGCAATGCCAGTGCTGGTGGGGCAACCGTTGGATCAGGAATCGGACCAACAAGAATCACTGGAGTGATTGGAATCTTAAAGGCCTACACAACACGTGTCGGCTCAGGCCCTTTCCCAACAGAGTTATTTGATGAATGGGGAGAGTTTTTAAGAACCAACGGTGGTGAGTTTGGTGTTACCACTGGTCGTGAAAGACGTTGTGGTTGGTTTGATGCTCCGATTGCCAAATACGCCACGAGGATTAATGGCCTAACGGATTTCTTTTTGACCAAGTTGGATGTTTTGACAGGAATTGATGAGATTCCTGTTTGTGTGGCATATGAGATCGATGGTCAAAGGGTTGAGGAATTGCCTGCCAACCAAAGTGATTTCCACCATGCGAAGCCGATTTATGAAAACTTCCCAGGTTGGAGTGAAGACATAACGGGTTGTAAAACCTTTGAAGAGCTTCCCAAAAATGCCCAGGATTATGTCTTGGCATTAGAGCGAATGAGTGGAACGAGAATTAGCGCAATTGGAGTTGGTCAGGATAGAGATGCAACGATTGTGCGCTATCCACTAACTGAGGGTTAGGCCCTGCCTGATAGAAAACCTTTAAGCTCCTGAGCCATAACCTGTAATTTCAGGCTGATTGGCTCTTCGCGCTGGAGTTTGTGTGAACAGCGTGCGCACATAATGTCAACCGACTCAATTGAGCTGTGGTTGATGGTTACTGTGCTGTCACAAACTGAACAGTGATACTCGAACGCTGGCATATTTCCTTTCAAAGAAGTTGGAACTACGCCCTCGGAGTTTTTGGATTCACTTAATGTAACAAAAGAATAACGCAGTTATTCCCTTGGGTCTAGTCCTTTGTTTCTAGTGGGATCAACATATCCAGACGAATCGAGTTGTGTTCACCAAAATGCACCCTGCCCGTGACCTTTACCAGTCCACCCATGTTGATTATTTCTTGCTGGAGTTCAGCGGCTGTTTCTTTGGGCAGGTGACCAAGTTGTAGATCTCCAGCTCTCACCTGCACTGCGTTTTTGTCGTGCTTGTTATTGGGATTGGGAACCAACTGGCAAACAACTTCGTCTTCGCCGGGGTCAACCTGTTTGATGTAGTTTTTTAGTTTTTTGAACTCTTTTTCATAAAAACTTTCCCCCGCAACTTCTTGGCTGAAGCTCCCATCACCTTTTAGATAAGGCGCTTGGTTGATGGCATTTGCATAATCAAGAGCAGTCTGAAGCCCATTGGTTGTTTCTTTGTTTTTCTTTTTCTGTCTTCTCCAGAAAAAGAAATAGACAAGCGCTCCAATGAGTATTAGTTCCATACACACCCCCTAGGTGACAAATTAGACCAATAGCAGGACAATTAAACGATGCCAAAGGAAAACGAGGATGATCTAAATAAGATCCCCTACCCCGATGAAGCATTCAACACATGGGGTGCTGCATCTATAGGCGTTGACCCTTTGGAGGCATCTTTCCAAGAAAAGCCCTATTCGCCAATCAGACCGCATGTTCCTTTTTATAGATTTTTTAGCTACCCCGATGTTTTAGAACTTCGTGGCTGCGGTTATGAAGTTGAACGCTTTGTTCCTCTCATGGATTTATTGGACGATGCGAGATACCGCCAAGCTTTGCAGGTTAGTTATTTATTACACGTCAAAGGGGCAAGTCCTAGTTTCAACCCAAGACGAGCCAGAGAGCTAGATCTGGAGATTAGGTCTTTATTGCATGACCTAGGTAAATCAGAGATTCCAACGCTAATTAGAAGGCTTTTGGGCAAAGCTTTTCCTGGAGATTCAATGAATCACATCAGTGTTGATCTAATCAATGTCTTTTATTGGGCTGCGTTAGCTGAAGTTGCAAGAGATCACGCTTGGAGAAGAGCAGATCTAGCTTGGAAAGCTGAGTATTTATGGCAACCAATGCGAATGATCTTTGGTGCTGAGGGTGAAACCCACGATGCTGACTAAAATCCATAAGTTCGCGATTCAGTGGTGTGAGCGAGCAGAGCTTCTGCTGATTGGCCTGGGTTTTGGCTACTTAGGTTTTTATACCCTTGAAATCCTTGGCCCCAATCAGTTTTGGCGGGATTTCGGATTCATTGCAGCAGAGGTTATCTTCGCTATTTTTGTTTTTGATTTCCTAATGAATCTTTTCGCTCAAACACCTTGGAAAGGAACCGAAGGTGGTTGGAAAGGTTTCATCGGCAGAAACTGGCTACTAATCCTTGCGGTATTGCTTCCTATGTTGAGACCACTGAGAATTTTCAAGCTTTTATTGGTGCTAAGCGCTGTTGATAGTTATGGCAGAAACAGAACAAGCGAGACAGGGTTCTATGTTGCTGTTGCCCTGCCACTTATTTGGTTCACCGGAGCACTTGCATTATTTGATGCTGAAAAAGACGCAGCCAGCAATTTCCAAAACTTTGGTGATGCCCTTTGGTGGTCGGCTGTGACAATAACCACCGTTGGTTATGGAGACTATGCTCCAATCACTGTTGAGGGTCGAGTGGTGGCTGTGTTTTTGATGCTGATTAGCTTGGCTTTGATTGGTTCGGTGACAGCACTGTTGGCTAAGTGGCTAATAGGTTCCAAAGAAGATGCCAAATAATCCCTTCCCCTTTGAACCAGGGGAGCGAATAAGCAGATTTCATATCCACAGCATCCTGGGGGGAAGCTTTCGAGGGGGCATAGCCCCCTGTTCAAAAACGGCCAACGTGTTGTTATTTTCTG
>JAVLCC010000011.1:26657-28681 GCA_031580995.1 Microbacteriaceae bacterium
TTTCGAGGGGGCATAGCCCCCTGTTCAAAAACGGCCAACGTGTTGTTATTTTCTGACCCCGAAAGAGGCAAGCCCTTTGGCTATGACGTTCACGAGGGATTAAGACCCGATGGCAATTACAACTTCACGGGAGAGGGCAAATCAGCCGATCAAGAACCAATCAGGGGCAATAGGGCAGTTTTAGAACACATCCAACAAAAGCGTGCATTGAGACTGTTTGTCCCCGAGGGGGATCTGCAAGTTTATGTTGGGGAAGTTTCTCTTGGAAACCCAGAGTATTTTTTACTTCCCGCCCCAGATAAACATGATTTTGAAAGACAGGTTTTTGTGTTTAATTTGGTCTTGCCCGAGATTGCAAGCTCTATGCCCCTGCCGGTTGCATCTAATTCACCAAACATTCAGCAACTGTGAATAGGCTACAACCATGAGAAAGCTAAAAGCTCTCGCACTAACAGTCGTTGCCGCAGTGACTCTCACGGGCTGTGTTCAACTGACAGCTGATTTAGAGATAAACAGAAGCGATCGAGTTAGTGGCGAAATAACCGCAGCAGTTTCCAAAGACCTAATCAATCAGTTACGAATGGCTGGTCTTGGTGAGTTAGTCCCAGACGTTGATGAAAACCTTTTCACCCCAGAATCACGAGTCTCTGAGACCGAGGTGAATAACTCTCAGTGGGAGGGAACACGTTTTAGCTTTGATAACCGTGACCTCTCAATTCTGAATCTCAGTGATGGAGCGGATAGTTATCTAAAGGTTTATAGAGAAGGTGATTATCTAATCACCGAGGGTTTGGTCATGGATCAAACCGGGCAACAAGCAGACAGTGTTCAAAACCTCCCTGAGTCTGAGGTTTGGGTTCGAATTGATTATCCAGGGGTGATTGAATCAACCAACGGTCAGCAAGTTGGATCAAGTATTGAATGGCGATTAGAACCGGGCGAAGATTTGGTCATGGAGGCCAGGGTGCTGAGCCAGTTTGTTGAATCAAACGAAGACCCAGGACCACAGATTATGGTCAGCGATGATTACCTAGACGAGGTTTTGGATCAGGTTGGTGAGCCACTACTGAGATTTTTTGCTCCGCTATTGACGTTTTTGGCAATCTGGGGAGGATTGTCTCTGGTGGTGATTGTCTTCACTGCTGTTAGGCATTCCAGAAAACCAGGTCAATACCGACCACCGGAAGAGTTTGACAGTTTGAATAAAGATCTATTCGATAAAGACAAGGATGAGTAAATGAGTATGTGGACTGTGAAGATGCCAGGGGAACCTGAGCGCGAAATGGACACCATGACCCTGCAGGCTTGGGCCAATGCGGGAAAAGTGACTGGCGACACCGTGGTGATTGAAAACAGCACTCAGGAGCGTTGGAATGCCAAACAGATTGCTGGTGTGTTTTCAAAGCGTGACTGGTTGGTTGCCTTGTTGCTATCAGTATTTTTGGGAGTCTTGGGTGTTGACAGGTTTTATCTGGGCAAGGTCGGAACAGGGATTCTGAAGCTTCTTTTGAACCTAGCCACACTGTTTACTTTTGGTTTGATTTGGGTTGTTATCGACATCATCCTGATTGCCACCAAGAAACTGTCTGATAAAGAGGGCTTGAAGCTGGCCTAATGGCAGAGGTTTCTGGAAAGCCAACCAAGTTTCAGGCCACAGCAAAGGCGACTGATCTGGATCGGGTTTGGTCTTTGTGGACAGATGTTGATTCTTGGCCCACTTGGGACCTAGGTCTAACTAAGGCATCCATCGATGGTCCAATGACAATTGGAGCCCGCGGCACCATTGTTGATCAAAACAACCGTGCCTCTAGATTTGAGGTCATCAAAATAGACCCGGGAAAAAGCTTTGTCTTTGCAATCAGGCTTCCCGGAGGCCGCATGATTCTCATCAGAGAAATAGATGAAGAGAACATCACCCACCGGGTGATGTTCACAGGAATCAGCAAAAGCATTTTCGGAGCTTTGGTCGGAAGACCAAATATGGAACTGATTGGGCCATCTGTTGATGCTGTGATTGAGCTGGC
>JAVLCC010000012.1:0-26191 GCA_031580995.1 Microbacteriaceae bacterium
CCTTCGCCCTCGACTGCACGAAGCACAACTCTTGACCCCTCAGCCTGGTCAACCAAACTGTCCATAAACGAGTCATAGCCACCACCGTTTACCAAAACCATCTCTGCATCTTGAACTGCAAGCAGATCCCTGGCTGATGGTTCATAGCTGTGGGGGTCGATGTTTGGTTGGTCAACAATGCTTGTTACCTCAACCATGTCACCACCGATGAACTCGGCAATACTTCCCCAAACATTGGTGGTTGCGGTTACGGCAATCGGACCGCCAGAGTCTGCGTTATCTGCACCAGAGGTGCAGCCCGCGACTAAAAATGTTGCTGCTGAAATTGCTATCGCTTTTCTTATCATGCGAAAAGTATCACACTAATGACAATGAATGTCAATTTCATTAGTCAAGCAAGAGTGCCGGCTCCTGAATCACGCTTGCAACATCGGCTAAGAACCTGCTGGCAACGTCTCCATCAACGACTCTGTGATCAAAGGTTGCACCAACGGTGGTTACCTGGCGAATAACAATCTCATCATCAACAACCCAAGGCTTTTTCTGAATTGAGCCAAGTGCCACAATCCCAACTTCTCCTGGATTCAAAATTGGCGTTCCTGTGTCAACACCGAAAACTCCAATGTTGGTAATCGTGATTGTCCCGTTTTGGGTGTCAGCGGGTTGAGTTTTTCCATCTCTTGCAGTCATTGCCAACTGCTCAATGCTGGTTGCGAGTTCAAACATGCTCATCGAATCGGCATCTTTGATGTTTGGAACTATCAAACCTCTTGGAGTTGCTGCAGCAATTCCTAGATTCACAAAGTTGTGCACGATGATTTCTTCATCTGTCCAAGTTGAATTCACGGTTGGGTTTCTTCTAACAGCCCAAATAATTGCCTTGGCCATAATCAACAACGGAGTGACTTTCACCCCTGCAAAATCAACGCTGTCTTTTAATCTCTTTACATATTCCATGGTCCTGGTCGCATCAACATCAACAAAGATGCTCACGTGCGGGGCGGTAAAGGCACTTTGAACCATGGCCGATGCGATTGCTTTGCGGGTTCCTTTGACTGGGATCCGCTCTTCTCTATCGGTTGGCGCCTGCGGGGTGGAAATGTTTTTAAACACTGAGGCCTGATCCGCGGAGCGCATGACATCCTCGCGAGTGACCTCACCGTGCAACCCGGTTGGCTCAACCTGGGAAAGATCAACTCCCAGCTCTTTGGCCAGTTTCCTGATTGGTGGCTTGGCACTAACGTTTGCCTCTTGGCTTGCCGCCATGACATTGCTTGCAGGAATGATTGGTGCCGGCATGGCAGCTGCTGCAACAGCGGATGAGCTCATGCTGGAGGATTTTTTCCTGCGAGATTTGGGTGCTTCACCCTCTCCGTAGCCAACAAGCGTCGCTGGTGTTTCTGGTTTTTCATCATCCACCACCGGACTATCAGCTACGACCGGAGAACTTCCTTCAACGCTCACGGCAATGATCGGTTGACCAACCTCTACTGTCTCACCAACCTGCACCAATAACTCACTGACTGTTCCCGCAAAAGGACAGGGAAGTTCAACGACACTCTTGGCGGTTTCAATCTCGCAGATCACTTGGTTGACTTTCACCGTGTCACCTTCTGAGACCTGCCAACTAACCATCTCTGCCTCGGTCAAACCCTCGCCAACATCGGGGAGGGGGAATTTAGAAATCTGTGCCATGGCCACTCCTTGGTCTAATAAGCCAATACTCGATCAACTGCGTCCAAAATCCGATCTGCATCTGGAAGATAACTGTCTTCCAGCTTGGCAGGTGGATAGGGAGTATCAAAACTCCCGACCCGAATAACGGGTGCCTCTAAGTGATAAAAAGCTTGCTCTGTGATGCTTGCTGCCAGCTCACTGGAAACAGAGACAAAGGTTGGCGCCTCCGCTGCCACCACAACCCGATTGGTTGAGCGAACTGAATCCAAAATGGTTGCCATGTCAATCGGGGATAGTGACCTTAGATCCACAACCTCAATGCTGACACCCTCTTCTTTGGCTATCTCAGCCGCCTGCATGGCAGTTGTCACCATTGGACCATAGGCAATCACAGTCACCTGGTTACCCTCTTTGAGAACTCTTGCCGAATGCATGGGCATCGGAGGTTGGTCTAGGTTCACAGCACCTTTTTGCCAATAGCGCCTCTTTGGTTCTAAAAACACGACTGGGTCATTGGATTCAATCGCCTGCTGCATCATCCAATAGGCGTCATTGGGATTACTGGGGCTTAGAACTCTAAGTCCTGCGGTGTGAGCGAAATAAGCCTCTGGGGATTCACTGTGGTGTTCAACAGCACCAATCCCACCTCCGAAAGGAATTCGAATGACCACCGGCATCGACAGTGACCCTTCACTTCGGTAGGTGAATTTTGCTAGTTGTGAGGTTATTTGGTTAAAGGCCGGATAAACAAAACCATCAAACTGTATTTCCACAACCGAGCGATAGCCGCGCATGGCAAGACCAATCGCTGTTCCAACGATTCCCGATTCAGCAATTGGGGTGTTAAAAACCCTTTGTGGGCCAAACTGATTTAGCAATCCCTCGGTGACCCTGAACACACCGCCCAATTCAGCTATGTCCTCCCCAAAGGTAAGAACTTTTTCATCCTTTTCCATTGACTGCGAAAGGCCTTTATTCAATGCTTTGGCTATTGAAAGCTCCGTGTAATTACTCATCAGATTCCTCCAACGAGCTTTCATAGTCCCTCAGCCATTTGCGCTGAGCATCGACCACCGGATGGGGATCTGAATAAACATTTTCAAAGATGTGGTCTCTTGGAGGATCAACCAAAGCGAAAGTGGCATCTCGAATTTCTTTGGCCAAAGTCTCACCGTCTTCAGTAACTTGTTCAAAAAAGTCATCGCCAATTCCTTGACGACGTAAAAACTTCTCAAAGCGAATGATTGGATCTTTTGCTTTCCACTCATCAACTTCTGACTGTGGGCGGTATTTGCTTGGGTCGTCACTTGTTGTGTGGGCACCGATTCGATAGGTCAGCGCCTCAATCAAAAACGGTCCCTTGCCATCACGGATTTCATCCATGTGTAACTTGGTGGCCGCATAGCTTGCCAAAACATCGTTGCCATCAATCCTGATTCCGGGAACACCGAAACCAATTCCTCGAGTAAACAGTGGCACCTTGGTGGTTGATTCAACATTTGAACTAATCGCCCACTGGTTGTTTTGAATAAAAAACATCAGTGGCGATTCATTTACGGCGGCAAACAACAGTGCTTCACTGACATCACCCTCAGCAGTTGCGCCATCACCGAGATAGGTAATCACCGCTAGGTCATCATCAGACCCGTTTCCGACCTTGCCATCAAATTTGACACCCATGGCATATCCAGCCGCTTGCAAAGTCTGGCTCGCTAAAACAATTGCGTAGTGATGAAACCTGGTTTCGTTGGGATCCCAACCGCCGTGATTAACACCACGCATCATTTTTAGAATCGACATCAACTCAACCCCGTGGGTGATTGCCACCCCGTGCTCTCGATAGCTTGGGAAGATGTGGTCATTGGGACCAACTCCGTAACCGGAACCAATCTGAGCACCCTCTTGGCCAATTGCTGGAACCCATAAACCAAGCTGACCCTGACGTTGAAGGGCGGTGGCCTCTTCATCAAATCTTCGAATGCGAGCCATGTCACGATAGAACTTTTTGTAATCTTCCTCACCGAGCTGGTCGATGACCTCCCCATACTGGGAGTAGTTTTTGGGAACCTCATATTGCCCTTCTGTGTCCAGAAGTTGCAGCATTTGTTCCGACGCTGGCTGGTTCATCCACTCCAATGTATAGGAATCCTGAAATAATTCAGGAATGTTGAGATTCCTAATTACTACCGTTGCTAATGCCTTTGGGCTTTGGGTGGCGAATAACCTAATTCCACAAATCAGCCTGACCCCCTATGGCGGGGATGGTTTGGTTGAAGCAACCGGAACCTATTTGGTGGTTGGTGCCATCTTTGGTCTAGTGAATGCGGTGTTGGGAACCCTAATCAAAATCATTGCCTTCCCGCTTTACATAATCAGCTTTGGACTAATTTCCTTTGTGGTCAACGGAGCTTTGCTTCTGTTTGTGGCTTATCTCTCAACGCTGATTGGAACTGAGGTGTTCTCCATTGAAGGCTTCACATCAGAAGGTCTCACCATTGACACCTTGGGATTTGCCATCTTGGGTGCAATTGTTATTTCAATAAGTGCTTTCATCGCAAGATCGCTATTGAAACTAATTGGCGTTCGCTAATTCATTAGCTTGAATTGATAACTGGTCGCTTTTCCTGTGGGTATGTTCATTTGTTCTAAAACTAGTTTCAAACCAGTGTCATGCGATATGTCCATAAGCTTTGCTGTTTCTATGTAGCCACTCATTGCATGCGCCTGGATTATGTCTTTTGCCTCTGGGGTGTTTTGGACTGTGACCCAGTTATTTGAAATTGGATTGGTCTCACCACTAAGGGCTGGAACAACATCATTGGCATGTTCAATTGAAATCACCGGGATTTTTAGATCCTGGTGAGCTATTGGAGCACCAACACTTATTAGCCCTGCAACTTTGTAATCATCACTTATGGCGATATTCGATGCGATTATTCCTCCTTGTGAGTGACCAATCAGAATCACGCGGTCATTTTCCCCCACCTGCATGTTTTCTAAACTGCGCCTAACTGCAACCTCACTGGCAGCCAATTCGGTTGAGGTCATGGAGGAAATGTTGGACCCGATGTTAAAAACATTCTCACCCGCCAGCTGATTACTTTGGGTGCCGGGGATATAAACAACTAAGTCTCGTCCTGTTGGATTTTCAAAGCTATCAATGCGAATAGCTGAAGAAGGATTGAAATAACTCTGCTGCAATCTTGTGAGCTTCTCAGCGAAGCTGTTTGCTCCTTGGACTTGAGATGTGGAAATCAGTTTTGCTTCAGTGACCGGAGTTGAACGAATCCCTAGAAAGAAAAGATTTGATTGCAGCTGAGCCAAAAGACCAGGAACTTTTGTGGGGGATTGACCTAAGGCAGAACCAAATGGCCAGGCGGGTTTTGAAAAAGTTGTGGGCGCCAGTGATGCAGCTGATCGAATAGCTCCAGTAGCGGCAGCCGAAGGCGGGGCTGTTAGGCCAACAACTGCCATGGCCGCAGTCATTGGGGCGAATGGGTTTCCTGCGTAGCGCAATCTGGGCATGGGCAGGGTCATCAGATCCCAAGGAAATTTCTTAGCCACCGATAAATACTCGTTTTCAATTCTGTGCGCCATTTGAATCTCATTTGAGAAATAAGACTCACTAGCTAGATACAACTTGTTTTTGAGATCTTCCAGCTGATCAACAAGGTTTTCTATCCTCATTCTTCGCTGAATGAACAAAACCAGATTCGGCACCTCAAAGCCAAAAACAGTTTCTTCCCAAATCATTTCGGTTTTGGCCCTAGCTAAATGACTGATGCCCTGATCTATCCATCTGGAACATCGGGCTATCTCATCTCTGGTGGCAACAATCTTTGGATTGCCACCAGAGATGACTAATTCACCACTCATGTATTTCTGAATAAAGCTGCCAAATTATTTCTTGCAGCTGCACTTGATAGCTCAACTGAGCATCTCCCTGCCAGAGAGTGTTCTCTGGCACGGCCACCTCCAAGGCACCAATAGCCATTTTGATTAGCAAATCGCTTTCCACCCCTAAACAGAAGCAGTTATTGATTATCAAAAAAGCATGGATGTTGATTCGGTGGAAAACAGGCTTTTAGGGCAAGATTGGGAAGGTGAGTGAGCTAACTAATCAACCCCTGTCCCCGCTTGATGGTCGCTATCAATCGCAAGTGAGCGGACTAAGTGAGTTTTTTAGCGAAGCTGGATTGAATAAAGCCAGGGTTCAGGTCGAAATCGAATGGCTAATCCGCCTGGCCGGCAGTGATTATTTCGAGGTTGAGCAGTTCACTGATGATCAGCAATCAAAGCTTCGAGAGCTATATGAAAACTTCAATGCTGAGTCGCATCAGAAAATCACCGAGATTGAAGCGACGACTCGTCACGATGTGAAAGCAGTTGAATATTTCATCAGGGAGCATTTAGATGCTCTTGGGCTAACAGACAGAGCAGAACTGGTTCACTTCAGTTGCACCAGTGAGGACATAAACAATCTGGCCTATGCACTTGTTATCAAACAGGCAACAGAGCAGGTTTGGCTTCCAAAGGCAAAAAAGGTCCAGCAAAAGCTTGTGGACCTTGCTCATAAAAACGCTGACCTGGGCATGCTTTCTAGAACTCACGGACAACCTGCTACCCCCACCACACTTGGGAAGGAACTGGCAGTTTTCGCCCACCGCCTGCAAAGACAAATATTGCGGGTTGAAAACCAGCAGTATCTTGGAAAATTCTCGGGTGCGACTGGCACCTTTGCTGCCCACCTGTCAGCCAAGCCCGAAGCCGATTGGCTGGCTGAAGCTGAGGAATTCGTGCAGAGTCTTGGCTTGAGTTTCAATTCGGTGACCACTCAAATCGAGTCTCATGATTGGCAAGCAGAGCTTTATCAGGCAATCACCCACTTCAATCGGATTCTGCATAACTTGGCCACCGATGTCTGGACTTATATTTCTCTTGGCTATTTCAAACAAACTCCAGTTGAAGGAGCAACGGGCTCTTCGACAATGCCTCATAAAATCAATCCGATTAGATTTGAAAATGCCGAGGCCAACCTGGAGCTTTCTAACGCAATTTTAGATTCTCTGAACCAAACCCTTGTCACCTCCAGACTTCAACGAGACCTAACTGATAGCTCCGCTCAAAGAAATATTGGTGTTGGGTTTGGGCATAGCGTTTTGGCATTAGACAACATTGATCGAGGCTTAGATGAACTTGAAGTTGATCGAGTTAGCATCAGGGCCGATCTATTAGACGCTTGGGAAGTCTTAGCGGAGGCTGTTCAAACTGTGATTAGGTCAGAGGTTGCCGAAGGTAAATCCAGCATTCAGGATCCTTATGCGATGCTCAAAGAATTGACTCGAGGCAAAGGCATTGACGAGGAAAGCCTTGCGGGCTTTATTGCAGGACTAGACATTTCTCAGTCAGCCAAAGACAGATTACTCCTGCTCAAACCAGAGAACTACGTTGGTTTGGCCTCCAAAATCGCTGAATCTGTCTAATCAAGCTTTGGTTTATTTGGATCCTGCGGAGGGTCATCTTTGATTGCCAAATCAAGAGTTGCCAATCCAACCACTGTCAGAATGAAAAATGAGCCTCCCCAGATAAGACCAGCCATTGGGTCTCTAAGAAGAACATAGATGACAGCACCGGAGAGAACACCGGTGATGGCGGCCAATCCCAAATAAACCCTGGCCGACTGGAAGCGCCTCATATTTCTTTCCGTTCTTTAGTTTCCCCTAAAGGAGCCCAACAGCTCAGAGATGAATTCGCTTCCGAAAAACAACCCAAATCCAACAACAAGTGCTCCGCTAAGAATAATCAGTGTGTATTGAACCGCTGGAGGGGGTTTGAACTGATACTTTGCCACGGCTCTATTTTGCTGGAGTAGCGGCCGAGATTCCCAAGTGAACCGCTGAAATAACTAAATACGCTCCGAAAAACCCAACCGCTGAAACGATGTCCAAGGGGGCAAACAAAAATAAAGCTCCCAGAATTAGAGCAAAAACGGCGTTCAATAAATAATCTCTACCCAACCTGGTTGAGATTCTTTCTTTTCTGGCTGCGTATAACTCCAAAACCCCACTAAGCAAACCCCATGCGGTAACCAAAGCTATGAAACCTGCGATCTGTGTTTGGTCTCCCTCTGGAACCAGCAGTGCGAAAACACCAATGATGAGCGCAATGATTGCGAAGGGAATTGCCTCAATTGTGGCTATTCCTTTTTGATTTATGAAATGAACAGCCGCGGTGACCAGGGCCAATCCCACTCCATAAACTCCGAGCGAAAATAGCCCCACCGAAGCGGAGTGGGATTGCGAAAAGGTGATGAACAGTCCAACCACCAAGCTAATGACAGCTCTGAGGCCGGATGAAAGACGCATTCAGCTATCTTTGCATATTCATGAAACGTGAGTATTGACCCTGGAATGCAACCACCACAGTTCCAGTGGGACCGTTTCGCTGCTTTGCCAAAATTAAATCCGCCTCACCTGCTCTAGGGTGATCCTTCTCAAAAACTCCCTCTCGATGCAATAAGACGACAACATCGGCGTCCTGCTCTAGCGAACCACTCTCTCGAAGATGAGAAAGTTCGGGCTTTTTATCTTTGCTCTGTTCTGTTTGTCGGTTCAGCTGAGAAATGGCTATCACCGGCACGCCCAACTCTTTTGCCAAAAGCTTCAGAGCTCTTGAAAATTCTGAAACCTCTTGCTGGCGCGATTCGACTTTCTTGCCCGAGGTCAGAAGCTGCAAGTAGTCGATCACCACCATCTTCAATTCAGTTTGTTGAGCAAGTCTTCTGCACTTCGCCCTGATTTCAACCAAAGTCATATTCGGCGAATCGTCGATGTAAAGCGGTGCATCGTTGATCTTGCCCCGGGTAGCTGCAATTTTTGACCAATCCTTCTCGGCAAGCATTCCCTTACGCATTGACTGCAGACTAATTGCGGATTCCGCGCTGAGAAGCCTCATAGCGATTTCAGCTCTACCCATTTCTAGGCTAAAGAATATGGTGCTGTTGCCCTTTGCCAGAGCAGCATTTCTGGCTATGTCCAATGCTAAAGTCGACTTACCCATCGCAGGACGTGCCGCCAAAATAACCAGCTGTCCTGGGTGCAATCCGTGTGTTAGTTGATCAAGCTCTGTAAACCCAGTAGCAATACCCGTGAGTTCGCCTCCACGATTTTGAGCTGACTCCATTTCCTTTATGGCATCTTCAATGCTGTAGGAGAGGGCTACGAAATCTTCACCAGCACTGGCTGAGGCAACTTTGAAAATTTCTGATTGAGCGTCGTTTACGAGCTCAACCACCTCGCCCTGGCTTTCATAACCACTTTGGGCAATCCTCGTCCCAGCTTCAATCAGTCGACGAAGAACCGCTTTCTCGCTCACAATCGATGCGTAGTAACCCGCACTCGCTGCCGTTGGAACATAAGAAGCTAGGGAGTGCAGATAATCTGCTCCTCCAGCTTTGAGGAGGTTTCCGGTTTTATTTAGTTCATCAGTTACAGCAATGACATCAGTTGGTTCACCCTTGCCAAACAAAGACAGCACGGCGTTGAAGATGAATTCATGTTTGGGAGCGTAAAAATCGGTTGGCTTTACCTCTTCGAATACCTCCGCTACAGCCTCTTGGCTTAGCAACATTCCGCCAAGGGTGGCCATCTCAGCGTTGAGATCGTTAGGGAGGGTTCTTACTGAGCCCTCAACCGGTGCCACCATGCTCATAAAAGGTTCCTCCAGAACTCGATTTACTGTTGACTAAAATCTATGTTTTATCTAAGACCTTTATATCTTTCAGTAGGGACATTTATCTTGCAAAACACACCTTGTATTGCCTGTGGATAACCCTGTGGAAACACGCCAGAGAGTTGTTACTAGTTCTGTGCATAACCTGTGTATAACTTGTGCATAACTCTCAAAAACCCAATTAACCACTGGTCTGTAGCCTGTGGGGAAAACTTTTTTGAAAAGCCTAAAGTTCAGCTTTATAGTTGTGGATAAGTGTTCTGAAAAAGACTCTTAAACGACTAAAGGCGAGGTATGCCTCGCCTTTAGTCGCTATGGTTTCGGTTATTTAGCCTCAACCACCTGAAGCTTTAGATTTGCAGTCAGCTCACCGATACGAACGGTTGCTTCGTGTTCGCCTAGGGTTTTGATTGATGTCGCAAATTCAACTTTGCGCTTATCCACCTCTCCAAGCCCTGCGGCACTGATTGCATTGGCAACATCCCCGTGCTTCACGGCACCAAACAGACGACCTTCCTTACCTGATTTCATTGAAATCTTGATAGGAGCCTCTTCAAGCCTGGCCTTCATGGTTTGAGCAGCCTCGGCATCAGCTAGGTGACGTGCCTTGCGGGCGGCTTTGATCTGATCCACCTGGCGCTCACCGCCTTTGCTCCAAGTAACTGCATAGCCGTTAGGGATTAGGTAGTTACGTGCGTAACCACCCTTTACCTCAACTACGTCTCCAGCGCTTCCCAGCCCGGAAACTTCATTTGTAAGAATAATCTTTGGCATTGGTTTCTCCTTAGCGCCCGGCGCCTGAATAAGGGAGCAGTGCCATCTCGCGGGCATTTTTGACTGCCTTGGCGATCTTGCGCTGGTCCTGAACGGAAACTCCGGTAATTCGACGTGCACGGATCTTGCCACGATCAGAAATGAACTTCCTGAGTGTTGCAACATCCTTATAGTCGATGGTGCCAACCTTCACCAGTTTCACTGGTGCTGGCTTGGCCATGCTGTTAAGTCTTGCTTTGCGCTTGGCTGCGCCTTTTCCTGCCATTTGTTTTCTCCTCTTCTAATTCTCTAAAACGGGGTGTCATCACTAGCTGATTCAGCTGGGTTTGCCCAGTTATCAGCAGCTGGCTTTGAATCACTCCATGGGTTTGATTCCACGGGTGAGGGGCCAGCACTGTCACGTGCTCTGCGGGTGACCGCAGCGGTTGCATAACGCAGTGAAGGTCCAACCTCGTCAATCTCTAGCTCCATTGAAGCTCTCGCTTCTCCCTGAGCTGATTGATAAGCACTTGGTGGCTTCAGTCGACCGGTGACAACTACGCGAGCGCCTTTTTGCAAAGACTGCGCCATGTTTTCAGCCACTTCGCGCCATCCGGTGCAACGAACCCAAACTGTCTCACCATCAACCCACTCACCACTTTGCTTGTTGTAGGTCCTTGGTGTGGAGCCAACCCTGATGGAAGCTACTGCAATTCCGTTTTGGGTGTAACGAAGCTCTGGATCATCAGCCAGGTTTCCAACCACGGTCAATATTGCTTCGCCGGCCATGACTAGTTTGCCTTTGGCTTCCGAGGAGCCTTCTTCTGAGGCTTCTCTGGTTCAAACTCAACTGGATTGATGCTGAAAACGGCGTCTTCATAGCGCATCACTTTGGTGCGCAGAATTTGCTCATTCAGCCTCAACTGACGCTCAACCTCAGTTACCTCGTCTGGGTTTGAGTGAACGTTCACAACGGCATAGATTGCCTCGTTGTTTTTTTCGATTTGGTAGGCAAGTTTTCTTTTTCCCCAGAGGTCAAGATTGTCAACGGTTCCACCAGCTTTGGTGACTACCGCGAGGCTCTTTTCCAGAATGGGGGTTACTTGCTTGTCTTCTGTTGATGGATCAAAAATAACCATCAGTTCGTATTTATGCATAGCTAACCCACACCTCCTTCGGTCTTAGCGGTTACAGGATTTCTGCAACAGGAGGGGTTAAACGTGCCTTTCGGCAACTTATACAGCCTAGCGAGCAGACCACCATTCGAGCAAGCGTTTTTTGGCTTCTTCCTCACCCAGCGGGCCATTTTCAATCCGAAGCTCCAACAGGTACTTATAGGCCTTACCCACTTCCGGTCCTGCTGGGATCTCTAAAATCTGCATGATTTGTTCGCCGTTGAGATCAGGCCGCATCGAATTGAGCTCTTCTTTCTCACTGATTTCAGCAATTCGTTTTTCCAGATCGTCATAAGCAAAAGACAGCCTTTCGGCTTTGCGTTTGTTTCTGGTGGTGACATCACTTCGGGTGAGGATATGCAATCGGGTTAGTTGTTCAGCTGCATCTCTGACGTATCGCCTAACAGCACTGTCACTCCACTGCTGATCGCTGTAGCCAAAAAACCTCAAATGAAGCTCAATTAGCAATGAAACAGCTTTGATGGTGTCGTTATCAAACCGGAGCTCTTTGAGGCGCTTTTTTGCAAGCTTTGAACCAACAATGTCGTGATGATAAAAAGTCACAGCGCCCCCTGGTTCTAATTTCCTGGTGGCTGGTTTGCCGATGTCATGCAATAAAGCCGCCATTCGTGAGATCAGGTCTTTTTCCAACCCATAATCAGCTTCGTAGTCAATTGCCTGTTCCAAAACAGTCAGAGTGTGTTGATAGACATCTTTGTGGTGGTGGTGCTCATCCGCTTCTAATTTCAAAGCTGGCAATTCAGGCAACACCAAATCAGCGATCCCTGAATCAACTAAAGCTGTCAGTCCAAGTCTTGGCTGATCGGAAAGCAAAAGCTTTGTTAGTTCATCCCTGACTCGCTCCATTGAAATGATTTCAATGCGTTTGGCCATTGAACTCATCGCCTGAAAGGTGTCAATGTCGATATCAAAACCCAGTTGAGCTGCAAATCGGCAGGCGCGCATCATCCTTAGGGGATCATCGCTAAAGCTAATCTCAGGATCAGTTGGGGTTTTTATTTTTTTATCCAATAGATCCTGCAAGCCTCCGTGAGGATCAACAAAGACTCGATCGGGAAGCCTTAGAGCCATTGAGTTCACCGCAAAGTCTCGGCGAATCAAATCACTTTCTAAATCATCACCGAACTCAACTGTTGGTTTGCGGGTTTTTTTGTCATAGCTATCTGCACGATAAGTGGTTATCTCAACCTGTTCGCCATCAATGGTGGCGGCAATGGTTCCAAACTCACGCCCAACATCCCAGGTGTTGGTGGCCCAACCCTTGAGGATTTTCAAGATGTCATCGGGGTATGCATTGGTGGTGAAATCTAAATCTGGTGATATTCGTCCCAAAAACGCATCCCTGACAGGTCCCCCCACCAGCGCTATTTCAAAACCGGCTGCCACGAACTTCTCACCAAGTTTGCTAAGAATTGGCGATGAAGTTGAGCTTTCCAGATTGGCAAGCGCATCGGCTACGGTTTGCATGCAAGCTAGCTTGCCATAGCCACTCAAGAAATTTGTCGAAGTAGAGTTGAGGCATGAAACTTGGTCGCCAGAATATCCGCGAGGTAAGCGCGGGGGGTTTGGTGATTTCTAATGACAATCCGAAGCTGGTTGCCCTAATTTCTCATAAGAACAGAGGGGGCAGAGTTGATTGGTGCATACCCAAGGGTCACCCAGAAAACAATGAGACCTTGGAGCAGGCAGCCATCCGAGAAGTTTTTGAAGAGACTGGATTAGAAGCCAAGATTTTGAAAAAACTGGGAACGATTAGCTATCGATTCAAAGTTGGTAATCAACGAATTTCAAAAACCGTGCATCATTTTCTTATGACCCAGACCGGTGGGGTTTTGGATGCCTTGAATGACCCAGCTGGGGAGGTTATTGATGCTCAATGGGTTGAGCTAAAAAGCCTGCAAGATGTTTTAGCTCATGAGAACGAGCGGAGAATGGCTCAGTTGGCAATGGAGATAATTGAGTAATGGCCAAAAAGACCAGATTTCTAGCACTGCTGCTAATAGTTGTAAGCGTGGCAAGTGTGCCCGCAAGCGTGGTTGCATCTTTGAACGCCAATGCAGATAGCTCCGACCCGATCAGAGTAGTTCCTGGAAGTGATATCAATCTGGTGAGCGTTGATTCAAACTTGCCGGTGGCAATAGTCAATGAAACCGATGAGCGAATGGATTTGGAATTGGGTGCTCGGGCAACTAGTGCCAAGCTCGAAGTTCCCGCACGAACTCAGGTCAGCGTTGGCGCTCAGAGCGCTATAAATGCAGAGCTTCCTGCAAAAGCTGTTGCAAACGGCCAGGTAGAGGTTTTAGTTTGGATAAACGATTCCACAGGGCAAAGAATCTCTGGACCAGAGACTCTTATTGTGAACATCAACCGCGATGTTGAGGGGATTCTGCTGGCGGTGTTTATCGGTCTACTTTCTGTTTTGCTAGTGGCTGGAATTGTCAGAACCTCCCTAAGAAGCAGGCCGAATGACTGATCTCGGTCCCGCAGTTGGTCGTTCCAGTTTCTGGATGGCCAGCGGAACTATTTTTTCTAGGGCTTTGGGTTTTGTCAGGGCAATTCTTTTGGCTTTTGCCATTGGTGTGACTACCGATGCAGCCGACGCATTCGGTGTTGCCAACCAACTGCCAAATAACGTTTATGCACTGATTATGGGTGGTGTTTTGAATGCCATCTTGGTTCCGCAACTAATCAAAGCCAGAAAGATGAAGGACGATGGCCGAGGCTACATCGATAGATTCGCTACATTGGCGCTTCTTTCTTTTTTTGTAATTGGTGCAATCGCCACCATTGCCGCTCCAGCAATGATCGGGCTTTATACAACAGGTTGGAGTGATTCTCAGGTGGCTTTGGCCACCGCTTTTGCCTATTGGACTATCCCGCAGTTGTTTTTCTATGGGCTTTATTCGGTATTTGGTGAGGTTTTGAATTCCAGAAGCGCTTTTGGTCCATTTATGTGGGCGCCCGCACTGAATAACCTGGTCTCCATTGCGGGGCTTGGGGTGTTTATTTGGGTGTTTGGAGCGGATGCTGAGGGTGAGCGGGCAATAACCACCTGGGGTGGTGATCAAATAGCTTTATTGGCAGGTTCTGCTACAGCCGGTGTTGCTGCCCAAGCACTGATTCTGTTGTTTTTCTGGAAGCGGATTGGTTTGAAGCTTTCGCTGAATTTCAAATTTAAGGGATATGGAATCGGTGCTGGTCTCAAAACAGCCTCCTGGTCATTCGCAATGGTGCTAATCAGCCAGGTTGGTGCGCTGGTGCAAACCAATGTTGCATCCAGTGCCGCTGAGGCTAGAGCAGAAGGGGTTGTGATTGCCAGTGTTGCAGCGGCGGCGATTGCTTGGCTTATCTTCATGCTTCCGCACTCAATAGTCACAGTCAGTGTTGCAACCGCCTACTACACAAGAATCTCCAATGCGGCATCAAATAAAGACATGGCCTCCATGAAGGCTGATTTATTGATCGCTGTCCGATTAATCATCATCTTCATGTCTCTTGCTACAGCAGGGCTTATCGTTCTTTCCTATCCTCTTGGAAGGGTGTTCTCTCCAGGTTTTGGTGAAGCTCAGGCGTTAGGGAATGTGATCATGGCACTTGCCATTGGCTTATTGCCTTTCAGTTTGGTGCACATGTTGCAAAGAGCGTTTTTTGCTCTTGAGGACACAAAAACGCCGTTTTTATTCACAACCGTTCAGGTTGGTTTGCATATTTTGGGTGCGATAGTGCTTCTAAATGTTTTAGAAAAGCAGTGGTTGGTTGTTGGTTTATCGCTTGTTACAGCGTCAACAATCACTGTTCAGCTGCTTATAGCTGGGTTTTTGTTGAGATCAAAGATCGATTGGAAGCCAGAGGGGTTGCTGTTGAATCTTCTGCGTTCGGTGATGGCTTCACTGATCGCTGGGGCAATTGGTTATTTACTAATTGATCAACTCGGTGGTCTAAATGAATCAGGCTGGTTATTGGAAAGCCAGCTAAACGCTGGGTTAGGGAGTGTGGCTGTAACCTTGCTGATGGTAATCAGCTTTTTGTTCCTAATTCGGGCGCTTAGGCTTCCAGAACACGGAATTGTTACTAAGTTTTTAGTTGAAATAAGAAGAAGGAATGAAAACTAGTGTGTGCTAGTTTGATACATAGACAAACATCTATATAACGCCCACAAGGCATTGGAGTAAAAATGCGAGAAGTAGTAATCATCGGTTCGGGTCCAGCTGGCTACACAGCTGCTATTTATGCGGCAAGGGCTGAACTAAAGCCACTTCTAATCGCCTCCAGTGTTGAGCCTGGTGGGGAGCTGATGAAAACCACCGAGGTTGAAAATTACCCAGGTTTTCCAACAGGAACCATGGGCCCTGACCTGATGACAGATTTCCAGGCTCAGGCAGAGCGTTTTGGAACAGAGATCATGTTTGATGATGTTGTGGATGTTGAGCTAAAAGGAGACACCAAGGTAATCAAAACCGGTGGTGGCGAAACTATCGAAGCAAAAACCGTAATCATTTCAACCGGTGCTGCATATCGAGAACTGGGCCTACCAAAAGAAAAAGAGTTATCCGGCCACGGAGTTAGCTGGTGTGCAACCTGTGATGGTTTCTTCTTTAGGGAAAAAACCATTGCCGTTGTGGGTGGTGGCGATTCAGCGATGGAAGAGGCAAACTTTTTGACCAAGTTCGCTGACAAGGTCTATGTGGTTCACCGCCGCGACAGTTTGAAAGCATCAAAGACTATGCAGCAGAGATCATTTGATAACCCAAAGATTGAATTCATTTGGAACAGCGAGATTGCTGAGCTGCATGGAGAGGGAAAACTGGAGGGCGTAACCCTGAACGACACGGTCACTGGTGAGAAAAAAGATCTAGAGATACAGGGATTATTTATTGCGGTTGGCTCTGACCCCAGAACTGGATTATTTGAAGAGCAGCTGGAGTTAGACCAAGAGAAGTTCATCAAGGTGGATGGCAGAACATCCAGAACAACCCTTCCCGGTGTTTTTGCAGCCGGTGACGTGATTGACCCAACTTATCGTCAAGCAATTACGGCAGCGGGAAGCGGATGTGTTGCAGCACTTGACGCAGAGCACTACCTAGCTGGACACTAAACAAAGTATTTGGAGGAAAAAATGGCAAGAGATGTAACAACGGAAGACTTCCAAAAAGAGGTCTTAGATAATTCACTACCGGTGCTGGTTGATTTTTGGGCAGAATGGTGCGGCCCATGCCGAATGGTTTCACCAATCGTTGACGAGCTAGGAAATGATCTATCGGGTCAATTGGATGTGGTGAAGGTAAATGTTGACCACGAACCTGATCTAGCCATGAAATACAACGTCACGGGAATCCCCCTACTGGGTGTTTTCAAGGGCGGAGAGCTAGTGAAGCAGTTGGTTGGCGCTAGGCCAAAAGCTGCCATTCAGAGTGAATTGCAAGAGTACCTATAGCCAATCAGGCAATCTAGCAATTAGGCTTTGAGCCTGATGAATGAAACGAACACGGGTAGCATCACCAACTTCGATTATTGGAAGTCGGCTTACGCTGGTCGTGCCTCGAACCTGAGCGTTAGTGAAGTTAGAGCTTTATTCGCAGTAGTTTCAAGACCTGAGGTGGTGAGCCTCGCAGGTGGAATGCCCGATGTTTCAGAACTCCCCACCGAGGGCATCAACAAAGCCTATGAATCACTTCTTTCAACCCGCAGAGATTTAGCTCTGCAATATGGTGGCGGTCAGGGTGATGCCAAGCTTCGAGAGCAAATCGTTGAAATCATGGCGCTGGAGGGCATCAACGGCAGTGCTGAGGACTTGGTTGTTACCACCGGAAGTCAACACGGATTAGACCTGATTGCGGATCTATTCATCGACCAGGGTGATGTTGTCCTTTTGGAATCCCCAAGTTATGTCGGTGCGGTCGGCATTTTCAGGCACAAAGAAGCAGAAATGGTTCACCTTCACACAGACAGCGAAGGCTTGAATCCCGAATCTTTGCAGCAAGAAATCAGCAGGCTGAAAGCGATTGGCAAAAAAGTAAAGCTTTTATACCTGGTCCCAAGCTTTGCAAACCCAAGCGGGGTGACAATTCCCAAGCATCGTAGGGAAGAGATTCTTTCAATTTGTGAAAATGAAGGGGTTTTGATCGTCGAAGACAACCCCTACGGGCAGTTGTATTTCGATGAGGTTCCTCCCGATGCAATGCGTTCAATGAGTGAACAGCATGTGGTTTATCTAGGTAGCTTTTCTAAAATTCTCTCTCCGGGTCTGAGAGTTGGATACGTCTTGGCCCCGCCAGCTATCCGAGAGAAACTCACCCTGGCCAACGAATCAGCGATTTTGTCGCCAGGGATGTTTGGGCAGATGTTAGTTAGTGAATATTTGACGGTGAATGACTGGAAACAGCAGATTTCCAATTACCGAGACATTTATAAACAAAAACGTGACGCCGCCATTGAGGCCATAGATAAGCATTTACCCGGCATTGAAACCACAAGACCAAAGGGCGGGTTTTTCCTGTGGGTGACAATGCCTGAGGGGATTGACTCGAAGGCAATGTTGCCGCTGGCGGTCAGCGAATTGGTTGCATACACCCCAGGAACAGCTTTTTATGGAAATGGGATGGGTAAAAACAACCTTCGGGTTTGCTTTAGCCACCCATCTGTTGAAAGAGTCTCAATTGGTATCCAAAGGCTTTCAACTGTGATTAACAATCAAATCGAACTTCTCAAGACATTTGATGCGGAGTAGATGTTGAGAGTTCTAATCCTTGCAGGGGGAATATCCCCCGAGCGTGACGTTTCGCTGAAATCAGGCAGGCGTTTATCTGATCATCTGTCTGAAGCTGGGGTTGAAAATGAAATCAGAGAACCCGACGAGCTTTTGATTGACTATCTCGCCACCACCAAACCTGATCTTGTTTGGTCAGTCCTTCACGGGGCTGGTGGTGAAGATGGAAGTATTCAAAGACTTTTAGAGATGTTGGGTGTTGCATACGTTGGTGCCAATAGCGAAAACGCAAAAAGTGTCTGGAATAAAGCAACTGCCAAGACTTTAGTTCAAAATCAAAACATCCAAACCCCGGCTTGGATTGCCCTCCCTAAAAACACTTTCAAACAGCTCAATGCCAAGTCCGTATTAGATGTTGTAAGCAAAAACATTGGTTTTCCACTGATTACAAAGCCAATCGAAGGTGGCTCCGCTCAGGGTGTGAATAAATCTGAAACCGCCAAAGAACTAGGTAAGTCAATGGTCGAGGCATATGCCTACTGTGATGAGGTTTTGATCGAGAAATTTATTGGTGGAACTGAGCTAGCAATCACTGTTGCCGATTTCGGCAAGGGGCTTGAAGCGCTTCCAGCCGTTGAGATAATCGCGGATAGTGGCAAATTTGGCTACGAAGAGCGTTATATCCCCGGTGAGACGACTTTTTACGCCCCGGCAAGGCTTGACCCGAGAATTTCACAAAAAGCCTCTGAAACGGCACTAAAGGCGCATGAAATCTTGGGGCTGGGTGTTTTTGGTCGCATCGATTTGGTTATTGATCAAAATAACCAACCTTGGTTTTTGGAGGCATCTGTTATTCCAGGCCTTACTGAGACTTCTCTAGCCCCACAGGCCTTTACGGCTGCGGGTTGGACACTCGGGGATGCTTATAAGGCTATTGCTGAATCAGCTATCAGCCATCAATCTCGTCGATGATTCGTTTCAGGTCTGCAAAGTTAGCGAAATCAATAACTAACTGACCCCGCTTTTTACCGAGCTTTATCGACACCGAGGTACTCAATCTCTCCTGCAAGCGTTCCTCTAACTCTGTGAGTGCGCCACCGGTGGTTCCAGGAGTAACGCTTGCCTTGGGTTTTTTACCTTTTGTGACAGAAATTAGCTCTTCCAAAGCTCTGACGCTTAGGCCTTTCTTGATGGCTTTTTCCGCCAGTTCGATTACTTGAGCTTCATTTTCTATTGATAGCAATGCTCTTGCATGTCCTGAACTCAGGACACCGCTAACAAGCTTTTCTTGCACGACTACCGGCAATCTCATCAGCCTCAAAGTGTTGGTTATTTGAGGACGTGATCTGCCGAGACGATCTGCTAATTGCTCTTGGGTAATACCAAAATCTTCTAGTAGTTGCTTATAAGCAGCAGCTTCTTCCAGGGGGTTCAGATCACTTCGGTGAAGGTTTTCCAATAAGGCATCCCGAAGCATGTTTTCATCGGTGGTCTCACGGATAATTGCTGGTATTTCCGCTAATCCCGCCTCTTTTGATGCTCTCCAGCGTCTTTCTCCCATTATCAACTGGAAGTTATCGCCATCTGGTCTCACGACAATTGGTTGTAAGACGCCGAACTCTTTCACAGAGTGGACAAGCTCTTGGAAAGCCTCTGGTTCAAAAACGTCTCTGGGCTGTTGTGGGTTGGGTTGAATTTGACCAACTGGAATATTCGCAAAAGCGGCACCGGGAACGGGTAACAGGGTGGTTTTTTGCTCTGAAGTGAAAAATACATCCACAGCATCTTTCTCACCGCTAGGAATTAGTGCTCCTATGCCCTTGCCTAGACCGCCTCTTTTTTCAACCATTTAGTTTTTCTTTCCCTTTGCCGCTATTTCTAATGCGGCTTCCAAATAAGCAATCGAGCCACTACTTTGTGGGTCATAAGAAATTATCGTCTGTGAATAGCTAGGAGCCTCGGAGATTCGCACTGATCTGGGGATTATTGCTGAAAGCGTCTGTTCGGGGAAATGCTTCTTTACCTCGTCAACTACCTGTGTGCTGAGATTTGTTCTTGAATCGTGCATGGTTAGCAAAATTGTTGATAAATCGAGTTCCTGATTCAAATGCTGCTTGATGCGTTGGATGTTATTCATCAACTGACTCAAGCCTTCAAGCGCATAGTATTCGCACTGAATTGGAAGCAAAACATCACTCGCAGCCACAAAAGCGTTGATTGTCAAAAGTCCCAAAGACGGCGGCGAGTCAATAAATACATAATCTACGGCTGGGGAAGTCGATTCAAAATAATCATTAAGTGCATTCTTAAGCAGGTACTCACGAGATGGCATAGAAACCATTTCTATTTCTGCACCAGCAAGATTTAGCGTTGCCGGCAGACACCAAAGGTGTTCATTAAAAGTTGATTGCTGAACAAGCTCGCTAAGCGGTTTAGAACCAATCAGAGCTTCGTAAGTTCCTTCCACATCGCCGTGGTGTTCAACCCCAAGAGCGGTTGAGGCGTTACCTTGTGGGTCCAAATCCACTACCAGAACTCGCATGCCCTTCGAGGCTAAGGCAGCGGCAATGTTCACAGCACTCGTGGTTTTGCCCACTCCACCTTTTTGGTTTGTAACGGCGAAGACCCTTGGGGAGCCAGTGTGTTCAAGACTTGTAGCTTCAATCTTTTTTAATCGTTGTTGATTGGTGACAATTTCCGCTGCTAGAGGGGGTTGCTCAGTCATTTTCGTCCAATGTTTCACGTGAAACATGTTCTATGTTTTCTTTTCCTGATCCTCTCCAACCGGTGTCGTTTGGAGACTCGACCTCTCTATTCATGGGGTAACCAAGTCCCGGATAAACACTCGGTTTGGTAACCGAGGTTTCCTCAGCCTGATTTTCAGTCAACTTTTCTTACCTTTACCTCTACCAATTTGGTGGGATCCTGAAGCTTATCCCCACCCGCATAAACTACCTCAAAAGAATCCAACTTGAATTTTTTTGCTAACTTCTTGGCTTCCTCAATTTCCTCTTCGGCTTTGGCGCCCTTCAGGGCCAAAAGTCGACCACCAGAAATAACACTGGGGACTGCAAAGCGAATCAACTTGGGAAGTGCCGCGACCGCTCTAGCCAAGACAACATCGAATTGAGGATCGAGATCCTCGCCTCTTGCTCTGAAAACCCGGACATTGTCTAGGCCTAGCTCACTGGCAACCTCTTTGAGCCAATCGCTTCTTCTTTCCATTGGCTCAACTAAGGTAACCTGGCAATCTGGTTTAGCAATTGCTACCGGTATTCCAGGTAGGCCAGCACCAGACCCAATGTCTGCAACTTTTTGTCCAGAGGATATGAGTTCTGAAACAACTGCGGAGTTCAAGATATGTCTAGACCAAAGTTTGTCTAATTCCCTGGGCCCCAAAAGACCAAGCTTCTCTGAATCTCTGGCTAGTGCTTCTGCATATCTGAGTGCGGTTTCGTATCCATCACCAAAAATTGACTTTGCTGACTCCGGTACCTCTTCGATTTGAGAATGTTTCACGTGAAACAATTAGCCGTTTTTGACGACTATGTGTCGGTCCCTGCCCTGACCCTCAGACTCGGATGTATAGCCAGCCTCGGCAACCAGGTCGTGAACGATCTTGCGCTCATAGGAGGTCATCGGATCAAGATGTTGGTCTTTTCCAGTTTCTTCAATCTTCTGCAAGGTTTTCTCAACCAAAAATTCAAGCTCTTCTTCGCGCTTTTTTCTAGAACCAGAGATATCCAAAATAACCCTTGATAGTTCAGAAGTCTTAGCTTGCACGGCCAGTCTCGTCACCTCTTGCAAAGCCGTAACTGTTTCTGGATCAGAAAGCAATCTCAGATTGGAACTAGCTAGCTCTGAGGTAATCGAAACCAGCGGCCTTTCATTTGAAACACCGATATCTAGATCTCCGTCGATATCAGCTATGTCTAAAAACTCTTCTAGAAAATCAGCAGCGTGCTCGCCCTCTTGCTCCATCTCAACCATTATTTCTTCTTCTTTCTTTTAGGCTTCTTTTTCGGCTGAGGACGCTGACCAACAGGCTTTTCAGGCTCAGCCTCTTCCTCAGTGGTTCCCTCTTCAATTTTCAACTTGCCCTTCTTAGCCAGTCGATCCTGTCGCTCTTTATAGGCGATGGATCCTGGAGTGGGCATGCTTCGAATAACAATGAACTGCTGACCCATGGTCCAGATATTTGATGACAACCAATAGGTAACCAAAGCTAGTGGGAAGCTAACGCCAGAGATCAAGAACACGAATGGAAGAACATAAAGCAGAATCTTCTGGGTCTGCATGAACTGGCTGTTCTGAGTATCAGGATTCTGGTTTTTAGCCATGATTTGCTTCTGAGTGATGAACTGAGATGCACTCATCAGCACCACCATCACGGCAGCCAAAATTCTCACGGCCCAAACAGATTCACCCTCAAATGACTCATCGAAGGTACTTATAAAAGTGGCTGATAGCTTCGCGGATAGAAAAGACGCTTCGCGGAAAGATTCGGCCAGCTCTGCGTTTAGAAGACCGACTCCGGACCTGTTGTTTTGGGCGTCGTTAATAACAAAGAAAAGACCCATGAAGATTGGCATCTGCAACAAAAGGGGTAAACAAGAACTTAGTGGATTAGATCCAGTTCGCTTATAAAGATCCATTTGCTCTCTAGCAAATTTTTCTCTGGAATCTCGATCGCTTTTGCCTTTGTATTTATTCTGAAGCTTTTTGAGTTCTGGCTGAACCAGCATCATGTTCCGCTGGCTTTTAATCTGTCGAACGAAAACAGGAATCAAAGCAGCTCTGACGATCAACACCAGGCCAATAACTGTTAGCACCCATGTCAGACCAGAATCAGGACCAAACCCGATAAAAGTCCATATGTTATGGAAGGTAACGAGAATTAGTTCGATAACCCACTTAATCGGCCATAGTAAATCTGGCATCGTCTATCCTTTTTTCCTCGGAATGACAAATCCTAGTTCAGTTACCTGAATCCAATCTGGACCTGTCTTGAAATCATCTATCCCACCCTCAGACCAGGGGTTGCAACGAAGCACTCTCCAACCAGAGATTGGGAACCCTCGAATCACTCCCAGCTGCTGAAAACTACCTAAAGCATAAGCGGAACATGATGGGTAGTACCTACAAACGTCACCATACAAGGGACTGATTAGTTTTCGATAGACGAGTAAAAATGCAACAACCAGATTCCGAGGAACCAGTAGCAGGGCTTTGATGACAATCATTTGATCTTGCTCCCAAGCGTGGTAACTGCATCCACCACTTCAGCTCTTAGTTGATCAAAACTCAAATCAAGTATTGGTTTTTCTGCCCTAAGCACGACATCCAAACCTTGAGGATTACCAATCAACTCATAACAAACCGCACGCATTCTTCTCTTGGCAAGGTTTCTTTGAACAGCATTACCCACCCTTTTGGGAACAACAAAACCGTAGCGGTCTACATCATGAGTGGACTTGGTAGCGGATATAACAACAGAGGGTGTTCTAAATTTTCGCCCAGATCGAGAAATCTGGCGAAACTCTTTGGAATCGCGCAGCCTGTTAGCGCGAGGAATCATTTTTATTTAGGCGCTGAGCTCGGTGCGCCCTTTACGACGACGAGCGCCCAAAATTGCTCGCCCGGCGCGAGTGCGCATTCTTGCCCTGAAACCGTGGTTCTTTGCACGCTTGCGGTTGTTAGGTTGAAAGGTTCGCTTCGTCAATTTTGTTCCTTACTGAAAACTTTGTTGTGATCAAAACAACCGCTTAAACATACGCCAAACCATAAAGATAAGTCAATCATTTTGTCGGTTACGAATTTCTCCTAGCACGAAACCCTTAATAAGCACTTGAAAGACACGATAAATAATTTGATTAATTACGGGTTAATGCTGTTGAATGACTCAGAGCTTGGGGATAACTCAAGCAACTTATCCACAGGTAATCCTGATTTATACACAAGCCACGGATATGTGTATAACCTGTGGATAACTGAAGACGATGGGGAATTGATGAGTGACGAACAAGTGCGTTCAATATGGGACTCACTAGTCACCACGCTCTCATCCGATAATCGCATAACACCACAAATGATTGGTTTTATAAGTCTTGCCGAACCAAAAGGAATCCTAGGTGAAACTCTCTATCTAGAAGTTCCCAACGACCTGACTCGCTCAATGATCGAATCAAGACTGAGTGAGCCAATTCAAGATGCAATGAGAGAAATTTCAGAATTTGGTGGTCCCTCCACTTTCGCAGTAGTTATAAACCCAAACATTGAGATTCCCGAGAAAGAAGACTCCGAGCCCGGTTGGGTTTTAGAGAGGATAGGTCAGCCCGATCCAGCAACCGGACCTGTTGAGACCTCAGATGTCCTCGGACTGAATCCAAAATACAGTTTTGAAAACTTCGTTACCGGGGGCAGTAACAGGTTCGCCCACGCCGCATCTTTCGCTGTTGCCGAAGCACCGGCTCAGGCTTATAACCCCTTGTTTATTTATGGTGCAAGTGGTCTAGGAAAAACTCACTTATTACACGCTATTGGTCACTACGCGAAGCATTTATATCCACGCGTAAAAGTTCAGTACGTTTCCAGTGAAGAATTCACCAATAGCTTTATTAATGCCATCCAAAATAACCAGACCAGTGAATTCCAGGCCCATTACAGGGATGTAGACATCTTGCTGATTGACGACATTCAATTTCTACAGGGAAAAGATCAAACTCAGGAAGCCTTTTTCCACACCTTTAATACTCTTCACGATCACAATAAACAGGTAGTTATCACCTCTGATGTTCCACCAAAACAACTCACTGGTTTCGAAGAGAGAATGCTTTCTAGATTTGAGTGGGGTCTACTAACAGACATTCAGGCACCCGAGTTTGAAACCAGGGTCGCAATTCTTCGCAAAAAAGCTCAAAACGAAAACTTTGACATTTCAGATGAAGTCATTGAATTCATGGCTGCCAGGGTCTCTTCTAACATCCGAGAATTAGAGGGAACACTTATTCGTGTGACCGCTTATGCAAATCTGAATAAGTCTCTAATTGACATAGACCTCGTGCAGACAGTCTTGAAAGATGTGGTTCCTCTAGGAATGGGCCACACCGTTGATCCAATAGCAATAATCAACGCCACTGCTGATTACTACAAAATTGGTGTGGATGACATTTTTGGCTCCGGAAGACAACAGGCAGTGGCACTGGCAAGACAGATAGCTATGCACATTTGCAGGGAAAAAACAGATCTTTCTTTACCCAAAATAGGTCACATATTTGGAAATAGGGATCACACAACTGTTATGTATGCAACTAAAAAAGTCAGCAAAATGATGCGGGAACGCAGATATATCTATAACCAGGTGTCAGAAATTATCGACAAGGTTGAAAAGGCCTCCAAATAGTTTTCCAGGTTTTCTGTGGATAACTTCTGCATAACTCATAAAAACTGTGTAATAAATAGCCAATATCACTTAGGAATTGTGAAAAGTCGTAGAGTTATCCACAATCTGTTTAGTTATGCACAGGTTTTTCCACAATGCCAATAACAACTTACACAAATGTAGTTATTAGGAAACGAATAGCGTGTTGTCTCTTATCCACAATTTCAACAGAGCTTATTGAGATTAATATTTAATTTAAATTATTTAGATAACACTTAGGCGTTGTGTAAAACATGGCTAGTGAGAAACCTCAACTAGTCAAAAGATAAATGTGCCAAGATAAGATTTCCAAGATCAAGGGGAAACATTGAAATTTGAAGCAGACAAAGATGTGTTAGCTGAGGCTGTGAACTTTGTAGTTCGACTTTTGCCGCAACGCGCTTCTTTGCCAATTCTCTCTGGTGTTTTGATCGAAGCAAAAAATGATCAAATAACACTTTCTGTTTTTGACTATGAGGTATCTGCTAAATCCTCAATAAATGCAAACGTAACCTCTGAGGGAACAGTTCTAGTTTTGGGAAAACTACTTTCCGAGATAGTTAATAAATTACCTAAAGATCAAGTCGCTTTTGAATTGGTTGATAACAAGGTGAATGTTTCATCGGCTTCCGCTAAATTCAACTTGCTAACAATGCCAACTAGCGAATACCCGGAACTACCTTCTCTCCCTGAAAGTTCAGGAAGTGT
>JAVLCC010000013.1:0-24969 GCA_031580995.1 Microbacteriaceae bacterium
TAGAGCAGCGGTCTCCAAAACCGCAGGTTGCAGGTTCGAGTCCTGTCCGCCCTGCAAGGGAAGGAAGCAAATGGCAGAAGAAGAGAAGCCAAGCGAAGACCTGGTTGAAAAGGCGAAAGCCGATAAGCAATCAGCGAAGGGGCCTGCGGGTCGTGTGACTTTGTTTGTGCGCCAGGTATTGAACGAACTTGGCAAGGTAACTCGTCCAACCAATAAAGAGCTAATCAACTACACCTGGGTGGTGTTGGGGTTCGTGGCTGTGATGATGGTAATCATTAGCATCCTGGACTGGGCGTTTTTCTCAGTAGTCGGATTTATTTTCACCCCATAAAGGAAAAGGTTTTACATTGGCAGAAATGCAATTTTCAGAGAACTCAGGTGAGTCAGAAGAGCACACCGAGGAAACTCAGGCTGAGCAGGCTGAACAATCAGCTGAATCGACTCCAGCCGAGAAGGCCTTCACAAACGAAGGTGGCGCAGTTGAGGAGCCTGAGCAAACTCCAGAACCAGTCGCTGAGGCAGTAGTTGAGGCAGAGCCTCAACAGCCAGAAGCTGCAACTGAGTCGGAGCCAGAAGAGATTGACCCCTACCGTGCATTCCGCGAAGAACTTCGCAACCAGTCTGGTAAGTGGTACGTGGTTCACTCCTATGCGGGTTATGAGCGTCGGGTGAAACAAAACATTGAAACCAGGAAGCTATCGCTTGCTGGTGGAGACAGCATTCACCAGATTGAGGTTCCAATGGAGGAATCAATCGAGATTAAAAACGGTCAGCGAAAACTGGTCACCAAGGTTCGAGTCCCTGGATATGTTTTAGTTCGCATGGATATGAACGAAGACAGCTGGGCGCTAGTCCGTCACACCCCGGCGGTCACAGGTTTTGTTGGAAACAGTCAAAGCCCAACTCCATTGAGACCAGCCGAGGCATTTGACATGCTGAAGGTTCTGCACACTCCTGAAGAGCCTGAAACCCCACAACCAGCAACAGCTGGCAAACCAAAGGCTGGACAGCCAGCGGTGAAGAGTGTTCCTGTCAATATCGATTTCGAGCTTGGCGAGAGCATTCTGATCAAGGACGGTTCTTTTGCCGGCCTTCCAGGAACGATTTCCGAGATCAAGCCAGAAAGTGGCAAGGTCACGGTATTGGTATCCCTGTTTGAGCGCGAGACTCCGGTGGAGTTGAGCTTCAGCCAGGTAGGTCCACTTAACTAGGACAACAAAGGAAAGAAAAATGGCACCAAAGAAAAAGAAGGTATCGGGTCTGATCAAGCTTCAGATCCAGGCTGGCGCTGCTAACCCTGCGCCACCAATTGGTCCTGCATTGGGTCAGCACGGTGTGAACATCATGGAGTTCTGCACCGCGTATAACAATGCAACACAGGATCAGCGTGGAAACGTGATTCCAGTTGAAATCACTGTTTATGAAGATCGTTCATTCGACTTCATCCTGAAAACCCCACCTGCTGCAGAGCTAATCAAAAAAGCTGCTGGGTTGCAAAAGGGTTCATCAACACCGCACACCGACAAGGTTGGAAAGCTAAGCAAGGATGATCTTTATAAGATCGCCGAGACCAAGATGGCTGACCTAAACGCAAACGATGTTGAAGCCGCAGCAAAGATTGTTGCTGGTACCGCTCGCTCTATGGGAATCACCACAGAGCTCTAAACAAAACACTCGTGGCAGGGGTCGCGTCCCCAGACCACGAACTGTGACCGAAAGGAAAAGCAGATGGCAAAGCGCTCAAAGGCTTATAACGAAGCCGCAAGCAAGATCGAAGAAGGTCGGTTTTATTTACCGGCCGAAGCAGTAGCTCTAGCGAAAGAAATCGCTGGTAGCAAGCAAAACTCAACCGTCGAGGTTGCGCTGAAGCTGGGTGTTGACCCACGTAAAGCCGACCAGATGATTCGTGGAACCGTATCCCTTCCTGCAGGAACTGGAAAAACAGCCAAGGTAATTGTTTTCGCTCAGGGTGCCGCAGCGGAAGCAGCCAAGGAAGCCGGAGCCGATGAGGTCGGTGGAGACGAATTGATTGAGAAAGTCAATGGCGGTTATACCGATTTTGACGCGGCAGTTGCCACCCCAGATTTGATGGGCAAGGTGGGACGTCTTGGAAAGGTTTTGGGTCCAAGAAACCTAATGCCAAACCCGAAGACTGGAACTGTGACCATGGACACCGCAAAGGCTGTTCAGGACATCAAGGGTGGTCGTATCGAATTCAAAATCGACAAACAGTCCAACCTGCACTTCATTGTTGGCAAGGCAAGCTTCACCCCGGAGCAGTTGCAAGACAACATTGCAGTCGCTTTGGAAGAGATTGTTCGACTGAAGCCTTCAAATTCGAAGGGTAAATACATCATGAAGGGTGCCGTTTCAACAACGTTTGGACCTGGTATTCCACTTGATGTCAGTGAATTCTAAATAGTTTCGAAAAACCCGCCCAGATGGGCGGGTTTTTTATTGCCCTAGTTTTTGTTCAATCTCACGCAGCGTTGGTGGTTGAGCACCAGCTCGCTCACAAGCAATGGCGGATGCTGTGACTGCAATTCTCGCTGCACGCTCGATATCTTCAATGTCTAATCTTTCAATTCTTTTCAGTGGTTGATCGCCTAAACCCTCCAGGTTGTCCATCTCCACAAGGAAATTAGCCATGAAGGTGTCTCCTGCGCCAACGGTGTCTTCTAAATCTATTGTTAGTCCTTGAACATCCAGTTGGTCTTGGCCTCTGAAAATAATGGCACCTTCAGAACCCTTGGTGATGATTACTAGCTTTGCCAATCCGCCCAACCACTCTTGGGCGATTTCTTCTAGGTCTCGATCGGGATAAAGCCATTGAATATCAGCATCACTCGCTTTGATGATGGTGGAGATCCTGTTTAGTTTCTCAACTCGCTCACGCTCTGAATCTCTGTTGTGACCAAGCGCTGGACGAACATTGACATCATGGCTCAACGTCAGCGCATCGCTATCAAAAATCCCAGAGAGCCATTTTTCGATAACTCTGTTTCCAGGTGTCATCGCCATTGTCAGGCAACCGTATTGAATTGCTCGTCCCTCGAGGTCTTGGATTGCTTCAACTGTTGGCAGTTCATGCGCTTGCCACATCCAATCGGCTGTTTGTTCAACATAGAAGCTGTAATCGGCAACTCCTTGGTCATCAATTGATGCAAAGGCAAGAGTTGATTGTTCGTTGGCAGAGATGGCTAGATCTAGTGAAACACCGTTATCAGCAAGGTGTTTTCTTATTTGTTTTCCAAATAAGTCATTTGAGATTCGACCGAGGAATTGATGCGGGTGCTCTCTTCTTGCAAGCGCAAAGGCCACATTGGCATTCGCTCCTCCTGGAACAGCTGTGAACTTTTCGGGCTCTGACTGGCTTTGGATCATGTCAATCAAAGCCTCGCCGATTACAACAATCATGCTCTTATGTTAGAGGAGTAGGCTGTGGCCATGTCTAACAACTCCGAGCTGTCAGCGAGGAAACTCTCAATCAACTCATTGTTTTTGATAGCAATCGGTGCCACCAGTTGGTGGGGAGTGATAATCCTCGCCGCTTACAGTGATCTTTTCTACAGCGATTACACCTACGTAAGAGTTGAAGAGGATGCGCCCACCAAAGGCGAAGAGCCTTTTGTCTACTTTGACTCTGTTTATGAGCCAGTGATTCACCCCAGCACCTATCTGACCCTGACCGCTGTTTTGGTTTTTGCCATGACAGCTCTTTGGGCAAGACAGATTGCAAGGCGGGCAGTGAACATGGACCCCAATAACAGATTGGTGAAAACAGCATCGGTGTGGAGCTTTATAGCGGTAATACTTTCACTGGTCTTGGGTGTTGCATTTGGCTTTGCGACATTTGTTAGCTCATTAGCTGAAGGTTCTGGAGCGGAACCGTTTGTGAGAATCTTCAGCACCTATGTGCCGATACTTTTGGCTGCGGTGTTGCTGTTGTTTATAGCGCTCAGAGGATTTGTTATGAAACCAGAGGTGAGTGATGACTGAAAATCAAGCACGTAAGTCTCTGGCAATTGGTTTTGCATCACCCATTGCAGGTGCTGCCCTGGGAGTGATTCTGGGTCTTGCTATTTTTGACATTTTTGACACCTTTGAGCAGTGGACGGTGGTTATCCTGCTTGCCCTGTTGGGATTTTCAATTTGGTTGGGTGCAAACAAATCGGGTGAAGCGCTAGCTTATGCAAACCAATCTGGTGAGCTCTCGGCATCCAAGGGTGCGGCCAACCTGAATAGCATCCTGGCAATCGTTTGGATGGTTATTAGCTATATCGTCTCTTTGACGATGGCTCTATCAGCGCTAGAAAGTTTTGTTGATAGGCCAGCCTATGGAAGCAGTGAACCCTATAACCCGGGCGAATTCACTATCGCCTTTGATGCAACGATATTTGTGGGTGAATTTTTGCCAGCAATTGTGATTGTGGCAATGGCAATGTTTGGTTTTGTTTTCCAATTGGTTTCAACCAGTAAGGAACCTAAGTGATCCTAGAAGGCATCAAAGCCTGCCTGTTTGATAACGATGGAGTGCTGGTTGATTCCAAGAGCTCTGTGATTAGTGCTTGGAATAGCTGGGGCGAGCAAATGGGGTTGGATTTCAAATACGACATGAGCTTCCACGGAAGACGTGCCGAAGAAATCGTTCGGGACTTTATTTCAGAGGAGCACTTCGAAAAAGCATATGCGCTTATAAATCAACTGGAACTAGATCTCGCTCATGAGACCAAACCAATTATTGGCGCTTTGGAACTCACGGAATCAATTCCTAAGCGGTTATGGAATGTTTGCACCTCAGCTGGAACAGCCCTGGGGACAGCAAGATTAGAAGCCGCTGGGATTGACTATCCAGCAGAGATTGTCACAGCCGATCATGTAACCAATGGAAAGCCTGACCCTGAGCCATATGCGCTTGGTGCCAAGCGCCTAGGCATTGATTCAGCCAACTGTTTGGTTTTGGAAGATGCCATATCCGGCATCAAGTCAGGCTGGGCTAGCGGTGCTGGAATGGTGATTGGTGTTGGTGAAGAGATATTGGAACTCACCGAGAAAGAAATGGTAATAAGTGACTTAAGAGGAATTAGCTATGTCGCTGGTGAGTTTGTGCTGGATGAAGAGTATAGATTGAGGTAATCATGTCAAAAGTTAGATATTTCGGAGCCGATTGGTGCCCTGACTGCAGAAGGTCAAAAACCTTATTGAATAAGTTCGAGATTGAATTTGAAGAAAACAACGTTGAACACAGCAAAGAAATAGCAGAAGAGGCAGAAGCCATTAGCGGTCGCAAAAACATTCCAGTAATTGCTTTTGAAGATGGTGAAGTCTTGATTGAACCCAGTGATCGCCACTTGCACACCGCCCTGGTGCTGAGAGGTTTGATTCCTGAGAACCCTAGCAATTAACTGCCATGGGGGTTAGGCTAGAAAGGTTGTGCGCCTGGGATTCCGGTGTCACCCACCGAGAAGAAATCACCCCAAATGCAAAAGACAGCAAAAACCGTGCCCGGTAAACGTAAGCCCAGGCATACGCCTGCAGGCTCAAAGGGCCGCTCAAACGAAGGCTTCAAGCCTCGTTCTTCAAAGGATTCCTCAGGAAAGCCAAAGTTCAGAGATTTCCAAGAGGGTCGCTCACGCGATTCAAATAAGCCTCGCTCCGCCGATGCTCAAAAACCAAGATCAGCCGATTCACAAAGGCCAAGGTCTAAAGACGTTCACAAGCAACGCGAGAGCCGTGACCGCTCACGCGATCAGGCCTTTGATAGCGCAAGGAAAAAATCCAGCACAGGAAAGACCTTTGATGGCGACAAGGTTCTAAGCAGACTGCAATCAAGCAATGAGGTTTCAGAAAAGCACGAAACCTTCCAGTCAATGGGACTGCACGAAAAGATTGTCACAGAATTAGCCAAAATGGGCGCAAGCGTTCCATTCCCCATTCAGGAGGCAACAATTCCTGCTGCCATGAATGGCAGAGACATTTTGGGACGTGGAAAAACTGGAAGTGGTAAGACAATCGCTTTTGGTGCACCGCTGATTAGCAAGCTGGCAACCATTGGTTCAATGCCAAGAATTCCTGGAACCCCAAGAGCACTTGTTGTTGCCCCAACCAGAGAGTTGGCTGACCAGATCAACAGAACGATTGCACCGATTGCTAAATCAGTGGGTTTCTTCACAGCAACTGTTTATGGTGGTGTTCCTCAGCGCAAGCAGGAGATCGCTCTAAACCGTGGTGTTGATGTTGTTATTGCAACTCCTGGGCGTCTGGAAGATTTGATCAAACAGCGCATCATCACTTTGAAAGATGTTCAGACAGTAATCATTGATGAAGCAGATCACATGAGTGAGCTTGGATTCATCGAACCGCTGAGAAGAATTCTGGATCAGTGTGAAGGTTCACAGAAACTATTGTTCTCGGCCACCTTGGATAAAGCCGTTGACTCAATCGTTCGCACCTATTTGACTAACCCATTTGTTTATGAGGTTCCAGGTGAAGATGAAGACACATCCAACATCTCTCACAGAGTCCTAACTCTTGACCCCAAGGACCGCTCAGCTGTTTTACACAGACTGGTTCAGGGCGAGGGTCGTTCAATTATTTTCGTAAGAACACGAGTTACCGCTGAGCGCCTCAGCGAGTCACTGACTGAGAATGGTGTTCCAGCTGCAAGATTGCACGGGGATTTGAACCAGGCTCAGCGTAATCGCAACCTGGAGCGTTTCAGCAAGGGTTCCGCCAGAGTAATGGTCGCAACCGATGTTGCAGCTCGAGGTATTCACGTTGATGATGTGAAGATGGTTATTCAGCTTGATCTTCCAGAGGAATATAAGACTTATCTGCACCGCTCGGGAAGAACTGGTCGTGCAGGTCGACACGGAGCGATGATTTCACTTGTGCCAACGGGCCGTGAGAAAAAAGTTAGAGACCTTCTGGGCAGAGCAGAGCGCAAAGCCGAGTTTTTGCAGGTTGAGCCAAATTCTGAGGTGTTAGCAGAGTTGGCAGGACCCATTGCGCCACCACCGGCTGCAACATCACTGGACTTCGGTGACAGCAGATTTGAAAACCTAAGTAAAAAGAGCTTGCCTAAAAGGCCTTATCGCCGCTAAAGTTCTAGTTGACCAAAGACCGCCGGTTATGGATTTATCCATCTAAGGTTTGAAACATCAAAAACCTGCGCAGGTGACACGAGATATGCTCTGGTGCGTCTGCGCCGGAGCATTTTTTGTTTCTCCCTACCGGCACTGAAACTAAAGGAGTGCCATGGCTGACAAGGCAGCAGTGGTTGCTGAACTCACGGAGAAATTCAAAAGTTCAAATACCGTATTGCTAACCGAGTATCGCGGCCTCACCGTATCTGAGCTGAAGGATTTCCGTCGCTCAATCAGTGAGCACGCAAGCTACGCCGTGGCGAAAAACACTTTGCTCTCAATCGCTTCGAAAGATGCAGGAGTTGACCAGTTCAATGGTGAATTCTTGGGTCCAAGCGCGATGGTATTCGTTCACGGGGATCCCGTGGCCGTTGCCAAGAGCATCAAGGAGTTCGCCAAGGCTCAACCTCTATTGGTTGTTCGAAGCGGCATCATGGATGGTGCACGTTTAGAAGCCAATGACATTGCGAAACTGGCTGACCTGGAAAGCAGAGAGGTACTGTTGGCGAAGGCCGCAGCTGCCATGAAGGCTTCTCTATTCACAGCCGCATCAACATTCAACGCACCTCTCGCGCAGTCCGCAAGACTGTTTGGCGCGTTGGCAGAAAAAAAGTCCTAAAACTAAGTTCTTAAAGGAGAAACAAAAATGGCAAAGATGAGCACCGAGGATCTTCTCGCAGCATTCGAGGAGATGACTCTTATTGAGTTGAATGACTTTGTAAAGTCATTCGAAGACAAGTTTGAGGTAACCGCAGCAGCTCCTGTTGCAGTTGCAGCAGCAGGCGCCCCAGCAGCAGCTGAGGCAGTAGAAGAGAAGGACGAGTTCGACATTTCTCTTGACGCAGTTGGCGACACCAAGATCAACGTAATTAAAGAGGTTCGTGGCATCACCGGTCTAGGACTGGGTGAAGCGAAAGCCCTGGTTGACGATGCGCCAAGCGTTTTGAAAGAGGGCGTAAAGAAGGAAGAGGCCGAAGAGGCCAAGGCAAAGCTGGAAGCAGCTGGAGCCACCGTTACCCTCAAGTAGTAATAGTTGTGAAATCACCCCCGCTAGTCGGGGGTTTTTTCATACTTGGAACAGAATCAACGAAACTGCCATAACCAAAATCCCCAAAATCACACCATAAACACTGAGGTGACCCCGGTCTGAATTTCTAGCTGTTGGCAACAGGGTGTCAATTGCCAAAAACACCATCACACCACCTACGCCTGCAAAAATTACGCCCAAGAAAAAATCAGTCAAAAATGGCGCCAGGATTACAAAACCAATGACCGCACCAGCGGGTTCTGATAGCCCGCTGAGAAAGCTGTATCTAAAGGCTTTAGTGCGGGATTTGGTGGCGAAGTAAACCGGCACCGAAACAGCAATCCCCTCCGGGATGTTATGCATTGCAACTGCCACAGCCAGTGCGATTCCAACTGCTGGATCGTCCAATACAAGCAGGAAGGTTGCAAGCCCCTCGGGGAAATTGTGCATGGCAATCGCCAGGGCGGTGACAACGCCGGTTCGCAGCAAAGCCTTGTTTTTTGTGGCGTACTCTCTTGCCTCTTTAGATCTGCCATCAAAGATTTCAACTTTTGTATTTTCGTGCGGGTTGGCAGCGGATGGGACCAGAAAATCCAATAAAGCCATCAGGATCATTCCACCAATAAGAGCAACGGTTGTGATCACGCTTGCTGAGACCGAATCAACTTCTTTGCCTATGTATTCGGTGGCCTTTGGCAAAATCTCAACAAAGCTGAGATAAATCATCACCCCGGCACTAAAGCCAATCGACACTGCAAAGAATGCCTTATTGGTGGTATTGGCGAAAAAGGCAATGGCTGAACCAATACCTGTGGCCAGTCCAGCGGCAAGGGTTACCGAGAATGCGAGTATTAGTTCTGGTGTCATTTGTATTAAATCTAGGGCCAAAAAAACCGGGCAACACTGGTTACCCGGTTTTTTATTTGCAAGCTAATTAGCTAGCGCCGCAGCCGCAGCTGTCTTTTCCGCATGCGCAACCCATAATTCCTCCTAGAAATCCCAGTCGTCGTCTGTTGTTGATTCGTGCTTACCAATCACATATGAACTACCAGACCCACTAAAGAAGTCGTGGTTTTCATCACTGGAGGGTGAAAGTGAGCTGAGGATAGCTGGGCTAACATCACTCTCATCTTTCGGGAACAGTGGATCAAAGCCCAGGTTCATCAAGGCCTTGTTTCCGTTGTAGTGCAAAAACTTCTTTACATCGGCGGTCAAATTGATCTCGTCGTAAAGATCTGCAGTGTATTTGATTTCGTTTTCGTATAGCTCCAACAGTAAGTCGTAGGTGTAGCTCTTGAGCTCTTCTTGACGCTCAGGGCTTGCCTCGTTGTACCCCTGCTGGAATTTATATCCGATGTAATATCCGTGGATGGCTTCATCGCGAATGATCAAACGAATCAAATCAGCGGTGTTTGTTAGCTTTGCTCTGGATGACCAGTGCATTGGCAGGTAGAACCCGCTGTAGAACAAAAAGCTCTCCAAAAGCGTTGATGCAACCTTGCGCTTTAGTGGGTCATCGCCTCGGTAGTAACCAAGGATGATCTCAGCCTTTTTCTGCAAATAAGGATTGTCCTCACTCCACCTGAACGCCTCATCGATTTCTTTTGTTGAGCAAAGGGTTGAGAAGACACTTGAATAGCTCTTTGCGTGAACACTTTCCATGAATGCGATGTTGGTGATAACCGCTTCCTCGTGAGGGGTGCGAGCATCTGGCATCAAACTCATAGCACCAATGGTGCCCTGAATGGTGTCCAGCATGGTGAGGCCAGTGAAGACCCTCATGGTTAGCCAACGCTCGTTTTCTCTGAGGGTTCCCCAGCTTTGAACATCGTTAGAGATGGGGACCTTCTCTGGCAACCAGAAGTTCTGGGTCAGACGGTTCCAAACATCTAGATCAACTGAGTCTTCAATCTTGTTCCAGTTGACTGGGCGGGTTACTAATTGAGTCTTTTCCATTTTGATTTCCTTAGAGCATGCAGCTTACGCAGTTGTCGACTTCAGTGCCTTCGAGAGCTGCTTGGCGGATACGGATGTAGTAGATGGTCTTGATGCCTTTTTTCCATGCATAAATCTGTGCACGGTTGACATCTCTGGTTGTTGCGGTGTCTTTGAAAAACAGTGTCAGTGACAATCCCTGATCCACGTGCTGGGTTGCAGCGGCGTAGGTGTCAATGATTTTATCTGGGCCAATCTCATAAGCGTCGTCATAAAACTCCCAGTTTTCTTCACTCAAGAAAGGAGCTGGGTAATAAACACGACCAAGCTTTCCTTCCTTACGCACCTCAATGCGAGAAGCAATTGGGTGAATCGAAGAAGTTGAGTTATTGATGTAGCTGATTGATCCGGTTGGTGGAACAGCCTGCAGGTTCTGGTTGTAGATACCGTGTTTCATAACACTCTGCTTTAGATCTTCCCAGTCCTGCTGAGTAGGAATTGCAACACCACTTTGGTTGAACAGTTCCTTGACCTTCTCGGTCTCGGGCTGCCAGACCTGGTTGGTGTATTTATCAAAATACTCACCAGTTGCATATTTTGAGTTTTCAAAGTTGTGGAAGGTGCTTTTACGCTCAATAGCAATTGTGTTGCTGGCTTTGATGGCGTGATAGGTCACCGTGTAGAAATACATGTTGGTGAAATCAATGCCCTCTTCTGAACCGTAGTGAATCTTTTCACGTGAGAGATATCCGTGCAGGTTCATCTGACCAAGTCCAATAGCGTGACTCTTGTGGTTTCCATCACTGATTGAACGAACACTTTCGATATCACTCATGTCACTAACTGCGGTCAATGCTCGGATTGAAGTCTCGATGGTCTTACCAAAGTCTTCGCCATCCATGGCCATTGCAATGTTCATGGATCCCAGGTTGCAACTAATGTCCTTGCCGATCTCGTCATAGCTCAGGTCAGCGTTATAGCTGGTTGGAGTGTTCACCTGCAAGATCTCACTGCAGAGGTTACTCATGTTGATGCGACCCTGAATGGGGTTTGCCTCATTTACAGTGTCTTCATACATCACATATGGGTAACCACTCTCGAACTGCAGTTCAGCAATACGCTCAAATAGTTCGCGAGCTTTGATCTTGGATTTACGGATACGAGGGTCATCAACCAATTCTTGGTATTTCTCTGTAACCGAGATATCTCCGAATGGAACTCCATAGATGCGCTCGACATCGTAGGGGCTGAACAGATACATATCTTCGCCTGATTTTGCAAGTTCCAGAGTGATGTTTGGAACAACAACACCAATCGACAATGTCTTGATTCGAATCTTCTCATCGGCGTTTTCACGCTTGGTGTCCAAAAAGCGCATGATGTCTGGGTGGTGAGCGTTTAGATATACAGCACCCGCACCCTGACGAGCACCCAGCTGGTTTGCATAGCTGAAGCTGTCTTCCAATAGCTTCATAACTGGAATGATTCCTGAGCTCTGGCCTTCAATTTTTTTGATTGGTGCACCATATTCACGCAAGTTAGAAAGACTTAGTGCGACTCCTCCGCCTCGCTTTGAAAGCTGCAGAGCAGAGTTGATGCCTCGGGAGATTGACTCCATGTTGTCCTCAACTCGAAGTAGGAAGCAACTTACAAACTCTCCACGTTGTTTTTTACCGGCATTTAGAAATGTTGGTGTTGCTGGCTGGAAGCGACCGTTGATGATCTCTGCAACCAAGCTCATGGCCACATCTTCTCTTCCCTGACCGAGTGTTAGTGCATTCATAACCACGCGGTCTTCGAAACGCTCCAGGTAACGCTGACCATCAAAGGTCTTTAGGGCGTATGAGGTGTAGAACTTGAAAGCACCCAAAAAAGCCTGGAAGCGGAATTTGAAGCTGTAGGCGTAGTCATTTAGTTTCTCTACGAACTCCCAGCTGTACTGGTTGATAATCTCTGGCTCGTAGTACTCATTTTCCACCAAGTAGTCGATGCGCTCTTTGAGAGTGTGGAAAAACACAGTGTTTTGGTTCACGTGGTCAAGGAAGTAGCGACGCACAGCAATTTTGTCTTTTTCAAGCTGCAGCTTCTGATCCTCACCCCACAGGTTGATCATGGCGTTGAGATCCTGATAGCTCAGTGATGACTCAACACCGGTCTTGCCGGTCTCTATGCCGGATTCGTTAGTTTCTATTACCTGGTTTGCCACAGTCTCTCTAGCCTTTCGTTTACTTCATATACGTCTTCGGGGGTTCCCGTAACTTCAAAGCGGTAAAGCATGGGGACGCCTAGCTTGCCAGCAACTATCTCGCCCGCCTTGCAGAAATGCGCACCGAAGTTTGTATTTCCACCAGCGATTACCGCTTTTACCTTTTTTCTGTTTTCAGGATTGTTTAAAAATTTGATCACCTGTTTGGGAACCGTTGAGTTGTCATTTCCACCTCCATAGGTGGGAACAACCAAAACGCTCTCGTTTGAGTGAACAAACTCTGCTGCTTCTTCTGTTTTTAGAGGAATGCGAATTGGATTCGCATTCAGTTTTTCTACGAATCGCTTAGTGTTCTCGCTAACACTTGAGAAATAAACGACGTCGTACATTTTGATTCCTAAGCGGAGATTGCCTGGATGCGATCCATGCGGAAACCTGACCAGTGCTCTTCACCTGCAACAACTACAGGTGCTGCGGTGTAACCCAAGCTCTTAACCATTTCTAAAGCAATGGGGTCTTCGCTCATGTCAACTTCTTCATAAGCGATGTCTTTGCGCTGCAACATGCGCTTGGTGCTATCGCACTGAACACATGCCGGAAGGGTGTATACCTTCACTGCCATTTGTTTCTCCTCGTAGTCGGTTTACTGCCCAATTCGCCTCTAAATTGGTGAAAAGTAGCTAAATTTTTCCCAAATCTTTGCCCTGGGAGTTGAAATACTAACACTCCAAAACCACAACATATGGGCGTGTCTTGAAAAATCTTTAGCTTATTTAGTTGTCTTTGCCTACATTAAGCCTTTACTTGAAGGTTTAGTTTCATTTACTGCGGGTGTGTCGCAGATTATTCAAAAAATTAACCTTTTCTGAAGCTTTTATTCAGTTTTGAGAGCCTGAGCTTATTTCGAACCCTAGACATTTAAATTGCTGATAATCACTTTCAACGAATTTTCTGAATAACAACGCTGATTTAGAATTGGGGTGTAACCCAATAGGAGAACAAGTGCTCAAATATTCAGCTGTTGTAGTGACGTCATTGGCTCTAGTGTTTGGCATTTCGGGGTGCGCCACAAACCACCTTGAAATCTCTGAGAGTTGGGTCAGATCATCTGATGCGAGCGTTTCTGGAGGCATGACCGGCATGTTTATGGAGATATCCAATCCAACATCAACTGATGTGACCCTGATTGGTGGAACTAGTGATTCAGGCATGGTCGAAATCCACGAAACCGTAATGAGTGATGATGGCATGCAGATGCAGGAAATCAACGGTGGTATCGACATCGCTTCCGGAGAAACAGTTTTATTGCAACCAGGTGGGTTTCACGTGATGGTGATGGGGTTGAACGAAGACGTTTTAGCAGGCGATGAACTGACGGTGGATCTTGAATTCGAAGGTCACCCAAATATCTCAGTTACTGCAACCGCTAAGCCCAGTGAAGCTGGGGATGAGGAATATCACTCCAACACGGAGTCAGAGGATTGATTTCTCGCAGGGGGTTTTTATCCGCTTCAGCAATAGCTGGAGTGTCAACTGCTGCCGGTGCAAGCCTTGGAGCGGTTGGCGCCAGTTATGCATCCAGTGTTTCCTCGCAGACCGCAACAGCGGATAGAAGTGAGCTATTCAGAGGTTCTCATCAGGCGGGTATTGAAATTGAGACACAGGCTGTCACTAATTTCATTGCCTTTGACCTGAAAGCTGGTTCAACCCGTTCAGATATGCGCAGGTGGATGTCACTTTTGACCGATGACATTTCAAGGCTTAGTAAAGGTCAACCAGTCTTGGCAGATCCTTCTCCTGAATTGGCAGTGGGGGCGGCCAGGCTCACGGCAACCTTGGGTTTTGGGATGCAGTTTTTTCAAAAACTTGGACTCCTATCTCAAATCCCAGATGGGTTTATTGAACTTCCAAGTTTCAAAATGGATAACTTGCAAGACCGCTTTTCAGCGGGTGATGTGTTGCTTCATGTTTCGGCGGATGACCCAATTGTTTTGGCAAATGCCTCCAGAGCACTAATTCGTGACAGCATGCCGTTTTCAACTGTTCGCTGGATGCAAAACGGCTTTACTCATTCTCCCGGCATGATTCCTGGGGGAGTTAGTCATCGAAACCTAATGGGTCAGGTGGATGGAACCGAGAACCCAAAGTTTGGCTCGCAGGATTTTCAGGATGTTGTTTGGATCAACTCAGGTCCCGAGTGGATCAGGGGTGGAACTTTATTAGTTCTTAGAAGAATCGCCATGCAGCTAGACACCTGGGATCAGTTGGGGACCCCTGAAAAAGAAGAAGTTATTGGTCGCAAGCTTTCAAATGGTGCTCCGCTAACAGGCGTCAATGAAAATGATGTTCCAGATTTGAGCGCCAGATATCCAAATGGATTAAAAGTCATTCCAGATTTTGCACACATCAGAAGGGCTGCTCCGAATAAACCCGGAGAGCGCATTTTTAGAAGACCGTTTAGCTACCACGAAGGCGTTGGCCCTGATGGAAGGCCCGATGTTGGGCTTTTATGGACTGCCTATCAAAAAAATATCGAGACCCAGTATTTGCCCATCCAAAAAAGACTGGAACAACTTGATTTGTTGAACGAGTGGACAGTGCCGATCGGGTCTGCAACATTTGCAATCCCCAAAGGTGTATTGGAAGGGGAGCAGTTGGCCGAGGGACTATTGTTGTGAGGTGAACTTTCCCGCCAAAAACAGAGTCATTCGTGGTGGTGAGCACCTAACTAGAAAACAGACCATCGCCTATGTGCTGATTTTGGGTGCTGCCATGGCGATGATTCCCTTTACCATCGATCCGTTTTTGCCATCTTTTCCAGCAATCGCGGATTATTTCGGCGTTGAGTCAAGACTCATTCAGCTTTCATTGACTTCGGTGACTATTGGTTTCGCACTTGGGCAACTAATCATCGGACCACTCAGTGATGCCTATGGCAGAAGAAGACCACTACTTGTTGTCACAGCACTGTTTGCGATATCAACAGTGGCTGTTATTTTCAGCCCAACAGCAGAGGTGTTTATCGTTCTGAGGTTATTGATGGGGATGAGTGCGGCAGCGGCAACGGTCATCGCCCAAGCAATCATTCGTGATTTATTCAGTGGCATGAGTCAGATGAAAATGCTTGCAAGAACTTATTTGATTCAGGGTGCCGCACCGATTATTGGCCCACTGGTTGGGTCTGCCGCCAGCGAGTTCTCTGGTTGGCAAACCATGTTTTGGATCATGGCCATGTTTGGTTTGCTGTTGTTGATTGGCAATCACCGCTATCTGATTGAAACACTGCCCATTGAAAAACGCCGTGCTTCAACACCGAGGGGTTTACTTCGGGGCTATCGGAATGTGATTCGAGATCGCATCTATGTCGGATTGGTTTTGTTTGCAGGTTTTCAAATCAGTGCCCTGTTTGTTTATCTGAACACTGTTCCGTTTTTGTATCAGGAAACCTTTGGATTGAGTGAGGGTGAATTTGGTCTGGCCTTTGCAATGAGTGCCACGCTTTCATGGCTTGGTGTTCAAACAGGTTCCAGGCTTCCAAAACTCTTTCCCCCGCAGTGGCTATTGCTACTTTATGCATTCATAGGAATTGGGGTTGGGCTTGCATTGATTCTCACCAGCTCCGCTGGAGAGTTTTGGTTAGCTCAAGGATTATTTGGGCTGTTGCTTTTCAACTTCGGTTCTACTTTGACTTCCATACAAACAATCGCACTTTTGAATCACGGTGAACAGGCTGGGACTGCAGCTGGTTTGCTTGGTGTTTCAAATTTCACGTTCACATCAATTTTTAGTTTGTTTTATGGGTTTATCGCGACCACCAACACCGCTGACATCGGATTGGTGATTGGTGGGTTTTATGCGTTGGCGCTAGTTTCTCTGGTGTTTATCTCACAGCCTCAAAAAATAGAGCGTTTTAGCTAAGCTCATCCAAAATTGCGGCTGTCGCACTTGCACCAATTCGATCGGCTCCCGCTTCAATCATGTCTTGGGCATCGGCCAGTGTTCTAATTCCACCGCTGGCTTTGATTTTGACCTGATCACTGAGGGCTTGCCGCATCAGTCTGATGTGGTGAACGGTTGCACCAGTTGAGACCATGTTGCCCGATTCGTTTTTCACAAATCCAAACCCGGTGGAGGTCTTAACGAATGCCACACCTATTTCTGAGCTAATCTCACAAAGTTTGACTATTTGATCATCGGTTAGAAAACCTGTCTCGAAAATTACTTTAAGGATGGCTCCGTTATTTGTAGTGGCCTCATTGATGCTACTTATTCCGCGTTTGAAATAATCCCAGTCACCTTCGATGGCCTTTGATGGGTTTATCACCATGTCCACCTCATCGGCACCCTGCTTCGCAGCCAGAGCTGCTTCGGCGACCTTGATCTCCAAAAAACTGGTTCCATGCGGGAATCCAATGACGGTACAGAGCTTCACCTCACTGCCCGCTAGCCACTGTTTTGCGTCTATCACCGCGTGGGGCTTTAGGCAATATGCTGCAACTTCGTTCTCGATTGCTACCTGGGCGCCTTTTTGCATCTCATTCATGGTTGCAGTTGGGTGCAAAACGGTGTGGTCGAAATAACCTGCCAGTGTTTTTCTATCCATTTTGTTTCCTAATCGGTTTGGATCTCAGTTCTGTCCGCAGACCAAAGGGTGTGAAAGCTTCCTGGTTTATCAATCCGCTTATAAGTATGTGCACCAAAGAAATCTCTCTGTCCCTGAACAAGTGCTGCGGGCAGTCTCTCTGCTCGCAAACCATCGTAATAACTCAGTGAGGATGAAAAGGCAGGGTTTGGAATTCCGGCTAGAGCTGAGTTGGCAACAACCTCTCTCCACGCAGGGAGAGAATCAGCTATGGCTTTTTGAAAATAATCAGCAAATAACAGCGCTTGCAAATCTGGTTCAGTTTTATAAGCCTCGGTGATGCGGTTTAGAAACCTTGCCCTGATGATGCATCCAGCCCTCCAGATCTTGGCAACTTCTCCCAGATCGATATCCCAATCGAATTCTTTGGCACCTGCCTGGATGGCATCAAAGCCCTGGCTGTAGGCGATGATTTTTGATGCAAATAGGGCCTTGCGAACTTTTTCTATTAGTTCTTTGCGATCTATGTTCCAAGTAGTTGTTTGTTTGGCTAGTTCAGGCTTTGAGCTTCTTTGATCTGATTGAGCTGATAATGACCTTGCAAACACAGCTTCAGCGATTCCACTAACTGGAACACCGAGGTCAAGAGCATTCTTTACTGTCCAAACACCTGTTCCCTTGCTTCCGGCCTGATCTAAAATCACATCCACTAGCGGCTTGCCCGTCTCAGCATCAACTTGGTCTAATACTTCAGCGGTGATTTCAATCAGGTAGCTTTCTAACTCACCCTGATTCCACTCTCTGAAAACTTCCGCTATTTCTGTTGGCTCCATCCCGGCCTGACGCAGAATGTCATAACCCTCGGCAATTAGTTGCATGTCTGCATATTCAATTCCGTTGTGAATCATCTTCACAAAATGCCCTGCACCATCTGATCCGATGTGGGTGACGCAGGGTTCACCTTCGGCGTAAGCGGCAATTGATTCCAAGATTGGCCCAAGGGTTTTATAAGCCTCAGCTGAACCGCCGGGCATTATTGATGGACCGTTCAGTGCCCCTTCTTCGCCACCACTGATTCCAGCTCCAACGAAGTTAATTCCCTTTGAGGCCAATTCTTTTTCTCGCCTGATGGTGTCGGTGAACAAAGCATTTCCACCATCGACAATGATGTCGCCGGGGCTAAATCTCTCGGCAAGCTGATTGATAACCGCATCTGTGCCAGCTCCCGCCTGCACCATGATGATGGCGGTTTTAGGGGTTTGCAGACTGTCTACGAATTCATCAACTGTCTTGCTTGCAATGAAGTTTGCCTCTGGGTGATCGTTTGTGAGGGTGTTTGTTTTCTCAACCGAGCGGTTATAAACAGCGACTCGGTTACCTTCTCTGCTGGCTAGGTTTCGGGCAAGGTTTGAGCCCATCACTGCCAGTCCAACAACACCAATGTTTGCTTTTTCAGCCATTGAAAGGTTCTCTTTCGTTTTAGACCCTCAAAGACTAGCAATCCAAATGGGCATTTTCTTTGATAACGATGTGGCAACTTGTTGACAATTATTGGCAATAACGTTGCCAAATTCACACTCAGTTAACCTTCTGAACGTACTGTATTTACAGGACCGCGAAGTCCAAACCAAAACAGTTGGAAAGGTATTTTGATGAGAAGAAGCGCAGTTATTGCGGCGAGTTTGGGAATTGCCCTAACTCTCTCCGCATGTGCGGCTGAAGAGCCAGTAGAGGATGTGGCGGAAGAAACCACAACCGAGACCGAAGAGACCGAGACCGAAGAGACCCCAACAGGTCGAGATGCATGGCCTGACACTCTCGTTCTTACCCTCACCCCTTCACAGGAGGCCGGTGGTTTGATTGAAACCGCAGAGCCACTTGGTGCTTTGTTGGAAGAGCGCTTGGGAGTTGAAATTGAAGCTATCGTTCCAAGCGACTATGCAGGTGTTATTGCAGCGTTGGCATCAGGACAGGCAGACATCGGTGGTGGTTTAGGACCACAGCAGATGGTTTTGGCAAACGATGAAGCCGGTGCAGATCTAATCTTGCAGGTTCAGCGTTATGGAAACTACTCATACGTTACCCAGTGGCTAACCAACGATCCAGACACCTACTGCGACGACGAGCCAGTAGCTGACGAGGATGGTTACCTATTCTGTAACGGCGTAGAAAACGCTGAGCAGGGCCCAATTGCTGAGGACAAGCTGTCATTGCTATCAGGTGAGACAATCTCATTCGTTGATGCAACCTCAACCTCTGGTTACCTAGTTCCTTCTCTAGCATTGCTAGCAGCAGGCGTTGACCCAGAGGGCGACATTGACTCATTCTTCGCAGGTGGTCACGACGCATCTGTTCAGGCCGTTTATGACGGTGATGCAACAGTGGGTGTTTCCTACAACGACGCACGTGCCGACATTGCTGAAACCAGCCCAGATGTAGGCGAGAAGGTAGTTGTTTGGGGATGGTCAGACCAGATTCCAAACGATGGTTTCGCAGTTCGTGGAGACCTTCCAGAGGACCTAAAGGAAGCCATTTCCGAGGCCATGGTTGACATCATGGGAACCGAAGAAGGTGCCGCAGTGTTGGATGAGCTATACAACATTGAGGGACTGCGCCCAGTTCAGGATGGCGAATACGAAATCATTCGCCAGCTAAGCACCCAGCTAGGTGTTGAACTCGGATAGTTGAGAACTAGAATCAGACCACTGTCGCTTGCGACAGTGGTCTGATTTTTAAGTGTTTGGAAAAAAATGATTAGCTTTCAAAATGTATCGGTTGAATACAGGCCCGGTGAAAAGGCCCTTGATGAGATAAATCTGGAAATCAAAGAGGGCGAGTTTGTGGTGGTTGTTGGACTCAGCGGAGCTGGGAAATCAACACTGATTCGATCAATCAATAACCTTGTTCCAATTACCTCTGGTGAATTGGTTGTGGATGAGGAATCTGTTGGAAAGCTCTCCAGGTCTGGTGTGAGAAAGCTAAGAAGCAAAATAGGAATGATTTTTCAGGGGTTCAATCTTGTGGACCGAGCCTCTGTGATCCAAAACGTGCTGATGGGCAGGGTTTATAAGCTCCCCACCTGGAGGACTGTTTTTGGTTTTTACCCCAAAAAAGACAAGCAGATTGCAGCCGAGGCTCTCAACAGAGTTGGTCTATTAGAAAAATCGCACTCAAGAGCCACTGATCTCAGTGGTGGACAAAGACAGCGGGTAGGAATTGCCAGAGCGCTTTCACAAGAGCCCCGACTGATTTTGGCTGATGAACCGGTTGCCTCATTGGATCCACCCACATCGCATGCCGTGATGCAGCACCTGCAGAAAATTAATCGCGACCTGGGAATCACCACCATTGTAAATTTGCACTTTTTAGATTTAGCCACCAAGTACGGTGAGCGAATTATCGGGCTCAGAGACGGCAAGGTGGTTTTTGATGGCAAAGGTAGCGAATGCACACCAGAGGTATTTGAGGGAATTTATGGACGCAGTCTTACCGCCGATGACACCTTGCAGGAGGAAGTCTAGGCGTGAGCTTACAACTGCAGATTCCTAAAAAGCCAGGGATCCCTGGCTCGATAATCTTTTCAATCACCTTCGCTTTCGTGCTGACGGTGGTGACGATGATCACTGTCGAATTCTCGCTGATTGAAATCATTGAAAATTTTTCTAGGCCAAACATGGTGGTCGATGGGCTTTTATCTCCTGATCTGACGCAGATTTTCTCGGAACGCTCAAGGAATGCCTTTTTAGAGACTTTGCAATTGGCCGTTTTGGGAACCATCAGCGGTGGTGGCATGTCACTTCTGATGGCTTACTGGGCAACAGATTTTGGAAACCCAATTGGATGGCTCAGGGCAATTGTCAGAACCTTCAATAACGTCATTCGTTCAATGCCAGATCTTTTATGGGCACTTTTGTTTGTGACAGCTGTGGGTGTTGGAATCCTTCCTGGTTTATTGGCACTGTTCTTTTTCTCGATGGCGGTTGTCACAAAGCTCACCGGAGACACCATGGATGGAATCGACCAGGGCCCAATTGAAGCTGCCAAGGCTTCTGGAAGTGGTCAGTTATCCATGCTTCGAATGGCGGTTGTTCCGCAGATTCTCCCCGCCTACTCCTCTTTTTTGCTTTACGGGTTTGAGCTAAACCTCAGAGCCAGTGCTGTGTTGGGTTTGGTTGGCGCAGGTGGAATCGGATCCCGAATCGAATTTTTCAGAAGTCGTTTGGAATGGAGCGAAGTCTGGGGTTTGGTGCTGATGTTTTTCCTGGTGGTTTTCATTGTTGAGCGAATCTCAGTGACTATTCGCAGGAGGCTCATATGAGCAATATAAGCCTTCCCAAAAAATCAGTTGACTGGTTCAGAAACGTAGTCACCATCTCTATTGTGGTGGCGCTAATTTGGTCATTGGTCGGTTTGGACATCAAGTGGGAAAGGCTCATTGATTTGCCTGCCGATTTATATCTAATCGGCACACTGATGTTTGGAAATTTGGATATCGCTGACTTTCCAGGGCTTTTGGCTTCGATGTGGGTGTCAATTTCAATTGCTTGGGTAGGGACTCTGATTGCTGCGCTGTTTGCAATCCCGCTTTCTTTTTTGGCTGCAGAAAACCTTGTCGGAAGGCCAATTGCCTGGGTAATCAGGCAGGTATTTAACATTTTGCGAGCAGTTCCAGAGGTGATCCTGGCAATCGCTTTGATTCCGATATTCGGACTTTCCCCGCTGACTGGAGTTTTGGCAATCGGGATTGGTTCGATTGGAACATTGGGAAAGCTTTTCTATGAGGTAATCGAAGCCATCAAAAAAGAACCGCTGGAGGCCGCCGATGCGGTTGGAGCAAACAAACTGGTTCGATTCCGCTGGGGAGTATTACCGCAGGTGATGCCAGAGATTTCTTCTTTTGTACTTTATAGGTTTGAGGTGAATATCCGTGCCAGTGCTGTTATGGGTCTTATTGGTGCAGGTGGAATCGGAAACGATGTGGCGCAGGCTTTGAGATTTAAAGACTGGGAAGTTGCGGGAATGGGACTACTAATTGTGGTTTTCGGAACAATCATTGTTGATGCAATCTCAGGTGCTGCGAGGAAGCAGATTATTAGGGGATCGAACGTGAAATCACTTACGCCCGCAGAGGTTTAGTAATCTTGACGGGTAACTTCAAGCCCAATTAGATCGGGAGTTCATGAATACGACATCGCCAGCTGGGCTGTTTCGAATTGTTGCAACCGCCGAGGCTATTACTTGGGCTTTATTGATTTCATCACTGATTGCAAGAGCAATCGATTCGGGCCTTGCAGGGTTGGTGAGTATTTCTGGGGCGATGCACGGGTTTACTTTTTTGAGTTACGGGGCAATGGCTTTGGTGGTTGGCATCAATCAAAGGTGGCCAATATTTAGACAGGGCTTCGGGGTGTTTCTAGCGATTGTGCCTTTTGCGACAATTCCTTTTGAAGCTTGGCTTAGAAAAAGAGAATATTTAGTCGGCCCCTGGAGAAAACAAGCAACCGAGGACCCGAGAGATAAAAAAGTTATCGACAAGGTCTTTAGATGGGCCATTAGTCATCCGCTGATTATGTTTGGCGGTGTCTTATTGGCAATCATTATTATTTTCAATATCTTGCTGATTTTGGGCCCTCCAACCAGTTGGTTTGGCTAATGAATCTGAACAAAGACTGAAAACCTACTGACACCCAAACAACTGTCAGAACTGATTGTTAGAGTTACATCAATAAGCAGTTCGAAAGGTTTTAAATGTCAGAACAAGATTCCTGCCCGGTAGCTCACGGAGCTCACACAGCAGTTGGGGAGACAGCCACAGAATGGTGGCCCAATGCACTAAATCTGGATATTTTGCACCAGCAGGACACCAAGACAGATCCTCTTGGTCAAAAATTTGATTACCGCGAAGAAGTAAAAAAGCTCGACTTTGACGCAGTAAAGCAAGACGTAAAAGAGTTCATGCGTGATAGCCAGCCATGGTGGCCAGCTGACTGGGGTCACTACGGCGGGTTGATGATTCGTATGGCATGGCACTCAGCAGGTTCTTACCGTATCGCCGATGGTCGCGGTGGTGCAGCTACTGGCAACCAGAGATTTGCACCTTTGAACTCATGGCCAGATAACGTCAACCTGGATAAGGCCAGAAGGCTTCTGTGGCCAATCAAGAAAAAGTATGGAAACCGCCTCAGCTGGGCCGATCTGATGATTCTTGCAGGAACGGTTGCCTATGAGGACATGGGCTTGAAGACCTATGGTTTTGCTTTTGGTCGCGAAGACATTTGGCACCCAGAGAAAGACACCTACTGGGGTAGTGAAAAAGAGTGGTTGGCTCCAAGTGATGAGCGCTATGAAGATGTTGAAAATGCTGAGTCAATGGAAAACCCGTTGGCTGCAGTTCAGATGGGTCTGATTTATGTAAACCCTGAGGGTGTAAACGGAAACCCAGATCCTCTGCAGACAGCTCAGCACATCCGCGTGACATTTGCTCGTATGGCAATGAACGACGAAGAGACAGTCGCATTGACTGCAGGTGGTCACACCGTTGGTAAAAGCCACGGAAACGGAAGAGCTGAGAACCTAGGGCCAGAGCCCGAGGCAGCAGCGATTAGCGAGCAGGGTCTTGGTTGGAATAACCACCACACGAGAAATATCGGTAGAGACACCATGTCTTCAGGAATCGAAGGAGCTTGGACAACCGAGCCAACTAAGTGGGATAACGGTTATTTCTACCTTTTATTCGAATACGACTGGGAGCTAACCAAGTCACCAGCGGGTGCTAATCAGTATCAACCAATCAACATCAAAGAAGAAGATAAGCCAGTCGATGTTGAAGATCCTTCAATCAGGCTCAACCCGATGATGACCGATGCTGACATGGCAATGATTAAAGATCCTGCTTACCGCGAGATCAGTCGTAAGTTCTATGAAAACCCTGATTACTTCGATGAGGTATTCGCGAAGGCTTGGTTCAAGCTAACTCACCGTGACATGGGACCAAATATTCGCTACGTCGGACCCGAGGCACCAACCGAGGACCTAATCTGGCAGGACCCAGTTCCAGCTGGCAAGAGTGACTATGACATTCAGGGTCTAAAGGGTGCTATTCGTGAAAGTGGACTTGACGTTGCCGAATTAGTTTCAACGGCTTGGGATTCAGCCCGAACCTTCCGTCACTCGGATCTTAGAGGTGGCGCCAATGGAGCGAGGATTCGCTTAGCACCTCAGAAGGACTGGGAAGGAAACGAACCGGAGAGACTCAATAAGGTCTTGGATGTCCTAGAGCCATTGGCTAAGCAATTCGGTGCATCCATTGCTGACACGATTGTCTTGGCTGGAAACGTAGGCCTTGAAATGGCAATCGATAAAGCAGGAGTGAAAGTCGATGTTCCATTCACGGCTGGACGTGGAGATGCCACCGATGAGTGGACAGATGCAGAGTCGTTTGAGCCCCTAGAGCCAATCCACGATGGTTTCCGCAACTGGATCAAGAAAAACTATGACGTTCCAGGCGAGGAGCTATTGCTGGATAGAGCGCAGCTTATGAATCTGACTGCGGTTGAAATGACAGCGTTGATTGGTGGAATGCGTGTATTGGGAACCAACTATGCAGACACCGCCCACGGAGTGTTCACAGACAAAGTTGGTGCATTGACCAATGACTTCTTTGTGAATCTAACCGACATGACCTACGTTTGGGAGCCAGCCGGAGGAAGCTTGTATAACCTTCGGGATCGCACAAACGGCAAGGTCGACTTCACAGCAACCAGAGTGGATTTGGTCTTTGGAAGTAATTCAATTTTGCGTTCATATTCCGAGTTCTATGCACAGGATGACAATAAGCAAAGGTTTGTTGAAGACTTCGTAAACGCATGGAACAAGGTTATGAATGCAGATAGATTTGATTTAGTTAGCTAGTCAATTTGCATAAAACAGCCGGCCCAATGGGTCGGCTGTTTTGTTTAATTCCGCTCGGCAAAGATTCAGCCAGTTCTCAGGACTAAAGGCATTTTGGTAGCTGTTGAGTCAAGTACTCTTATTGAACTAAATCGAAAAGGTCTAATTGAAAAAGCTGGAACAG
>JAVLCC010000014.1:0-24844 GCA_031580995.1 Microbacteriaceae bacterium
AGACCCTTTGGTTTCATGTATTTCTGAGCAAGGGCGCTTAGGAAGTCAAAAACAAGCGCCAAAACAGCGACCATCACAGCACCAATTAAAATTGCTGAGTCGCGGTTATTCACCAAACCTGAGTTAATCGTCACACCCAATCCGCCACCTCCAATTAGGAAGGCTAGGGCTGCGAAACCGACGTTGATAACAATGGCTGTTCTAATGCCAGCAAGAATCACCACAACTGCCAAGGGCAATTCGATTCTGGTGAGAATCTGTCTGGAGGTAAGACCCATTCCTCTTGCCGCGTCAATCACGCTTTCATCAACCTGCTCCAAACCTACAATCGTGTTTCTCAAAACCGGCAAAAGTGAATATGTTGCCAAGGCGATCAAAACTGTGAAAGCTCCTGCTCCAAGCCATGAGAAATAAATAACAATGAGACCGTAAACAGGCAGTGACTGCCCAACACCGAGTGTGTTCACCAAGAATGACTTCAGTCTTGGGAAACCCTTTCTGGTCACCAAAATCCCCACTGGAACAGCAATTACAATCACCAAAACAGATGAGGCAAGACCCAGCAAGATCGTTTCAACTAGCTGTGTTTGAATCTTCTCTGGTCGGAGAATAGAAAGAGTGGTCTCATCAACATCTGAATAAAACCACACTGCCCAACCAAGAATGGCCAATCCAATGGCGAAAATAGGCGAAACGATTAGATCAAGTCGCTCCGCTAATGGGGTCCGTTGGGTGCTGGGTGTTGTTGCAATACTCAAGGTGACTCCTAGCTATCGCTCATGATTAGTTTGGCGAGAGATTCAATAGTGGTGCAACCCAGGTACTTGCCTCGACGATCAGTCACACAAGCCATACCCGCTGATGACTGCAACATCACTGTGATGGCATCCTGCAGGGTGTCCTCTGGCTGCAAATCAACAGTCACTGGGCGACCTGAGCGTTCAATAGGCTGACTGGTTCTATTCAAAGCCTTTTCATCAATCCAACGAAGTGGCTTGTCGTTGCTATCTAGCAAAAGACCAACCTGATCAGGTGAATCTTGCAAAGCCTTCAATGCGTCCTCACGCATAACTGGTTGTCTCAGAATTGGAACCTGGTGCAATTCGGTGTCACTTACCTTTTTCAAGGTAAGACCCTTCAAAATTGCTCCTGAACCCAAAAAGCTTTCAACAAACTCATCCGCTGGGTGAGCAAGAATTGCCTCTGGGGTGTCAAGTTGAGCGATCTGTGAACCTTCGCGAAGAATAGCGATTCTGTTACCCATCTTGATGGCCTCATCAATATCGTGAGTAACAAAGACGATTGTCTTTTTCACATCTTGCTGAAGCCTTAGAAACTCATTCTGCAAACGGTCACGGGTAATTGGGTCAATTGCACCAAAAGGTTCATCCATCAACAAAACATCTGGATCTGCTGCTAGCGCTCTGGCAACACCAACTCGCTGTGCCTGTCCACCGGAAAGTTCCTTCGGATAGCGATCACGGTAGGTGTCAGGATCCATTGAAACCAATTCCAGCAGTTCATCAACGCGAGCTGCAATTTTCTTTTTGTCCCATCCCAGCAAAACTGGAACGGTTGAGATGTTTTCAGCAATGGTCCTGTGAGGGAAAAGACCGACCTGCTGGATGACGTATCCGATTTTGCGTCGAAGCTGTGAGGGGTTCACCGTGGTGACATCTTCGCCATCGATCACAATTTTTCCTGAGGTCGGCTCAATCAAACGGTTGATTAGTCGAAGCGTGGTGCTTTTTCCACAACCCGATGGTCCGACCAAGACCAATACTTCACCTCGCTGGACCTCTAGGTCCAGATTGTTTACTGCTGGTTCCATCCCAGCCCCGTAGGACTTGGTGATGTTTTCCAAACGAATTAGTACGTCGTTCATCGGATGCCTTTCGAAATTGTGGCCAACCTTAGGGCCTGAAGAATAAGGTCAATAATTACTGCTAGGACCAGAGACAGCAGCGTCCCAAGCCAAATAGATTCATATGAGTTAGGAAGTGGCAATCTAGCAAGACCGTCCTTGATGAAGTCTCCTAGTCCACCGCCGGCAACCAATGTTGCCAAAGCTGCTAGTCCCACTACAAGCATCGAAGAAACCCTGAGGCCTGCCAAGATAACTGGCCATGCGAGTGGAAGCTGAACTTTTAATAAAACTTGTGTGGAAGAAAGTCCCATGCCTTTGGCTGATTCCAGAACACCTGCATCAATGCCTTCCAGTCCTGTAATCGTATTTCTCAAAATTGGGAGTAGCGAATACAGAAGCAGGGCGATGAAGGAGGGGGCGAATCCCAATCCCACGAAGGGGATGAAGATCACAAAGAGTGCCAAGGAGGGGATAGTCAAAAATACCGAAGCCACTGAGAGCGAGAGCTCTTTGGCTAACTGGCTTTTTCGAGTAAGGATGCCGGTAACGACGGCTAAGAAAGCCGCCGTTACCAACACCGATGCTACATACCCTGTGTGTTGGATAACTCCTTCGAGCACTCTCTCTGGACGAGACAGTGCAAATTCAAAGAGTCCAATTAGGAAATCCATAGGGTTATTACTCGATCAGGCCTTCAGTTACAAGGAAGTCCCTCGCAACTACAGATGCCTCTTCGCCGTCAACCGAAACACGAGCGTTTAGCTCTGCCATGCGGTCGTTGTCTAGAGGCTCCAAGATGCCGTTGATGATCGCATCAAATGCGTCAGGTGCCTGGCGGTAGGTTTCTCCAACCATTGAACCTGAGATGTTGTATAGGTAGTGAACGCCTGGATCTTCAACCAAGGTCAAGCCCAATGCTGGGATACGACCGTCAGTTGTGTAAACCTCACCAAAGTCACAGTTATTTGCTGCGGTCTCAGTGTAGATAATTCCAAAGTCCAAAATCCTTGTCTGGTCCTCTGGGATGGTCTGACCGGTGTGCTCCTCTAAAAGAACCAGTCCATCGGCACGATCTGGGTACTCAGACTCCATGCAAACAACTGCATCTGGATTGTCCTGAACGTACTGCATCATTGAGGTCAAATCAAAGGCTCCACCGTTTTCCTCGGTTAGTTCTGGACTTGAAGTGAATGCGTATGTGTTGTTAAACGGTGAACGTCCAATCCAAACAATGTCATTCTGCTCTAGGTCAAGCTCTGCAACATTTGCAGTCAACTCATCTGGATCACCAAGTGCTGGCTCTTCCTGGCCCAAGTGTGTGGCCCAACCGGTTCCGTTGTAATCCATTTGGATGTCAATGTCTCCGGACAAAAGTGCCTCACGTGAAACAGCGGTTCCACCTAGGTTCACTTTGCTCTCCACGTTGGCGCCTGCTTCTTCAAATGCGGCTACCATCAGTTCTCCAAGAATGACCTGCTCTGGGAACTGCTTAGATCCCACTGCAACGTCGATTCCGGAAAGATCAATCTGAGCGAATTCACTGGTAGGAGCTGAGCTCTGATCTCCGTTGTCAGTTTCACTTCCAGTGTCAGTCTCAGTCTCAGCTGCACATCCTGCTAGCACTAGTGCGGTTACCGCACCCATAGCCAGCAATGCTGCTGTCTTTTTCTGCTTCATATATTTTCTCCTTTGGGTTGTCCCAACCTAAGACCATAAGCATGCAAAAAAAACAATGCGAATTGTGTTGTCGAAATATCAACACCTATTAGAATGTTCCTTATGGGGACTCACACTTCAGGGCTTATAAGGGACGCGGAGGTGCTGGATGTCCTATCCCGCCCAGAGTCTTTTGCCCAAGGGGGGATTGGGGTTAATCGTATCGCCCAGCTCACCGGAAGAGACAAAGCACAGATTTCAAGAGTGCTAAAAACACTTCACCAGGTTGGTTTGGTGGATCGCGATGAAAAGACTTTGAAATATTCACTCGGCTCCAGAATCTACACAATGGCGATGCAAACCAAAGAGGCTCGTCTGGCAAGCCTGAGTGAATTCAGGCTACGAGAACTGGTTGCCCAAACCCAAGAATCAGCGCACCTAGATGTCTTGCGAGGAGGAAGGGTAATCACCACCAAAACAATCAGTGCCTCCAGAGAACTAACTCGTGAAGGATGGGATGGCATCACCGCCCCCGCTGGAATTACTGCTAGCGGGCGAGCGATGCTTGCAAGCAAAACCGATGAGGAAATAAAACTTTGGTGGTATGAACACGCTCAGTTATCCCCTCTTCCGGTCGCTAAAAGCACCCTCCCTATTTCTCGCCAATCACTGCAGCCAGGTTTCACCCTGCAGCGTCCAGCAAAAAACTTGCAGAGCTTTTTGGCGATGATGCGAAACATCAGAGATCAGGGATACGCCATAAGTGATGGGGAGTTTCAAACTGGAATCGTGGATGCCGCAGCTCCAGTTAGGGATGTTAGTAACGAGGTGGTTGCCACCATCAGTACCGGTGTCCCAAAAGAACGAGTTAGGGATCAATTTGATTCCATTGGTCAACTGGTGGCTGCTTCAGCACTGAGGTTTTCGATTGACCTGGGAGCACCGATTATTGGTCCGACATGAGTCCGGTAGGCGAGATTTGAACTCGCGGCCTCTTCGTCCCGAACGAAGCGCGCTACCAAGCTGCGCCACTACCGGAGCTTCAGGCTATCTTTGGGCGGCAAGTGAACGCAAAGCATCCCCATCAACCCGACAAACTGTCCACTCATCCATCAAATAGGCTCCCTGGGAGTTATAGAAATCAATGGCTGGTTTGTTCCAGTCCAAGACCGACCACTCAAACCTTGACCAACCGTTGTCAACTGCCTTGGCTGCCAGGTGGATAAGCATCTGCTTACCAAAGCCTTTTCCTCTGGCCTCAGGTTTTACATATAAATCCTCTAAATAAATCCCATGCTTGCCAGTCCAGGTTGAGTAATTTAGGAACCAAATGGCGATGCCGACCGGACCATCATCATCGATGATCTCAGCGAAGGCTCTTGGATTTTCACCAAACAGAGTTTCTGTCAGCATTTCCGGGGTGTTCTCAACTGCATCCGGCTCTTTTTCATAGTCAGCAAGCTCTTGGATCATCTCCAAGATGGCTGGGATGTCTTGCTTAGTGGCGGGTCGAATATCCATCCAGCCATTATCCCAAGTGATTACTAGTTATCGACCCCAACAATCATTGGATCGTGAAATGGCTTGCCATTGACTCTTTGGCTCACACCCTCGCGGTCCAAAAAAGGCGTTATTCCACCTAGGTGGAAAGGCCATCCAGCACCTGTGATCATCGCTAGATCAATATCCTCTGCTGAGTGAACGACACCATCATCGAGCATGATTTTGATTTCGCGAGCTAAACCTTCAAGGGTTTGATCCATAATCGTCTGCTTATCTCTGGATGGATTGGCCTCAGGAAGCATTGCAACTGCTGTTTTATCAAAGCCCTTTATCTTGCCTTTATCGTCTTTGACCAGAATCTTTCCGTGATTGGCTAGTTTGCCCAGAGTGTCAGATGCATAAAATCTGCTCTCATCGAAGGATTTCATTGAATCCATCATGTGTGAGGCGACATGCATTCCAACTAGCTCTAATAAATCAAACGGATCCATTGGCAGACCTAGTGGTTTGATTGCCTCAGAGATGTCCTCGAAACTAAAGCCCTCATCGAGCGCTTTCATCTGCTCGCTAAGAAGCACACCAAACAACCTGTTCACCACGAAGGCAGCCTCGTCTTTGACAATGACTGTTGTCTTTTTCAAGTTTTTACCAACTGCCATCGCTGTTGCCATGGTCTCGTCGTTTGTCTTGTCAGTTCTTGCAACCTCTAATAGTGGCATCACAGCAACCGGGTTGAAAAAGTGAAAGCCAACGACTCTTTCTGGGTGTTTGAGGTTTTTAGCCATTTCAGTCACTGAAAGAGAGCTTGTGTTGGATGCCAAGATGCATTCCTCAGAAATAAACTCTTCGAGTTTTCCAAAGACATCTTGTTTGACACTCATCTCTTCAAATACAGCCTCGATTACCCAGTCGCAATCGCTGAATGCGCTGTAATCGAGGGAGCCTGAAAGGTTTGCTGAATACCTGTTTCTGTCATCTGGATCTAGGCGACCCTTTTCGACCATCTTGTCTAGTTCTGCTCGAACATATTCAAGACCTTTATCGATTCTCTCTTGGCTGACATCTGTCATCACAACTGGAACCTCTAGTCTCCGTAAAAACAACAGTGCTAACTGGCTTGCCATCAGCCCCGCTCCGACAACACCAACCTTGTTTACTGTCCTTGCCAAAGACTTATCAGGTGCACCTTGAGGGTTCTTGGCGTGTTTTTGAACAAGATTGAATGAATACATGCTTGCCCGGAACTTATCTCCGGAAACCAGCTCTTCCATGACATCGTCTTCACGCTTGAAGCCCTCATCGCGGGTGCCACTTCTTGCAGCGTCAATTAGATCAAGCGCCACATAAGGTGACTCAGGAATCTCACCAAGACGATCTTTGATCATTGACCTAGCCATTTTGACTGCAGCTGGCCAGACGGTCTTGCGCTCCATTGTTCCTGGCTCGTTTGGTCGCTTTACTTTTTTCCCATTGATTACCTCATCGGCCCAGTCAATGCTTTGCTCCAAAAATCTCTGGGGTTCAAACATCACATCAGCCATGCCCATCTCGTAAGCCTCGGCTGGTTTCAGCATGCGGTTTTGCTTGAGTGGGTTTTCAACAATGACCTTTAGGGCATTTTTGATGCCAATCAGATTTGGCAATAGATAACTTCCACCCCAGCCAGGGATGATGCCAAGGAAAACCTCTGGCAGACCAAGGGCAGGGGCTGCAGAATTCAGGGTCCTGTATTTCGCATTCAGGGCTATCTCAACTCCGCCACCAAGGGCTAGGCCGTTAATAAACACAAAGGTTGGAACACTGCTGTCACCTAATTTGGCAAAGACATAGTGACCAAGCTCGACATAGAGCCTGCCTGTGATTTTTTCTTTGACGGCACCTATTTTTGAGAGATCCGCTCCCGCTGCCAGGAAATAAGGCTTTCCGGTGATGGCAATTCCATGAATCTCACCGTTTTTAGCACGCTGCTCTAATGCATCCAGGGTTTCATCAAGCTCTTTTAGGCTGAGTGGTCCAAGCGTTGTTGGTCGGGTGTGGTCTTTGAAATTATCAAGGGTGATCAGGGCCAGGGTCTTTCCTGATTTCAATGAAACGTCGCTAACCAAACTGTGGGTGATGACCTCATCGTCATCAACAAATAGTGGAGCAAATTTTTCTAACATCTAGCCCTTCCAATTCGTGTTTTCCCAAACAACTGTTCCGCCCATGCCAAGGCCTATGCACATAGTTGTTAGGCCATACCTGACCTCTGGGTGCTCAGCAAACTGCGCTGCCAATTGATTCATCAATCTCACACCCGATGAAGCCAAAGGGTGACCAAAGGCAATAGCGCCTCCGTATTTATTGATTCTTGGGTCATCATCTTCTAATCCAAAGTGGTCAATAAAGCTCAATACCTGAATCGCAAAGGCTTCGTTTATTTCCATAAGACCTATCTCATCAAGACTTAGCCCAGCTTTCGCTAATGCTTTTTCAGTTGCGGGGATTGGACCGATGCCCATGATTTCTGGCTCAACACCAGCAAAGGCAAAGCTCACCATTTTCATCTTTGGTTTCAAACCGTGTTTGCGAATGGCGTCTTCACCTGCAAGTAGTGACACTGTCGCACCATCAGTCAGTGGTGATGCGTTTCCAGCGGTGACTCTTCCGTGGGGACGGAAAGGGGTTTTCAGATCAGAAATCCCTTCAAGTGTTGTCTCTGGTCGCATCGGTTCATCTCTGTCGACAACGTTCCAACCAGATTCACTTGCTGCACTAACTGAAATCAAATCTTTTTGAATGATGCCTTTTTCATAAGCAGCTGCTGCTTTTTGTTGAGAGCCAACAGCAAAAGCATCGGCACGCTCTTTGGTGAGATGCGGAAAGCGGTCGTGAATTTTCTCTGCGGTGCAACCCATGTTCAGTGCATCTGAATCCACTAGTTTTTCTGAGAGAAACCTTGGGTTTGGATCTGCGTCAAAACCCATTGGGTGACGTCCCATGTGTTCAACTCCACCTGCCAGCACCATGTCATACATCCCAACACCGATACCAGAACCGGTGGTGGTGACAGCCGTCATCGCTCCAGCACACATTCTGTCAATGGCAAAACCCGGAACTGATTGCGGAAGCCCCGCCAAAATCGCAGAGGTTCGACCAATGGTCAGTCCCTGGTCACCGGTCTGGGTGGTGGCTGCAATTGCAACATCATCGATGGCTGATTTATCTAAGTCAGGATGACGCTCCAATAAACCAATCATTGCCTTGACTACTAGGTCATCAGCCCTGGTGTTCCAATAAACACCTTTTTCTCCTGCTCGACCGAAAGGTGTTCTGACACCGTCAATAAAATAAACATCTTTGGAGATCATGCATCCACCATGCTTTCTTTTTTGCTGTCCCTGCGCTTTTGCTCAGCACCAAAGGCAAGCGATGAGCGAATCAAGGGCTCTGTTAGCTCAAACGCATCAACTAGATCCAATGCGTAGGGCTTCAGCCTTGGAAGCAGTCTGTCATCGATGTAATCGGTGATGGCTTCTGCGCGGTGAGAGGTCAATCTTCCATTGATCATGAACCAGTCGATGTTTTTCTCCAACAAGGTGAAGCCATAGAGATCTCTCAGCCAAGTAAGCACCTGACGGGTGTCATCGTGAGTGATGGTTTTCAGTGCTGAGGTGAATGCCTCCCACATAATCAACTCGGCATGAGCCTTCGCCACCTTGATCAAATCATTCTGGTGGCGATTGAATAGCTCAGCTTGTTTCTCTTTGTCTTTACCGGCCGCTTTCATCTTGTTGGCAATTCGGGCAACCTCGGTGTGGACTCGATCAACCAATAACTGGTGCTGGTGCTCTTCTTCTTTGACATATTCAACGCTTCTCGCAGTCGAACCAAAATCAGTTATGTTCTGAGCGAGACCTCGAAGACCTCCACGGTGAATAGCTGACTCCCCAACCTGTTCTGCAACATATTGCGCAAGTGTTCCAAAATCAGGAGACTTGAAAGCGTTTGAATAATCAGTCAGCAATCTCTTGGCAACCAATTGCAACATCACGTTGTTGTCTCCCTCAAAAGTGACATAGACATCCAGATCTGCTCTGAGACCAGTCAATCGGTGCTCAGCTAGAAAGCCTTGACCTCCGCAAGCTTCACGTGCTTCTTGAATTGTTTCCTGAGCGTTCCAGGTTCCAAGCGCCTTGGCTGCAGCCGAGACTGTTTCCAAATCAGTTCGAGTCTCATCAGAGTCATTTGTTCCGTTGAACACCTCGTGGAATTTCTCTAAGAGTTCTTGGTGTAAAAAGATCTGTGCGTAGGTCTCTGCCAAACGAGGTAGCAGTCTTCTTTGGTGACGTTGATAATCAATCAGCCTGATTTCTTCGCCATCCACACCTGGGAACTGCCTGCGCTCACTGGCATATCTCAAAGCAATTGTTAGAGCCAGCTTCTGAGCGTTGGTGACAGCACCGGTGAGGCTCACCCTTCCCTGAACCAAGGCACCTAATTGAGTGAAGAATCTTCTACCCTTGGATTCAATGATTGAGCTGTATTCACCTTCTGGTGAAACATCGGCGTAGCGATTTAGAAGGTTCTCTCTTGGAATGCGGACATTGTCAAAGTGCAATCTTCCGTTGTCGATTCCGTTTAGTCCACCTTTTAGTCCATCATCTTCTCCGCCAACTCCTGGTAAAAACTTCTTACCTTTTCGGATGGGGACATAAAAGGCATGCACACCTTGGTTTTCACCATCTGCGATTAGCTGCGCAAAAACCACTGCTGCTTGACCGTGCTTGGCGGCATTTCCCAGCCAGTCTTTCCAACTGTGACGATCTGGTGTGTGAATTACAAACTCTTGGGTTTCTGGATCATAGGTTGCAGTTGTTCCTAAGGATGCAACATCGCTTCCATGCCCTGTCTCACTCATTGCAAATGCCCCGGGAACAGATAGATCCACTGCTCCTGGCAAGAACTTTTTGTGGTGGTATTCAGTTCCTAAATACAAAATTGCTGAACCGAATAGCCCCCACTGAACTCCGTATTTGATCTGCAAGGAGGGGTCAGCAAAGACTAGTTCTTCAAATGTTGACAGTGATGCTCCAGGGGAACCTGATCCGCCTATTTCCTTGGGGAACCCGTGCTGGGTGACACCTTTATCAACCAATAGCTGCAGGCTTTTCAAAACTCTTTCGCGATGCTCCTCGTAGGGCATGCCCTCGATTTTGTGGATATCGCTTTCTTCCATTACTTTTCGAACTTCTCTGCGGACATCAGCCCAGCGACCGAGAAGTCTTTCTCCCAGAAGTTCTAGATCTGGATTTAGCTGTTTGGTTTCCAACTTCACTCCTTTATCAGCGTTGTTGTAAGAATAAATCGATGCTCCTTGCTATTTCTTGTGCTTTGTTTTTAGTCACAAGGGGCTATAAATACACTAAGGGTGATTTGTAGAAAAATACAAAGAATCATCAGTTTGCTTTATGTTTCATCCAAGTTCACTTTTCTTGAAATAAAAGCAGTGCTGTTGTTTTTGAGTTAGTCAATGACGAAATATGAAGTGGAATCGGTTTGGGACTACCCACGTCCTCCCAGAGTCGAACCAAGTGATGAAGAGATCGTGGTTGTTCACAACGGCGTTGAACTAATCAGGACCAATAGAAGTTTCAGGGTTTTAGAAACCTCTCACCCTCCCACCTATTACCTTCCTATCTCTGCGTTTAAAAAAGACGCCTTGATTGCAGTTGATGGAAACACTTTTTGTGAATTCAAAGGCAGAGCAGATTATTTTGACCTGGTTGTGAAAGACACCAAGATTGAGAGATTCGCCTGGGAGTATCCAGAGCCAACAAAGAACTTTGTTGACCTTGTTGGTCACATAGCTTTCTATCCAGCAAGTGTTGACAAAGTCACAGTTGATGGAGAGCAGGTAATCCCGCAAGAGGGTGGTTTCTATGGTGGTTGGATCACCTCCAGAGTGAAAGGTCCATTCAAGGGAGCGCCGGGTACTTGGGGATGGTAACGCCAATGTTTCCGCTGGGCACTGTGTTATTTCCACACATGCCACTGGATTTGCGGATATTTGAACAGCGATACCTAAAGCTTTTGGGGGATCTGTTAGAAGATGACACCGAACCAGAATTTGGTGTTGTTCTGATTGAGCGTGGCCAAGAAGTTGGTGGGGATGATCAAAGATTTACCTTTGGAACGCTTGCAAGAATCAACCAGGTAAGTGCCAACGAACAGTTTTATTTCATTGAAACAGTTGGCACTCAAAGGTTTAGGGTTGACGCCTGGCAAGGAGAAGACCCCTACCCGCAGGCTGCTATTGAACCACTTCCTGATCTGGAATGGGATGACAATCTCTATCCCTCAAGAGTTCATGTTGAAAAACAGGTAAGAAAATTACTTAGTTTTGCAAGTGAGTTCACTGAACTTCGTTTTCCCCCAGACACTGAACTGAGTGAAGACCCGCTGGCTGCCGCTTGGCAGATGGCTTCAATGCTTCCAATGGGACAGCTGGACCAAATGGATTTATTGCAAAGTGAATCAGTTGAAGAGCTTTTGTCACAAACCTATGATTTGGCAGTTGCAGGAGAAGAGCAGCTGCAGCAGATGATTCAAAAAGACGAGGACTAATCCCCTTCAAATTTGGCGGGTTGTTTGTTGATAAAGGCCTCCATGCCCCTTTGAACATCTTGGGTCATCATCAGGTTTTCAAGCCTCCGCATCAGCATCCGCTCCTCATCACCCTCGATTGAGTTTCTTGAGGATTCAAGTGTTTGCTGAACAGCCAATGGAGCTTGGGCTGCGATTTTTTCAGCAATTTCAATCGCTTTAGTCAAAGGATCATCACTGATTTCAGTCACAATGTTCATACTCTTCGCAGTTTCTGCGCTAAACAGTTCCCCTGTTAGTAAATACCTCATGGCATTGGTCCAACCAGCAGCTCTTGGCATACGGATTGTTCCGCCACCAAAGGGCAAGATTCCCCTTGATACCTCTAATTGACCAAACACCGCATCCTTTGCTGCAACCACCACCTCGCTAGCTAATGCCAACTCTGTTCCCAAGGTGAAGCAGTTACCTTTGATAGCCATCACCACTGGCTTGCTGATTTGTTCAGTTGAGATGCCCCAGGGGTCTAAACCACCTTCGGGAACAAGAGTTAGTTTTCCAGTTGCCATTTTTGGTCCAACGTCATTTAGATCTAGCCCTGCTGTGAAGTGATCGCCGTGAGCGTGAACGACAACTGCCCTGACATTGTCATCCTCATGAGCTGCCCCATAAGCAAGTGATAGCTCACTGAGCATTTGCTCGTCTGCCGCGTTCATTTTCTCGGGCCGGTTTAGACCGATAAGTCTTAGCTGACCACGGTCTTCAATTGAAATTCTCTCGGGCATTGCATTCTCCTTTGAACATCCCCTAAGCTAACAGCTGTTGATAAACATGAAGTTAATTACAGGAAATAAAGTTCTATGAATTGGACCTTTTTGACCAACCACGGTCATGTGCTAATTATCCTAAGCCGAAATCCTGGCATCAGGATAAGTGAATTGGCTGATGAGGTCGGTATTTCCGAGCGTCAGGTGAGCAACATCTTGAAAGACCTTTACGACAGTGGTTATGTCACAAAACAACGCGAGGGCAGAAGAAATCGCTATGCAATAAGCTCCGATGCCCCTTTGCGACACCAATCCAATCAAGACCACACCGTGAGTGAACTAATAAAGATTTTGGGAGATAAATGAATATCTTGGAATTGGCGATTCAGAATCTGACCTCGCCACCGGTCTTGGCCTTTGCGCTTGGCTTACTGGCAACAGCCATCAAGGCGGATCTTCGCTTGCCAGAAGCTGTTTATCAGGGCTTGAGTTTTTATCTGTTGATTGGCATTGGTATCAAAGGTGGTGTTGCTCTGCGCGATGCGGAGTTTTCAGAAATTGCCCTGCCGATTGTTGGAACCATCGCCCTTGGAATGTTGATTCCGTTTTTGGCTTTTTCAATCCTGGGTCCACTGACCAAGCTTCCAGCCTATGAACGAGGAGCACTTGCTGCCCACTACGGGTCGACGTCTTTGGTCACCTTCACCGCAGCGATTGTGTTTTTAGAAACAGCGCAGACTTTCGTTGAGGGCTACATGGCAACCCTGCTGGCTGTTCTGGAAATCCCAGGAATCATCGTTGGTTTGTTGTTGGCAAGCAAGGGGATGAGTCGAAGTGTGAACTTTAGGGAATCCCTTGTTGAAGTGCTAACAGGAAAAAGTATTGTGTTGCTAGCTGGTGGGTTATTGCTTGGTGCTGTCACGGGTTCAGCTGGTTATAGCCAAGTGGAGCCATTTTTTGGTGGGCTTTTCACTGGAGTACTAACGCTGTTTTTATTGGAACTTGGTTTGATTGCTGGAAAGCGAATTGGCGATCTCAAAAAAGCTGGCATCAGGCTTGTTATCTTCGGTGTCGGCTTTCCTGTGATTGCAGCCACATTGGGAATCACAGTTGGATTACTAACAGGACTAAGTGTTGGTGGGGCGACTGTGTTGGGTGTTCTAAGTGCTGCCTCGAGTTATATAGCAGCACCTGCTGCTGTGAGGCTTGCATTGCCTGAGGCATCTCCAGGGATTTATTTGACTGCATCACTTGCAATCACCTTCCCCTTCAACTTGATTATTGGAATACCGTTGTATTCAGTGATTGCTGAGGCATTGGCAGGGATGGGGCTATGAGAAATATTGAGCGCAAACTAGTGACCATTGTCATTGAGCATGCCTTGGAATCAAGGCTTATTCGTGATCTGCATAAATTAGGTGTCAAAGGGCATACCGTCACTGCAGCCCAGGGAAGTGGTCCGCACGGAAGAAGAGCCGGTGAGATTGATGGTGGGAACGTGAAATTAGAGACAATTGTCTCCCCAGAGCTTCGTGAAAAGATCATCGACCACCTAGAGCAAAACTACCTGGATAAATACGCCTGCATTGTTTGGTCCAGTGATGTCACAGTGAGTCGAGAACAGCACTTTTAGTCCTAGGATTTAGCAGTGCTCGATTTTTCGGTGCTGGTGCCTTTCATCATTGCAAGCCTCGTAATTACCTTTACCCCGGGGCCCGATATCTTCCTACTCATCCGCAACACTCTGCGCTCGGGAATGAAGATTGGTTTTATCACCATGGCTGGGATCTTCTCTGGTGTTGCCATCATTGCAGGGCTAATGATCAGCGGTGTCGGGCTGATTGTTTCACAGAGTGAAACAGGGTTGATGATTCTGCAGATTGCAGGTGGTGGTTATCTTTTATACCTGGGGCTAGGAAGTGCTTGGCAGGCAAGAAGGCTTGTGAAATCTCTACCCAATTCAACTCAGGAACCGGAAGTCGCTAGGTCCAAAACAAGTCCATATCTGACTGGCCTGTTTACTAACCTCACCAACCCCAAGGTCGTTGTTTTCTTTGTGGCGTTTTTTCCACAGTTTCTAGGAAACGCTGAATCAGTCACCTATCAGCTGATCTTTCTGACTGTGATCTTTGTGATTCTGGCAGCTGGATTCGAGGTTTTGATTGTCTTGGCTGCGGGACGAATGCGGGAACTGCTCAGCGCTAGAAAGTTCCAAATCGGCATGGAGATAACCGTCTCGGTTGTGTTTATAGTCTTGGCGCTTAGTTTGCTGGTTGGTTCAGTCTAGGAAAATCTATCCCTTGGTGTCTTATCGATAATCGCTAAAGCGATTGCTGATAGGGGCAACACCAAAAGAATCAGTGATGGTGCGTAGTAGTTTCCGAAAACATCCAAGCCAAGGCTTAGCAGAATTGGCCCTAAAGCAGTTGAGATAAGCCCGATTGAATGAGCCCAGCCACGAATTTCACCGATGTGCGCTCTTCCGAAATATTGAACCAGGGCAACTGTGTCAACACCCTTCATGGCTCCTTGAGCGGCACCGATCAGGAAACCAAAAACAATACCTAATAATCCAGGGGAAACAACAAAAAGCATCAGCATTGATAAAGCCATCGAACCCATTGCCACAATCACCCCGAACTTGGGATGAAAGCGATCTGTTAGACCCCCGATTATCACCGCCAAAACCAAGCTTCCGACTGTCTGCGGGATGAAGGTGGCGGCTGCTTCCAAAGGACTGAAGCCCTGGTTTCCCAAAATAGATATCAGATGAAAACCATAAGCTGTTGAGACCAGCCCTACGGTGATCATGGCAGTTGCAATCATCCAAAAACCAAGAGTTTTTCTTGCCTCAGAAACCGTCATCCCGGTAACTGCAATCAATGTTCCGGTCTCAGTGAATTCGTCTTTGGCAACTTCTTGTTTTTTACCGGGCAAGAACAGTGCAATCGGGATAACGATTGCTAAAACCAACACAGCTTCTATCTGAAACGCTGTTCTGAAATCAGTGAAGGCGATTAATCTTTCAAAACCAACCGGAGCAATGGAGACACCTGCCGCTCCAATCGCACCACTAACACCCAGGGCTAATCCTGGTCTATGCAGAACAGTCTTAGCGATCAATGTGGTGGCAGCGAGTGTCAAAGCTCCTTGACCAAAAAACCTCAGGCCAACATAAATCGCGGTCAAATTAAAAATGTCACTAACAAAACTTGCTAGGTAGATGACCACCGAAAGGCCAAGGCCCACGGCAATGATTGCTGTTTTTGAACCAATTCGGTCTATCAATCTTCCGAAATATGGCATGGTCAATGCCCCTGCCAAGGTGCCAATTAGGTAACTAAGGGAAATTGCGGTTCTAGTGACGCCCAATTCGCTAATTAGTGGATCGGTGTATGGAGATAACCCAGCAGTTTGCCCGGGTGCAGTCATTGCCAAAAGGATTCCACCTGCAAAAACAAGCGCTATCCAACCTATGGAGATTTTGGAAAATGACACCAGTGAATACTAGTCCTGGCAATGCCGAAGACAATAAAAAACCGATGGTGGTTATCCCACCATCGGTTTTATTATTTGCAACTAGTTGCGCATTTGCTCTTCTGTTAGAACTCCGCCGTTTTCAGCCGCAAGTTCAAAAGCTGGAAGGTGTGAATCCAAAGACGCACTTCGCAGGTTGTTGAATACCTTGATTACCTGCTCGCTCTGAGCATCAGCAATCAACTGGTCATACAACTCGACGTTCAGGATTTCTCCTTCTGCCCAAGCCTCAGCTGCTGTTTCCAGATCAGCTGGAGCTTCTATTTGACCCAAGTATGGATTTTCCTCCACCTCAACACCCAGTCTTTCAAGTTGCCTAATTAGTGAATCGGCGTGACGACCTTCTGCTTCCATGATGGTTGCGTATGGTTCAACATCACCGTATTCATCCAGCACTGCTTGATAACTTGCTAAAGCTGCATACTCTCCATCTGAGCCCATTAGCGCCTCCCATAAAAGATATGCATCGGTGCCTTCAACAACACCCTCCGGGATCACGATGTCTGAAACTTCTGCCTCTTGCTCATCGACATTGCTGTCGAGATTCTCTGTGGTGGAAGTTGAGGCCTGGTTTTCTTCCACGCTGTCATCGGCTGCATCAGTTGCACAGCCACTCAGGACTAGCCCGGTGATAAGTGCAATTGATGTTGTTGCTATTAGTTTTCTCATAGCTATGAAATTACTCCTGTGGGTGTTTTGAACCTGATAGATAGCTGGGAGCAATCTGGATACTAGCTGGAGAAAGTCTGGGATGCTTGAAACAGAGCCATTATGTGTTTTTCGCCTCGAAATAAGGGCTTGGAAACTGACTGAAAACCATATTCATTAGTGCTGTGGCTGCGAATTTGATTGGGTATCAATCTCCCGTAGCATAGACAAATGAACCCTGAACAGTTTCAAAAGCTAGTTGAATCCAGAAACTCAACCCGTGACTTCACCTCCAAGGCAGTCCCATCAGATTTGCTGGATGAAATTCTGCAGGAGGGGATGAACGCTCCCAGCTGGTCAAACACCAGGCCCTACCTGGTTGCGGTTGCCGAAGGGGCGCAGCGCGATCGAATTAGTGATGCTTTGGTGGCTCGACTTAGAGAAAATGCTGAAGTCAAGGGACTCGGTCATAATCCTGATTTCACCCACGAGATTCCATATCCTGAGGGACTCATCGATAGGAGTCGAAAAGTTGGGGTTGGGATTTATGAAACCTTAGGGATCGACAGATCAGACAAAGAAGCCAGATTCAAATTCATGGAGAGAAATTATGAGTTTTTTGGGGCCCCAGTGGCCCTGTTCTTTTTCACTCACCGTGGTCTCGATCACTTTGGGACTTTAGATTTAGGTCTTTATATGCAAACTGTGATGCTCTCCGCCAAAGCTCACGGCATTGGAACTTGCCCGCAGGGTTTCTTGGGTAACTATCCCGACATCATCAAGGCTGAGTTTGATGTGCCGGAAGATTACGCATTGGTTTGTGGGATGAGCGTTGGCTATGCATCCGATCATCCGATCAATTCTTGGAGAGCTGAGAGACTTCCAGTTACTGAACTAAAGGTTCCAGAAAAAAACTAAACCCTCCCCGAGGGGAGGGTTTTTGCTTTGTGGAGACTAGGGGGTTCGAACCCCTGACCCCCTGCTTGCAAAGCAGGTGCTCTACCAACTGAGCTAAGTCCCCGAATGTGGTCATCGTCTGCGGGACGACAACTCACCGTGGGCCTAGGAGGACTTGAACCTCCGACCTCTTCATTATCAGTGAAGCGCTCTAACCACCTGAGCTATAGGCCCGCAGAGCAACAGGAATACATTACCCGAAAAGATAAACCCTGACAAACCCCAATTAGTTATTGGTAAACGTCAGCGCAACTCCACCAATCAGTTTGGCAACGACATTGAATACCCCTGCCCAAACAACAGTCAAAGCCGTGTTAATCACAATATTTACTAATGCTAAAGTCGCCGCCGTAGACATAACTCGCTCTAAAGCAAACTCTTCGGTTAGAACAATTGGTGTCACTTCACCAAAGACGCTTCCCAATAAGCTGTCTATTGAGGCAAATAGGTCCACACTATCTAGCACCACCCATAATAAATAAGCGGTAACCAGGGTGGCGATTCCAAGGGCAATGGATGCTAAAAAGCCAAGTTTGAGCGCTGACCACAGATCAATTGATGCAAGTTTCAGCCTCACCTGCTTGCGAGGTTCTTTGGGTTTGCGCTTTAGAAAATTTGACACCGAATTACCTTACTCTGAATCTAAATGTCTTTCACTGTTTCTAGCGATGCTCAAAACCTGATCATCATCGGCAAACCTTGCAAAGACAACACCCATGGTGTCACGTCCCTTAGCTGGGACCTCACTCACGCTGGAGCGAACCACCTTGCCAGATTCCAATACCGCTAACACTTCATCATCGTCTCCAACAATTAGTGCTCCTGCTAGGTTTCCACGCTGATCGTTTAGTTTTGCAACCTTGATTCCAATACCGCCACGTTTTTGAACTCGGTAGTGCTGGGTGTGGGTTCGTTTGGCATATCCCCCCTGGGTAACCACGAAGACATAACCTTCTGAGCCAATTACTTGAGCTGATAACAACTCGTCATCTTCTCTAAAAGTCATCCCCATCACACCAGAGGTGTCACGACCCATGGGTCTCATCGAAGAGTTATCTGCTTTGAAACAAATGCTCATGCCTTTTTTGGAGACCATCAAAACAAAGTCATCATCGCTAACCAACATTGCGCTGATTAGCTCATCGTCCTCACGTAGTTTGATGGCGATGATGCCACCGGTTCTAGCGGTGTCATATAACTCCAGAGAGGTTTTCTTGACCAAACCTCGCTTGGTTGCCAAAACCAGATAGGGGAATTGTTGATAGTCCTTCAGGTCAATAACCGCTGCGACTTCTTCCTCTGGTTGCAATGGCAGCAGGTTAGCCACGTGCTGACCCTTGGCATCGCGAGAAGTTTCGTGGATTTCATAGACCTTTGATCTATAAACCCTTCCCTGGTTGGTGAAAAACAACAACCAGTGGTGAGTGGTTGTGACCATTAGTTTGCTGACAACATCATCTGCTCTTAGGTTTGCACCCTTAACACCCTTGCCGCCTCGGTGCTGAGCACGATAGTTATCACTTCTGGTGCGCTTGATATAACCACCGCGAGTTAGTGAAACCACCATCTCCTCTTCAGGAATTAGATCTTCCATTGAGACATCTGGGTCATAGCCTGGAACAATCTCTGTTCTGCGCTGATCGCCGTATCTATCAACAACATCCGTTAGCTCATCACGAACTATTTCGCGCTGACGGTTTTCATCAGAAATAATTGCTTGGTATTCAGCAATCAATCTTTCAAGTTCTGCTGCCTCATCGATTATCTTTTGGCGCTCAAGTGCTGCAAGCTGCCTCAGCTGCATGTTTAGAATCGCTCTTGCTTGCAGCTCATCGATACTTAGAAGCTTTATCAAACCTTCTCTTGCATCATCAACAGTGGCTGATTTTCTAATCAAAGCGATTACTTCATCTAAGTTATCCAGAGCTTTGAGATAACCACGAAGGATATGAGCTCTTTCTTCTGCTTTGCGCAGACGGAACTGGGTCCTACGAACAATGACTTCAATCTGGTGAATGACCCAGTGGGTGATAAAGCCATCAATGCTCAGTGTCCTTGGAACACCGTCAACCAATGCCAGCATGTTTGCACCGAAGTTATCTTGCAGTTGGGTGTATTTATAGAGATTATTCAAAACCACTCTGGCAACAGCGTCTTTTTTCAAAACAATTACAAGTCTCTGACCTGTTCGACCACTGGTTTCATCTCTAATGTCTGCAATGCCTGTGACCTTGCCCTCTTTTACTAACTCGGCAATTTTGAGGGCCAAGTTATCTGGGTTTACCTGATAGGGGAGCTCTGTGACAACCAGGCAGGTTCTTCCTTGCAGTTCTTCAACATTGACAACACCACGCATGGTGATTGAACCACGGCCGGTTCTGTATGCATCTTCGATTCCCTTGCGACCAAGAATCTGTGCACCGGTTGGGAAATCAGGGCCAGAGACAATCTTGATTAGTTCTTCGATTAGTTCCTCACCTTGGATGTCTGGGTTTTCTAAGTGGAACTTGGCTGCAGCAGCAACCTCGGTCAGGTTATGGGGAGGGATGTTGGTGGCCATACCAACGGCAATACCGATTGAGCCGTTAATCAAAAGGTTTGGAAGACGCGAGGGAAGAATTGTTGGTTCTTGAGTTCTGCCATCGTAGTTATCTTGGAAATCAACTGTTTCCTCATCGATGTCTCTGACCATTTCCATTGCCAGTGGTGCCATCTTGCACTCCGTATACCTGGGAGCAGCAGCTGGGTCGTTTCCAGGAGAACCAAAGTTTCCCTGACCTGCAACCAGTGGGTAGCGCATGTTCCAGTCCTGAACCAAACGCACCAATGTGTCATAAATAGCACTGTCACCGTGGGGGTGGAATTGACCCATGACATCACCAACAACACGGGAACACTTGCTGAATTGCTTGTCTGGGCGGTAACCACCGTCATACATCGCATACAAAACCCTGCGGTGGACTGGTTTTAATCCGTCTCTAACATCTGGTAATGCTCGCCCGACAATAACGCTCATCGCGTAGTCGAGGTAACTCTTCTGCATTTCTAACTGCAGATCGACCTGCTCTATGTGGTCGTGGCCTTTGATTATGTCTGTCATGATGCCTTCCTAGATATCCAAGAATCGGACGTCTTTGGCGTTTTTCTGGATAAAGTTTCTGCGGGATTCAACATCTTCACCCATAAGAGTGCTGAAGATTTCATCGGCTATTGCCGCATCCTCCAATGTCACCTGCAATAAAGTTCTGGATGCCGGATCCATTGTTGTTTCCCAGAGCTCGTCATAGTCCATCTCACCGAGACCTTTATAACGCTGAGTTGAGTTTTCTTTGGGGAGTTTCTTACCCGCGGCTTTGCCTTCTTCAACTTTTCGAATTCTCTCTGCTTCTGTGAAGACAAATTCATGAGCGGAGTTTGACCACTTGATTCGATATAAAGGTGGCTGAGCGAGATAAACATATCCGTGTTCGATAAGTGGTCGCATGTATCTAAATAAAAGAGTCAGTAACAGGGTGCGAATGTGTTGACCATCAACATCAGCATCAGCCATCAAAATGCATTTGTGATATCTGGCCTTCTCGGGATCGAAATCCTCACCGATGCCGGTTCCAAATGCTGTGATCAAAGCCTGCACCTCAGTGTTTTGCAACGCTCTATCCAGTCTTGCTTTTTCAACGTTTAGTATTTTTCCGCGAAGAGGCAAAATGGCTTGAGTTTCTGGGTCTCTTCCACGCATGGCTGAACCACCCGCTGAATCACCCTCAACAATAAAGATCTCACTTCTTTCGGGATCTTTGCTGGAGCAATCCCTGAGCTTTCCAGGCATTCCCCCTGATTCCAAAAGAGATTTCCTTCTGGTTGCTTCACGGGCTTTTCTTGCTGCCAGCCTTGCGGTTGCAGCTGCAATGGCTTTTTTACCTATTTCTTTTGCTTGGGCTGGGTTTCTAGCCATCCAGTCCCCGAGCTGATCATTTACAACCCTCTGCACAAAAGCCTTGGTCTCGGTGTTTCCCAGTTTGGTTTTGGTCTGACCTTCAAACTGAGGCTCCGTTAGCTTCACGCTGAGAACAGCGGTTAGACCCTCACGAACATCATCACCGGTGAGGTTTTCATCCTTTTCTTTGAGCAGACCTTTGTCTCTGGTGAAACGGTTTAGCAAAGATGTCAAAGCGGAGCGGAAACCCTCTTCATGAGTTCCACCCTCATGGGTGTTGATTGTGTTGGCGTAGGTGTGAACACTTTCTGTGAATGCAGATGTCCACTGCAAAGCAATCTCAACCGACATTGTTTTGTCTTCTAGTTCGGTCTCGACAGAAATCACTTCATCGTGAATCTTGTCATTTTTCTTACTCGAGTTCAGATACTCAACGTAATCAATAAGACCCTGCTCATAGTGATAACTGTCTGTTCTGCCATCACGATCATCTGTGAGTGTGATTCTTAGACCCTTATTCAAAAAGCACATCTGTTGGAAACGTGCTCTGAGTGTTTCGTAGTCAAACTCGACTGTTTCAAAAATCTCGTCGTTTGGCTTGAATGTGATTTTGGTTCCGGAGTAATCGACTTTGTCGTTTTTCTTTAGGTCATGATCGGGAACTCCGTTAGTAAAACTCTGTGTCCATAAAAACCCATCGCGGGCAACCTCAACATCTAGGTGATGAGACAGAGCATTCACAACACTGGCTCCAACACCGTGCAAACCACCAGAAACTGCATAACCGCCACCACCGAATTTTCCTCCAGCGTGCAAAACGGTTAGGACAACTTCAACAGCTGGACGCTTTTCGACAGGGTGAAGATCAACCGGAATTCCGCGACCGTCATCGCTAACACTCAGGGTTCCATCTTTTTTGATATGGATTTGAATGTCTGAACAGTGACCAGCAAGCGCTTCATCGACAGAGTTATCAACGATTTCATATACAAGGTGGTGCAGACCTCGGGGACCGGTGGAACCGATATACATACCCGGTCTTTTTCTGACAGCCTCCAGTCCCTCAAGGACCTGAATATTGGCGGCACCGTAGTTTTCGGAATTAGACATATTAAGTTTGCTCCTCAGTTTTCGTTAGGACCCGTGAAACGCGATGACCCATCGACTGAGATTCGGGGCTACTAACTGTTCTATCCTATCGCAGAGCTTGGAAAACGCCCATAGGAAGGTGTTTTATCCATATGTGTCTCTTGGACCCCTGCCAGGGACAGATCGGCTACCTTTTTTCCAAGATGGGGCTTGTGGTGAATGAAACTTGATTTCGCGAATTTCTAAACTCGGATAGCTACTATTCACCTCTGCTAAAACTTGACTGGACATCAACCTCATTTGAGTTGCCCAAGCAGTTGAATTGCAATCAACGTGCAGAACTGAGTTTTCTAAAGAGGAGGGTGTGCAGGCGTTGGCGACATCCACTCCTACGATGTTTGACCACGAGACAAAAAGCTCAGCTTTGCTGAGTTGTTGATTCCAATTGAATTCACCAACTAGCTGATCAATTCCAGCAGAGAGTTTTATAGGGTCGCGGTTAGCATCAAAGGGTTGCGAGTTGCTTTTTGCTTTTTTGTTTTGCTTTTTTTGATCATAAGAAGTTTTGCCGCTAAAGGTTCTAAGCATTTCTTGATAAAAACTAATCGCATAGTCACTCAACTTGACCGCCTCTGATAGTAAACCTGGTTGCCTCTGATGTTAGAGGAACATCGGCTTCAACCGCAGCAGTTATCAACACCTGCTCATATCCATCTATGAACTGGGTCAAAGCCTCTCTTCGGGAGGTATCTAAAACACTAAAAACATCATCCAAGATCATTACCGGTTTACCCAACGAAGATGCGTCGGTAATCAATTCAGCGCTGGCCAATTTCATTGATAAGGCTAAAGACCAAGCTTCTCCCTGGGATGCGTGCTCTTTGGCGGAAAGTCCATTTAGTTGAATCAGCAATTCATCTCTTTGAGGGCCCAAAAGTGTCACCCCTCTGTCCATCTCGTCTTTTTTGAAATTCTCAACTGCTTTGGATAACTCTGCAGCTATTTGTTCGGTTGAAAGATCTTCATAATCAACATCTATTGAACCCTGCTGAGAAATTTGAATATCGCTTTGTGACTGAGAGATTTGTGAGTACTTTTGCTGGATTCTAGGTAATAGCGAGGTTATTAGTTGCTGCCTGTTCTGAATTATTTTTGAACCAATGGTGACAAGTTGTTCATTCCATAATTCCAGTGTCGATAAATCCACATTGGATTTTCCCCGTGCTGATTTCAGCAAAGCATTTCTTTGTTTCAACACCCGTTCGTAATCTTGCAGAGTTTGGTAATAACTGGGTCTTAGTTGAACTGCCAGGTCATTGAGAAAAGCTCTCCTGGTCGAAGGATCTCGTCTTATTAGGTCTATGTCTTCGGGGCTAAAAATGACAGTGGTTAATGCTCCAAGGATTTCCGATGATTTCTTAACCAAATTTCCATTGATGCTGTGACGATTAGCTGAATCTTTATTTAGTTCAATACCTAGTTTTAGCTTTTTTCCGGAATTCTCTAATTCGATGCCAATTGAGGCTTGTTTCTCTTCGTTTTTTATTAGGGCTGAGGATGAACTTCTGTGGGATGAAAGTGTTGAGCAATATCGAATTGCCTCCACAAGGTTGGTTTTCCCTTGACCGTTTTTACCTATAAGCAGATTTACACCAGTTACTAGTTCAATGCTTAGCTGTTCATAATTTCTGTAATTTGCTAACGATAGAGAAGTAACCCGCATTAGTTTTCATCGAGCAGGTTTGGTTGTAGTAGATATTTGAATTCTCCAGCTTTGTCACCTTTTTCTGTGAACATAAGAGGTCCTGGTTTAGTTGGATTTTGTTGATTTTTTGTAAATCCAAAACTCACGTGATCAGTAGTCATACCGCTCAAACCATCAAGAACAAACTGTGGTTTCAAAGAAACACCTGTCTCCTCGCCCATGAGATCAATGGCTACATCTTCAGATGCTTGAGCTGTCTCACTAGTGATTGATTTGATGTTTACTGCGTCTGTAGAAAAGTTATATCGAATTGGGTTATCTCCCTCGACTACCAGCGAAACTCGTTTTGTTGCCTCAACAATTTCATCAACACTGGCTATGGCTTCATGCTCTATTGATTCAGGGAAAAGACTCAAAACAGCCGGAAAATTACCCTTTAGTAAAACTGAGGTGACACTTTTATCGTTGGCTGAGAAGGCAACCATTTGTCGTTCTTCTGTTTTTTCGATTGAAATGGATAGAGATCCTTGGTTTGAAAACGTCCGTGCGATTTCTTGAAGTGTTCTTGCAGGGATTAATACTGAATCTGAAATTGA
>JAVLCC010000015.1:0-23419 GCA_031580995.1 Microbacteriaceae bacterium
GCCAGTAATAAGGTTTTTTATCGGTCTTCACCGTGGCACCCCAAATCATGTAGGCGCCGATGGCCATGCCGAGTATGTAGGGCAGATCACTCAGATTCATTGTGAATAGCTTTCGATCGGTGGGCACGTGCAGACAAGATTTCTATCCCCAAAGACGTTGTTTACCCTGCGAACAGGCGCCCAGTATTTGTTTTTGGCTTGGTTTTCAGCTGGGTAGCAGGCAACTTGCCTGCTGTAAGGATGATTCCATTCACCCGCCATCTGTTCTGCTGTATGGGGGGCGTTGAACAATGGGTTGTTATCCTTTGGCCATTCCTCGTTGGCAACCTTGTCGATTTCTTCGCGGATGGCAATCATGGCTGAAATAAACCTGTCTAGTTCTTGCTTTGGCTCTGATTCGGTTGGCTCAATCATGAGCGTGCCATTGACAGGAAAGCTCATGGTTGGGGCGTGGAAACCATAATCAATCAGTCTCTTGGCGACATCGTCAACGGTGATGCCGGTTTCTTTATTGATGTCACGAATGTCAATGATTGCCTCGTGAGCCACCATTCCGTTATCTCCTGTGTAGAGAAGGGGGAAGTGGTTAGAGATCTTTCTTGCAACATAGTTGGCATTCAAAACAGCATTCGCTGTCGCATCTTGCAAACCTTTCTCACCCATCATGTGGACATAAGCCCAACTGATAGGCAGGATGCTCGGTGAACCAAACGGAGCAGCTGAAACTGGTCCCTGGTTGGTTAGCTCAACTTGCGACATTTGGTGACCGGGTAGAAATTCAGCCAAGTGAGACCTCGCTACAACCGGACCAACTCCGGGTCCTCCACCACCGTGAGGGATACAGAAGGTTTTGTGAAGGTTTAGGTGAGAGACATCTCCACCGAATTCTCCAAATTTCGCATACCCAACAACTGCGTTGGTGTTTGCTCCATCAATATAAACCTGTCCACCAGCTGCGTGAACCAATTCGCAAACCTCACGGACATCGTGTTCATAAACACCGTGGGTTGATGGGTAGGTGATCATGATGGCACCCAGGTTGTCTCCAGCCTCGGCAATCTTTGATTTGAGATCTGCAAGGTCAACGTTTCCATCATCATCACAACCAACAACTGTGACATTGAAACCAGCTAGAACAGCACTCGCTCCATTGGTTCCGTGAGCGCTGGATGGGATCAAGCAAACCTTGCGCTGGGTGTCACCTCTTGAGAGGTGATAACCACGGATGGCAAGCATCCCTGCAAGCTCACCCTGGCTTCCGGCATTTGGTTGCAAAGAAACGGCATCGTATCCCGTTATGTCACATAGCCAATCGCTTAGTTGCTCAATGGCCGTTAGATAACCGGTTACGTCTTCTTTGGGGGCAAAGGGGTGCAGGTTAGCAAACTCAGGCCAGGTGACCGCTTCCATCTCGGTGACGGAGTTTAGTTTCATGGTGCAGGAACCCAGCGGAATCATTCCGCGGTCCAATGCGTAGTCGTAATCACTGAGTTTTTTGAGGTATCTCAGCATGGCTGTCTCTGAGTGGTATTGGTTGAAAACTGGATGCGTTAGGTATTCACTGCTTCTTTCAAACCCACCAAGGCTTGATTCACTACCCTCATTGGTTTCAGCTCCGAATACCTGAGCCAGGTGATTAAGCTCTTCCCAGCTGGTTGCCTCATCGATTGAGATTCCAAGGGTTTTTTCATCGATCACCCTCAGCGTGAAGTCTTTTTCTCGAGCTTTATCGAAATATTTCTGGGCATCGGTTTCTGTGATCACCAAGGTGTCGAAAAAGCTCTCGTGAGCGAGAGTGAAACCTTTGGCTTTCAAAGCGCTTGCAAGCAAAACAGCTTTGCTGTGGATGTCTTTGGCGATTGCTCTGAGGCCTTCAGGACCGTGATAGACCGCATACATACTTGCCATCACAGCAAGCAATACCTGGGCTGTGCAGATATTACTGGTGGCCTTTTCACGTCTGATGTGCTGTTCTCTGGTTTGCAGTGTCAGCCTATAAGCAGGTGAGCCTTCGGCATCCACGCTCACTCCAACAAGCCTTCCGGGCATGGATCTTTCCAAACCTTCGCGGACTGCAAGATAGCCTGCGTGAGGACCACCAAACCCCATGGGAACACCGAATCGCTGGGTTGAACCAACAACGATGTCAGCACCCTGTTCTCCTGGGGGTTTGATAAGTGTCAGAGACATAAGATCTGCAGCTGCAATCCCCAGAGCACCTTTTTCGTGAGCAACTGCGAAGATGCCGTCAAGTTCGACGATTCGTCCGCTGGCTCCCGGATACTGAACCACCACACCGAAGAATTCTTCGGTGAGTTCTTTGGCACCTTTGGCTGCATCAAAATACTTGATGGTGATATCCAATGGTTCTGCTCTGTGTTCGAGCAAATACTTTGTTTGCGGGAAGAGATCTTGATCAACATAGAACACCCTTGAGTCGTTCTCTGCGTTCCTGCTTGCAAGCAACATCGCTTCGGCAACCGAGGTTCCCTCATCCAACATTGATGCGTTTGCTGTTGTCATGCCTGTCAGGTCTGTGACCATGGTCTGGAAATTGATCAGCGCTTCTAATCTTCCTTGACTGATTTCAGCTTGATATGGGGTGTATGCGGTGTACCAACTTGGGTTTTCTAAAACGTTGCGCTTGATGACACCGGGAGTGATTGTCCCGTAATAGCCGATCCCGATTTTGGATTTGGTGATGCGGTTTTGGCTGGCAAGCTCTTTGAGCTTGTTCAAAGCCTCGGTTTCACTGACTGCTTCGGGGAGTCTTTTGCCAGATTCGAACCTGATTGCATCCGGAATGGCCGCATCCATAAGTTCGGTCATTGAGTTGAAACCGAGGTATTGCAGCATCTCGGTTTGCTCGGCAATTGATGTGCCGATGTGGCGGTATTTGAAGTTCTCGTGCTCGGCCAGCATTAGCCGACCATCTCCTGGTAATCACTTGCACTCATTAATTCCCCCGATAGCTCAGAGAATTTCACCTTGAACAACCAGCCCTCGCCGTGGGGGTCACTGTTGACCATTTCAGGGTTAGCACTCACTGCGTCATTGACTTCAACAACTTCACCATCGATTGGGCTGTAAAGCTCACTGACTGATTTGGTTGATTCAATCTCTCCACAGATTTTTAGATAAACAGTTGAGGCACCAACACTTGGCAGATCCAGATAAACAACATCCCCCAGAGCATCCGCTGCATAAGAGGTGATTCCAACAGTTGCAACATCGCCATCAACTGAAACCCACTCGTGCTCTTTTGAGTATTTATAGTTCTCTGGATACATATCTCCCCTTCATTCCCTCACCTTTGATTGGAATTCTAAGCCAATAAAAATTGCTAATTGACTCGTTTATAAAAAGGTAATTCAACGACAATAAATTCCTGGTTATTGCCACGGATATCCACCATTAATTTGTCTCCTGGTTTGGTTTCAAGATTGGTTGTGAAGGCCATGGCGATTGGGTATCCAAGGGTGGGGGAGAGGATGCCACTTGTTACCTCACCGACCTGTTGGTTATCTTCCATAACCGCATAACCCTGCCTGGCGGCTCTTTTGCCCTCACCTTTGAGTCCGATTAGTTTCTTTGTTGGTTCTCTGAGTCCGCTTTTACCCTGAAAAGCCTCTCGGTCAACAACAGCTCGTCCTAGACCTGCTTCAGCCGGCTGGGTGTTGTCATCCAGTTCGTGGCCATATAAAGGCATTCCTGCTTCAAGTCTCAGGCTATCTCGACTGGCCAGCCCACACGGGGTCACCTCTGGGTTATTCAATACTGTCTCCCAGATGGATTCGGCTTGGTCATTTTGGCAATAGATCTCAAACCCGTCTTCGCCGGTGTATCCGGTTCTGGCAATCAATACTTCTGATTCACCGAGGATGTAACGCCCAATTGAGTAATAGCCAATTGTTATTGGCTCAGAAACAAATCTGTCTAAAACCTCTAGTGATTTTGGTCCCTGCAGGGCAATCATTGACCACTTATCTGATTGGTCTTCAACAATGCAGTCAAAGCCTGTTGGAACTAGGTCAGCTGAGACTGCGTCTTTATTTGATGCATTGGCGACAATTAGAAACTCCTCTTCGGAGAGACGATAAACAATCAGGTCATCGATGATGCCACCTGATTCGTTTAGCAGCATCGAATACTTGGCACGGCCTGAAGTTATCTTGCTTGCAAGATTAATTAACTTGCTGTCTAAGAAATCTTCAGCTTGAGCGCCAACAACCACGATTTCACCCATGTGGCTTATGTCAAATAATCCCGCTGAGTTTCTAACGGCTTCGTGTTCGGCTAAATCAGAACCGTATCTAACCGGCATCTCCCAACCACCGAAGTCTGTGAAGGTAGCCCCCAGAGCAGCGTGTTGGTTATATAAAGTGGTCTTATTCAAATAATCCCCCTATCTCAGACCCAGTAGATCAAGTATTTGCGGACCTGCAACGACAATGATTGAGACAACCAGCAGAACAATCCCAATGCGTTTCCATATCCGCTCGAGCTTGTTGTTATCCATCTTTAAAGTCTCTCACCTTTGTTCCCAAAACCCTTTCAGGGAAGGGTTTTTATCAATCTTCGGTTTTGATTTTTATGAGTAAATGCGCGAAGTGTGGACTGGAATTACACCCAGACCAAATTCGCTGTGAGCTTTGTGGTGAATACGCCAAAAAAGAAAAGCGCAATCGCAAAGGTTGGGTTCGATCCAGCATTCAGTTCGGTTTGATTTTTGTGCTGGTTTTAGCATTTGGCAGAGTTGCCGCCGGCGATGTCCAGGTGGGGCTTTCTGATATGGAATGTTCTGAGATTAAGGCTTTGGGGGCTGAAACAAGACAGGTTTTGGCAGAGATTGAATACGGCAACGAACCATCTCGATTGAAAATGCAAGAGATTTCTCTCTCCTGGCAATCAAGAGCAGACGATCAGGTTGCTGGCAAATACTCTTGGTCTGATGCGGGGCGTGAACACGATTGGTTACAAAGACTTGCGGATGCAACTCAGGCTGTTGGCGCCAGAGACATTGGTGATATTGACACCGAGGGTTTAGAACTTGATGATTACCTTCTAGAGCTCACAAAACTTAGCCCACGATACTGCCCTGTAAATTAGCGCTCAGCGAAGGCTTTCTTGGCAGCCTCTCGCGCAAAGGTGGCTCTGTTTTGACTGACTGCCGCTAGGGCAATCGCTTTTGCTTGCCCAGCATCAACTGTTTTCAAAGCATTACTAACTGCTTCCACCTGGCTTGGGGATGCACTTACCGTGTCAACACCGAGACCCGCCAGCACTATTGCAAGCATCGGATCACTCCCCGCTTCCCCGCAGACCCCAACCTTGATTCCTTGAGCGTGTGCTTCATCAACGGTTGTCTTTATTGCCTCCAGCAATGCTGGTTGCCAAACATCCAAAAGTGTTCCTAATTTGGGATGCAATCGATCGGCTGCAAATAAATACTGTGATAAATCATTGGTGCCGATGCTCACAAAATCGATAACCCCTTTGAGGTGTTTGAGCTGAAAGATTATCGATGGGGTCTCAACCATAATTCCAACATTTTTGAAACCGTGATCCCTTGCCAATTCGGCAAACTTCTTAGCTTCTGACACCCTCGCAATCATTGGCGCCATAACCGAAACCGCTTTGCCTGATTTTTCCTCAGCCAATTTCAAGGCATTCAGCTGGTCATCCATAAACTCCGGGTCAGTGTCATTGATTCTGAATCCACGAACTCCCAAAGCTGGGTTTTCTTCGTCTTCGATGCCCAAAAACGGCAACGGCTTATCACTTCCAGCATCCAGGGTTCTTGCGATGAATTGGCCTTTTGGTGCGGCGTTTAGGACGTTCAGGTAATCATTGAGCTGCTGATCAATACTGGGTCTTTGTTCTTGGTTTAGAAAAGCAAACTCTGTTCTGAAAAGGCCTACCCCATGACCTCCAGCAGATGTTGCTTTTTCAGCATCGGTTTGGTTTCCAACGTTTCCCAACACCGGAATGAGTGTTTTTTCATGTTCAGGCGCAAATGACATTGACACCGTTGCATCGCTTATCACTCCGTCAATCAAAACTCTGTCACCAGCTGGATCAATCAATATTTTTTGACCCTGGTCTAGTTTGTCTATTTCTGCAACTCCGACAACCGCAGGTATCCCCTTAGATCGGCAAAGGATCGCCACATGGCTTGTTGGACCACCGTTTCGGGTGATGACCCCTTTCACTGAAGAATTGAATTTGGCGGTGTCGGCGGGGGCAAAGTCATCAGCAACTAGCACCAAAGCTTCTCCCTCGGGGATTTCTAAGCCGAGTTCTATGCCCTCTGTGTGGGCCCAAACTCGCGTCGCTAGATCAAGTACGTCATTGGCGCGTTCCGAGAAATCTGGATCTTCCCTAAGTATTTCTGTTAGCTCAACGGTTGCCGCGTGAAAAGCGGAGCCAGCATCAAGACCATCTTTGATTTTTTCAATGGCCATTTCTAACAAGGCTTCATCAGAGACCAGCATTGCTAAAGCTTCAAAGATCTCACCATCATGTTCTGAACCTGCCAGTTCATTCATCTCTGCTGTGACTTTGTTGATTGCAGGCGTTAGCTTTTCTAATTCTTCTTGGACTGAACCTGAGTGGTTTTTGGGTTCTGGATTGAAGGATGCGGTGACTTTGAACACCACAGCTTCTGCGGCCGTGTCTCCAATGCCGATACCTTTGAGTTCTATCAATCAGTTCCCCAGGTATTCGCTGATTTCATCAAGCAGCTTGTTTGCTTGGCTTTCTTCCGCATCAATTCTGAAGATTAGGTCCTCACCGTTTTTAAACTTTTTACCCAGAAGCAGAATCGGTGACTTGGCCTCGATCAGGTTTTCAGGATCTCTGCCCATGAGAATGCTGACGCCATTTTCTTTGGCAAGTTTCACAATTTGCCCGGCAGGTCTTGCGTGCATGCCAATTGGGTCTGCAACTTTGATGGTTCTTTCAATCATTGGGCTTCCTTTTTATTGAGTGGACCTAGTTTTACTCTGAACCACATCAACCACTCCCACAAGATAATCAAATAGTGGGTGGTCGGGCTGAATGTTGGAAATTTCTCTTACTACTTCACCGGGGCTTTTGCTGAGCAGTAACTCGTGCATTTTCACCGCTGATGCGTCACCTTCATTTTCAAACCTGAGTGCACAGCCATAAATCAACAACAGTGCGGTGGGGGCGATGCTGTTCTCGGCAAGGGTGGAAGCGGGAGAGACAATCCTCTCGGTCATGGAGAGCTTCCGCATCGGGTCTCGCCCCACTCTTTCAATTGAGTCGTTGAGTAAGGGGTTTTCTAATCTGGCAACAGTGGTATCTATGTATTTTTGCTGCTCGGCGGGGTCTAGCTTGTGACGGATTTCTAATGCCTTGGAGGTTTCTGCCAAGACTGCCAATAGTTGCTTTTTTATCTCGGGGTCTTTGAGGGCATCACCGGTGTTCACAAACCCTTTTCTGAAGCCCAGGTAGGCAACAGAGCAGTGAGCGGTGTTTACTGTGAATAGCTTTCTTTCTATGTAGGGCTGAAGATTTTTTACAAACTTCGCACCTGTGATATCGAGCTTGTTTTTGAGATTTTTAGTTTCGATGACCCACTCTGAAAACTGCTCGACGATAACATCTGGCTCGGATCCCTCTTGCTGCTGAGGCACAATTCTATCAACCGCTGTATTGCAAAAGCTGAGCTGTTCAGTCATCGAGGAATGCTTAGCTATTTCCTCGGCCAACTGGTCTGTTGCATTCACTGCGTTTTCGCAAGCCATCACAATTAGTTTTTCTTTTCGCTCCCTGGCCTCTGCCCCCAAGGCAATTGCTGGGGCGATGTATGGAAGCACGGAGGCTCCCACCGAAGTTGTCACTAAATCTGCTTCAGCTATCGCTTTGGTGAGCTGATTACGATCAATTTGGCTATTTAGAACCTGGTAGTTCTCATAAAATTCTGTTTCACCTGGATGACCTGCGATGTGGACTCTGTAACCGCCCTGGTTATGCATCTTTTTTAGCAGGTCATTATTCACATCGGCAAAGATCACCCTGTAGCCAGCCTGCTGCAGAGTGGCTCCAATGAAGCCACGCCCGATATTGCCAGCACCGAAGTGAACGGCTGTCTTGGTGGTGTTTTTCATTACTCACTCTCAGTTGCTAATACCAAGTTCAAAATTTCTTGTGGGTCATTTGTTTCCAGAAGTGTTTTTTCACTTTCTGGGTCTTGAATTAAATCAGCAAGGTTTCCGAGGATGTCCATGTGGTTATCACCTTGGGCGGCAATTCCAACACACATCTTCACCTCGTCACCCTGCCAGTCAATCGGCTCACCAAACCTGAGGAAAACCAACTGATCAAATTTCACCCAGGCTCTTGCCTGGTCAGTTCCGTGCGGAATTGCGAGACCAAAACCGATGGCTGATGAGAAGGCTTGCTCTCTTTCCCACATTGCATCGACATATTTTTGGTCAACCGCTTCAAGTTCTAAAAGTTTTTGCCCACAGAGGCGAACAGCCTCCTCCGGAGAGGAGGCTGTCGCGTTCAGGTGGACACCTGCGATTTGAATCAGGTTATTACTCATCGCTGATAACTTCGCCTGCCTTGATTGCCCCGACAACCTTGGCGATGTTCATATCACCCAGGAACATGTCAAAGGGAATCACCAGACTGTTTGGCACTGCTGCCTTAGCACCGGAATACAGCCCTCTGTGGCAAAGCACCAAATCGTGCTCGGATGAACTGAGCTGACCAACAGGAGAGTGAGTGACGGTTACGCCCTCATTTTTCAACTGCTTGGCCAACTGCTTGGCAACCATCACACTTGATCCCATGCCTGCCTCGCAGGCAACGATGATGTTTTTGATTTCAGAACCGCTTTTAGATGCCATTTTTACTCTGCGTTTCCTGTCTTCATTGCCTTGCTCTTGGCCTGTGCATCTGCCAAGTCATCAGCGGTTGAATCCTTGCTTGCCTTGAGTAGAACCCAAGCGACTAGGAAGGAAACTGTTGCCGATAGCAAGATACCCAAGAGAACACCCAGGTGGTTACCTGGAGGGGTTACCGCTAGGTAGGCAAAGATGGATCCTGGGGATGGGGTTGCTGCCAAACCAACGTTAGTTAGCGCGAAGGTTGCAACACCGGTTGCACCACCCAGGATTACAGCTGCAAGCAACTGTGGCTTCATCAATACGTATGGGAAGTAGATCTCGTGGATTCCACCAAGGAAGTGAATCACGATTGCACCTGGAGCTGATCCGCGCAAAAGCTTTGGACCTGCTAGCCAGAAGGCAACCAAGATACCCAAACCAGGACCAGGGTTGGTCTCTAGCATGAACAGGATTGACTTTCCGGTTTCTTCAGCCTGGATAACACCAAGTGGTGCCAAAACACCGTGGTTGATGGCGTTGTTTAGGAACAAGATCTTTGCTGGCTCAACAATCAAGCTGGCAAGAGGTAGCAGTCCTGTGTCAATCAGTACCTGCACTCCAGCACCCAGTGTGTCACTGATGGCCTTCACTGCCGGTCCAATTCCTACATAGCCACCCATGGCGATCAACATTCCCGCAATACCAAGCGAGAAGTTACCGATCAACATTTCAAAACCAGTTGGTGTGATTGGGTCCAAAACGTCATCGATCTTCTTTAGGATCCATGCAGCCAAAGGTCCGATGATCATCGCACCGAGGAACATTGGAATGTCAGCACCGACAATAACTCCAACTGTTGCAACGGCACCGATAACAGCACCACGCTGACCGTGAATCAAACGACCACCGGTGTAACCGATAAGAATCGGCAACAGGTTGATGATCATTGGGCCGACCATGGTGGCGAAGTCTTCGTTTGGAAGCCAGCCGGTCGGGATAAACAGAGCGGTTAGCAGACCCCATGCGATGAAGGCTCCAATATTTGGAATCACCATCCCCGCTAGGAATCCACCAAACTTCTGAATGGATGCTCTAAAGCCTGTGTGGCCTTCAGCACCTGATGGAATAAAATTACTCATTGGGTACATCCTTCTTTCAACAGGTTGTATTCGGTGTGGGGGGATTGAGAAGACTGAGAAAGGCACTTAACAGGCCTTCTTTTTCCCTCCACATTTTTTATTCTCAAAACGACTTCGTTTTGAGAATTCTTTATTTCGCTCATGCGAGCACCACCTCTACACCAGCGGCAGTCATTCGATCCACCTCACGCTGCGGGGCGTTCACGGTGGTTACCAGGCGGTCAAAATCTTTTGGTCTTGCAAAGCTTGCTGGATAGGTGGATTCAAATTTTGTTTGATCGGCCATTGCGATTTTTTCCACAGAGTTTCTCATCATGGCCTTTTTAACCAGTGCCTCATCGGTGTCATAGGCGGTGAAGGTTCCGTCGTTGGAAATACCGTTGGTGCCAATAAATGCGACCAGGGCGTTTAGGTCTTGAAGATCCTCAACAGTTCTTGCTCCAACTGAGCTTAAAGAAGTTGAGCGAACGCGTCCAGCAAGGATATAAAGCTTGGTTGAAGATTCGGCAATGGTGTTGGCTAGGCGCACGCTGTTTGTGATTACCAATAGTTTTGGCTTGTCCAGAAGGTATGGGCCCAGAGCAGCACAGGTAGTTCCACCATCAACGATGATGGCGCCTTCTTCGGGGATGTATTTAGAGGCAACATCGGCAATCTGTTGCTTTTCTTGAGGGCTGCGGTTTTCACGTTCGGGGATTGTGAATTCATGAGCGAATTTTTCGGTAGCGATTGCCCCACCGTGGACTCTTCGGAGAAGACCTCTTCTTTGCAAGACATCCAAGTCTCGCCTGACAGTTTCAACTGCAACGGCAAGTTTGTCTGCTGCATCACTGGCATCAATCAGTCCTGCACTTCTGGTCCACTCGACCAGGTGCATCCTACGCTCTTCGGCTAACATCCCCATTGATGCCTGAACCCTTCTGTTCTTGCCCGTTATCAGCTGTTTGTCAGAAACTAGCATGCTGTTTGACGTTAAATCAAATCAAAACGGGCAAAAAACCAAAGAAATTTACTTTACTTGGACTATTTTGACAGAAATTTGACCTAAGCTCCCCGCATGAGGAATTTCTTTGACAACGTGACCGAGGCTTTCCGAAGCTATTTTTCTTTCAGGGGAGTGGCAAACAGGTCTCAGTTTTGGCAGTGGCAGTTGTTTGTGATTCTGGCTGGCATTGTTGTTGTCACTTTTTTTACTGTTGATGCTTTATGGGTTTGGGGAGCAATCACAATCATTCCAAGCATCACAATTGCTGTTCGGAGACTGCGTGATGCTGGAATTCCTGTTTGGTTGACACTTTTTATTCTTTTCCCTTTTGGCCAATTGGCCATTTTTGCAATGGCGCTAGCGCCGACCAAGCGTTAGTCCCCAGCTACCTATAAGAATCTCTCCTGGTTTTAGTAGTGGCGGGTTTTTATTGAAAGCGTTCGCGATGCATGACTGGGCTTCTATCGCGATTGCTTGTTTCGATCCTTGCAGAGCATCAAACTCATTTGTTGTATAAACCATCGCAAAATCAAATGCCTCATCTTGCCACAGCGTTATCAGCTGTTTAGTTGATTCGATTTTGATCTCAGCAATACCGTTTTTTCTCTCAAGTTCTGAAAAGCAGTCATCAAAATCAACATCGGCAAACCTAAAAGTTTTATGCGGATTTGGTTGTTCGCCGATTGGAATCATTTGATCATTGGTGGTGATGTGGGTTTTTGCAGGTATTGATATCTGGGTTTCATCATCCACCGGGTAATACGGATGGAAGGCAATTCCGAATGGGGCATCGATAGTGGATTGGTTGGTGGCACGCACCTGGCAAGAGAAACCATTTGAATCCAGCTTGTATTCGAGCTGCAACAATATTTCGAATGGGTAGCCAACTGGGTTTGTCAAAACAGTGGTTAATTGGATCTTGTTGTCACTGTGATTGGTGACTTCGAATTTTGTTTTGAAAGCAAAGCCGTGCAGGGCGTTGTTTCGATCAAGTTCATTTACTTCTAATTGGTATTCCTTGCCCCCAAGACTGTATCTCCCTTCAGGGATTCTGTTTGGCCAAGGAGCTAAAACCATTCCGTTATATCCCTGCAGTTCATCCTTAGCGGTTTTCATGATCTCTTGGCCGCTATTGGTGAAGCTCATGATTCTGGCACCCAATGTGTCTATTTCTATTTCAAGGTCACCGTGATGAACAATTGCCCTAGTCATTGACTTCTAATCTCTTTGCTCCAGGTGATGGCTTCACTGTGAAAATATCTGGAGATTGAAACCCTCTTGTTTCAAAAGCCAGAATGACACCAAAACGAAGAGCCTCTAAAAACTCTGATTCAATCAGCGCAATCGCTGAACCCCCGAAACCACCACCGGTCATCCTGGAGCCCAGAGCACCAGAGGTGATTGCCGACTCAACGGCCAAATCCAATTCATCGGTGGAGATTTCAAAATCATCGCGCATCGATATATGGCTCTCATTCATGAGTTTTCCAAAGATGCTGAATTGGCCATCCTTGATTGCCTGCACCGCTTCTAAAACCCTTTGGTTTTCAGTGACGATGTGCCGAGCCCTTTTGTGCTCGGTTGATGTGAGTAACTCATCTATTCCAGATAGCTGATTTGCACTCAGTTGCCTCAGTGAACTGATTCCCAAGGTGCTGGCAGCTGAGTAGCACTCAGTTCTTCTATTGCCATAATCACCATCGCTTAGATCATGGGATGACTTGGTGTCAATCACTACTAACTCAAGACCCGCATCATCAAAGCCAAGATTGATTGGTTCAATGTCCTCTGTTTGGCAATCTATAAACACAGCAGAATCTGCTTCTCCAAAAAGCGAGGCAATCTGGTCCATGTTTCCAGTTGGAGCACCAACAACTTCGTTCTCTGCTCGCTGACAAATCTTTGCCAGCTGCAGTTTTGTGTGCCCAAGGTCTAAAAGCTCATTGATTGCGACTGCCACCGAGCACTCCAAGGCGGCTGACGAACTAAGGCCTGCACCAATGGGGACATTGGAAGTGATTACAATATCGAGACCCTGATTGGAAATCTCTAAAAGCTTGATTACCCCCAGAGGGTATTTGCTCCAACCCTGAATAGATTCAGTTTCGATTGTTGTTGGGTGATTGATTAGTTCATCTGTGTTGAATGAATAAATTCGGTGAACATTGAGATTATTTTTAGCAATTGCCACCTGCGTGGTTTTTTCAATTGCCATTGGCAGAACAAAGCCATTGTTGTAATCGGTGTGCTCACCGATTAGGTTCACTCGACCTGGAGCTTGCCAGATAGTTTCTGGAAGGCCCTCAAATTTTTCTCTAAAGATTTTCTCAATCAATCCAAAACCTTTTTGAGCATCTCAGCTATTGCCTCAGGGGTTGTGTCAGTGATGAATGCCCCCATCGCTGCTTCTGATCCAGCGAGGTATTTGAGCTTATTGGGAGCTCTTCTGGGGGAGGTGATTTTCACCATCATTCTTATTCTGGAATCTCCCTTAGGTGCTTGATCAATGGCGGCAATGTAGGGAGTGGGTGTGTCATAGATTCTGTCCAGAGTGCCAAGTAGTTTTTGATAAATCTCTGCAAACTCTTCTGTTTCATGCTCGTTCATTTCAGTGAGGTTTTGAATTTGACGCTTTGGAAAAATCTGGATTTCAATTGGCCAACGTGCAGCGAAGGGAACAAAACTTAGAAAGTAATCTGTTTCTATCAAAACTCTCTCGGTGTTGGATTCTGAATTCAATAACTTTTCAAAAAAGTCATCTCCCAGAAAATCAATCTGCGCTTGCAACTTTTTGGTTGTCGGGGTAATAAACGGATAGCTATAAATCTGTCCGTGCGGGTGATGCAGTGTGACACCAATTTCTTCGCCACGGTTTTCAAAGATAAATACCTGTTGAACACCATCAATTTCCAATAAATCCTTTGTCCTGTGAATCCAGGCGTCGACAACTGTTCTAAATCGCTCGCGGGTTTGCCCTGAAAGAGAGCCTGAGTGTTCAGGACTAAAAACGACTACCTCGCAGCGACCGGTTGCAGAGGCGGTTTCCCTTAAAGGATTGCCCTCAGGGCTAATAATTTCAGTTTCAGGCCCAAAAGAGGGGTTTTTATTTTCAAATACCGCAACATCGAAATCCCCCGGAATCTCACTTAGATAGTAATCCGTTGATGGACAAAGTGGGCAAGATTCTTTGGGAGGAAGAAAGGCCCTGGCTCCCCGGTGAGGGCTAACCGAAATCCAATCTCCCGTCAGTGAATCTTTTCTGAGTTGGTTGGTCTTTGGGCGTTGTTCGCTGGGTCTTTTGTCTTCAGTTGGAGTTATTGGTGTTTTATTGTCATCGGTGAAATAAATCAACTCCCGACCATCAGCCATGAGGGTTTTGATTGGTGAGTTCAAAATTGCTCCCTAACTGATTAGCCGAGTTTGAATCTCAGCAGCGTCCAAGAGACTTTTGGCAAATTGACAGTCAAGCTATCATCATCAAATGTCTCTGGACTAATGCTACTCGGAGCGTAAGCTTCGGGGTTCTCACTGGTGTTCTGAAGATCCAGGTCCCCACCACCAATCAGATGCCCCTCGATAAATTCTTTTATTTTCAACCCCTGCAGGTCGATGCTGATCTCGGTGGAGTCTGTTAGCTCACGGTTTAGTAAAAACACATTTAGCTCTTCATCATTGTTTGTTGCGACCGCATCCACCATTGGCAGGTTTTCAAACAATTTGGCATTTTCAGTTCTTGTGTCGATGTCTAAATCAATTACCTCTCCGCGACCAAATTGAGAACTGAGTGCAAAGGGATAAAAAATAGTTTGTCGCCATGCTTTTTGGTCCGGTCCCGTTCTGATCGGACCAATCACGTTTGCCAACTGCGCCTGGCATGCCATATCAACTCGGTCTGAGTTTTTTATCAGCGTCATCAACAGTGACCCAACTACAACCGCATCTTCGACCGTGTAGTCATCTTCGATAATTTTCGGTGCCTTGGCAAATTCCAATTTCTCCACACCCGGGAATTTCTCTTGATACCAAACATTCCATTCGTCAAAAGAAATCATTATCTTCTTATCGGATTTCTTTTCGGCGGCAATTTTGTCCGCACGAGTGATCACACCTTGAATAAATCTGTTCATGCGTGCTGAAGATGCCAAAAAAGAAAGGCTGTCATCTTCATATTTTTCGTAATAGGCGTGCATGGATATGTTTTCGACCTCGTCAAAGGTGTGACGGAGGACCGTTTCTTCCCAGTCTCCAAATGTTGGCATTTCTTCAAAGCTACTGCCACAGGCAACTAGTTTGACCCCTGGGTCAACTAGCTTCATGGCCTTGGCTGTCTCTTTGGCGAGCTTTCCGTAATCCTCGGCTGATTTGTGTCCTATCTGCCATGGCCCATCAAGTTCATTTCCTAAACACCAGGTCTTGATTTGGTGGGGTGATTCAACACCGTGGTGTTTTCTCCACTCTGAAAAATCTGTCCCACCCGGATAATTCGCATATTCAACCAGTTGAGCTGCTTCCAAAACTCCACGGGTTCCCAAGTTGATTGCCATGATCGGTTCCGCACCCAGCTGTTCAGCCCACTTGATAAATTCATTCAATCCAAATTGATTTGTCTCAATGCTTCGCCAGGCAAGATCCAGCCTGGTTGGTCTTTGCTCTTTTGGGCCAACACCGTCTTCCCATTGGTAGCCAGAAACAAAGTTTCCGCCTGGGTAACGAACAGCTGTTACTCCCATCTGTTTTGCCAATTCCAAAACATCCAAACGAAACCCGTCTTCGTTAGCAAATTCGCTGTCTGGTTCGAATATGCCTCCATAAACACAGCGACCCATGTGCTCAACGAAGGAGCCATAGATTTTGGGGTTTACCTGAGCTTTTGTCTCGTTGGAGATTTTGATGCTAGCTTTTGGCAATTTTCTTCCTAATTCTTTTTTATGACCGGTGGGCGCCCTTTTTGGGGCACCCACCGGTGGTTGTGTGGTTTTATTCGGTTAGAGCTTCGTTCATTCGGGCTTCAGCATCGGCCAGAGCTTGCGCCTGGTCTTTACCTGCAACCCAAGTTGCATTCAACTCTTCACTCAGTGCATCCCATGCACCTGCCCAGCCCGCAACTGCTGGAACCATGCGTGCCTTATCGGCGGTTCCTGAATAGTTGTCACGCTGTGGAGCATCTGAGTAATCAGCTGATGCGATGATCGAATCCCTTGGCGCGATGTGTCCGGTGCCAACGGCCCAGTCACCAACTCGCTCGTAGAGGTAAGTCATGAATGCAAGCGCTGCCTCTTCCTCAGCTGCAGAGCGGCTTGAATCAGTTGGCATTACCCACATGTGTGAGTCACCCCATGATCCAAATTCACCGTAGATGCTTGGGATGTCCATGGCCATGTAGTTGAAGCCAGCTTCACGGTTGTACTGATCCACGACCCAGGTTCCGTTGTGCAAAACAGCTGCCTCTCCAGCAAGGAATGAGCCCTGTGAATCGGTGTAGCCCTGCTCAGGGTTTGAACAGTCCTCGGCTAGATCGTTTAGCAAGCTAAGTGCCTCTGCACCCTCTGCGCTGTCTGGGTTGGCGGTTGAGCCATCATAGAGCTCACCACCCTGCTGCCAAACAAGTCCTAGGAATAGGCGTGCCCCAATTCCAAACTCGAACCAGTCGTGAGCGAAGTACTGCTCACCAGTTGCATCCTGAACTGCTTGGCACTGTTCCAAAAGTTCATCTGCATTGGATGGCATGATTGGATTTCCGTCTGCATCGGTTAGACCAGCTTCTTCATAGAGGTCAACGTTTACGTGCCAGAGGCTTCCGTGAATATCAAATGGAACACCGTAGTACTCGTTTTCATAGGTAACTGCTCCCAGGGCTGGTGCTGTGTAGTCATCAAAGTCAACACCGTTTGCGGTGAGGCTTTCAGAAACAGGCGTCAGCAATCCGCGACCAACATAGTCGGGTAGGCGGTGCTGGTGCATCACTGCAACATCTGGAGGGGTTCCACCACTGAAGGTTGTTCCCAACTGGGTGTAGTAATCACCCCATGCCTGTCCACCTAGTTTCTCGACGGTGTAACCGTTGTCTTCTGCGTTGAAGGCGTTGGTGATGATCTGAATAACTTCACACTCGCTGGTGGCTTGCGAAACATCTGTGACACCCTCTGTGGTGTCATCGCAGTCACCGAAGAACCTTGCGAGTTCAATTGTCACTTCTTCCTGAGAAGCGCTGTCGCCTGAATCACTGGAGCCTGTGTCCCCGTTGTCGGCGGATGTGTCCTCTTCGGCTGCAGTTGCGCAACCGGTTAGAACTAGAGCTGAGACTGCGCCAACTGCGAGCAGTTTCAACATGTCTTTCTTAGTTTTTAACATTTATTACTCCTAATGAGATTTTTTGATAATGATTGACCAATTGGTCGGTCAGTTGTTTGGATTCACCTCCTTATTTCCCTCCGCTTCCTATGGATATGCCGCGAACAAGCTGTTTTTGGAAAATGAAAAACAGGATTAGTAGCGGCAAGCTCGCAATCACACCGCGGGCCATCAGTGACCCAAGCTCAGTTGCCTGCGCAAAGTTGCCTTGCAAAGAAGCAAGACCGGTGGTGATTGTGAACATCTCCCTCTGGGTCGCTGAGACCAGTGGCCAGAGGAAATCGTTCCAGGTGAGGATGTAGGTGAAGATACCCAGAGCAGTCATCGCTGGAACACTCATTGGCATCATCACCGACCAAAATGTTCGCCACCTACTGGCGCCATCCACTCGGGCTGCTTCCTCAATTTCCTCTGGGATTGCAGCCATGAACTGGGTCATGATGAATACCCCCAGCGGGGCTGCAATCCTTGGAAGCATGAGCGCTTCATAGGTGTTGTGGTAATCGGCTTCAGCGAACATCAAAAACAGTGGGATGAACATGGCCTCACGAGGAACCATTAGTCCTGCAAGAACCAATGGGTAAATGATTTTTTTACCCCTAAATGGAATCCTTGCGAATGCATAACCTGCCATTGCAGAAAGAATCAGCGTGAAAATCGTGGTGAAGCCGGTGACAATGACGCTGTTAAGCATCCATCTGGGGGTGAGTCCTCCCTGAATAACCCCAACAACGTTATCTATTGTTGGATCAGTTGGTAAAAGCGAATTTGAATCCAGCTGCAACGCCTCGTTTGAACTGAAGGCAAGTGAGAACATCCAAATCAGAGGCAGGATCCAGATGGCTGCAAATATCGACATCATGGACAGGAAAAGTGTTTGCTTGAACTTTGGCCTGATTAGAAAGCTGGAGGTCCTGGCGGGAGCGGTTATGGTCATGATTCCTCCCTTGAAAACCTGAATTGCAAAACACTGAATGCGATCATCACCACAAACAAAAACACGCTCATGGCGGAGGCGTAGCCGAGGTTGAAATCCCTAAAGGCACTTTCATATATGTGTTGGATTGAAACCCTGGTGGCTCCATTGGGACCCCCACGGGTCATGATGAACACCTGGCCAAAGATTTGAAAACTGGCAATTATTTGCAACACCATCACCAGCAGTGTTGTTCTTCGTAGACCTGGCCAAGTTATGTCTCGAAACCTCTGCAGATAGCCCGCTCCATCAATGGAGGCTGCCTCATAGAGATTTTTGTCTATGTCTTGCAGGCCAGCCAGGTACAAAACCACGTTGAATCCGACTGTCCACCAAAGGGTGGCCACAACGATTGCCGGCATAGCTAGCGTTGAACTGGTGAGCCAGCTGATGGGGTCAATACCCAAGTTTCTGAACAGCTCACCAATCAGGCCCAGTTGTGGGTTGAGTAAAAAAGCCCAAATCAGTGTCAATACACTGACTGACAAAACATAGGGGGCAAAAAATACTGTCCTCAGAACACCAGTCCATCTTCCCGGGCGGTTTAGGGCCATCGCTAGCAAAAGACCGATGCCAACAATCAGTGGTGTGGACAAAACCACAAACAACACCGTGTTTCCAAATGACAGCCAGAACAAGCTGTCATTCCATCGACCACCCTCACCGGGGGCCAATCCCATGAATCCAGCAAAAATAATGACAATCAATCCTGCATAGATACTTCCCTCGGTGACAGAAAGGCTCTTTTTTTGAATCCCCCTGATTACTGGAATGAGTAATAACAATCCGGCAAGACGCCAATCCCACATGTTTGCCAGTGTCCATTGCATGTTCTCCCCCCAGAACATGCGAAAGTAGTTTTCAAGGCCAATAAAGGTTCGGTTTGTGAGTACCAGTAGATCTATTTTGAAAAAACCAAGACCGACTGCCTGCAAAATGGGCCATACCAAAAAAACCAGGTAAATCACCATGAATGGCAGAATGAAGCCGAGCCCAGCCATGTCTTTTTTGAGGGATCTGTACCATTTGTTCTTGGGCGCAGGAGCAGCGGGCTTTGTATCGCTGTAAACGGTCGCCTGTGACACCTTACTGCTCCTAGGTAGAAGGATATTTAGGTTGTATCTAAATAATTAATGGGCAATTTACAACGATGTAAATTTATTTTGCAAGTTAACTCGGCATTTCGTGACTATTCTGTGATGAAGTGAGTTCGTGATTCATGGGAGTTGTTGATGAGTGGGGCTAAAAACGGAGCTAAACGTGTTCGTCTAGTGGACGTGGCTAGGCATGCAGGAGTCTCCACAAAAACCGTATCCAACGTTGTACACAACTATGAACACGTAACACCGGAGATGAGATCCCGGGTCAAAAAAGCAATTGAAGATTTGGGCTATAAACCAAACCTGACAGCCAGGCGATTGGTAACTGGAAAAACCTCCATGATTGCACTGGCAATTCCAGAAACAAACCACCCTTATTTTTCATCCCTTGCAGATGCGGTGGTGAAGGCTGCAGAAGACAGAGACTACCGAGTGCTCATTGAGCAAACAGATGGTGATTCAGAAAAAGAGTTGGATGTTCTTAGAGACCGTGAGGCCGGAATGGTGGATGGGGTTATTTTTCAGCCAGCAAAGGTCACCAGTTTGGATTTGGCAGACATCGAAGAAGGAACACCGGTGGTGATCCTGGGCGAGGCAGCCTCACCAATTTCCTTTGATCACATAATGATTGACAACACCCTGGCGGCAGAAGATGCGGTGCGGCACCTACTGGGGCTTGGTAGAAAAAGAATTGCCTTTCTAGGTGACATCCGCGGTGACAACGCAGGTGCAACCAAAAAAAGACTTGCTGGATATCAGGTGGCAATTGAAGAGGCGGGGATGACGGTGGACACAAACCTAGTGTTGCCAGTTGAGAGTTTTCACCCGGAATCTGCAAAGGTAACTGTTGAAGAGGCAGTGAAGAGCGGAATGGTCTTTGACGCTGTTTTGTGCCGCGATGACAGGTTCGCTGTGGCAGCCTTGCAAGCTCTTCGAGATCTCGGTGTGGAGGTTCCCAAGGATGTTGCGGTCATAGGTTGGGATGACACTTCTCTAGCCCGGTATTCTTACCCAACCCTTAGCTCAGTTTCACCAAACATTCAAGCTATTGCCGAGGAAGCGGTTGGAATGCTGATTGAGCGTATTGAAGGTTTATCGGGAACCGGTAGGCACAAACTCGCTCCGTATTCCTTGCACATCAGAGAGAGCGCACCAGCACTCAAGCTCTAGGCGAGGTTAATTTTCATCTTTGCAGTTAGGCATTTGCACAAATCCTGCCTATTATTTTCTGCAAGGTTTATTTGAAAACCTGCGAAAGGCCAATGATGACTGAACGCCCCTGGGTTAAGCACTATCCCGAAGATGTCTCCGATGAGATAACTGATTTCGATTTCAAAAATCTGCCCGATCTTTTAAAAGCTGCTTCCACGGATTATGCAAAGCAAAAAGCTTTCACCCAAGTTATGCCAAATGGCATGAATGGCTCATTGACCTATAGGCAGATTGATACCCACTCGGATTCATTTGCAAGGTATTTGCGTGAAGAACTGAACCTAAACCCGGGAGACCGGGTTGCGGTGCAGATGCCTAACTCGCTGTCCTACCCAATTGTTGCCTTTGGTGTTTTCAAAGCAGGTTTGGTTTTAGTGAACACCAACCCGCTTTACACCCCATCAGAGATGATTCATCAGTTCAGGGACTCAGGTGCCAGAGCACTGGTGGTTGTTGACATGTTTGCAGATCGTTTGCCTGAGGTTTTGGGCAAAACAAACATTGAGACTGTTGTCACCGTGAAGATTTCAGAGTTTTTCCCAACAGTGGTGGCACGTGTTATCCGCTTGGTGCAGAGATTTTGGAATAGGTCTTTGCCAAAAATCACAGTGAACCACACTCCTTTTTCTGATGCTCTAGCCAGAGGCTCAAAAATCTCTGGAGATGTTTCTGAGTATCACAAGGATGTGACTTTGGACACTGTGGCCGCTTTGCAATACACCGGTGGAACAACAGGTGTTTCAAAAGGTGCGATGTTGACTCATGGAAACTTGGTTTCAAACACCATTCAGATGACCACCATGCTTGGCAACAATATTCGTAAAGGCCAAGAGACGATTTTGACTGCGTTGCCGCTTTATCACATCTTCGCCTTCACAGTGAATCTGCTGGCTTTTTATCACTACGGGGCAAGAAATTTGCTCATTCCATCCCCAAGGCCACCATCAAACATGAGGCGTGCCTTTGAAAACTACAAGGTGACTTGGCTTAGTGGTGTGAACACCCTGTTCAATGCCTTGCTAAACGAGCGCTGGTTCCAAGACTCACCTCCCAAGCACCTGGTGGGTTCAGCTGCGGGTGGAATGAGTTTGCACGACACTGTTGCCTCTAGGTGGCAAGAGCTCACCGGAACCCCAATTGTTGAGGGTTATGGACTAACGGAGACCTCTCCTGTTTTGTCATTCAACCCAATGGGTGGGAAGGCAAAGGTTGGTTCAATTGGAATCCCGATGCCATCAACCGATATTCGCTGTGTTGATGAAGATGGCAAAGAGGTGCCGGTTGGAAGCCCTGGAGAAATAGTTGCCAAGGGCCCACAGATTATGAAGGGTTATTGGGAGAAGGATGACGAAACCGCTAATTCAATCAGGAATGGCTATTTCCACACAGGCGATATTGCCGAAATGGATGAAGACGGTTATTTCAAAATCGTTGATCGCAAAAAAGACATGATTTTGGTCAGTGGTTTTAATGTTTATCCAAACGAAATCGAGGAGCTTATTTCCTCGATGGAGGGAATCTCCGAAGTTGGCGTGATTGGCTACCCGGATGAGAAAAGTGGTGAGAAAGTTCACGCCTTTGTTGTCTCTTCTGTTCGCCAGCCAAGCAAGGATGAAATCGTCGCCTACTGCCGTGAACACCTGGCGGGTTATAAAGTCCCATCAAAGATCACCATTGTTGATGAACTGCCAAAGAGTCCTATTGGAAAGATTCTGAGAAGAGAACTAAGAGACGGGGCATTAGCCTCTGAGAGCAAGGGGGCCTAATCATGCACAACCTAATGATCTTGGCGGAAGAGACCGCCAATCAGGCCACTGTCGTAAATGAGTTTGAAGAAACCCTTCTTCGAATCCTGGTGGTAATAATCATGTTCGGTTTGGGTGCAGGCCTTACCCCCAAGGATTTCAGGCTCGCACTGAGGCGTCCATGGGGACTGGTGATTGGTTGGACAACGCAGTTCATCGTCATGCCGCTGGTCGTTTATTTACTCATCATCTCGGTGTTGTTGCCGTTTTCAACCGCAGAGGGAATCCTCTTTGTTGCCCTGGGTGCATTGATCATGGGAAGTGTTCCAGCGGGAACCACATCTAATCTGTTTACCTATTTCTCCAAGGGAAACGTGGCTTTGAGTGTGACCATGACTGTGAACTCGACACTGTGGGCATTCATCATGACGCCAGCTGCACTGTTTATCTATTCAAACCTGCTGGGTCTGGATGAATCGCTTGCCGTTCCCTTTAGTGAATTGGCGATTGTGATTTTAGGTTTAATGGTTCCAGTTGGCCTTGGAATGGTTTTGAGGAAATACAGCGCCAACGTTGGTGCTGTCATCGAGCTAATTGGATCAGTGGTTGGATTGCTGTTCATACCTTTCTTGATCATCATTTGGGTTCCAAGAAACTGGCAGTTGCTTCTCACCACTGAATGGCCAACCTACGTTGTCTCAATTGGTATGGGTCTTGCTGGTATCACCGTTGCTTACCTGCTAACAAGGTTGATTAGGTTGCACCCGATGAATGCAAGAACCATCGCCTTAGAGACCGGAATCAATAATGGTCCGCTGGCAATTGCTGTGGTGATTGCCGTTTATATCGATAACCCGGGTCTGGATCAGATTTTGTTAGTGCCAGCGCTGTATTCACTGTTCATTGTGATTATTTCAGCGGGTGTGACACTGGTGTTCAGAAGGGCCAACCTAGCGGCAGAGCAGAAGATACCGAGTTTGCTCTAGAGATAACTGTTTAGTTTCTTGGTCTGAGTTCTGCAACCATAGGGCAAACAAATGGGTTGACGTT
>JAVLCC010000028.1:0-3414 GCA_031580995.1 Microbacteriaceae bacterium
TTTTCAGAGACAAATGGATTCAGCCAGGAATCAAAGCGATTTCCTACATAGCCAAGAAGTTGCGATGCAACTAGGCCGGCGCTGATGATCATGCCTATTCCAATTGCGGCATAGAACCCTCTACCGGTTGCAATGTATAAAAGCCCCAGGAATATACCGAAATACAAAAGCGATGTTCCCAAGTCTCTTTGCAACACCAAAACCCCAAGGGATGCAAACCAAACCAAAAGCAATGGCCCCAGATCCCTTGCTCTAGGAATCCTCACTCGCCAAATCTTTTTTCCAATCAGGCTCAGGCTCTCGCGATGCTTTGTTAGATAGCCTGCAAAAAACACAATCAATAAAAGCTTCGCTATCTCACCTGGCTGGAAAGATAACTCTCCAATATTTATCCATAACCTTGCCCCGTTAATCTCCCTGCCAATCACAGGAAGCATCGGAGTCAGCAATAAAAGGATTCCAAGAGCCATGGCTATGTAGGTATAGCGCTTTAGAACCATGTGGTTTTTTAGTAACCAAACAAGTCCTGCAGCCACCAGCATCGCAAACACTGTCAGCCAAACCTGCCTGGCTCCCAGCATCTGCTCGTTTCCGCGGGCGACTTCTGCAAGGTCCAATCTGTAGATCATGCTGATGCCAAGACCATTCATCAGTGTTGCAAGTGGCAACAGCAAACTATCTGCAGCTCGAGCTTTGAACCTTAGAACAAAGTGAAACAGGTAAGAGGTTATAAATAACGGAGTCCAATAAAGCAGTATTTCTTCATCCAGGGTGTCTGTCACCGATAGCTGAATTTGGGCAAGCTGAAAGGCATGCATTCCCGCCACCCAAAACAACAAAACCGCTTCCAAACTCCTGGAGCGAGGAACGGAGTTCATTATCCTCGGCAAAGCTTGAGTCAAGCCTGAGTTACTCATCCTCGACACTTTCTCTAAGCTCTTGGATGATTCTTTGCGCATCGCTCAGGGATTCAGCGGAGATGGATCTTTCAATCAGTGTTTGCTGAAAAGCGGGTAGCTCATCAACGACCAGATCGGTCACCTCATACTCATCAGAAAAACTAATTGGCCCCAAGGCTTCCCGAATGCCTTTATAGATAGCCACATTGCCATCACTTTCAGCCACGTAATATCTGGTCTGGGTGTATTCGTAGGCTATAAACCCAGCACCTATTACGATTCCAAAAATCAAAACCCAACCAGCAATGATTCGCAAGCTTCGCCAGCGAATTTTTCGCTGAGTGTCTTTCAAAATCTTGTCCAGTAGCTCCTCTGATTCAGGTGCATAACTGGTTGGGTCCTCGGACGGGGTTAGCAAATCAACAAGATTCTTGGGATTCAAAAGCCTCAGAATCCTTGAACCAGATTGCTCCTCAATCACTATCTCGTTCGCCGATGACCCAACAAACCTGGCACTTGGTTCAAAATCAGTTGGCTGCTCGGCATCAATGATGTCTGTCAAAACGACTGTGACGTTATCCGGAGCATCGAACTGCAAAGCCTCTTCAACCAAGGTGTCAACAGTTTCCTGGGCAGGCATTTCAGATAGCAAAACCTGTTCCAATAACTCATCGGGGATCACACCACTTAGACCATCCGAGCAAATAAGCCAGCGGTCTCCCGGTTTGGTTTCCAGGGTCACCATGTCCAGTTCTGGTTCAGATTGGACATCTCCCAAAACACGCATCAAAACTGAACGTCTTGGATGGGTGAGGGCCTCTTCGGCTGTTATTCGACCTGTGTCTAAAAGCTTCTGCACGAAGGTGTGATCACTTGTTATCTGTGTGACTGCACCGTCTCTTGAGAGATAAACCCTGGAATCACCGATGTGGGCGATAACCACTTGATTTTCATGAATCAACATCCCTGAAAATGTGGTTCCCATGCCAGTGAGTTCTGAATGTTCAAACACCGTGTTGTTCAACATCAGGTTTGCTTCAATTACTGAGTCGTGCAACTCCCCCTGGGCTTCATCGACAGAGTCATATTTGTTATCACTGAGGGCAATTCTTTGGCTGGAGATTGCTGATGCCATGTCCCCTCCAGCGTGACCACCCATGCCATCGGCAACAAAGAACAATTGGTAGCCGGCATAACCACTGTCTTGGTTACTGGAGCGGTGTTTTCCTATGTCGCTGGCTGCAGCGGAAATAGCTTTGATATTCACTACGGCCTCAATTCAAAAGTGGTCTTGCCAACTCTTACCGGGATGTTCATTCTTAAAACCTCTGGGGTTTGAATCCTGACCCCATCAACATAGGTTCCATTGGTGCTTTCTAGATCTTGAATAACCCAGTCGCCACCTATGTGCACAACCTTGGCATGCTGGGAAGAGGCAAACTCATCGGTGACAATCAGTTCACAGCTCGGTGCTCGACCAATGAACAGCTCTCTTTTGTCTAGCGGTATTTTTGAACCGGCACCGACTCCGGTGATGACATAAAGATGACTTGGGCCACCAGATTCCATTTCACCCTCGGTGGCGATGTCTGGATCGCTGTTGGTGTCAACTTGGCTTGCAACCTGTGACCCACTCTGCTGAGCAACTGAGCGAATCACTCTGCGACCATAGATATCTGCCCTGATGACACTTAGGAGACTAAAGATAAATATCCAGAGCACCGCAACAAAGCCGACGCGGACAAGCAATAACGCTAGTTCACTCACGCATCCTCCTTTATTTGGGGCAGGTAGAAAAACTTAATTTCGGTGTTTCCGCAGGTAATCGTATCGCCATGAACCAACGGCCCCTCTTGAAATTTTTGTCCATTGAGCAAGCTTCCATTGGTGGAACCAAGGTCTCTCACCCCTGCCTTTTCGCCGTTGAATAACAGCTCCAGGTGAATCCTAGAAAGTGTTCGATCATTTATCTTCACATCAGATTCATTCCCTCTGCCCACTCTGGTTCTTCCCTTGGGAAGCGGAAGCTTCTGATTAGTGAATTCAATAAACGGCTGCCAATAGACATCCTGCTCGGTCTGCATCACCTCAAGTTCCAGATCACCAACCGAGAGCTTTTCTGATTTACCCAAAACAAACCGCAGGTCATCAATGGTTGAATACTTTTTTTGTTTGATGTGTTCTGAGACCATCTCGCTAAGTTTTCTATCAAGGTTTAGCTGGTCAGCACTGAGTGCTTCAAAGTCTTGAACTGAGACAAGCAGTTGGTATCGGTGGGCAACAAGTTTCTGTTCTTGCTCAACTGACACCTGGTTATCCATGGAAGCTTTGATCTGGGAGGCTATTTCAATTGGGTCCAGAAGGGATTTAAAGGTTGCGTTGAAGGGTTTGCGAACAACCTTCTCGATGCTTTTTTCGAGCTTGTCCAGCAGACCCATCACTTCTCCCGTTTCCTAAGCTCTCAGTCTATTGCGGATGACCCTTAGCTATCCATGCTCAAAGCTGGTAATCTCAG
>JAVLCC010000029.1:0-3409 GCA_031580995.1 Microbacteriaceae bacterium
GTAACCAAGGACCTACCAACGGCGGTAGATGAAAAAGGTAATCCGAAGACCATTCTGGTCACCGGTGCAACGGGCTATGTCGGTGGCAGGCTAATAAGAGAGTTACTAAGCCACGACTACAACGTGAGAGTGCTGGTTAGAAATGCCAAGAGACTAGTTGATTACAGCTGGCGTCAATCAGTTGAGGTAATCGAGGGTGATGCCAACGATCAAGAAGTTTTAGCAAAAGCCATGCAGGGAACCCACATCGCCTACTACCTATTGCATGCATTGAACTCCAAGTTTGATTTTGTGTCTGAGGAGCGTGAGCTTGCCAACAATTTCGGCAGAGCCTGCAAAGAAAACGGTGTTGAGCGAATTATTTATTTAGGTGGCTTGGCCAAGGCAGACTCTCCACTCTCTGCTCATTTGGGGGCAAGGCAAGAAACCGGGCAGATCTTGAGACGCTCAGGTGTTCCAACGGTGGAGCTCAGAGCAGGGATTGTTTTAGGAAGCGGCTCAGCGAGTTTTGAAATGCTTAGAAACCTAACTGAGCGTCTGCCTGTGATGATTACCCCCAAATGGGTAAATAATCGCATCCAACCAATTGCCATCAGAGATGTTTTGAGATACCTGGTCGGATCTTGCGACCTGCCAAGTGAAATTAACCGAAGCTTCGATATCGGTGGGCCGGATATCTTGACCTTTAAAGAGATGATGATTCAGTTTGCTGAAGAAGCAGGGCTTCCCAAAAGACGTGTCTTTCCAATTCCCGTAATGACACCAAAACTTGCCAGTGGCTGGATAGGGCTTGTGACACCGGTTCCTGTGACCCTGGCTAAAAGACTGGTAAGTAGTCTCAAAAACGAAGTTCTATGCAATGAAAACGACATCAGAGATTACATCCCAGAGCCAAAAGAGGGCTTGACAGGATTTAGAAAAGCTGTGGGGCTGGCCTTGAGAAGGATTGTTGATGCCGATGTTGAAACTCGCTGGACCAATGCCAGTGATCCTCGTATTCCAAGTGATCCACTCCCCAATGACCCTGAGTGGGCCGGAGGGTCACTTTATGAAGACAAACGAGTGATGCTCAGCAAAGACTCTATCGATGACATATGGGCAAGGGTTGAAAGCGTTGGTGGCAAAAACGGCTACTCTGGCGGAACCTTTCTTTGGGAAATCAGAGGTCTGATGGACAAAGTTGTTGGTGGGGTTGGTCTAAGGCGCGGAAGACGCGATGATAATTTTTTGGTCGAAGGCGAAGCCTTGGATTTCTGGAGAGTAGAGATTTTGGAAAGGCCAAGACTTTTGCGTCTGCGGGCTGAGATGAAACTCCCTGGTAAAGCATGGCTGCAATGGGAGTTATTTGACCAGGGGGATGATGTGCTTGTGGTACAAAAGGCAATTTATGCCCCAAGGGGTTTATTCGGTCACGTTTATTGGTGGATGGTTGCACCAATGCATTCATTTGTTTTTCCATCGATGCTTAGCAAAATTGCAGGCAATAACGCCACCAAGCAAAAGACTGACGTTTTAGAAACAGTCGCTAGTTAGCAATTAGCTTGTTTATGAACTTGCTCAAACTAAACTAAGGCCATGTTCGAATCCGACTCCAAGTTAGCCGCGCAATCATTGAGTGCCGGCTATTCAGCGGAGGTGGTGTTGAAAAATTTAGACCTAGAGCTCTCCTCGGGCTCAATCACCGCAATCATTGGAGCTAACGGGAGTGGCAAATCAACCCTTTTGAAAGCCCTCGCAAGAAAACTAACTCCCTCATCGGGAGCCGTTTTTTTAGACGGAAAGGCTATTTCAACCATTAGCCGAAAAGCAGTCAGCGAGGACATCGCTTTTTTATCTCAACACCCTGCAGCAAAATCAACAGAAACCGTTTTTGACTTTGTTTCCAAAAACGCTGTTAGCAATTCTGGAATCTCAAGATTGAGTCCCAAACTCAAAACCGAAGTTGAAACAATTCTGGCTAGGTGCGGGCTAACTAAATCAAGTGATCTGAGCATCGGGGAACTCTCCGGTGGTCAGCGTCAAAGAACCATGATTGCAGCAGCACTGGTGAAAAACCCAAAGGTTTTATTGCTGGATGAGCCAACCACATCGCTTGATTATGCTCATCAATTAGAGGTAATCAACCTTTTGTCTTCACTCAAGCGTGAACGAAACATGATCATCCTGGCGGTTATTCACGATCTGAACCTTGCGGCAAGGTTTGCCGATAGAGTTTTGATTTTGAAAAACGGTGAGATTTTGGCCGATGGTGATGCCAATTCAGTTATCACACCGACGAACATGGCAGAGGCATTCAATATTTTGGCAAGAGTGATTGAGGATCCAGTTGCAAAGACCCCGATGGTGATCCCCATCAGGCAGTTGGTCAATCAGTGATAGCAGCCATTAGCTTCATCGCAGGGCTAACAGCTTTGATTATCGGTGGAGAAACAATAGTCCGCGCTGGTTCAAAACTAGCTGCCCGTATTGGTGTTAGCCCAATGATTATTGGCCTAACAGTTGTTTCCTTAGGAACCAGCGCTCCGGAGATGGCAATCAGCATCAATGCCGCCCTGAGGGGAAATGGCGAGTTGGCAATTGCCAACATCACTGGAACCAACACCTTGACATTGTTATTGATTTTGGGAATCACAGCACTGATTGCGCCTATTCAGATTGGCTCCCCAGCAATCAAATTAGAGCTTCCGATAATGATCGTAGGTGCTGTGGCGCTTTTTGTATTTGCCTTAGACCTATCGCTGAACTTTGTTGATGGGTTGCTAATAGGTCTAACCGGTGTGCTTTATTTTGTTTTGCTTTATAGAAACTCAAGGCAAGAAATGGCCGAGGCCGAAAAAGACACCACCCACAATCTTTGGCTTCAATCAGCAATACTTTTGCTAGGCCTGGTGGCTTTGGTAGTCGGCTCTGACTGGATGGTCACAGGTGCTGTTGAAATAGCCACCGCTCTGGGAGTCAGTGAGGCGGTGATTGGTCTAACAATTGTTTCTATTGGAACCAGTGCTCCTGAGTTGGTGACCTCAATAATTGCAGGAATCAGGAACCAAAGAGAGCTAGCAATAGGTAACCTGCTGGGATCAGTGATATTCAACGTTTCACTTGTTGGAGCGGTAGCTGCCATGGTTGCCCCCGGTGGCATTGACTTATTGGATAGCACCAACACATTCTCCACGTGGTCATTCTTAGCGGCCAATTTGTTGATGATTCCCGTATTTATCCTTGGCAGAAAAATCAGCAGGCCAGAGGGAGCGGTTTTGAGCCTTCTCTATATCGGATACCTCTCTTACCTGATATTCATCAGCTAATTATGGGTGCTAAACTTTCTCAGTCGAGGGCCTCTAGCTCAGTTGGTAGAGCAACGGACTTTTAATCCGTGGGTCGTGGGTTCGAGCCCCACGGGGCCTACTTT
>JAVLCC010000030.1:0-1283 GCA_031580995.1 Microbacteriaceae bacterium
AAAACATTCACCCCGTCAATTGATGCCTCACCAGAATCGGGTTCAATCAGAGTTGTTAGAACCTTTACGGTTGTGGTCTTCCCAGCACCGTTTGGACCTAGAAGGCCTTTTACTGTTCCCTTGGGAACTTCTAGGCTGAGACCATCCAAAGCCTTTACTTCACGTTTATTGGCTTGATAGGTTTTTACTAGGTTATTCGCTTGGATAAAACTCAATTGACACTCACTTTCAGCAAGCACAACACTACTGCCAGTCTTTCTGTTCCCCTCCGTTTGGGGGACTGCGGAAAAATTCTTCAAAAAATTACCTAAAAAACGGAATTGTCAGCAAATCTTAAGGTTGGATAGTGTCGTAGTGCGTTTCGAGGGCGATATTGCTCTCGGCAGACTGAGCGGAATTTCTCTCGATCGCCCTGCAGCTAAAAATCAATTGATGAAAGGCATTACAAATGTTGAATGGCATTTCAATGGAGGGCTACAACGTTGTTTACAACATGCTCTCACTAGGTATCGCTGCAATGGTGTTTACCTCATTATTCCTGTTCATAGCCAAGGACCGTGTCCTGCCTCGCTACCGCATGGCAGTCATGGTTTCTGGAACTGTAACCGCTATCGCGGCTTACCACTACTTCCGTATGTTCGACAACTTCAGTTACGCATTCGGTCCAGGTGGTAAGGGCGAGGAATTTTACAACGTAGGGTACCGCTACGTTGACTGGTTCCTGACCGTACCTCTTCTTCTCGTAGAGGTAGTTGCCGTTTTGGCTCTGGCTCAGAGCGTTCAGAGCTCGCTTCTAAAGAAGCTTGTTCCAGCAGCGGCGCTAATGATCGCTTTGGGATACCCAGGAGATGCAAAGCTAGACGTGTTCTACGAAGGCGACGCTTCACTGTGGGGTCTACTTTCAACCATCCCATTCCTATACATCCTCTACGTACTGTTTGTTGAGCTTGGTAAGAGCCTCGACCGTCAGAGTGAGGCTGTGCGTAAGCGCATCAGCGGCTTGCGTTTGCTACTTTTGGCAACATGGGGTGTTTACCCAATCGCGTTCATCTTCTACATGAACGCTGCATCATTTGACGAGACTGGATTCGTTCTCCGTGAGGTTGGCTACACAGTGGCCGACATCTTGGCGAAGTGTCTATTCGGTCTAGTCATCTTCGGAATTGCTCGCCTGAAGTCCAAAGAGGACGACGCTGAGCACGCGAAGATTGAGTACAAGGAAAACGCATAAGCTTTCCTGTAATCGAATTGAGGGGCCTGGGAAACCAGGCCCCTCTTTTTAT
>JAVLCC010000030.1:1383-3375 GCA_031580995.1 Microbacteriaceae bacterium
TTTTTATCCCTAGACTCGTCTTTATGCTTTCAAGGCTCGTTGTGATCTCAAGACCTGTTTTATGGGTCAACACAATAGGACCTGCCGTGATGGCAATGTGGATTGGTGGGGAGTTATTCAACCCCGAGATCATCCCGCTTCTTATTTGGCTAACGGTGCCGTTCAACTTATGGCTCTATGGAATCAACGACATCTTTGACAGAGAAACAGATTTGCTTAATGCCCGCAAGGGTGGCGTTCAGGGAGCAGTGTTAGCAGTTAGTGAAATCAAATGGGTTTTATGGGGAATTGCCATAACCAACATTCCGTTTTTGATCTATTTCTTCCTCAACTACTCACTGGTTGCAAATATCTGGATCGTTGTTTATTACCTGTTTTTCCTGAACTATTCCGCACCACCCTTGAGATGGAAATCTAAACCTTTCTGGGATGCGGGAAGCAATATTGACTATGCCTTCCCGTTGGTGTTTGTTGCGCTTGCATTGAACTATGAGGTCAACTGGATAGGTGCTATCGGTTTGATGCTCTGGGGGGTTGCCAAGCAGGCCTATGACGCGATTCAAGATATCTATGAAGACAGAGCTGTTGGCATTGAAACAACTGCCACCAAATTGGACATCAAGGGCACTGTCATTTGGTCCACAGTGTTTTGGTCAATAGCCACCGTGATGTTTTTGATTGTGAATATCCCGCTTGGGATTGCCAATGGAATCTATGTTGGCTATTTGTTGTACAACCAATATAAAAAGCCAACCCTGGATGAAGCCAGAAGGCTATATCCCGCAAGCATTGCCTTCCCCTACATTGTTGGGACGGTAATTGGTTTCCAATTGGTTGTTGGTTTGGTGTTTGGTTTATACCCATGAAAATAGCGGTTTTAGGTGCAGGGCTTGGGGGCTTGGCCTCTGCTGCCCTTTTAGCCTCAAAAGGTCACCAGGTGGATGTCTTTGAACAGAACTCTTGGCTTGGTGGCAAATCCAGACGTATTGAACTAAATGGTTCTTATGTTGACACAGGGCCTTCCCTTTTTACCTTCCCAGGCGTCTGGCAAAAGTTTTTAGACACCTACGATGAAAACCTAGGAAGAAAAGCAAGCAAAGAGCTTGCAAACCTAAAACTGATTGGACTACCAAGTCTTGGTAGTTATTACTTCAACGAACAGCTGCTCACCCTGCCTGTTGATAAAGACCATCAACTGTTTGATCAGTGGAACAGCTTTGCAAGCCGCAATGAAGACCTGTTGGGGCCAATCACGGATTTGTTGACCACAGACCCGTCATTGATTGGCAAAGATGCCTTCAAGCTTATGAAATCAACATCGAAGCTTATTGGTCAATATGGCTTCAACCTCACCACAGAGAGTTATGTCGATCACTTCAAGTGGATGGATCCAAACCTCAAAGAGATAATCAAAATCCACACTCTAAACGCAGGTGTTGGCCCCGGAGAGACACTGGCGATATTTGCAACTATGGCTGCAGTTATGGCCAATAAAGGTGTCAGCATTCCCTACGGAGGCATCAACGAAGTCCCACAAGCAATGGCAAGACTGATTGAACACGCTGGTGGAAAAATACATCTATCCGAAGGTGCTACCAAGCTTTCTAAAAACCGACTAACCACCAACCAAGATGAATACGAATTCGATGTTTGTGTTTCAAGTGTTGATGAAAATGTCCTAAAGACCATCCGTGGAGAAAAACCCAAGCACTCAGGGAATTACTCCTGTTCAGGAGTTGCCATATACGCAGCATTCAAAGAACCGATGGATGTTCTCGATATGCACTCGGTGATCATGCCCGATGAGCCAGATCTCATGCACCAAAAACTCAATGACCGTGAAGAGCCATCGCAGACAATGACCTTTTTGAATTATTACCCCGAAGGTGAGATCTATCCGGGGAAATTCGATTCAGCAGCGATATTGCTAACAGCACCTGCAAACAACAAAGACTATGACTTGGAATCAGACTGGGTGAGAAGCCAGCTGGA
>JAVLCC010000016.1:0-22288 GCA_031580995.1 Microbacteriaceae bacterium
AATCACCTCGGTGAGTTTTTCAACGCCAAAGCGAATTGGGTCAACAACTGGTAGGCCATAAGTTTTTTCTAATTCCGCCATTTGTGTAAGCGCATCTGTTTCTTCAAAGCCTGAGCTGTTCACACTGATTCCAATGCAGCGGATATCAGGGTTGGTGCGCTTGCCGATGTCCACGGTTTTATCAATCACCTCTTGGATGCTCGGCAGATCAAAATCAGGCCAACCTTTAATTTTTTCCCTGCCCAATTCAGTGCAGACAACAAAGACATCGGGCTGGCTCCCCATCAGTAATCCCATGCTGACAGCTGCAAAGCCGGGATGCTGTAGTGATCCTTGCCCTTCGATGATGTCCCAGTGATCTGGATTGTTATCAGGAGATAACACCTCTGCAGCCCCCGAAATGAAATCCGCCACCACCGAATCAATTGGCATTCCACTTCCAGAGATCAAGATGCCCGTTTGACCAGTCGCCCTGAAAGATGAATCGATGCCTTTTTGTTTAAGTGCTCTGTCAATTGCCAAGGCCGTGTATTTTTTGCCCAATGCGCAGTCAGTGCCAACGGTGAGCAATCTCTTGCCGGTGCGCTTTATGCCAGTACCAACTGGGATATCACTTGGTGGAGTTCTGACATCAATCAATCTCTGACCCGTTTTTTGCGCAAGCTCAACAAGTTTGGGATTGTCATTGAGTTTGGTGTGAACCCCCGCTGCAATGTCCATCCCCGATTCCAGTGCTTCGGTTAGTACCTTTATCCAGTTCTCTGGAATCCCACCACCAACAACGCTGGTGCCGATAACTAAAGTCTTTGCTCCTTGGGAAGCTGCCTGTTGGATATCCATTTTTGGTAATCCGATATCAACAGTCCCTCCCTCGAGATTCATTTGACCCAATGAGTCTTCCCCGCGCCAATAGGCGATTCCTGCTCCAGTTTTGGCATAGGTGGGAGAGGTTTCCTCTCCTAAAAAGATCAGGTAGGGGGATTTCAGTTGAACTGTTTTTAGTGAAGACATGCAATTCCATTTCTACCAACGTGAGTTTTTGAAAACCAACTGGCTGTTCGCCCAGCATACTCTCCCTATTTTTTACTATGGAAAGCGCTAAAAATAGGGCGTATAGTGTCACGGTGAGCTCTACTGCGCCAAGCGAAAAAAGGCTTCGACCAGCACAGACTGTCGTACTGGCCTTTGGGTCTGTTGCAATCATCGGAACACTGCTTTTATTAATCCCCGCATCAACCGTTGAGGGTGAAACAACTGACATTGTGACTGCCTTTTTCACCGCAGTTAGTGCTGTTTCCATTACTGGGCTGACCGTTGTTGACACAGCCACCCACTGGACCTTTTTTGGTCACTTGGTGATTTTGGTTTTGATTCAGCTTGGAGGGTTGGGAATCGTTGCCTTTGCCTCTTTGGTGGGGCTATTAATCTCTGGAAGGTTGTCTTTGAGGGATCGATTGAACACCTTGGGTGAGGCAAGAGTTAGTGGATTTAATAATGTGCCTGCACTTTTGAGAACAATTTTGTTGCTGTATGTCGGCTTTGAAATCTTGATGAGTCTTTATTTGACCGCCGTGTTTTATTTCGGTCACGGCAAAGATTTCTTGGAAGCGCTTTGGTATGGAATCTTTCACACAATCAGTGCTTTCAATAACGGAGGGTTTTCAATCTTTGAAGGCTCCTTCACAGGCTTCGCCTCTGATTTTTTCGTGATTGCTCCAGTCGCCATTGCGGTGATAGTTGGAGGGTTGGGTTTTCCAGTTTTGATTGAACTTCACGAAAGACTGCGCAAATGGTTTTATAACCGAGGGGAAAAACAAAAAAAGTTTTCGTTGCACTCAAGAATTACCTTGATCACTTCCGGTGTCTTGCTTGCTGCAGGAGGAATCTTCATTGGTTTATTGGAGTGGAATAACGAAAAAACCCTGGGGCAACTGAACCCATTTGAAAAAATCTACAACACCTTTTTTGCATCGGTTATGACCCGAAGTGGGGGACTGAACTCAGTAGATATTGGTGAGATGGAAAGCGCCACCTGGTTGGGGCAGAGCTTTTTGATGTTCATCGGCGGCGGCAGTGGTTCAACTGCTGGTGGCATCAAGGTCACCACCATCGCTATTTTGTTTTTCATTATCTGGACCGAGATCCGTGGAGAGACTGCTGTGAATGTTGCAGACAGAAGACTTCCAAGATCTATTCAAAGGCAAGCTTTGACGCTTATCTCTCTTTCCGTTTTCACAATTTTGATTTCAACAATCGTGATTGTCGCAGGCACTGGAATCCAAACCGACAGGGTTTTATTTGATGTTGTCTCCGCAACCGCGACGGTTGGTTTGTCAACCGGTGCTGTTGGGGAGTTTCCTGATTGGGCAAAGGTTTGGATGACAGTGTTGATGTTTGTTGGCAGACTTGGACCTGTGGTTGTTGCAAGTGCCCTGGCGCTTCGCATCACGCAGCGCCATTATGAACTACCGAAAGAGAGGCCACTAATTGGCTAGAGCAACTAGGAGTCCCCGCCCTCGCAGGCAGGTGCACGCAAATGTGTTGGTTATTGGCTTGGGACGATTTGGCAAGGCGATCGCAAGAGAGCTCATGAAAAACGGTCACGAGGTTTTAGGCGTTGACACAGATGAGCAAATAGTTCAGCAGATGAGTGCTGAGCTAACTCAGTGTGTGAAAGCTGACACCACTCAGGATGCTGTTTTGAAAGAACTAAGCGTGAAAGATTTTGACTCTGCGGTGGTGGCAATTGGTGCTGACATTGAAGCCAGCATTTTGACAGCCAGCATGCTTTTACAAAATGGAGTGGAAAACGTTTGGGCAAAGTCCAACTCGGAGCCTCACGGAAGGATCTTGAGGCAACTGGGTGTGAAAAATGTGGTCTTCCCCGAAAAAGACATGGGTCACCGCGTAGCCCACATGGTCAGTGGTGAGAGTTTGGACTATGTCCCAATCGATGAGGATTTTGTGATGGTGAAAGCAGAAGCGCCATCCGAGTTCAATGGCAAAAACCTGGCTGATCTCAAAATCCGCTCAACACATGGAGTCACTGTTGTTGCAACCAGCAAAGGTGATGGGCAATATCAACCAGCTTTCCCCGAGACGATTATTGAAACTGGTGATGTTTTAGTGGTCGCAGGTCAAACTCGACAAGTTGATAAGTTCTGCTCGATTGGCTAGGAAACCATTGAAGTTTGTTCCAGTTGTTTTGATTTGGGTTTTATCCCTGGGTCTTGTGGTGCCATCAATGTTTTTTTATCATCCCGTAAATGAGGTCTTTATTTCCTCGGTGGGAATGATGCTTGTTTTGATGCTTCTGATTTCCTGGGTGGGGTTGAGATTACAGCCAAAGAAATTCAGTGGTTTTCTGGGCCTAGCCGTGGTCAGCGGAGTCAGTGGATTTATGGCCAATCAGGGGTTTGATGCTATCTATGTTGTGTTTTTCGCACCCCTTGGTGGCAGATGGGATGGCGTTATAGAGATAGCCATTGTTGGCGGGTTTTTATTCTTATTCGCCCTGATCAACTTGCTTTTTTGGCCTAAGCGCAAGGTATATGCCCAAACCGACAATGGGGAAGATCCCCAAAACCCATAACCATTCAGTGTCAAGCCCAGGTTGGGTCTCAGAGTCGTTTAGAGACTCTATTGCCGATGAGCAGTCCGTTCCAGGGACCAATCCGTTTGATTGGTGACCACTTGTGTTTTCAACGGTGAATCTTTGGATGCCTGTTATTGGGTGACCATCACCACTTACAACTCTCCAGCTGATGGTGTAATCACCAGGGGTGTCCAAATCCACCTGAGTTGAAACTAAATCCCCATCACTAAATGCACAGGAGTTGTTTTGAAGCTTCGATTCTTCTCCAACAGGACCGATAACCAATATTTCGTTACCTTCGCCAATTCCTAAAACATCGTCTGAAAACCTAAGCTCGATATCGATAATCCCAGCCTCAACGGTCTCTCCCTCGCTTGGGTTTGCATCAACCAGCTGGTCGTGAGCCTGGGCGGGGGATGCGAATATAAGCAATAGTGCTGTCAGAGCTATGATTCTCATACACAAAACCCTAACCCGAGAACGAAAGTGATTATGTCCATTAAATGGGGATTAGCAGGACCAGGAAAAATAGCGGGCCAGGTTGCCACTGATCTATCTGGAATCGATAAGAAATTCACAGCTGTTGCCAGCAGAGACAAAGCGAAAGCCCAGGCTTTCGCTGACACCCACGGGGTTTCAAAAGTTTATGGAGAATACGCCGAGATGTTTGCCGATAAAGACATAGATGCTGTTTATATTGCAAGCATCAACACTCAGCATTTTCCAATTGCCAAGCAGGCCTTGGAAGCTGGCAAGCATGTCTTAGTTGAAAAGCCTTTCACTTTGAACGCTAGCCAAGCCAGAGAGCTATATGACTTGGCAAATTCCAAGGGTTTATTGATTATGGAAGCGCTTTGGTCAAGGTTTTTAGATCACTGGCTAAAACTTCCAGAGATCGTAGAGAGCTTGGGAGGGGTTAGCTCCATAGAGGCTGATTTCTCAGTTGAGATAACTCATGTGAAAAGGCTCACTGAATTGGAACTTGGCGGGGGAGCACTGTTGGATTTAGGGGTTTATCCACTGAGTCTTATTCAGATGCTTTTAGGAAAGGCGACGGGCATAAACGTTCAGGGCGAAACCCAGAATGGGGTTGATAAAAACCTCAAGGCTGAGCTTAGTTATGAAAAAGCAGCTGCCGTTTTCACAACCGGATTTGATTCCAATGGAGCGGTAACGGCAAAGATAATCTGCAGCAATGGGCACATCGAAATCAAATCTAGGTTTTATGAGCAAGCTGAGCTAACAGTGTTCAATGAGCAGGGTGAAAAGCTCTCAGATATCACTCCAGAGCACCCCGGCAGAGGAATGCAAGAGCAGTTTGTTTGGTTTGAGAAGGGGGTTCAAGCAGGTAAATTAGAGCTAGAGAATTTCACCCAGCGAGATTCGTTGGATGTGTTGGAAATGATGGATGACATCCGCAATCAACTTGGGGTCATCTACCCGGGAGAGTAATGAATCCACTAGAGCATTGGAAATCAATTCTGTCTGGAGCAGTGGGTGGCGGGGTAGTGCTGGCTTTAGTAATTGGTGGGCTTAGTAGCGGCAGTGAACCCGCAAATGTTGCTGAAGAGACTCCCGATGAAACAGTCGAGATTGAGCCCGATACTCCAGAAACCGACGATGCTGAGCAAGAGCCTGATGAGACCGAGCCAGAGCCTGCTTTATGCTCGCTTGAGGAAATAGAGAGCGATCCAAGAATCTTGCAATTGCAAGCAGCTGTTTTAGACCCTCAAACAGATGAAATGCTCTATGACATCGGAGCAGATGTTCCATCAAGAACCGCTTCTGTTATGAAACTGCTCACCGCAGCCGCAGCGATTGAAACCCTGGGACCGAACTACAGAGTGAAAACAAGGGTTTATGCAGATGCTGAAGACCCAAAAAAGATTTATCTAGTCGGGGCGGGGGATGTGACTCTGAGTCGAACCGCTCCCGGTCAGCAGAGTATTTATCGAGATGCCCCAAAGCTTTCAAGCCTAGGTTTTCAGATAAACCAATACGTTTCTGAATTGGAGCCAGTTGAACCAGAAGAACCTGAACAGCCAAATCAGCCAAATCAGCCAAACCCGGTCCAGCCTGAGCCAGAGCCCGAGGAGTTCACCCAAGAAATCACTGAGATTGTTCTAGACAGCACTTTATGGGGAGGTGTTGATGGAAGTGGTCAGTGGGAGAAAAACTGGAACCCCGAAGGAATCAATGATGGCTGGATGAGTCAGACAAGCGCATTGCAGGTTGATGGGGATCGTGAAAAACCCTCGCAGCTAAATTCCCAGCGAAGTGAGGCACCAGTGGAAAGAGCGGGTATTTGGTTTCAAGAGGCCATTGGGGAAAATGCCCAGAATGCCGAGTTGAGCTATGGCGAGGCCCCCGCAGATGCTATTGAAATCGCAAGTGTTTTGAGTGAGCCAATCAAAGAGTGGATTCGAATCATGCTGTTGCGAAGTGACAACACCGTTGCTGAAGCCTTAGCAAGGCTGGTTGCATATGAGGTTGGTCTGGATGGAAGTGATTTCGGTTCCCTCACAGATGCTTATAAGACTGCACTTTCTGGCACGGGTTTGAACACCGGGGAGCTGTTGATTGAGGATGGAAGTGGGCTAAGCGCCTATTCGCAAGTTTCCCCCAAGTTTGTCGCTGAGTTGATGGATTTGGTGGTCAGTGGTTATCCAAGTTTTGAAATCATTTTGAATTCACTTCCAGTGGCGGGTGAGAGTGGTTCTTTAGAAAATCGCTTCGATGAGTCAGAGATATCAGATGCCGCAGGAAATGTTTTAGCGAAAACAGGCTGGATTAGAACTGGCTACACCCTGGCGGGAACCATGACCGCCAAAGACGGAACAGATTTAGTCTTCGCGGTTTATAACCTGGGAGATGTTTCAATTCCCAACAGGGAAGCACTGGATGAATTGGTTTATGGAATCTATGACTGCGGAGCAGATCTAGGAAACTAAAACTTATCCGATGCGAGATCTGTCTCGTCGTTTATCAGGGCATCGACAACTCGTTTTATTACATGCTCAACAGTCATTCCCTCTGGAAACTTAGGTGATTCACCAGCAATAGCCCTGTCTGCCAAGCCTGATTCGGTGTGGCCAGGTCTTGCATCAATTACTCTGATGCCGTGTTTTCTGGTTTCTTTCCCCAGTCCTTCCAAGAAACTTCTCATTGCTGTTTTTGAAGCTGCGTAGGAAATCAACCCTGGAAATGTTTGCTCTGCGACCACTCCGCTGAAACTAAGAACAAACGGATCGTTTCCGCGCTCTTTGGATTTTTGTAAAGCTGGCAATAACTCACTTATAAGCCTCATTGGCCCAGTGGTGTTTATATTAAAAAGCTTATCCCTTGCCTCAGCGGTCAGCTCACCCGCAGGACCGAAGGCAACAACACCGCTGGCGTTGATGATTCCATCCAGTTCGGTGTCACTTGTCAATAAATACTGAGTCAGGGTTTCTATGCTCTCTGGGTTTTCAAAATCCAAAAGCAGTCTCACCGATGCCCGATTGGGAATCTTGGCCGCTGAGTCATTGGATGTTGCAGTTGCCAAAACATTGGCACCCTGATCTGAGAGTTGATTGACAAGCTCTGTTCCAAAAGCTCCAGAACCACCGGTTACCAGTATTGTTTTTCCTCTTAATTCCATAGCCGTGACAACCCTTGGAATGTTTTATCTATTCCAGTTTGAATTTTGTTAATGAAAACTCTGTTTACTCTGCATATGAGAACAATTGCATGGCCAGCCCTGGTTTCAACCCTGATACCCCCAATCGTTGTCACCGGCACCTGGCTGATTGCTCAGTCCACCTGGGATCAATACAACTGGTTAGAACAACCAATCAGTGATTTGGCAGCGGATGATGCCCCAACACAACTTTGGGTGTCAATTGCTTTTTTGATTGGCGGAACTGCAAATATTGTCACCGGAATCTATGCCAGAAGTTTCAACATGGCAGCAAGGATCGCCTTTGTTCTCAATGGAATCTTCACCTACGGACTAACTTATTTCACTACCCCCAGCCAAACCACATCCTCTGAAGAGCACCGGTTATTTGCTGTTAGTGCATTTGCGATCAGTGCTGTTTGGCCGGTGTTAGCAACCAGGTTTGATAAGCGCTACAGCATCCTGATAAGACCTAGGGGGACTATCTTCGCAACTATTGGGCTTTTGGCCATGACCACCGGTTTGTTGGTTGTTTGGGTGGCTGATGATGCCCAAGGCATCGGGCTATACCAACGAATTGTTGGTATCTCCCAAGGCCTCTGGCCACTAATTGTTGTTTGGTGGAGTTATTTCCACGAACAACGATTAGCTAAGGATGTCTTTGGTGGCGAATCTGGAATAAGCAAGCGCTCCAAAGATGACTACGTAGCCTAATTGCAAAATCGCATTGGATGCGAAAGATGCAAAATCAGCGGGTTGTCTCAACAAATCAGTAAACCCAAGCCAGTAGTGGGTAAATAGAAACTCATGAATGGGCTCTAACTGGGGGATGTTATCTAAGATCTGGCTGACACCGCTAAGAACAACCGTTGCTGCCATGGCCCCAACTGGAACCACTGTCAATGTTGAGATAAACATTCCAATGGCAATAAGCCCAAGCATCGACACTGAGGTGTAGGAGGCGACCAAAATCATTCGCCAAACAGATTCAGCGACACTGATGACATCTCCTGAAATCAACGTCACAGGACCAACCGGAAACAGAATTGCCCCAATGATTGCTCCCGCAATCATCAGTGTTGCAGTCCCTGCCAACACAAAGGCAATTGCACCAATGAACTTGGTGATCAAAAGCCTTATTCGTCCTGCAGGGCTAATAAGCAAATACCTAAGTGTTCCCTGGTTTGCCTCACCTGCAATGGTGTCACCTGCGACAACACCAATTGTTAGTGGCAAAAATAAAGGAAGCGCCAAGATGGTTGATGTGTAACCAACGAATAATCCGTTTTGGCTGACGCGGTCTAGAAACGGCGGACCCTCGCCTGGGGCCAACGTGTCAGATGACCAATAAACCGCTAGAGCCAAAAACACTGGAATCAGTGCAATTGCCCCCAACATTGCAAGTGTTCTCCACCTGCGGAACAAAACCCATAGCTCTGACCAAATCAGAGACATACCGATTCGACTACTGGACGACATCGAATCCCTCTCCGGTCAGGTCAACAAACCTGTCCTCTAAACTTGCTTGCTCAACACCGAAGGACTTTATTTTTACCTTGGCGCGCAATAGTTTTCTCAATATCTGGTCCCCGTCAAAGCCATGCTCGACTTCGGAGGTGAAAATCTCCATGCCATCTTTTGTCTCTTGGCTTGGGGATAATCCGAATTCTTCAATCACCTTCAGGGCTTTATCGGCATCTGGAGTGACTACCTTCAGATAGGTCTGGTTCTGTGCTTGCATCTCAGCAAGCGAACCCTGAGCAACAATTTGCCCTGCACTCATTACCGCTACGTGTGAACAGAGCTGTTCGATTTCACTAAGCAGGTGAGAGGAGACCAAAATAGTCGTCCCATCACTGGATAGAGAACGAATCAGGTTTCTAACCTCACGGGTTCCCTGCGGGTCCAAACCATTTGTTGGCTCATCCAAAACCAACAGATCTCTATCTTGCAACAGCGCATTGGCAATTCCCAGACGCTGTTTCATTCCAAGAGAATACTTATGAACTTTTTTCTTGGCAGCGTTGGTGAGACCAACCTTCGCCAGGGCTTTGTTTATTCGCTCTTCACGGGTTTTCGGATCTGCCGTTTTAGAAGCTGAGTCCAGCCTTCGAAGGTTTACTTCTCCTGAAAGGTAGGGATAAAAGGCAGGGCCTTCAACCAATGCTCCAACTCTGGGCAATGCATTTTCGGCATTTTTGGGCATTGATTCCCCAAGCAGTTCAATTTCACCACTTGTTGGATCAGCGAGACCTAAAAGCATTCGGATAGTGGTGGTCTTTCCGGAACCGTTTGGTCCTAAAAAGCCAAAGACACTTCCCTTGGGAACTTCCAGGTTGATGTTGTTAACAGCAGTCTGACCTCCGAACTGCTTAGTTAGTTCGGAGGTCCAGACCGCGTAGTTCTCTGCCGAGCTCAATTAGCCGGCAATTTCTAGCAAGTAGTCGGTTGTTACCGCTCCTGCTAGTACCCGACCGTCATCGGTGATCAAGACGTTTACAAGTGGGGTGGAAATTACCTGACCACCATCAACCTGCTCAGTCATGTCACTGAATAGTTCGGATTCAAACATCTCAACTGGCATTTCATCGCCGAGAGTCATCTCGACAACGCTTGCCCAGCCGTTTTCATAAAGCTCAGGCTTGTTCTCCATTGCCTCGTATTCAGCCTTCAGTTCTTCATACTCGGCTTCGGTTGGCTTCTTGCTCTCTAGCTCTGCCTGAAGTTCTTCCTTGGTGTAGGTCTCACCATCAATGGTGAATTCTTCTGGCATCTCCATCTCGGTGACTGTTACATCACTTGATGGGTTGAATTCAAAGATTGAGGCGTCTGGGGTTGAGTAGTCAATGCTTGTGAAACCAATCTGCATTGCTGGCTCAACCTGACCCTTGGCCATGATCTTCACATTCAGCGCCATGCCTGTTTCAGCATCGATTGCTACTGAGACGTAATCCACGGTGGTTTCTGCAGCCAATGGGGTTGCAATCAATTCGTATGCTTCACGTCCTGCAACGTTTTGGTCAACACCAACTGTGATGTCGCTGTATTCACTTGCTTCTTCCAAAACATAGTCAGCGACCTCGGCTGGGTTGTTGATGTCAAATGGCAACTCGGCAATTCTCTGCTCGATTTCCTCTGAGTTCTCAGCCTCAAATTCCTCTGCCTTTGCCTCTAGCTCTTCTTTGTCCATATCCATGGTCATGTACTGAGCGGCTAGCTTGTCATCGTCGTAGAACCAAACGGTGTCACCGTTTACGGTGATGCTTCGCTCACTCATTGGATCCAGGATTTGAACTCTTAGCTTGTCTGGCCCATCAACATAAATTCTTGCCTCGTGGGTTCCGGAGATGATTTCCAGAAGGTCAGTTGCCACGTTTGACTCTGTTACTCGGGGAATGAATTCCTCCATGCCCTCGGGCATGTTCTCTTCCATGTCCTCAACCATTGATTCACTAACATCTGGCATGTTGCCAATTGCTGGAAGACCAAGGTTTGAAACTTTGGTTACACGGCCAGAAAAGCTCATGTCTGGCTCGGTGTTCATCATCTGCAGAATCTCGCTGGCTGTTTTGTCAGGAAGGTCGATCTCTGCATTTGCCTGCATTGGTACTGCAATGGATAGAGCAACCACTGTTGCGGGTGCAACAACTGCTGGTATCCACTTCTTCATCTTTGATGACATTTTGAATTACTCCAATTCACATCGATTGATGCATGTTTTGCATCTCATCATGTTCAAACTCAATGCTACGTCTGTTCATTCCAGATGACACCTTTGAGTTAGCTGAAAGAAAAAGGTTTTCAACTAGCGTTTTCTAAAAGTTTTTCTGCCGTTAGGTCATCCACGAATAAATCAGTGATGAAACCGCCAGCTAGAGCTCCTTTGAGGGCCAAAAGTTTGGATGGACCACTCACCACACATACTCGTTTTGGTGTCTTTTTTAGCTGATCTAGGGAAGGACCGCTTGCCCTTTGATTCAGTGCAATATCTTCCCAGGAACCGTCTTCACGGAAAAATACTGTGGCAATGTCTCCGACAATGTTCTCTTGATTGAGCTGATCCAAATCTTGCTTCTCCAAATAGCCTGCGGCATAGACCTGTGATGGCACCTCCGAATCAATTCGTCCGAGTCCAAAAATCGCTAAATCAATTCTTTCTTGGATGTCCAAGATTCTTTTCGTGCTTCGCTCTCGCCACATTGCATCTTTTGCAGCTGGGTCATCGAAAAAAGCTGGTACGGGGAAGTGAACTACATTTGCTCCCAGGTTTTTTCCAAACTGGTTGAGGATTTCCCCTGAATAGCTGAGGCCAGTGCTGTGATCATTGCCGGCACCGTTTAGTTGAACAACGGTGGAGTTGCCTACGGGGTTTTGATACATCCTTCGACTGACCGAGCTGATGGTTGATCCCCAAGCCAAACCAATGCTGATTCCGGGCCTGAAATAATTCCCAAGTTGGCGAGCTGTTTCGGTTCCAACGACATCTAAACGCTCACCACCGGTGGCTGTCTCGGGAACCGATATGGCCCTCACGTCGATTTTATACAGAGCTTTTAGCTGCTCTTCCATTTTCCTTAGTTGGTCATCGGCGCGATTAATGTGAAATTCGACGATTCCCCTGTCTCTAGCCATTTGCAGGAGTCTAGACACTGATGAGCGGGAGAGATTGAGCTTGCTCCCGATCGCTTCCATCTTCCAATCTTGGATGTAATACAGCTCAGCCGCAGCAGTTGCCAAACCGACTTTGGACTGCGGTTCCATCTCTTCAAACATAACGAAAGTATTGCACGTTTGTGCAAGATTGGAAATCTTTGTTCTAGTTGTCCCCTCCCCGGGTCTACTCTCACAGTGTCACCGCCAAAGAAGTCAGGAGATGCGTTGTCGCCTCAAAAGCGTGAAGCACAAAGTTCCCGTTTAGAACATCTGCGTTCTGAGCCAGCCACCAAAGTCTTAATTATCGGTGGAGGCATCAACGGGGTCTCTACTCTCAGGGAGTTAGCTCTGCAGGGTGTTGAAGTAGTGCTTGTTGACAAAGGTGACTTTGCGGCTGGAGCCACTGCCGCAAGTTCACACATGGTCCACGGCGGAGTTCGTTATCTAGAAAATGGTGAGTTCCGTTTAGTCAAGGAATCCTTGCAGGAGCGAAACAGGCTTCTTAACAACGCCCCGCACTGCGTGACGCCTTTGAAAACTACAATTCCAATTTTTTCTATGTTCAGTGGTGTTTTGAGTGCACCTTTGAGGTTTTTATCTCATAAGCCTGGAAAGCCAAAAGAGCGCGGAGCACTCTTAATCAAGCTGGGTCTAACTCTGTATGACACCTTCGGAAGAGATGGTGGAACCCTTCCCCGTCATAAGTTTTGGGGCAAGAAGAAAACACTGAAAAATTTCCCGGACATGAACCCCCAGGTCAAATTCAGCGCCACCTATTACGACGCTTGCATGGAAAGCCCAGAGAGGCTTTCTTTAGAAGTCCTTTCTGACGCCACTGATCTTCCGAATGTCAGAGTCGCAAATTACTGCTCAGCTGTGTCAGCCGATGGCAAAAGCGTCACTCTGCGAGATGAGCTTTCTGGCGATGAATTCAGTATGGAGGCAGAGGTTGTGGTTAATGCAACCGGACCCTGGACTGATTTGACAAATGAAGCGCTGGGTCATCCAACCAAGTACATGGGTGGCACCAAGGGAAGCCACATTGTTGTTGAAAACCAAAGACTTCTAGAAGCCTGCGATGGTCGCGAAATCTTTTTTGAGAATAAAGATGGTCGAATCGTTTTGATGTTCCCACTGATGGGAAAAGTCCTAATTGGAACAACCGACATCCCGGTGGATATGAGGGAACCAGTTGTTTGCACCGAGGAGGAAGTTGATTACTTCATTGAACTGGTGAAACTTGTCTATCCAGAGATCGAAGTTGATCGCTCACAGATTGTCTTTAAGTACTCCGGTGTTAGACCGCTGCCAGCAGCCGATGATCTAAATCCAGGATTTGTCTCTCGCGACTACAAAATTGAGCACACGCTTTCAACTTCTGAGAACCAATTCGGACTAATCAGCTTGGTGGGTGGTAAATGGACCACCTTCAGAGCTTTGGGTGAGCACCTAGCAAATGAGGTCTTGGCTTCCATTGGAGTGAGCAGAAGCGTGAGCACAGAGAAGCGACCCATTGGTGGTGGAAAAGATTTCCCAAGAACTGAGCAATCAAAGCTTCAATGGGCAAAAACCCACGCTGCGGATGTTGAGCCTGAAAGAGTAGTTCAGTTACTCGAGCGCTACGGAACCCGATGCACGCCAATTTTGGAACGAATTGCCGAAGAGGGAGAGCGATTTTTGGAAGGTGCTCCAGATTACAGCGACGTTGAAATCGGGCATATCGTGCAGAGCGAGTTTGTGACCAACATTGAAGACATTCTGCTCAGGCGCACAACCATTGGCTTTATCGGGGATGCAAGCGAGAAGCTTCTGGAGGAACTCGCAGAAATACTTTCCAAAGAGTTGGGTCTAGGCTCTGATGAGCTCAAGCGTCAAAAAAGCAGCATCACTCTGGACTATCGAAAGGTGAGTCAATGAGCCTGATTCTTAAAGACATCCATCTGCATGATGGAGTTGAGGACCTAGCAGCGGGAATCAACGCTGAATTCCGCCCAGGTATGAACATATTGCTTGGTCCAACACTCGCTGGAAAAACAAGCCTGATGCGGATTATCGCTGGACTAATGAAACCGGATTCGGGAGAAATTAGTCTCGCTGGCGAGAATTTGCTAAAGGTAGATGTCCGCAAGCGTTCGGTTGCTTTCGTCTATCAGCAATTTATTAATTACCCAGCCTTCTCTGTATTTGACAATATTGCCTCGCCTTTAAAAGTTGCAACGGAGAACTATTCCAAGCAAGAAATAAAGGATCGGGTCGAAGAGGTTGCCGAGCTTTTGGGGCTAACACCGTTTCTCAAAAGAAAACCCTCAGCTCTTTCTGGAGGGCAGCAGCAAAGAGTTGCTATCGCCAGAGCATTGGCTAGAAAATCAGACATTGTGTTGCTGGATGAGCCTTTAGCCAACCTCGATTACAAGCTCAGAGAGCAGCTGAGGGAAGAACTGCAAAACATTTTCGAGGGTTCTGATTCGGTGGTTTTGTATTCAACAGCGGAACCAGCAGAGGCGATGTATTTCTCAGCACCAACATTTGTTATGCACGAGGGAAAAATCATTCAAAAGGGCACAGCTGCCGAGATCTACAGCAAGCCCGAAAATTTATTTAGCGCCAAAGCCATCAGTGATCCGCCAATCAACTTGGTTGATGCTGTTCATAAATCCGGGGAGATTGCTTTTGCTGATGTGCACATTGAATTAGCTGAATTACCAGAATTATTCGATAACGTCACTAACTTCAGACTGGGGATTCAACCGCATGATTTATATCCGGAGGAATTTGCCGGTTCAGTAAAAATCTCAGGGACTGTGCAACTAGCTGAGGTCACTGGTAGTTCCACATTCGTTCATCTTCAACTAACCAGCGGTGACGAGATTGTGATGGAAATCGACGGTGCGCACCCCATGAACCCAGGCATTCAAGTCCAAGCACACTTCGATCCAAAAAGAATTTACGCATTCGACCCAGAAACTCAATCAACCATTTCCTATCCGCAAAGGAGCGTAGTCAATGGCTGAAATACGTCTAGAGAACGTCGCCCACTCTTATGACGGCGGAGAAACGTTTGCACTAAAAGAAACCAGCATGGTCTGGGAAGACGGAAACGCATATGCGCTTTTAGGCCCATCCGGTTGCGGAAAAACTACTTTGCTGAACATAATCTCGGGCCTGATTATCCCCTCACACGGAAAAATCTATGTTGACGGGGTGGACATAACTGAAAAAGACACAGAGGATCGCAACATTGCTCAGGTGTTTCAGTTCCCAGTTTTATACGACACCATGACAGTCCGAAAAAACCTTGAATTTCCACTGAAGAATCGAAATGTTCCTCGTGAAAAGATTGCTTCCAAGGTGGAGGAAATAGCAGAGATGCTAGGTCTGACAGAGATGTTAGATAAGCGCCCTGGAAAACTCCGTTCTGATCTGCAGCAGATAGTTTCACTTGGCCGTGGATTGGTCAGAGACAATGTTTCAGCGATTTTATTTGACGAGCCACTTACCGTTATCGATCAAAACTTCAAATGGACCCTAAGAAGCAGGCTAAAAAAGCTTCACCTGCAAACAGAGGCGACCATTGTTTATGTAACCCACGACCAAACCGAAGCTCTAACATTTGCAGACCAGGTGCTGGTCATGAAAGATGGCGAGATCATCCAGTCTGGAACCAGCGAAGAGTTGTACCTTTCACCAAAACACGAGTTTGTTGGTTTCTTCATCGGTTCCCCGGGCATGAATTTCTTAGATGTGGAAATCCTTTCGGGCGAGGTAACAGTTGCTGGACAGGCAATCGGTTCGGTTGCAGAGAATCTGCAGGATGGAAAATTCAAGCTTGGCGTGAGGCCAGAGTTTGTAGAGGTCGACCAAGCAGGATACGAAATGACCGTCACCAGGGTGGAAAACCGAGGGGTTTATCAGTTGGCTCACCTGGAAATGGCGGGTATGCCAATCATTGCCAAAGTGGATTCTTCGACGGTTCTGAAAGCGGGCGAGCAGGCAAGTTTTAGCTTCTCCCAGGACCGCTCGTTTATTTTCCAAGATCAAAAATTTGTCTCAAATTTTGTTCCTAAATCGAAGGTGAGCAAATGATAGAGGGTAAAAAGAAGAGTAATAGGGGCTGGTTTTTAGTTCTCCCCGTTGTAGTTGCAGTTGCGTTTACCGCAATCATTCCGTTGATGACTGTTGCCAACTATTCGGTGCAGGATATTTTCAGCCCAAATGACCGAATTTTTGTTGGTCTTGAGTTTTTCCGATCAGTGATGACCGATGAGAGGATTCTGGACGCGTTCCAAAGAAACCTCATTTTCTCGCTGCAGGTTTTGAGCATTGAAATTCCACTTGGAATCATCATTGCTCGCATGATGCCCCGCAGCGGTTGGAAGGCCTCGGCTGCACTTGTTGTGTTGGCAGTTCCCTTGATTATCCCCTGGAATGTAATCGGAACAACCTGGAAGATTTTTGCTCGCGGAGACATCGGTCTTGGTGGCTACATAGCGAATCTATTTTTTGACTACAACTACACAAATGACCCAACTGATGCTTGGGCGACAGTTCTGCTGATGGATGTTTGGCACTGGACGCCACTGGTTGCGCTACTGGTTTATTCAGGTTTGAGGTCGATACCACAGGCTTATTACCAAGCTGCAAGCATTGATGGTGCCAGCGGCTGGTCAATCTTTAGATTCGTTGAACTTCCCAAGCTGAAGCGAGTTTTGATGATTGCGCTTCTGTTGAGGTTCATGGACTCATTCATGATCTACACCGAGCCGTTTGTGGTCACAGGTGGTGGACCGGGAGAGTCAACCACGATGCTCAGCATCTTGCTATCAACAATCGCTATTGGTCAGTTCGATATTGGAACTGCAGGTGCGTTCTCATTGATTTACTTCCTGATCATTCAGATTCTGTCGTTCATTTTCTTCACGGTGCTCACTTTGGACACCCGTCAAGGGGCGACCAAGAAAGTTAAAAGGAGGAAAGCATGAGCGCTCCGGTAAAGGCTAGGGCCCAGAAGATGCAGGTCGGGCCTAAATCAGCAGCTTGGGTTTCATGGCTGTTCTGGTTTTTGATGTTCGCTTGGTCAATCCCAGTTGTTTGGTTGGTATCGATGTCACTTCGTGACAACAACGATATTTTGTCCAAGTTTGAGATTATCCCTTCAAGGATCAGCTTTGATGGCTGGATAACCTTCTTCACCGATCCAACTTGGATTGGTAGCTACATGAACTCCATTGTTTACACCAGCATGAACATGGTGCTATCGGTGTTGATTGCGTTGCCTGCGGCTTATGCGTTTAGTCGATTCACATTCAGCGGTGATAAGCACCTGTTCTTCTGGTTGCTGACCAACAGGATGGCACCACCGGCTGTGTTCTTGCTTCCGTTTTTCCAGATGTATCAGGCAGTTGGACTATTTGACACCCACTTGGGTGTTGCAATCGCACACATGCTTTTCAATGTGCCATTGGCTGTTTGGATTTTAGAGGGCTTTATGTCCAATGTTCCAAGACAGCTGGATGAGATTGCAGAAATCGATGGCTACAGCTTCCCAAGATTCTTTGTAACGGTGTTCATCCCAATGATTCGTTCGGGAATCGGTGTGACTGCATTCTTCATGTTCATGTTCAGTTGGGTGGAGCTGTTGATAGCTAGAACCATCACCGCCACCGAGGCAAAGCCAATTGCCGTGCAGATGACCAGAACGACAACTGCCAGCGGAGTGGACTGGTCGCTTTTGAGTGCGGCTGGAGTTATGACAATTATCCCTGGAGTGATTGTGATCTGGTTTGTAAGAAACTACATCGCCAAGGGATTCGCGTTGGGAAGGGTGTAAACATGCTTAGTTGGATGGTTTGGACAACTCCGGTTGCAATTGCTTTTATTGGCATCTTTTTGATGATCACGGGTATGACCATTTGGGGGCACTACAGCCCACCTCACCGCAGGAAAGGTTTACTGCAAGTGGTTACCGACAGGGGAGACAGACTTTATATCGCCTTATTGGCATTCGCTTTTGTAATGGTGATTTCTTTTGGAATAGAGGGCACCAATGCCCTTTATATGGCGATAGGAGCAGCAACTGTTTCAGGAGTGATTCTGAAATGGGGATAGAAAAGGCTTGGGTTGGGCGCTGCCGAACCCAAAAGGCCCCCAAAGAATTCGGGGGCCTTGGCTCGAGAGTGTGTGGCTCTCGAGGATTAGCGAAAGGAAAGCTATGAGCAAAAAGCATAACAAGCGCAAGTTAACGGGAGTAGTGGCATTATCCACTTCTATCGTTTTCTTGGCGACTGCATGCGCTGGAGGTGCCACCGACGATGGTGACGCCGACTCCGGCTCAAGCGACGGTGGCTCGACAGTAGATGCCACCGGTGAGACCAAAATCGAAAGAGCAGAGCAGTGGTTAGACGAAGAGTTTGAAAACACCACGCTCAGCAGAGATGAAGCGCTGGCAGAGATGCAGTGGTTCATCGATGCTGCCGAGGAGTTCGACGGCATGGAAATCTCAGTTGTTTCCGAGACCATCGCTCCTCACGAATACGAGTCAAACGTTTTGACCCAGGCATTCGAAGACATTACAGGCATCAAGGTCACCCACGACCTAATTGGTGAAGGTGACGTTATCGAGCGTCTGCAGACTGAAATTCAAACCCGTAACTCAATTTATGACGGTTACGTGAATGACTCAGACTTGATTGGAACCCACCAGCGTGGTGACTACGTTTTCCCAATCGATGACTTCGATTCGGCTTATGTTTCACCAACCCTGGATCTCGATGACTTCATTGGCATTGATTTCACCACAGGTGCTGATGATGTTCTATATCAGCTACCTGACCAGCAGTTTGCAAACCTTTACTGGTTCCGCTACGACTGGTTCAACGATGAGGACATCAAGCAGCAGTTCGAAGATGAGTATGGCTACGAACTGGGTGTTCCAGTGAACTGGACCGCTTATGAGCAGATTGCTGACTTCTTCACCAACAAGGTAAATGGTGATGGAACCATCGATGGCGAAGAGGTCTTCGGTCACATGGACTACGGCAAGAAAGACCCATCCCTTGGATGGCGCTTCACCGATGCATGGCTCTCAATGGCCGGAAACGGTGACACCATTAAGGGAACTCCAAACGGTTTGCCCGTTGATGAGTGGGGTATTCGTGTTGAAGGATGTAAGCCTGCTGGATCAAGTGTTTCCCGCGGTGGTGACGTAAACGGACCAGCTTCTGTTTATGCACTGCAGAAATACCTTGACTGGTTTGAATATGCTCCACCAACAGCACAGGGAATGGACTTCAGTGAGTCAGGCCCAGTTGTTGGACAGGGTCAGATTGCCCAGCAGATCTTCTGGTACACAGTGTTCACCGCTAGTGCCAGTGATCCTTCACTTCCTGTAAACGATGAGGATGGAAATCCTAAGTGGAGAATGGCTCCTAGCCCCCACGGCGCTTACTGGGAAGACGGCAAGAAGCTTGGCTACCAGGATGTTGGATCATGGACATTCATGAACCACGCCGATGAGGACAAGCGAAATGCAGCATGGCTATACGCTCAGTTTGTTACCTCAAAGACTGTTGACGTAGACAAGAGCATTGCTGGATTGACCTTCATTCGTGACAGCACAGTGAACGCTGATTACTTCACCGAAAACGCAAACCGTTACGGTGGACTAATTGAGTTCTATCGCTCACCAGACCGTGTCAACTGGACACCAACTGGAACCAACGTTCCTGACTACCCAGCACTAGCTCAGCTATGGTGGGCAAATGTCGGACAGGCAGCTGCAGGTGAAGCCACCGCTCAAGAAGCGATGGATTCTCTAGCAGAAGCCCAGGACGAGGTCATGGCCAGGCTTGAAAGGTCTGGATCCGGTGGAGAGTGTGGCGTTGAGCTAAACGAAGAGCGCGACCCTCAGTACTGGTATGACCAGCCTGGTGCTCCAGTGCCAGCACTGGCCAACGAGGATGAGACCCCTGAGACCGTGCCATACGATGACCTAGTGTCACGTTGGCAGGCAGCAGGCTAAGCCTCGATAACCATCATGCAAACTACCCAGTCCCCAAGGGGCTGGGTAGTTTGCCCTTAACAGGAGTCAAATAAATGCAAGGTTTATTGCTTTCAAGTGGGGACAACCTTCCCGAAATAGGTTTGGGTTTATATAAAGTTCCAGCTGATAAAACCGAGGCCTTAGTTGCCCACGCTCTGGAGGTCGGATACCGATTAATTGATGGTGCCTCTTTTTATGAAAATGAAGCTCAGGCTGGAAAAGCAATCAGAGAAAGCGGAATCCCTCGAGAGGAAATTTTCGCAACTACAAAGTTCTGGCTTGAGGATCTTGGGTATGAAAAGACCAAAGAGGCATTTTTTAGGTCTCTGGAGCTAATGGGCTTGGATTACCTAGATAGCTACATGATTCACTGGCCTGCCCCAAAAAGGGATTTATACATTGACTCTTGGCGGGCAATGATGGAGCTTAGAAACGAAGGACTAATTCGATCGCTTGGAGTTAGTAATTTTCATACTCACCACTTGCAAAGAATCTTTGATGAATTTGATGAGTATCCGGTGATCAATCAGGTTGAGTTGCATCCTTGGTTGATTCAGAAAGACCTTAGAGAGTTTCATTCAAGCCATGGAATTGCCACCCAGTCTTGGTCACCACTTGCCAGAGGGCAGCTATTGGAAGAGCCAACGGTATTGAAGCTTGCTGAAGCTAAGGGTGTAAGTGTTGCTCAGTTGATTATTAGATGGCATATTCAAATTGGTAGTTCGGTGATTCCTAAATCAAACTCGCAAGCCAGAATTTCTGAGAATTACGATGTGTTTGGCATTGAGCTTTCAGACGCAGAAATGCAAACCATAAGCTCCTTGGATAGGGGATATCGAACAGGTGTGGATCCGGAGGATCGAAACTAGGCCCAGTTCAGTGTTCGCTCAACGGCTTTGTCCCAATTAGCTAGTAGCTCTTTGCGGCGCTCTGATGACATTTGAGGCTTCCATTCGCCTCCCACCTGCCAAATCTCTCTGAGTTCATCAAGACTGTTCCAGAAACCCACCTGCAGTCCAGCAGCGTAGGCGGCACCTAGAGCTGTGGTTTCAATGACCTTTGGTCTGACAACTGGGATATCCAAAATATCCGCTTGGAATTGCATCAAGGTATCGTTTTTGACCATGCCTCCGTCAACTCTGAGCTCACCGAATCCAATGCCAGCATCGTTACTGGCAGCGGTTAGAACCTCTGCGGTTTGAAATGCGGTGGCCTCTAAAGCTGCCCTGGCGATGTGACCTTTGTGGATGTAACGGGTAAGCCCAACAAGCACACCTCTGGCATCTGGTCTCCAGTGAGGTGCAAACAATCCGCTGAAAGCTGGGACGAAATAAGCTCCACCGTTATCTTCAACACCTTTTGCCAATTGCTCAACCTCTGCAGATTCTTTGATCATGCCCAGGTTGTCTCTTAGCCACTGAACCAGGGAACCGGTCACTGCAATCGAACCCTCCAGGGCATAGACAGGCTTTTCACCCTCGATTTGATAGCAGACAGTGCTAATCAGTCCATTGATGGATTCCACCACCTGGTTACCGGTGTTAACAATCAGAAAGTTTCCTGTGCCGTAGGTGTTTTTAGATTCACCTTTTTCAAAAGCCGTTTGACCAAAAGTGGCCGCCTGCTGATCACCAAGAATTCCAGTTATTTTCACCTCTCGGAGAAGGTTATTGCTCTCCACTGTTCCAAACTCGCTCACTGAGGGTTGGATCTCTGGAAGCATTTGTTTAGGGATGTTGAAAGCCTTCAGAAGCGTCTCATCCCATTGCAAAGTTTCTAAGTCCATAAGCATTGTTCGGGAGGCGTTGGTTACATCGGTTTTGTGAACTCCACCTTCGACCCCTCCGGTTAGATTCCATAAAAGCCAAGTATCTGTGGTTCCAAACAGAAGTTCTCCGTTTTCTGCTTTTTCTCTGACCCCTGCAACGTTTTCTAAAATCCAAACAATTTTGGTTGCAGAGAAATAAGGGGCAAGAGGTAGACCAGTTTTTGACTTAAAACGATTTACCCCGCCATCTTTGGCCAGCCGATCTACGATTTCTTGGGTTCGAGTGTCCTGCCAAACAATCGCGTTATAAACCGGAAGCCCTGTGTTTTTATCCCAAACAACCGTTGTCTCTCGTTGGTTGGTTATTCCGATCGCACTTATTTGATGTCTTGTGAGGTTTGCCCTTGTTAGCGCCTGGCCAACAGCTTCTCTGGTGTTGGACCAGATTTCATCTGGATTGTGCTCAACCCAACCAGGTTGAGTCATGATTTGTTTGTGCTCAAGTTGTCCCGTGGAGACTATTTCTCCTTCAGGGTTGAAAACGATTGACCTAGTGCTGGTTGTTCCCTGATCGAT
>JAVLCC010000017.1:0-16211 GCA_031580995.1 Microbacteriaceae bacterium
CTCAGTCTATTGCGGATGACCCTTAGCTATCCATGCTCAAAGCTGGTAATCTCAGGCTTGCTTATTTAGCGCGAGTGGCGAAATGGTAGACGCGCTGGCTTCAGGTGCCAGTGTCCGCAAGGACGTGCGGGTTCAAGTCCCGCCTCGCGCACAGCTAGTCAATTACTAAAACCTTCTGCCGGTTTCTGGTGTGGGAAGGATCACACCTGTGAACTGACTCATTTGCCTCGCAAGACAAACAAACAACCACCATGTTTTTGCAGGTCTCATCAAAACAATTACGAACATGGTTGGTGTTTGTCCCGCAGATCTCACACTCACCAATCACCTTTGATTCATCACTGAAATCAGTCACCATTCGTTTATCAAAGAGCATCACATTTCCCTTCCGTAAATCCTCATAGACTAGAGAGATGCCAGTAAAACCAGGAATTAACAAAGACAACTTCAAATCCGACGTCCGCATTCAGGATGACCTCTACCGCCACGTCAATGGCAAATGGCTAGATGGTTTTGAAATACCAGCGGATAAGGCCATTTATGGATCTTTTTATCGACTGCGAGATGACAGCGAGAGTGCAGTCAAAGAAATCTTGGAAGAGGCCATTGAAAACCCAAGCCCTGGTGTTCAGCAGCAGATTGGTGATCTCTACGCGTCTTTTTTGAACGAAGAGCTTGCCAACAAAAAAGGCATTGATCCCATCAAAGAAGAATTAGCAAGCATCGAAAAACTCCAAAGCATTCAAGAAGCCATCAAGCTAACCGGTGAGCTATCAAAGGTTGGTGTTGGGGGCTTTTTAGGGATGTATGTGGATAACGATCCGGGTGACCCAGAGCGTTATCTTCCAATGCTTGCCCAGGGAGGAATAGGTCTTCCCGATGAGGCTTATTACCGTGAGGAAAAACACGAACAAACAAGAGCTGATTATCTAAATCACCTAAGGAACATGTTTGATTTGGCAGGAAGCGATGACCCGCTGGGGGATGCGAACAAAGTCTTAGAACTGGAAACAGCCATCGCCAGCCACCACTGGAGCGTTGTTGAAACCAGAGAAGCTGAAAAAACCTACAACCTGAAAACCTTTTCCGAACTGAAAGCCTTATCAAGCTTTGACTTTGATGCGTGGCTTCAAGGTATGGGCAAAAATGAAACCTTATTGGCGGAGGTCTCAGTGATGATGCCAAGCTTTTTTGAAAATATCGGCAAGGTATTAGAAGAGGCAGGGCTAGAAACAGTCAAACTATGGATCAAGTCATCGCTATTGAGATCTTCGGCCGCTTATCTAAGTGATGAGTTTGTCAATGAGAAGTTTGATTTCTATGGAAGAACACTCACCGGAGCAGAAGAAATCAAAGAGCGTTGGAAGAGAGGCGTAAGCCTGGTTGAGGCTGGCATGGGAGAGGCTGTTGGGCAGTTATATGTCGAGCGTCACTTCAAACCAGAAGCCAAAGCGCAGATGGACAAATTAGTGCAATATCTGATTGAGGCCTACCGCCAGAGCATCGAGCAACTTGACTGGATGACTGATGAGACCAAACAGCGTGCTTTAGAGAAACTTTCTAAGTTCAATCCCAAAATTGGCTACCCAGAAAAATGGAAAGATTACAGCTCCATTGTCATCAACAAAGACGACCTGGTTGAAAACGTTCGCCAGCTAAACATCTGGGAGTTTGAGTTTGAAGCCAAGAAAATCGGAGCGACAGTAGATCGTGACGAATGGCATATGTCCCCGCAGACAGTTAATGCTTATTTCAATCCTGGCTTCAACGAGATTGTCTTCCCAGCTGCCATTCTGCAGCCACCATTTTTCTCAGCAGATGTTGACGCTGCCATCAACTTCGGAGGAATTGGTGCAGTTATAGGTCACGAAATAGGCCACGGCTTTGATGACCAGGGAAGTAAATACGACGGTGACGGAAGGTTAGTTTCTTGGTGGACCGAGGAAGACCGCAAGGCATTCGAAGAGCGAACAAAGAAACTCATAGATCAATACAACGAACTATCCCCCAAGCAATTAGAAGATGAATTAAAAGTCAACGGTGAATTCACCATTGGTGAAAACATTGGTGATTTAGGGGGTCTAGGTATTGCTTGGAAGGCCTACCTGCTTTCCTTAGAAGGAGCAGAACCTGCGGTGATTGATGGGCAGAGTGCTGCCGAGAGATTCTTCTATTCATGGGCACAGTGCTGGCAGAGCAAAGCAAGAGATGAAATTGCTAAGCAGTTGCTCTCGATTGATCCTCACTCGCCCGCCGAGTTTAGGTGCAATCAAGTTGTTCGCAATCTAGATTTGTTCCACGAGACGTTTAATACATCAGTTGATGACGAGCTTTATTTAGAGCCCGATCAACGAGTAAGCATTTGGTAGGGCATAAATGAAACTCTGGCTAAGAATCCTCTGGATTTATCTCACCTATCGCTCTCGACCAAAGCTTTCAATTGAAGAGGTCTCCAGAACAAACCTGATTGTTTTGCCAAACGATTTAGACACCTATGGACATATCAATAACGGTGTTTATCTAACAATCATGGATCTGGGTCGATTGGATCAGGGATTAAGAACAGGCATCTGGCAGGACTGGAAAAAGCGTGGTTGGTATCCAGTTGTTGTGAATGCAACCATCAGCTTTCGTAAATCACTAAAACCCTGGGAGAAATACACCCTAGAGACCAAAGTCATCGGTTGGGATGAAATCGCTTATTTCATTGAGCAGAGGTTTGTGAAAGATGGCGAAATTTACGCACGAGCAATCATGCGCGGAAGGTTTTTGAAAAAATCATGGGGTGTTGTCACCCCTGATGAGGTCATGCACGCTCATGGGGGTTGGCCCGGAGGAGACCCTAAGCTTCCTAAATGGGTGAAAGACTGGGCAGACAGTGTTGCTTTGCCAAAAGGCAAAGAGCCAGCACCAAGCGAATGGGATTAGGAAATGACAGAGCTTCCAATTGAGCGAACCTTTATTGACCCTGATGGAACGCAAGTTACTTTCTGGGAATGGCCAGTCACAAAGCCAACTGGTGCAATTCAACTCATTCACGGTCTTGGCGAGCATGCCAGAAGATATGACGAGTTAGCTGGTGAGCTAAACAGAGCAGGCTGGAGTGTTTATGCAGAGGATCACAGAGGCCATGGCAAAACCGGCAAGTGGCAACTAGACAACAACAAAATTGAGCGATTGGGACAGTGGGGTGATGGAGGATTGAAATCCACCATCCGCGCTGTTTCAGAACTAACAAAAATCATCGAAGAAGAAAACCCAGAAAAACCCCTAGTTGTTTATGGGCACTCACTGGGTGGCATCATCACTCAAAATTTGCCTGTTGAAACCCTCGATAAGTTTTCAGGCATGATCCAATCGGGTTCAACATCCATGAGGCTTGGAAAACCTGGGGTGGGTAATTTCAACAAGATCTGGGATAAGACCCCAAACCCAACAGGATTCGAATGGCTTTCTCGTGACCGCGAAGTTGGAGCCAAGTTCGTGGCCGACCCACTGACCTTCCTAGCACTACCAATGGTGCAGTTAGGTGTTAGGGGTTCTTTGTATTTATCTGGGAAACCAAATTTTCCAACAGAGCCAATCCCGGCACTGTTTATTGTCGGTGAATTAGATCCTGTCGGCGGTGTCCCCAGCAATAAAAGATTGGTGGGAGATTACCAAAAGCACGGCTTTGAAGATCTGAACCTGTATGTCTATGACGATGGCCGTCATGAGATGCATAACGAAACGAATAAGCAGCAGGTCTTTGAAGATATTACTGCTTGGTTGGCAGAGCGGTTTTAGAGCTTTCTAGTTCAACTTTTGGAGCTAGACCTGGGCCGAAGCTAATGGTCGCCTTGGCGGTTGCGAGATTTTCTTCTGTTCCAGTTTTGGCGCTAGCAACAGCGGTTGCCTGCAAATAGCCCTCTTTGACATTGGCAAGCCAAACCAACACCGCTCCAGGGATGGATATCAAAACCGCAATAAGTATTAGCTTTTTCATGCAAGTAAGTCTTTCTCGTCTGGGTGGGTTTCAAAATATTTCACCGTGTAGCTACAAACCGGAACCACTTTGTATTTTTGCTCTTCTCGGACCTCATCAAGGGCGTGCTTGGTGATGATGGCTGCTAGGTTTTTGCCTCTCATTGCAGGGTTCACAAAAGTCGATAAAAACTCGATTTTGTCACCGTTGATTTGATAGCTAAGTGAACCAGCGGGTTGATTATCCAGTGAAATCTCATAACGCTGTTCCACCCTGTCGTGAACCACCTCGGTTGCCATGTGCGTTAACCTTTCAATGTGTATGGGTCAAATGCTGTCATTGAAGGGGACAACCTTCAAATTCTGAAAACCATCCCTGATGAGTCATTTCAACTAATCTACATTGACCCGCCATTCAACACAGGCCGTGAACAATCCAGAAACACCACCAGGGCAGTCTTAGATGAAACCGCCAATAAGGGTTTTTCAGGTAAGGGTTATAAACGAATCATTGAAAACGTCTTGGCCTATGACGATAGCTTCGCTGATTACTGGGAGTTTTTATTTCCCAGGCTGATTGAAGCTCAAAGACTTCTAACAAATACAGGAACTCTTTATTTGCATCTTGATTACCGCGAAGCGCATTACGCAAAGGTTTTATTAGACGGGCTGTTTGGCAAAGAAAACTTTTTGAATGAAATCATTTGGGCTTATGACTATGGAGGGAAGAGTAAATCCCGCTGGCCATCAAAGCACGACACCATTTTGGTTTATGTAAAAAACATAAATGATTACTACTTCAACTCAGAAGCTGTTGATCGTGAGCCTTATATGGCACCCGGGTTAGTGACAGCAGAGAAGGCAGAAAAAGGAAAGCTTCCAACAGATGTTTGGTGGCACACGATTGTTTCTCCAACCGGTAAAGAAAAATCTGGTTATCCAACTCAGAAACCTCTTGGCATCCTTCGAAGAATTATCCAGGCTTCATCGAAACCAGGAGACAGTGTTCTAGATTTCTTTGCAGGTAGCGGAACAACAGGTGTTGCTGCAGCGGAGTTAGATAGAAAGTTCGTGCTTATTGATCAAAACCCAGAAGCAATCAGAGTGATCAATCAGCGGTTGAATCAGATTTCCTGCGAGTATTCGCAAAACCTAAGACCAGCAGGCTAATCAGAATAATCAATGCGGAGGTGGCCATTGCCATCCCAAAGTTTTCTCCTCCAGGTCTGGATGCCAACCTAAACAGCAAGGTAGTGATTGTGGCTTGGTCACCCGTTGCCAAAAAAGATGCAGCAGAGAACTCACCAAGAGAAATCAAGGCAACAAAGGCCAAAACATTTCTCCAAGCTGGGGCTATTAACGGAAGCTCAATCAAACGCAAGCGCTGCGAATCGCCAGCACCATCCAATTCGGCAGATTCGGTGAGTTCCCGAGGAATGCTCCCAAATGCACTCTGCAGTAAACGAATTGCCAGAGGCAAAGCAATCACCACTTGCGATAGCGGAACAATAATCCAGCTTGCTCTGAGTTCACTCAAACCAGGTATCCCTGCAAAGCCAACTAAATAACCCAGACCTATCACAACAGCAGAGACTCCTAGAGGAATCAAAAACGGTAGAGCCAACCACTGTTGATCTTTGCTTGCTCTGGCAACAATGATGGCAATCAACATTGAGAGCAAACTTGCAATCAGCATGTTCCGAAGTGAATTACCACCCGCTTCCAAAACACTTATGTTCAACAGGTCCCTGGTTCCAGTCCCGGAGAGATTCAGAAAGTTTTGGAAACCGAAAGTCCCATCAACAGTGAAGGCGTTGATAAAGATAGAGGAAACGGGAACCAGATACAGAGCTCCAACAACAACACCTGCAAATACCAAAAGTGGAATATCAGAAACCTGAAGTTTTCTAACCATTCCAGAATCGGAATCTATGCTGATGTTCCCAAGCCGGATGGACACCGCAAAGGCAGCAATGGTGATCACTGTCTGCACAAATGCCAACCTACTGGCCTCCTGAACATCCAGGTTTCTCAGTGCTTCAACAAAGATTTCGGTCTCAATGGTGTCTATGCTTCCGCCACCTAAGAGCCGGATAATTCCAAAACTTGTTGCCGAATACAAAAACACCAAAACACTGCTTGCAGCGATAGTGGATCTAAGCTGCGGAAAAATAATCTCGCGCCAAAGCCTTAGTCCATCAGCGCCATCTAATTTCGCGGCTTCTATTTGCTCCTCATCGAGACTTGCAATCCTTGATCCAACAGAGCGGATGATGAGGCCCATATTCAAAAATACGTGAGCCACCAAGATGCCAATCAACCCCGCAGTGAAAGGATCAAAGCTGTCTCTGAAAAACCTCTGGTAGTCATCCAAGGAAATCGCGACAACAATCGTTGGCATCAAAAAAGGAACTGCAATGATTCCTTGCAAAACCTTGGAGCCTAAAAACTTTCGTCTGTACAACAAGGTAGCTATTGGCAATGCCAGAACTACCGCAAGAAGCGTTGAAAGCAAGGCTTGGAAAATCGTAAATGGAATTGCTGGGTTTGAGGACAAACCAATGCCCTGGATCACCACACGTCCTATGGGCAGATAGAAACCAAGCGCTATGAATAGCGCGGGGATGATCCAGGGCGTCAGTTTATTCAAATATAGATTCCCAGCTTCCTAGGATTTCCTCTCTTCGATCGTTTAGTTCAGGAAGGTCAACGGTTGTGTTTGCAGGTGTTGCAAACGAAGACCAGGATTCAGGTAATTCAACATCAGTTACCGGATACACATACATCAACTCAGGAACCGCTGATTGAAATTCATCACTGAGCATGAAATTGATCAGTTCTTGAGCACCACTTGGGTTTGCAGAACCTTCCAAGACCCCAGCAAACTCAGTTTGCCTGAAGCAGTCATCCAACAAGGCAGCAGTTTGTGATTCACCGTTATCCCTAACCTCAGCAGAGGGGGATGATGCATAACTTAGAACGATTGGGTAATCGCCCTCACCACTTGATCCACTGAACTCAGTGAAGTAGGCATCCTCCCAACCAGAAGTCACTAAAACATCATTGGCCTTCAACTCTTGCCAGTAAGTTTCGTAGTCATCCCCTAGAGCAGCAACTGTTGAGGCAAGGAATGCCAGTCCAGGTGAGCTACTTTTCGGGTTAGTGATAACGGTCAGACCTTTATAGGTCTCATCCGTTAGCTCCTTCCAGGATGTTGGCGGGGTTAGGCCTGCATCTTGGAAGTAGTAGCGGTCATAGTTGAAACAAACATCGCTGTAATCAATGGCAGTGAAATCACCATCAACAATGTCGTTTTCCTCAGCGACACCTTGGAAGGTGTTATCGATTCCGAAAAACGCATCAGCGATTGGTTCGTCTTTACTAAGCACCAACTGATTAGTCAGAGTCCCTGTGTCACCCATGCGGATGATCTCTAGTTCTAAACCAGAGTCTTCCTCGAAACTTGCAATTAGCTCGTCACTAATTGCAAAGCTGTCGTGGGTGGCGATACGGACCGTTGTTGGTTCTGCGGCACAGCCTGTTAGGACTGCAGGTACTAGCAGTAGTGGAAATAGCTTTTTCACACATGCCCTTTCTCTTGAAATGGCACGGGGTGTATCAGAGTTGTCTCCCTGCGCTGGCATTACCCAGATCAGGTTCGACGGTCGAAGACAGCTTCAGTCTTCCTCTCAGTTTGGTACGCCCAAACTCCCGTGTGGTTAAAACTTTACTCGCTTTGCTCCCGAGCTGCATTCTCAGCTCGCTCTTGAGCAACACTTTTTGTTCTCAGTGGTATTTCTTTCACAAACCAGCTGGCAATGAAGGCAACAATCAAAACACTTGCCCCCAAGGCAAACAGCGGACTGGCAGCCTCAACAAAACCGATAGTGAACGGAGCTGAAAGCCTGTCATCAACTCCGATTAGAAAACTTGAGTCTTCGGTGACAGTTGCCACTGATTGGTCACCATTAAGGATTTTTAGGATCTCTGTGTTTTTGGGATCTGAAACGACACTTGGGTCATTTAGTGCTGCGTTGAGATCAGATTGGATTGCTGGTCTTGCAAAAGCCCCTTGGATTGACTCGGTGACTCTTGAAAACAGAATGCTCAAAAAGATCGTTGCTCCCAGTGTTCCACCCATTTGTCTGAAAAAGACAACACTTGAGGTTGCAACACCAATGTTTTTAGGCTCGACCGCGTTCTGGGTTGCAACGGTTGTTGTTTGCAATAACTGTCCTAAACCAAACCCAACAAAGAACATGCCGATTGCCATGATCCAATAGGGAAGATCTGGTGAAACCAGGAAAAACAGGTAGAGGTAACCAATAATCATGGTGGCTGTGCCGGTGTTTAGAAAGATGCGGTATTTGCCGGTAGCACTTGTAATTCTTCCGCTGAGAATACTGGCAACGAAGATTCCGCCAACCATTGGAAGCATCTGGAAACCAGCTTGAGTTGGTGTTGAATCAAAGCCAACCTGCAGGATTAGCGGTATCACCAGTAGTGCCCCGAACATCCCCATTCCAATCAGGATGCCCATAAACGCAGTAATCGAAAATGTTGAAATTTTGAATATCCTCAAGGGAATCAATGCTGATTCACCCATCCGACGTTCAATCAAAATAAAACTCACCAAGCCAACGGCACTCATCGAATAAAGCAGGTAGGCAATGTCACTACCCCAACCCCAGTTGCGACCTTGTTCCAAAATCAACAAAAGTGGAACTACCGCCAAGACAATGGCTGCAGCCCCCATAAAGTCAATTTTTTGTTTGAGTGGGGTATGCGGAACATGCAAAAAGCTATAAACCATAAACAGTGCCAATGCACCAATTGGAACATTGATCAAAAACACCCAACGCCAGCCATCAATAAATAAAAACTCATCGATTCCAGCAAACAACCCGCCAACAACTGGTCCCACAAGTGAACTCGTTCCAAACACTGCCAGGAACATCCCCTGATACTTGGCCCTCTCCCTTGGAGGAACGATGTCAGCAACAATGGTCAAAGCCAAGGAAAACAGCCCTCCACCTCCGATGCCCTGCAGGGCACGGAATGAAGCAAGCTCAATCATGGTGGTTGCGAAACCAGCCGCCACAGAGCCAATCATGAAAATACTGATGGCAATCAAAAACAGATAGCGACGACCATAAATATCGCCAAGTTTTCCATACAAAGGCGTGGAGACTGTGGTGGTGATCAAATAAGCAGTGGTTGCCCAGGCCTGCAGATTCAACCCATCTAAGTCATCAGCGATTGTTCTGATAGCGGTTGCAACAATGGATTGGTCTAATGCTGCCAGGAACATCCCGGACATTAATCCAATCAGCACTATCCAGATTTGTTTAGGGGTCATCTCACCAGATTGGGCAGCCTTGATGGCGTCCTCTCGGCGGTTTGTCTTTGCCAATGCGGCCTGACTTTCTAGGGTTTGTCTGTGGCTAAGTTTAGAGGCAGAAACCGTTCCGGCTGGTTTGTTTTATTACCACCAGCTGTAATGGTGATTGCAGCTGGATTAATCCTTGGCCAGTCAGCTTTGTCTCCAAGTGAAGCTCAACCAAAACAGGTGAACTTTGATTTCCTCAACATCGACAATGAACCTGAAATTTCAAAAACTGAGCCCACTGAACCAGAGACAGCAATCGAACTTCCAGACCCACTTCCAAATCACTCGCTGGACAAAGCAGATTCTTTATATGTGGTGGTGAATAAACAAAGAGCACTGGATCCCATTGATTACTCACCAGAGGTAATAACCGTTGAGAGTGAATTTCTAGATAACTCCCGAGGCATCGAATTGGCTCCAGTTGCAGCAGAGGCTGTCATTGAAATGGCAGAACAAGCCCAAGAAGCAGGCGCCGGCACCCTGAAGCTAAATTCTGGATATAGAAGTTATGACTACCAAAGTGAGCTATTCATTGCCAAGATCGCTCAATACGGTGAAGAGGAAGCGCTGGAGAGAAGTGCGAAGGCAGGTCACAGCGAACACCAAACGGGGCTGGCGGTTGATGTCAGTGAACCAAGTCAGGGGTGTGAAATCATGCAGTGTTTTGGTGACACCGAAGCAGGCATCTGGGTGAGCGAAAACGCATGGAGATTTGGTTACATCGTTCGCTATGAACTAGACCAAACATCAATCACTGGTTATACCTATGAACCTTGGCATTTGAGATACGTAGGTCTTGAACTAGCAGAGCGTTATCACGAGGGCGGGTTTAACACTTTGGAAGAGTTCTGGGGATTGGATGCAGCGCCAGAATATTTAGCTTCGACCACTGAGGGAGCGGGCTAACTGGCTGAAATAGGCGATTGAGAATGCAAATCCGATGCCTGCGTAGGTCAAATTGAACCAGTTGTATTCCGCTGGAATCAGAAGCGAAAATGCACCTAAACCAAATGCCGCCAGCATCATTGTCCAACCCGCAATCCGAACACCAAACTGAGATGCGGAGATGCTCACCATGGCCATGTTTCCAGTCAGAGCAATCAGGGTGATGGCAATCAGCATCATCGCCCAGACCAAGGGTTCATTCACCGCAAATCCAAGTAGTTCAATAAAGGCTTTGGGGAAGATTAGAAGTGCGAATGCGGAGATGCCAAAAAAGATCGCACCAACCAATAGGATGATGCGTATGATTCTCACGCCTGGGATTGTGTCCACGGATAAAAATAGTAAAGTCACCGACGCCCGTTAACCTAATGTTAATTTTATGAGCCCAGAAACCATCGCCTACCTAGGACCTCGCGGAACATTCACCGAAGAGGCAGTGAATCTGCTCAGCCCCAAACAAACCCTCCCAGTTGGCTCAGTTGCGGAGGCTTTAGATCTAGTAGTTTCCAAAACAGCAGGGCGGGCAGTTATCCCAGTTGAAAACTCAATTGAGGGAAGTGTCAGTGCCACAAGTGATGCCCTAGCCAACATCCCTGGAATTCAGATTTATTCAGAAAACCTAATCCCAGTTCGCTTCGTCCTTGCCTCCAAGGGCAAAAAACTAGGCGAGATAGAAAAAGTTCTAACTCACCCTGTTGCTTATGCGCAATCAAGAAAATGGCTTAGTGAAAACCTAAACAACCACCAACACATACCAGCAGCATCAACCGCAGCTGCCGCTAAGGCTCTGAGTGAATCTGAGATTGCTGATGCTGCGGTGGTGGCCCCTGCGGCAGCAGAGATTTATGGACTGGATGTTTTAGCAACCGACATTGGCGAGAATAAAAATGCTCAAACGAGGTTTATTGAAGTTGGCCTCAAAGGTCTCGCTCCAGCGAGAACAGGCAAAGACAAAACCAGCCTGATTGTTGAATTGCCCGATGACAAACCAGGTGGGTTATTGGAAATGCTGGAACAGTTCAGTGTTCGAGGCATCAACCTCTCAAGAATTGAATCAAGACCAATCGGTGATGCCTTCGGCAGATATCGTTTTTATGTTGATGCCCAAGGGCATTTAGATGACAAGGCAATCAGCGAAGCAATGATGGGTCTTCACAGATTTAGCCCGAAGGTTACTTTCTTAGGAAGCTACCCAAGAGCAGATCAGCAAGCTAGTGATCACCTAGGAAACAACACTGATGAAAATTACAACAGCGCCAAGTCTTGGCTGGATTCACTAACAGGCGACCAATAAAGCCTTTGGGATTACCTCGAAGCTAACTTTGCTGACCGCTTTGATCGGGTCCCCATCCACCTGCAATGTGCACTCGGTTTCACTTTCAACCTTGATCTTTTTCCCACGAAGATATTCAAGAGATTTCAAATCAGCGGTTGCATCCATGATTCTTCTTCCCAACACCAAGGGCCTCACAAACCTGTTTTGCCAAGTGATGCGACCCAAAACATCAACCCAGTTCCAGATCCATCTCGGTCCAATCACCGCAACGTCTAGGTTTCCATCATCAACACGTGCATCAGGGATCAGTTCAACGTGACCTGGAAGCGTTCCGGTGTTGGCAATGATTAGCGTTAGCACCTTCACTCTCCGGGGTTCAGCTCCATCAACGGTGACATTGAATTTTTGAAACTTGGCCGGCAATGCTCTGATGCCACCTTCTATATAGGCAACCCAGCCGATGCGGCGCTTTAGCTTGCTGTCGGTTTTTTCCATGATTTTGGCATCTAGTCCAAGCCCTGCAATTCCTGTGAAGAACAGTGCAGGCTCAGCCGCCACTTTGGCTTTGCCAATGTCTATTTCACGGATTTCTCCATCGAGTGCAGTCTTGGCCGCATGCTCAACATCCAATGAGATTCCTAGGTTTCGAGCCAAGATGTTGCCTGTTCCAACGGGGATTATGCCAATGGGGATTTTGATGTGATTTTCCATCAGGTGCTGAACAACTTGCCGAAGCGTCCCATCACCACCAGCAACAATGCAGCGGTCGAAATCACTTAGATCTAAGACTTCATCTTCTAGGTTCTCGGCTTTGATAAGCGTGGCTCCAACAAACAGTCTGGCAAGTCTTTGCTCAGCTATTTTCTTTGGATTAAACACCACTGCGATACCGCTCACCTACCCAGCCTATAAAGCTCGCTAGGCTAGAGGGGTGATTGATGTCAATCTCTTGAGAGAAAACCCCGAAATAATCCGCGCCAGCCAGGTTGCCCGTGGAGCTGATGAGTCACTGGTTGACAAAGCAATCGAGGCGGACAAACATCGTCGTTCAAAACAATCAGAATTTGAAACTTTAAGGGCCGAGCAAAATGCTCATGGCAAATTGGTAGCCCAGGCGCCCAAGGAAGAAAAACAAGCCATGGTTGATCAAGCCAAGGAGCTTTCCACCAAGGTGAAAAAACTTGAAGCTGAGGCCGATCAGGCAGCCCAAGAAGTGTTTGAACTCATGATGAAAATCGACAATGTGATTCTTGATGGCGTTCCCGCAGGCGGAGAGGATGACTTCGTTGTCCTCAAAGAAGTTGGTGAAATCAAAGACTTCGACTTTGAAGCCAAAGACCACCTGCAACTCGGTGAGGCTCTAGACATCATTGACACTGAACGTGGCGCAAAGGTTTCAGGTGCGAGGTTTTATTTCCTCAAGGGAGCTGGTGCGCAACTAGAGCTTGCAATCATGAACATGGGCCTAAACCTTGCAATTGAAAATGGCTTCACCCCAGCAATCACCCCAACACTTGTCAGGCCAGAAACAATGGCGGGAACAGGGTTTTTGGGAGAGCACTCAGCTGAGGTTTATTACTTAGAAAACGATGATTTATACCTAACTGGAACTAGCGAGGTTGCCCTAGCTGGATTGCACTCAGATGAAATCATTGATCCCGAACAGCCAATCAGATACGCAGGCTGGTCGACTTGTTATCGTCGCGAGGCTGGAGCTCATGGCAAGGACACCAAGGGAATCTTGAGGGTTCATCAGTTCAACAAACTAGAAATGTTTAGCTATTGCCATCCAGATCAAGCCCAAGCGGAACACGAGAGATTGCTTGCATGGCAGGAACAGATGTTGCAGGCATGTGAGCTTCCTTACAGAGTGATAGATGTTGCAGCTGGAGATTTGGGAAGCAGTGCTGCAAAAAAATACGACGTTGAAGCCTGGGTTCCAACCCAAGGGAAATACCGTGAGCTAACTTCCACCTCCAACTGCACGACCTTTCAAGCCAGAAGATTGAACACAAGATTCAAAGTTGATGGCAAAACCCAACCGGTTGCAACACTGAATGGAACATTGGCCACCACTCGTTGGTTGGTAGCGATATTGGAAAATCACCAGCGCGAGGATGGAACTGTTTATGTTCCGAAAGCGCTGCAGGCCTTCATCGGCAAAGAGATTATTGAACCAAAGGGATAAATGAGTCGCTGGTTAGTAGCGCTAGATATTGATGGAACCATCGTCCACGACGATGGTTTTCTCTCGCCGAAGGTATACGAGCAGGTGCAGAGAGTTAAAAGCCTTGGTCACGAGGTGGTGATTGCCACCGGTCGCTCCGCTGCAAACTCCTATCCAATTGCCCGGGAGCTAGATTTCCCAGGAGAAAATGCAGTCGCATCAAACGGTGCTGTTAGCTATCGCTATGACAATCAGGGTTTTGAAGTCGTTGAGGTGGAGAGTTTTGACCCAGCTCCAGTTTTGAATCGCTTAATTGAGGTAATCCCCGATGCGCACTTCGCAGTTGAGGATTTAGACGGAAGCTACAGATTTCATAAACCTTTTCCGGTTTATGCACTTGGAGAGGAAAACTTCGAGACACCTTTGGAGCAATTACTTCACCACCCGGTAAGCAGGGTTGTGGTTTTATCTCCATCTCATGATGTTGAGCAATTTCTAACTCTCATGAGACAAGTTGGCTTGCATTCAGTGAGCTATTCAATTGGCTATACCGCTTGGTTGGATATTGCCCCGGATGGTGTCCACAAAGGTCACGGGTTAGAAAAGCTTCGGCAGAAACTCGAGATAGATCCCAAGCGGGTTATCTGCATTGGCGATGGAAGAAATGACATCGAAATGTTTCAGTGGGCAAAAAACGCAGGTGGCCATAGTTTTGCCATGGGTCAAGCACCTGATGAGGTGAAGCTTGCAGCAACTGCAGTCACCGCATCTGTTGAACAAGATGGAGTGGCAGAGGTGCTCTCGGGGTTTGAGGGCCTGGAGTTCATCCATGCAAACTAGAGCAATTTTCGTATAGACTCTCCCGCGGAGGTCTGTCCGAGCGGCCGATGGAGCTGGTCTTGAAAACCAGTGGGCAGAAATGTCTCGTGGGTTCGAATCCCACGGCCTCCGCCATAACGGGCCCAAGGGCCCGTTTTTCCCTTAAGAACTATTTATCTGACAGTTGTTTTCATCTAAAACTGTCAAAAACTGTAAACGCTTACAACTGTTAACTCGGGGAACAAGAGAGTGTAGATAAAGACTTCGTTATCAAATTGAAACCGCTTACAGTTCTTTACAGCCTCTCGTTTACCTATGGTTAAGGTGCGCTCTCGCAGAGGGCGAGATATCCAAGTTTTTGGAAATCGAAGTTATCTGAAAGGACAGAAAAACTATGGCAGTTATTCGTCGTCGCGCTACCGCACTAGTCGGTATCGCAGCAGTTTCTGCTTTGGTGTTGTCAGGATGTGCAGCATCCGAGGAAGACACCAGTGCAGGCGAAGATTCAAGTTCGAGCGACAGCTCAGACGAGGGTCTAGCAGCAGGCTGTGAAGCATTTGAAGAGTATGCAGGCCTATCAGGCACCGAGGTTGAGCTTTACTCAACCATCGTTGGAACTGAGGCAGATGCATTCCGTGAGTCATTCTTAGATTTTGAGGAATGCACCGGAATCACCATCAACTGGAACGGCTCACAGGACTTCGAAGCACAGCTTCCAGTTCGTGTTGCAGGTGGAACAGCACCTGATCTAGCACTTTTCCCACAGCCAGGTCTATTGGCAGCTATGCAGGAAACCGGTGAAATGGTCACCGCTTCTGATGATGTTGCAGCTTCGGTTGCCGCAAACTTCACTCCTGACTGGCAGGCCTACGGCACCATCGGTGGCGACCTTTACGGTGCACCATTTGGAGCCAACGTGAAAAGCTTTGTTTGGTTCTCCCCAAGCGTGTTTGAAGAAAACGGTTGGGAAATTCCAACCACTTGGCCAGAGCTTTTGGAGCTAAGCGACACAGTTCTGGAAACCAGTGACATTCAGCCATGGTGTGTTGGATTTGGTTCAGGTGAAGCAACCGGTTGGGTTGGTACCGACTGGATGGAAGACCTAATGCTACGTTTCCAGGATGGCGAGACCTACGACCAGTGGGTTGACCACGAGATTGCATTCAACGACCCCAAGGTTGCTGAAGTTCTAGCCGAAGCCGGCAAGATCATCAAAAACCCTGACTACGTTGGAGAGGTTTCAGCCATTGCAACCACCACCTTCCAAGAGGGTGGAAAGGGTGTTGTTGACGGAACATGTGCAATGCACCGTCAGGCATCATTCTTCGGTGGTATCGCTGTGAACGACTTTGGTGCAACCATTGTTGAGCCAGATGACACAGAGACCGCTAACGGCATCTCAACCTTCTACTTCCCAGGCCTAACAGCAGACGACCAGCCTGCATTGGGTGGTGGAGAGTTCCTCGGTGCTTTCTCAGACCGTCCTGAGGTTGAGGCAGTTATGTTGTACCTAACAACCGCTGACTACGCAAACACTCGCGCCAAGTTGAACAACTGGTTCTCAGCCCACCAGGGACTGGACACAGCAAACATTGAGGACCCAGTGAACTCTTTGGGTGCTGAGATCCTGCAGAACGCAACTGTTTTCCGCT
>JAVLCC010000017.1:16311-21171 GCA_031580995.1 Microbacteriaceae bacterium
GACCCAGTGAACTCTTTGGGTGCTGAGATCCTGCAGAACGCAACTGTTTTCCGCTTCGACGCATCTGATGTGATGCCAGCCGAGGTTGGAGCAGGTTCATTCTGGCGAGAGATGACCGCTTGGGTCGCTGAAGATAAAAGCGACGAGGCTGTCCTAGACGCCATTGAAGCAAGCTGGCCAGCCAGCTAGTTTCAAAACTGTTAGCAGGGGGTGATTTCACCCCCTGCTAACATTTCTTCAAAGCAGAAGGGAAAGAGCAACATGATTGACTCCATCGGCGAAAATCTTGTGATTCTGGTTATTGGAATGCTTGTTTTCGTAGGAGTAATCCTGCTCATTTTCCTGCTTGCAGAGAGAACATCGGTCAGATCCCAAGAGGTTTTGAGATATGCGGTGTTTTTAGGTCCTGCGCTTTTATTGCTAGCGATTGGGTTGTTATATCCAGCCGGCAGAACTATTTATCTTTCCTTCATGAACAAGCAGGGCCAAGAGTTTGTTGGTCTTGATAATTACATCTGGGCATTCACAACCCCAGAGATTCAAATCGTTATTCGAAACACTTTTATTTGGGTTTTGGTAGTGCCAATCTTTGCAACCATCTTTGGTTTGGCAATGGCATATCTAACCGACCGCATGAAGTTTGCATCCGTTGTGAAATCCCTTGTTTTTCTCCCCATGGCAATTTCCATGGTTGGAGCGTCAATTATTTGGCGATTTGTCTACACCTACCGCCCCGATGATGAACAGACCGAGATCGGATTATTATCGGCCCTAGTCGAAGCCTTTGGCGGAGAGCCCTTGAACTGGCTACTAACCGCTCCGTTAAACACCTTTTTGCTAATCGCCGTGATGGTTTGGATTCAGACAGGGTTCTCAATGGTGGTTCTCTCAGCAGCCATGAAAGCCATCCCCGATGACATCCAAGAAGCTGCAATGCTTGATGGCGCCGGGCAGTTCAAAAGATTTCTGCAAGTCACAGTTCCAATGATTCGCGCAAGCATCGTGGTGGTTGTCACCACCACCCTGATTGGAACTTTGAAGGTGTTTGACATTGTTAGAACCATGACCGGAGGTAACTTCAGCACTTCCGTGGTTGCCAATGAGATGTATACCCAAGCATTTAGACAATTGAATTACGGAACCGGTTCCACCCTGGCTGTGTTGCTACTGATAGCAATCATTCCGCTTATTTGGTACAACATCCGCCAACTGCGTCTGGAAAGGACCGAGCGATAATGGCCAACACAATAAAGGCTGAAAAGCCTAAGCCGCTTATAACCTCGCGTTCCAGGCGCAAGGTGAAAGACGCCTTCGGGTCTCCATTTGCCTCAGCACTTGCTATTTTGATTGCGGTTTTGTGGTCCATACCCACCTTCGGGCTTCTTGTTAGCTCTTTCCGGCCAGCAGAATTGATCAACACAACCGGATGGTGGACAGCATTTTCAAACCCAGATTTCACCATAGATAACTACACCTCGGTGTTGATTGAGGGAACCTCAACCGTTCCACCACTTTGGTATTACTTCTTCAATAGCTTTGCTATTACTCTTCCAGCGGCTATCTTCCCTCTGGTCCTAGCAACCTTCGCCGCCTACGCTCTGGCTTGGTTTGATTTCAAAGGTCGAGACTTTATCTTTTTTGGAATCTTCACCCTGCAGGTAATTCCCTTGCAGATGTCACTGATTCCACTGCTGCAGTTGTTTGCAAAGGGATTAGAAATTGGTGGAGTGACCATCATTCCTGATCTGGGTATCACTGGAACCTATATCCCTATTTGGATCGCTCACACAATCTTCGCGCTTCCTTTGGCAACCTTCTTGCTGCATAACTTCCTGCGTCAGATTCCAAGAGAACTGATTGAGGCAGCCCGCGTTGACGGTGCAGGTTGGTTCACGCTGTTTCGCAAAGTCGTGCTCCCGCTATCGATCCCAGCAATTGCATCATTTGCCATCTTCCAGTTTTTGTGGGTGTGGAATGACCTGTTGGTCGGATTGACATTTGGTGGAGGTTCACAGGACATCTTGCCGTTGACCGTTCGCTTGGCAGAGATGGTCGGAACCCGTGGTTCAGGACTAGAAGCGCTGATGGCGGGTGCGTTTATTTCAATGATTGTGCCATTGATTGTCTTTTTCGCCCTGCAGCGTTATTTCGTTCGCGGATTGCTTGCAGGTTCGGTCAAGGGCTAGCGGTTAGCTAACAACTGTTTGATGAACTTGGCTGAATCCTTTGGGGTTCTGATCTGGGTTTTATGATCAACATAGAAAAGCCCGAAGCGCTTTTCTAATCCTTCTGCCCATTCGATGTTGTCCATAAGGCTCCAGCAGTAATAACCACGCAGGTCAATGCCTTCTTCAATGGCATCTGCGCAGGCTGAGATGTGCCCAAAGTAATAGTCAGTTCTTTCCGGGTCGTGAACGTTTTCTCCATCAAACTCATCTGGGAATGCCCCACCGTTTTCAGTCACCATCAGTGGAACTCCGGGGAGTGCTTTGGCAGTTGCACGAATTGTGTTAGTCAAGCTTTCTGCTCTGACTTCCCAGCCCATCAGAGATTTGGGTTCACGGGAGACAAACCGAACATTGCCAGTTCCTGGATAAACCTCAGGTTGCTGACCAACGATGAATTCTTGAGCATCTTCGGCTGGTTCGATGCGGTTTGGGGTGTAGTAATTGATTCCCAAGAAATCAATTGGAACGCTAGCTAGTTTGAGCTCATCCTCTTTGACAAAACTCCAGTCAGTGAACTCCTTGGTGGATTCTTTGGTGAAATCACTGATCCCTCTCCCAGCCAACATGTCTAGCCAGATGGCGTTTTGTAAGTTATCGACATGCTTGACAGCATCACTGCAGGATTCATAATCGGAAATGATTTCTGTGAGGTTCAAAACTGTGCCGGCTCTGTTGGCATTATGTTTTCTCAAAACATTCATGGCTTTGCCGTGGGCAACCATTTGGTAATAGGCACTAATAAACCCAGCCCTTGGGTCACCCAATCCGGGTGCGTGAATCTTGGTTGCATGGCCTAGGAAACTAACAACCCAGGGTTCGTTAAGTGTTGCCCAGGTGTCCACCCTGTCAGCAAAGTTGGAAGCTAGTAGCTCGGTGTATTTTTCAAACTCATCAGTGATTCCTGACCACTGCCAACCACCTTTTTCCTGCAGTTCACTTGGTAGATCCCAGTGATACATAGTCAGTGTTGGCTTAATACCTGCCTCTATAAGCCCATCAATTAGGTTTCCGTAGTAATCCAAACCCTCTTGATTGACTTTGTCATTTTGAAAATCCCAAACCCTTGGCCAGCTGACACTGAATCGATAGCTGTCGACACCGAGGTATTTCAAAAGCTCAATGTCTTCTTGATAGCGGTTAACAGAATCACAGGCTGGGTCAGCAGTGGTTCCATCTTTGATGTTTCCCTCAACTGAGGCAAAGTCATCCCAAACGCTTCTTCCGCGTGTTTGGCTAGAACCTTCAATCTGCCAAGAGGCGGTGGCGGAGCCGAATGTGAACTCGCTGGGAAATCTGCTTGCAAGATGTTGTATATCGCTAGGCTTTAAAGACATGTCTGGCAGTCTAGTTGGACACTAAACTTTGAACGAAAAGATGTTTGAACAAAAAAGATCCTGGTGGAAAATAGGCCTCGGCTCGATTGCCGCGGTGACTTTGGTGCTAGCCGGATTTGTGGGATTCAATGTTTGGCAGTTGAGCCGGACACTCGATTCAGCAGCCGTTGAGGTTTTTGACCTGGATGGCAGTGTCTATGAAGATCCAACCCCTGAGGAAATAAACGGACCGCTGAACATACTGGTTCTGGGAAGCGACACACGAGAGAACCAAAACGCTAATTATGGTTCATCTACAGCGAACCTAGCCGATGTCATCATGCTGTTGCATGTCAACGAAGCCCGCGACAACGCAGTGGTGATGAGTTTTCCAAGGGATTTACTGATTCCGATTCCTGATTGCATCCCAGAGGAAGATCTTTCTAAAGTTCGCTATGGCGATCAGATGCAGATAAATCAAACCCTAGATCTTGGCGGACCGAGCTGTGTGTTGGATGCTGTTCAAAAACTTTCCGGGATTTCCATCCCGCATTTGGGACTAATTGATTTCAAAGGTGTTATCGGCATGAGCGAGGCAATTGGTGGGGTCGAGGTTTGTGTCGCCAATCCAATTGATGATCCATATTCGCAGCTGACTTTGGACGCTGGAACGCATCTATTGGAAGGCGAGCAGGCGTTGGCGTTTTTGAGGACTCGCTACGGAGTTGGCGACGGTAGTGATCTCAGTCGAATTTCAAACCAACAGGTGTTTTTGACATCGCTTGCTCGAAAGGTGATGGATGAGGACATTCTCACCTCCCCAATAAGACTTTATTCTTTGGCAACGGCTGCCGCTGAAAACATGCGCTTGAGTGCCAGCCTCACCAAGTTAGACACCATGGTTGCCATGGCTAGAGAGCTAAACGATGTTGATTTAGAAAGCATTAGTTTTCTAAAACTCCCGGTTTATGACCTTGAGGGGGATGCTGTTGGCCGACTGGGACTTGCGGAGGGAGCCGAGGATATTTTCTCTGCCATTCGTGATGAGGAGGAATTGTTGGTAGAGGATGGGAAATTAATTGATCCAGATTCCATCAAAGAGCCAAACATCAACCCAGAGACTGGTGAATCAACTCCCTCTCCAACCACGACAACCAATGTTGATGGCGTAACCGCAGCCGATGAATTGTGCTCTAACTGAGTGGACCCAGCAGATATCCCTGCAAAGTTGATTCAGCGTTTGATTGACCACCGTGTCTTGAATTGAATGCGCTTGATCCGTCACCTCCACAAAGGCTTTCGATTCTGGATGCACCTCC
>JAVLCC010000031.1:0-2834 GCA_031580995.1 Microbacteriaceae bacterium
TCTGTCAGCTTGCTAACCCAAGCACCGGTGTTAGCAACAATGGTCACCAGCCCATCAGCTTCTAATCGTCTGAGAGCATCTCTGACTGGAAGCCTCGATGCCCCGAAGTCTTCAGCAAGTTCCTCTTGGCGGATGCGCTCACCGGGGGGAAGTGTTCCATTCAGGATGCGCACTCTTAGCTCACTCGCTATCCGCTGTGATGATGACCTGTCTGTTTCTTCCAATCACTACTCCTGAATCGCTAAAAGCTTAGGGGCAAAATCACTGAGCGGTGTGACCACCATCGACCACCAACTCAGTTCCGGTGATGTAGCTACTCTCATCACTTGCTAAAAACAGCGCTGCGTAGGCAACCTCTCGAGGGTCCCCCAAGCGTCCAATAGGAGTCTTATCAACGATTGACTGAGTTAGATCTTTGTCTTGAGCAAGAACCATTGGTGTTGCGATGATGCCCGGGTGTAAAGAATTACTGCGGATGCCATCAGCAGCGTAGGTCAATGCAACGTTTTTGCTGAAAGATCTAACGGCACCTTTTGATGCCGTATAAGCGGCAACACCAGTTGCACCAACGTATCCCCACATAGAAGATGTATGAACCATCACCCCGCCACCTTGTTTTTTCATGTAAGGAATTACTGCCCTTGCACCATAAAAGACACCGTTTAGGTTGAGGTTTACAACCCTGTGCCAATCTTCCATCTTGATATCTTCAATGCCTTCATAAGCTCCAACGCTTCCTGCATTGTTGAACAAGATGTCTATGCTTCCGTGGGTGTCATAAATCTCTTTGGTCACTTTCTCCCAAGCATCAAAGTCGGTCACGTCATGCTGGATGAATTCGATGTTTGGATGATTGAATTCTTCGTCCAGCGAAATATCCAGGTTGAAAACCTTGGCTCCTTCTTCGGCGAATAACTCAACCGCTGCTCGTCCGATTCCTCGTGAGCCACCTGTGATGATTACGTTTTTACCCGACAACCTCATTGTTGTTTCCTTTGTTCTTGGTATCCAATTAGCAATAATTATTGCCTATTTCCTTTATAAATCACTAGTTAATTCAATAGAATGTATCCAATTACGGCAGAAGCAGGGATTTGAGCTCCCGTGGCTTTTTCAACGAGGAGCTGCTGAGTTTGAACCCCAAAAAACATACCAAGGGGTAATTATGGGAATGGCAGTTATCAGCCCACTAACAGGCGAAACACTCAAAGAATTCGACCTGCACTCACCAGAAGAAGTTGAAAGAAGAATCCAGCTTGCTTCTGATGCGCATAAGCAACTCAAGAAGATGACCTATGCAGAACGTGCCAAGTTGATGCACGTGGCTGCTGATTTGATGGAAGCGGATATCGAAACAACCGCTCCGATGTTGACCCGCGAGATGGGAAAGCCGATTGCCCAAAGCCGTGGTGAAGTTTTGAAATGCGCAAAGAACATGCGTTTTTATGCAGATAACGCCGAGAAGATGCTGGCCCCTGAAACCATGGATGACCCCTCCAAGGTGAATGCTTCTGAGGCAGGCTCAGTTTGGCAACCCCTAGGAGTAGTGCTTGCCGTGATGCCTTGGAACTATCCGTTGTGGCAGGTAATTCGTTTTGCTGCTCCTGCCTTGATGGCTGGAAACAGTGGATTGCTGAAACACGCATCCAATGTTCCCGAATCAGCTTTGTATCTAGATGAAATTTTCACCCGTGCAGGTTTCCACGAAGGAAGCTTCACCACCTTGATGATTGGCTCCGGTTCGGTTGCTGCAGTGTTAGACGACTGGAGAGTGAGGGCAGTGACACTCACTGGATCAGAACCAGCAGGTCGTGCTGTTGCAGGCCAGGCAGGAAAAGTCCTGAAGCCTGCCGTTATGGAGCTTGGAGGATCAGATCCGTTCATTGTCACCCCAAACGCAGACCTCGATAAATCAGTTGAGGTTGCGGTCACCGCAAGAATCAACAACAACGGTCAGTCCTGCATCGCAGGAAAAAGATTTTTGATCTTTGAAGAGATCTATGACGAGTGGGTGGAGAAGTTCTCAGCCAAGATGGCAGCACTGAAAATGGGTGACCCAATGGAAGAAGATGTTCAGATTGGGCCCCTGGCAACCAAGGGCGGTCAGCGTGACATCGAAGAATTAGTTGAGGATGCAAAAGCAAAAGGCGCAAGAGTTCTTGCCGGTGGTGAAACCCCTGAAGGACCTGGCTTTTTCTACCCAGCAACAGTGATTGACAACATCACAAGTGATATGAAACTGATGATGGAAGAAGCCTTCGGTCCAGTTGCCAGTGTTTATAAAGTAACCAGCTTGGAGCATGCAATAGAGGTTGCCAACCAGACCACCTTTGGACTGAGTAGTGCCGCATGGACAAACGATAAAGCCGAGCAAGAGTTCTTTATCGAACACCTGGATGCGGGTGCTGTTGTCATCAATGGCATGACCGTTAGCTACCCTGAGCTTCCCTTTGGTGGCATCAAGGATTCAGGCTTTGGTCGTGAACTAAGTGATGCTGGAATCAAAGAGTTCTGTAACCTGAAAACTGTTTGGAAGGCATAGAAGAGCTCATGATCTCTTTTTTGGGGCTAGGGACAATGGGGTCACCAATGGCCCTGAACTTACTCAAGCAAGAGGGTTCGCTGCTTGTTTGGAATAGGTCTCCAGAACCCCAAGAAAAGTTAGTCGCCGCGGGGGCGACCGGGGCCAAAGCTGCGAAAGAGGCCCTCGCAGCAGAGCTTTCAATTTCGATGTTTTCTAATGATGCAGCAGTTGATGCGGTGCTAAGCGAAGAAAACATTTCCCCGGGCACCGTTCATATTTGTATGGCGAGTATTTCTCCTGAACTTGCCAA
>JAVLCC010000018.1:0-18547 GCA_031580995.1 Microbacteriaceae bacterium
GAGCCACCTAGCGGAATCGAACCGCTGACCTGCTCTTTACGAGGGAGCTGCTCTACCGACTGAGCTAAGGTGGCGCGGAACAAAGTCTAGCCGAAACAACAATGCCGCCCCTTTTGGGGGCGGCATTGAAATATTTCTCTTAGGCCTGAATCAAATCAGTCTCACTGGTCTCTTCAACTAGGTAGTGAGAATATGCAGGGAGTGTCAAAAACGTTGGGTAGTCCTCCTGCATTGCAACATCTCTAAAGATGTTGGTGGCGCAGTCGATTCTGTCCCCATCTGTTCTTGTCAATCCCTGAACAACAGTCTGGATTTGCTCCTCAACCCACTCACGGGTGATTGTGGTGCCCTCGGTGGTCTTTGCCCCCTGGTGCATCCACTGCCAAATCTGACTGCGGCTGATCTCTGCGGTTGCAGCATCCTCCATCAGGTTATCTAGCGCTGCAGCCCCTGTTCCACGCAACCATGCGTCAATGTAACGGACGGCAATGGAGATGTTTGAGCGAACTCCCTCATCTGTGATCTCTCCCCCAGCACTGCGGATATCAAGCAAGTCTTTGGCGGATACCTCAACATCTGGACGCTGACGGTCTAGTTGGTTTGGCTTGCCATCCAGAACTTTATCGAATTCAGCTCTTGCAATGTCAATCAGATCTGGGTGTGCAACCCATGAACCATCGAATCCATCTGTGGCTTCACGTTGTTTGTCGTTGGTGACTTTCTCCAAAGCCTTGGCAGTTACCTCTGGGTCACGCCTGTTTGGAATGAAGGCACTCATTCCACCAATGGCGTGTGCTCCACGACGGTGGCAGGTCTTTACCAACAGCTCAGTGTAGGCACGCATAAACGGCAGTGTCATAAGGATTTGGTTTCTATCTGGCATCACGAAGCTTGTTCCGCGGGTGCGGTAGTTTTTGATGATGCTAAACAGATAATCCCAACGTCCGGCATTCAATCCAGCACAGTGATCTCTGAGTTCGTAGAGAATCTCATCCATCTCAAACGCTGCCCCGAAGGTCTCAATCAAAATCGTTGCGCGAATGGTTCCGTGAGGAATGTCCAGGTATTCCTCGGTGAATGTGAAGATCTCATCCCAGAGACGTGCCTCTAGGTGGTTTTCTAGCTTGGGGATATAAAAATACGGCCCCGTGCCATTTTCAATCAACTGCTTGGCGTTGTGGAAAACATATAGACCGTAGTCCACCAATGAACCACTGGTTGCAACTTCCAAACCGTTCTGGTCGCGATACAACAGGTGCTTCTCAACCATGTGCAGTCCCCTTGGACGCATAACAATCGTAGGGGTTTCTTCAGCTGTCACCTTATAGTTTTTACCCTCAGGTGATGTGTAATCTAACTGTCCACGGATTACGTCATAAAGACTCAGCTGACCGGTAATCACGTTGTGCCAGGTAGGGCTGGTTGCATCCTCTTGGTCTGCAAGCCAAACATTGGCTCCTGAGTTCATAGCATTTGCGGTCATTTTAGGATCGGTGGGACCGGTGATCTCAATGCGACGATCTTCCAGTCCCGGACCGAATCCTGCAACCTTCCACGAACCATCATTACGAATGTGCTCAGTCTCAGGGAGGAACTTTAGATCACGTCCGTTAGAGACGTGGTTGCGGACCTCCATGCGGTGCATCAGTCTGTCGTGACGCTTGCCGGCAAACTTTGCCTGCAGCTGACCGACGAACTTCAATGCATCCTCGGTAAGAATCTCTTCGAACCTGGGCTTTAGTGGTCCAACTACTCTGATATCCATTGTTCTCTCCTTGATTTGTTGGTCTGAATTCGTTTTTTTAGTGGAACTGATCTTCTTCGGTTGATCCCGCTAGGGCCAAAGTTGAGCTGTCTGGGTTTAGGGCTGTTGAGATCTCATCGAAGTAGCCGGTGCCGACTTCACGCTGGTGCCTGGTTGCTGTGTAGCCACGGCTCTCTGCAGCAAACTCTGCCTCTTGCAATTCAACGTATGCACTCATCTGACGGTCTTTATAACCAAGTGCCAAGTCATACATGCCGTAGTTCAGGCTGTGGAAACCAGCCAGGGTGATGAACTGGAATGCATATCCCATTGAGGAAAGTTCACGCTGGAACTTAGCAATCTGGTCATCATCCAGGTGACGCTTCCAGTTGAAGCTCGGGGAGCAGTTATAGGCAAGTTTCTTGCCTGGGAACTCTTTGTGGATGCTCTCAGCGAATTTCTTTGCTAGTTCCAAATCAGGCTCAGCTGACTCAACCCACAGTAGGTCTGCATACTCTGCATATGCGTGCCCACGGGACAAAACTGGCTCGATGCCGTTTTGTACCTGGTAGAAACCCTCTTTGGTTCTGTCACCATTTACAAACTTTGCATCACGCTCATCGTGATCACTGGTTAGCAGTGTTGCTGCCAGAGCGTCTGTTCTTGCAATAACAATCGTGTCAGTGCCAGCAACATCTGCTGCCATGCGGGCTGCATTCAGTGTTCTAACGTGCTGGCTGGTTGGAACTAGTACCTTTCCACCCATGTGTCCACACTTCTTCTCACTGGCTAGCTGGTCCTCCCAGTGAACTCCGGCAGCACCTGCCTCGATCATCTGTGACATGAGCTCGAACGCATTTAGTGGTCCACCAAAGCCTGCTTCCGCATCGGCAACAATGGGAGCCATCCAGTCGCGCTGCAGATTTCCTTCTGAGAATTCAATCTGAGCAGAGCGCATCAAAGCATTGTTGATTCTGCGAACAACAGCGGGGACGCTGTTAGCGGGGTAAAGACTCTGGTCTGGGTAGGTCTGGCCTGAGAGGTTTGCATCCGCTGCAACCTGCCAACCTGATAGGTAAATGGCTTTCAATCCAGCTCTGATCTGCTGAACAGCCTGGTTACCGGTTAGTGCTCCAAGGGCACTGATCCACTCGTTGGGGTCATCGTTTTCCTGGATGAGCTCCCAAAGCTTATCTGCACCACGCTTTGCTAGGGTGCGCTCTTCACGAACAGGTCCGCGAAGCTTGATGACATCCTCGGCGGTGTAATCTCTTTTGATTCCCGCCCAGCGAGGATTGTTATCCCACTCAGCCTGCAACTCTGCAGCAGTCTGAACCTGATCTCCGTGTCTGAAGTCTGACATTTTCACTCCTTAGTGCTTCTGTACAACTAATCATTTCTGAATAAATTCGATAAATATCTAGAAATTTGAGAGAAAAACCGCTATTTTTCTCAAATAGGAAAAAAGGGGCTGAAATGGACACAATTTCTCAAGAAACACAAAATTTGGACTCACTAATTATTGGCAAACGCATCAGAGCGCTTAGAAATGAAAAAGGTATGACCTTGGATTCTCTAGCTGAGATTTTGGGTCGGGCAACCAGTTACGTTTCTGGAATTGAGACTGGCAAGAAAGATCCAAAGCTCAATGAACTGCAAACAATCGCGAAAGCCTTTGGGGTTGAATTAGATGAGCTTATAAATTCTCGCATCCCCACCGGCAGAGCAGCTCTGGAAATTGAATTCGAAAAAGCTCAAAGAGGACCGCTTTTCAAAAAGCTTAATCTGCCAGAGCTTCCAATTAGAAAATCCATGACAGATGAATCAATGAAGGTAATTCTCGGTCTTCATAATGAGCTGCAGCGCATGCACTCAGAACGTGCTGCAACACCTGAAGAAGCACGCAGGGCAAACACTGATCTTCGAAAGAAAATGCGTGGGCAGAATAACTACTTCCCAGAACTAGAAAAACTAGCCAATGAACTGCACCTTGCCATCGGTCACAGAGGTGGGCCACTCTCGCAGCGATTATCAGCAGACCTTGCGCATCATTTAGGTTTCAGCCTGCATTACGTTTCTGACCTTCCCTTCTCAACAAGGTCGGTGACAGATGCCAAAAACATGCGGATTTATCTTCCAAGGAATGCCCAGGGTGATCCAAGGTCGGTATTGCTGCAAGCTTTGGCTTCTTTTGCTTTGGGAAACAAGGAAGTAAAAAGCTATGAGGATTTCTTGCAACAAAGAGTTGAAATCAACTACTTAGCAGGAGCATTGCTTATTGATCAAACAAGTGCTGTGAAGTTTCTCAAAGAGGCCAAGGCCAACAGAGAGCTTGCTGTCGAAGACTTACGAGACACCTATGCGGTTGGCTATGAAACAGCAGCACACAGGTTCACTAACCTCGCAACCGAGCATCTTGGAATCCCCGTGCATTTTTTGAAAGCTCACTCAACAGGGGCTTTATCAAAAGCCTATGAAAACGACGGGGTGCTGTTTCCAACAGATGCGCTTGGTGCAGTTGAAGGACAGACAGTTTGCAAGCGCTGGAGTGCAAGGCAAGTGTTTGGTCACGAAGACAGATTGACACCATTTCATCAATACACCGACAAACCAAACGGAACCTATTGGTGCACCTCAAGAATTGAATCTGGCCCCAGTGGTGATTTTTCAATTTCAGTTGGAACACCTTTTGAGCACGTGAAGTGGTTCAGAGGTCGAGAAACCAAACGCCGCGGCTTTAGCTCCTGCCCCGATGAGAACTGCTGCCGGATTCCCTCAGCGGATATGACCAACCGTTGGGCGGGTTTTGCTAAACCGCAGGCTGTTGTGAATTCTTCTCTGCTGGCAGCAATGCCCAAGGGTCCGGTTCCAGGTGTTGATCAAATTGAGGTGTTTGAGTTTTTAGAAAACCATTCACCAGACACGCAAGCCTAAATTTCACCTGCTCGCTTCAGTCTTTCAATAGCAGCGTTTTCAATTGGACTCTCTGGGCCAATGCCAATTCGCATGCCCTTCAATACGGATTTGGTAACTGGTTGAATAACTGAAACTGGAACCTGCTTCATGCCCAATAGCTCTGCGTAATTGGCTGGCAGCGATGTAACGGCAGCTTGAAAAAAGAGATTATAAAAAGGCTTTGTTCCAGGTGGCAATGGAGGGTTTTTAATAAAACTAATAACACTGTCTGTTTTTGCATCACGGCGAAGCTCTGGCCAAAACCCACTCATTAGCTCCTGAAGCTCAGCCTCATTCATTGGAACATCAGTCAATCCCAGAGGCTCAACAGCCTTTGACCACTGAGCTATGTAGTTATCTGCTCCCCCTGGAATAGGAGCAGAAGAATAAAACTGATGGGTTCTAAGAAAGCTTTCCATAAACGCCACATGCACCCACATCAGCAAATCTCTGTCGGCTGCTTTATAAGAGCGCTGCAGACCCTCGTTGGTGTCGTATTTACCCTTGACTCGGTCATGCATCCCATTGACCCTGGAAGCCTCACCAGAGACTGCATCGTGAGAACCAAAGGTTGTGACGGTAAGCCAGCGAATTGTCCCTGCAAGGCGCCCCAGAGGCTCGTCTTTATACCTTGAGTGCTGGGCAACACCGGTAAGCGATCCGGGGTGCAGTGCCTGCACCAATAAAGCCCTAATGCCACCAACCAGAGTTGCGAAATCTCTGTGAACAACCCAAGGGGCGTCATTGGGAAGATAAAGCCCTGGCTGGTCGCCATTGGCAACAACATCCAACCATGGAGGGTTTCCGTTATCCGAACCTGAAAGTAATTTGACGAATCTACGACGGAACTCGCGCTGAAAGCCTGTAACCGTCAAATTTCTCGCCTAACCTAGTGTGTGGAACTAAAGGAGCTAACAATGTCCGAGCAGGAACTAATCCAGAATTACCTGAAAATGCGAATGCAAATCATTTTCAGCCAAATAGCACCGACAGGCTTGTTGGCCTTTGCTGTGTTTGCTACCCCGACAATAGCCAGCTATAACGAGCAATTGCAATTTGCGTTTGTCTTCATCCTGCTTGCAAGCGGCATACTGGGAGCTCTAGTTCAGTTCACCTCCAGCCGAGAGATGGTTTTGTTGGCAACTGACCTGGCAGAGCTAAAAAATCCATCCAGAACCGCCACAGGCATCGCCAAGTGGGCACAGCTTTATTGGATTCCAATGTTTGTAACCCCAGCTATTTTCCTAGTGATCTTTATCTCTTTGATTGCAGGGCTAATAGCCTAAAAGGATTAAAGCAAAAGGTCCCTCCCGCAATGGGAGGGACCTTTTGGGTTTAAGACCTTACTGGTTGATCTTGGTAACAGTTCCAGCACCTACGGTACGGCCACCTTCACGAATAGCGAAGCGAAGACCTTCCTCCATAGCGATTGGCTGGATCAGTTCAACGGTCATCTCGGTGGTGTCACCTGGCATAACCATTTCGGTACCGTCTGGCAGGGTGATAACACCTGTTACGTCAGTGGTACGGAAGTAGAACTGTGGACGGTAGTTTGAGTAGAACGGGTTGTGACGTCCACCCTCATCCTTTGCCAAGATATAAACGTTTGCATCGAAGTTGGTGTGCGGGGTGATTGATGCAGGCTTGCAAACAACCTGTCCACGCTCAACGTCTTCACGCTTGGTTCCACGTAGCAATAGACCTACGTTCTCGCCGGCCTCTGCGTAATCCAGAAGCTTACGGAACATCTCGATACCGGTAACGGTGGTCTTCTGCTTATCGCGGATACCCACGATTTCGACCTCGTCGTTGACCTTTACCTGTCCACGCTCGACCTTACCGGTGATAACTGTTCCACGACCGGTGATGGTGAATACGTCCTCAACTGGCATCAAGAAAGGCTTCTCGGTGTCACGAACTGGGGCTGGGATGTTTGCATCACAAGCCTTCATTAGCTCCAAAACCTTCTCGCCCCATGCAGCGTCACCCTCAAGTGCCTTTAGAGCACTTACCTGGATAACAGGAGCGTCATCGCCTGGGAACTCGTACTGGCTTAGAAGTTCGCGAACCTCTACCTCTACAAGCTCCATAATTTCTGCGTCGTCGACCATGTCTGCCTTGTTAAGCGCAACCACAATGTATGGAACACCCACCTGACGAGCAAGCAGTACGTGCTCTTTTGTCTGTGGCATAGGACCATCGGTAGCAGCAACAACCAGGATTGAACCATCCATCTGTGCGGCACCGGTGATCATGTTCTTGATGTAGTCGGCGTGACCTGGAGCGTCTACGTGTGCGTAGTGGCGCTCGTCGGTTTGATACTCCACGTGGGAGATGTTGATCGTGATACCACGCTGCTTCTCTTCAGGAGAGTTATCGATTGAATCGAATGCGTAGCTGTCATTTAGATCGGGGAACTGGTCGTGCAACACCTTTGTAATTGCCGCAGTCAGAGTGGTCTTACCGTGGTCTACGTGACCGATGGTACCGATGTTGACGTGCGGCTTTGTGCGCTCGAATTTCGCCTTAGCCATAGGGGTCCTCCTCAGGATCCGTTGTAAATCATCGGTCTTGGCGGACCGACTCTGATTTGGGTTTACAGAATTTCTATCTTAGTGGTTTCTAGTCCCATAAAGGTCCTAGTCTCCCCTTCCTTTTTGAACGATTTCCTCGCTGACCGCCTTTGGAACCTCAGCATAGGTTTCAAAGGTCATTGAATAGACCGCCCTACCTGATGTTTTACTTCGCAGGTCACCAACGTAACCGAACATTTCACTCAAGGGAACCAAGGCATCAATCACCTTAACGCCACTGGCGTCTTCCATCGAGCGAACTTGTCCACGTCGAGAGTTGATGTCACCGATTACGTCTCCCATGTATTCCTCTGGGGTACGAACCTCGACTGCCATCATTGGCTCGAGTAGAACTGGTTGTGCCATTTTCGCGGCCTCTCTAAAGGCCATCGATCCAGCAATCTTGAATGCCATCTCCGATGAGTCAACATCGTGATACTGACCATCCAACAGCTTGGCTTTTACGCCTACCATTGGGTAGCCGGCTAGGACACCGTTTGCCATTGAGTCACGAATACCGTGATCAACACTTGGGATGTATTCACGTGGAACACGTCCTCCGGTGATCTTGTCTTCAAACTCATAAATCTTGTCACCCTCAACCTCCATAGGTTCCAGGGCAATCTGAATCTTTGCAAACTGTCCTGATCCACCGGTCTGCTTTTTGTGGGTGTAGTCGTGCTTTTCAACAATTTTCTTGATGGTCTCACGGTAGGCAACCTGTGGCTTACCAACATTTGCCTCAACTTTGAATTCACGCTTCATGCGATCAACCAAGATATCCAAGTGCAACTCACCCATACCGCTAATCACGGTTTGGCTGGTCTCTTCATCCTGCTCAACGCGGAATGTTGGGTCTTCCTCGGCTAGTTTCTGAATAGCTGTTGCTAGCTTCTCCTGGTCACTCTTGGTCTTAGGCTCAATTGCCACCGAGATCACAGGCTCTGGGAAGGTCATGCTCTCTAGAACAATTGGGTGTTCAGGGTTACAAAGTGTGTCACCTGTAGTGGTGTCTTTCAAACCAATAACAGCATAGATATGTCCTGCACGGATTTGATCTACTGGTTGCTCTTTATTGGAGTGCATCTGGAAAAGCTTTCCAATACGCTCCTTTTTGCCCTTAGTTGAGTTCACAATCGCAGCACCTGAATCTAGGTTTCCGCTGTAAACACGAACATAGGTCAAACGACCAAAGAATGGGTGGGAGACAACCTTGAACGCCAGTGCGCTGAAAGGCTCCTCTGGGCTTGGGCTACGAGTAAGAACCTTGTCTTCGTCCTTTGGATCCATTCCCTCAACCGGTGGAACATCCAATGGGTTTGGCAAGTAGTCCAAAACTGCATCCAACATTGGCTGAACACCCTTGTTTTTGAATGCAGAACCACAAAGAATCGGATATGCCTCACTGTTGATGGTGAGCTTACGAATTCCAGCTTTAATCTCCTCAGTTGTGAATTCTTCACCTGCGAAGTATTTCTCCATTAGCTCATCGCTTGATTCGGCAACTGCCTCAATCAACTTCGCGCGGTATTCATCGGCCTTTCCTTGCAAATCTGCTGGGATATCTTCGATGTCATAGCTTGCACCGAGGTCAACTTCACCCCTCCAGGTCAAAGCCTTCATCTCCACAAGGTCAATAACACCCTCGAAGTCATTCTCAGCACCAATTGGTAGCTGAATAACCAAAGGAGTTGCCTTCAGGCGATCAACAATGGTTTTTACGGTGTAATAGAAATCTGCACCAAGCTTGTCCATTTTGTTGACAAAGCAAACTCTTGGGACGTTGTACTTATCTGCCTGACGCCAAACTGTCTCACTCTGTGGCTCAACACCCTCTTTACCGTCAAAAACAGCAACTGCACCATCCAAAACTCTTAGTGAACGCTCCACCTCCACGGTGAAGTCCACGTGACCCGGGGTGTCAATGATGTTGATCTGGGTGTCTTTCCAGAAACATGTGGTAGCAGCACTGGTAATGGTAATACCGCGCTCTTGCTCCTGCTCCATCCAGTCCATAGTTGAGGCACCATCGTGGGTCTCACCAATTTTGTGGTTGATTCCCGTGTAGTAAAGAATGCGCTCAGTGGTCGTGGTCTTTCCAGCATCGATGTGGGCCATGATGCCAATGTTGCGGACCTTTTTCAGGTCGATGAGCACCTCTTGTGCCACTATGTCCTCCGGTTGTCTAGGAAATGAAAAACACTCCGAAAATCACGGAGTGGGTTGCTGTTACCAGCGGTAGTGAGCAAATGCCTTATTGGCCTCTGCCATTTTGTGGGTGTCCTCACGACGCTTGACGGCTGCGCCAAGTCCGTTTGAGGCATCCAAAATCTCGTTCATCAATCGCTGAGTCATTGTCTTCTCGCGACGATCTTGAGAATATTTCACCAACCAGCGCATCGCCAAGGTGTTAGCTCTGTGGCTTTTCACCTCAACTGGAACCTGGTAAGTAGATCCACCAACACGGCGAGATTTAACCTCAACGGTTGGACGGACGTTATCTAAAGCTTTTTTTAGCAGAGTTACTGGCTCTTCACCTGTTTTGGCGTGAGTTCCTTCCAAAGCTGCATAAACAATGCTCTCTGCAAGAGATTTCTTTCCATCCTGCAAAACCTTGTTGATTAGCTGAGACACAACAGGGGAACCATAAACAGGATCCTGAACGACTGGTCTTTTGGCTACTGGGCCTTTACGTGGCATTTATCTACTAACCCTTCTTAGCGCCATAGCGGGAACGGGCCTGGGCGCGACCTTTAACTGCCTGAGTGTCCAATGCACCGCGAACGATCTTGTATCGCACACCGGGAAGGTCTTTAACACGTCCTCCACGAACCAGCACCATGCTGTGCTCCTGCAGGTTGTGACCCTCACCTGGGATGTAGGCGGTTACTTCGGTACCATTTGATAGCTTCACACGAGCAACCTTACGCAAAGCACTGTTTGGCTTTTTAGGTGTGGTTGTGTAAACACGTGTGCAAACTCCACGCTGCTGTGGGCTACCTTTCAGCGCAGGGGTCTTTTTTAGGCCAGGCTTAGTCTGGCGACCCTTTCGCACCAACTGCTGAATTGTTGGCAATCAACACTCCTTGTTCCCGACACAGCCAACTGGCTGAGTCAAATGAATTTTTCTTCTGAGCAAAACTGCTCTTTGCTTGCGCAAACCTACAAAAGCATACCTGCTGGCTTGCGCCTCGGTCAAGCGGATTTTTCTCCCCCGAGACTGGTTTGACCCCAATCTCGGGGTGAGAACTAATCCTCTAGAGGTTCAATTGAGCTAAAGCTCAGATCTGAACTGTCGACCTCAACGGTTCCAAACTCATCATTGACCTCATTTTCGGTCCAGATTCTGTTTGGATACCTCTCGGCCTTGGCCTCCTCGGTGCCATCCACCTCGAAGTTGCGGTAGCGCTGCAGACCAGTTCCAGCTGGAATCAACTTACCGATAATCACGTTTTCTTTCAGTCCCTCAAGTGGGTCGATGCGCCTATCCAGTGCCGCCTGGGTTAGCACCCTGGTGGTCTCCTGGAATGATGCAGCCGATAGCCATGACTGAGCTGCCAAGCTGGCTCTGGTCATACCCATAACCTCTTGACGAGCACTGGCGGGCTTCCGACCATCGCCAACCGCTGCGCGGTTGGTTCTGGCGAAGTGGCTACGGTCAACAACCTCACCTGGTAGCAACTCGGTCTCGCCGGATTCAATCACGGTCACCTTCGATAGCATCTGGCGGACAATAACCTCCAGGTGCTTATCGTGCAGTGGAACACCTTGGGATCCATAAATAGCCTGAACACCACGGATGATCTCGGCTGCAGCCTCACGGCTTCCCTTGATCATCAATACCTCGTGAGGAATTGGGGTTCCATCCACCAGGTAATCTCCGGCCTCAACAACATCACCCTTTTCAACCAACAGGTCCTCAGGGTTTGAAACCGAGGTGATTGGAAGGTATGGGCTTAGCTTTTTGAAGGTCTTTGAAGTGGTGCGACTGAAGCTGTACTGAGCTGCCATGGCATCTGCCTCGCGCTCAGCGGCTTCTCCGTTTGGACGAACATAGACATCAAACTTCTTCGAAGAAGTTCCGCTTGGAACCTCAACGATGTCAACTGTTCCACCCCAGAAGGCCATAACAGCAACCTTTCCTGCCTGACGCCAACCAACACGGGCCTCCAGCAGGTCGGTAACACCGTTCAACCCTTGCGTGATGTCATAGGAGATAAGCCTCTCCACACGTACCTTTTGTCCACCAATGGATTTCAAAATGGTCTGCTTCTTGGCCTCATTGGCAGCACCACCGGTGTGGAAGGTACGCATTGTCAACTGTGTACCTGGCTCACCAATACTCTGTGCAGCGATAATTCCAATCGCTTCACCAACCTCGACAACATCGTTGGTTGCTAAAGAGTTTCCATAGCACTTTGCACAAATTCCGCGCTCAGCCTCACAAGTCAAAACACTTCGAACCATGACGGTTTCATGTCCTGCTTCTTTTAGCTCCGCGACCTTTGACTGGGTGATCACCTCGCCGGCTGCCACGATGACCTTTTTGCCATCTTTGACATCAACTGCAGATGACCTGGTCAAGATACTTAGCTCAATCTGGTCATCATCCAATAGGTCTTTATCTAGTCCCTTAGTTGTTCCGCAGTCTTCCTCACGGATAATCACATCCTGTGCAACATCAACCAAACGACGGGTCAGATAACCTGCAGCAGCAGTTTTCATGGCTGTGTCAGCGTTACCCTTTCTAGCTCCAGTTGCGTTGATGAAATACTCGTGCGGGGTTAGACCCAGTAGGTAATTACCCTTCACAGGCATTGGTGCGAAGTCACCAGATGAGGTTGCAACTGGTCCACGCATACCCATAATGGAACGGATTTGTAGCCAGTTACCACGTGCACCGGAAACCACCATTTTGTAAATAGCGTTATCGGTTGGAATCGAATCTTTCAACAATGCTTCGATTTCACTGGTTCGCTTAAACCACAACTCACCTAATTCGTCACGACGCTCCAGGTCTGATTTCAAACCGGTGTCATAAGCTTCCTGAATCTTGGTGTGCTTTTTCTCAGCATCCAGCACCATCTTCGCGCGCTCTTTGTCGAAGATTCCCTTTGGATCAAAGTTTGCATCACTGATCGACATGGAAACACCGCTACGGGTGGCCCAATAGAATCCAGCATCCTTCATGCGGTCCAGGGTGTTGGCAACTTCGGTGCGGCTGAAGTTATCCACCAGCTCAGAAACGATCTTTCCTAGCTGCTTTTTGCCAACCTGGTAATCAACGTGGTGGAAACCAGCAGGCAAAAGGCTATTGAAAATAGCGCGACCGTATGTGGTCTCATTCAAAGCTGTTCCATTGGCTGTCTTTTCACGAAGCTTGATAGTTGAACCAACTTCAATTTCGTGTAAGTCAAATGCCATCTCAGCCTCAGCCAAAGAACCAAATACGCGTCCCTCACCCTTGGCACCATCAAACTGACTGGTTAGGTGGAAGATACCAATGATCATGTCCTGGGTTGGGGTGGCAACTGGGCGTCCATCGGATGGCTTCAGAATGTTGTTGCTGGCTAGCATCAAGATTCTGGCTTCAGCCTGAGCCTCAGCGGTCAATGGCAGGTGAACTGCCATCTGATCCCCATCGAAGTCAGCGTTGAATGCCGCACATACCAATGGGTGCAACTGAATTGCTTTACCCTCAACCAGCACTGGCTCAAAAGCTTGGATACCCAAGCGGTGCAGAGTCGGTGCGCGGTTTAGCAATACTGGGCGTTCTTTAATAACATCTTCCAAAACTCCCCAAACCTGCGGGCGTGATCTTTCAACCATGCGCTTGGCGGATTTGATGTTCTGGGCGATACCCATATCAACAAGCCTTTTCATAACGAATGGCTTGAATAGCTCTAGCGCCATCAACTTGGGCAGACCTGTTTGGTGCAACTGAAGCTGCGGACCAACAACGATTACCGAACGACCTGAGTAGTCAACACGCTTACCCAAAAGGTTCTGACGGAATCGTCCCTGCTTACCCTTCAGAAGATCACTCAAAGATTTCAGTGCACGGTTACCGGTTCCGGTAACTGCTCGTCCACGACGACCGTTATCAAACAATGCATCAACTGCTTCCTGCAGCATGCGCATCTCGTTATTCAAAATGGTCTTTGGAACGGCACCGAGATCAACAAATCGCTTTAGACGGTTGTTGCGGTTAATAACCCTGCGGTAAAGATCATTTAGATCACTTGTTGCGAAGCGACCACCATCTAGCTGCACCATTGGACGAATCTCTGGTGGCAACACTGGTAACACATCCAAAACCATGCTGGTTGGAGGGGTGCCGGATTTCAGGAAGCTGTTGACAACCTTCAAGCGCTTGATGGCCTGAGTCTGCTTTGATCCCTTGGTGGTGGCGATTGTCTCGCGAAGCTCTGCTGCAGCTGATTCCAAATCAAACTCAGATAGAACCCTCTGGATTGCCTCGGCACCAATAGCAGTGTCGAAGTAATCACCGAAGTGGTAATCGAAGTGATCGAAGATCACATCGTTTTGAATCAGATCCGCAGGCTTGGTGGTTAGATACAACCTCCAGGCCATCTGCTCTTTTTGCAAGTTAGCTGGGCGCTCGATGCGGGCATATTCACGAACAACCTTGTCGGTCTTCTTTTTGAATTCCATCATGAGCTTTTTGATCTCTTTTTCCTCCTGAGGGGTGCGAACTACAGGAGATTCATCCTCGCCATCCTCAGTTTCGTTGAGCTCTTTGCCACTAAAGAAACCGTCTACGTCTTTTTCCTCGGCTGCAATCAACTGCTCCAGAGATTTCACCCACTGCTTTTCAACCCAGCGAGGCTGCTCCCAGACCTTATTTGAGATCTGCAATCCCAGACCGTGACCAACCAGCGCATCGTGTTCATCCTGAGCTAGCGCAAGCATTTCCTGCTCGCGCTGATCCAAAAGCGTCCTAACACGTGAAACATAGTCCTCGCGAATCATGCCCTCGTCATAGGTGCGCTCTTCAGCGTGAATGCCCATTACTCTGTAACCTGCGAAGTAAATGATCTTCTCTAGGTCTTTAGGAGCCATGTTCAATAGGTATCCCAAACGAGAGGGAACACCCTTGAAATACCAAATGTGAGTAACCGGAGCTGCAAGCTCGATGTGACCCATGCGCTCACGACGAACACTTGACTTGGTTACCTCTACACCACAGCGCTCACAAACGATTCCCTTAAAACGAACTCGCTTGTATTTTCCACATGAACATTCCCAGTCCTTGGTTGGACCGAAGATCTTCTCGCAGAACAAGCCGTCTTTCTCGGGCTTTAGAGTTCTGTAGTTGATGGTTTCTGGTTTTTTAACCTCACCTGAAGACCAAGAACGGATATCGGCAGCATCGGCTAAACCGACTCTTAGAGCATCAAAGTTTTCTACCTGCATTGTCATTTATCTGTGTCCTTTGTCTTACTGGTAATTGTTGAATTCGTTATCGGCGGTTAGCTGCTCGTTGCGGCTTAGGTTGATACCCAGCTCTTCGGCAGCGCGGTCACTCTCGAACTGATCGTCTTTCAGTTCAATGCGGTTTCCTTCCGCATTCAAAACCTCAACGTTCAATGCAAGTGACTGCATCTCCTTGGCAAGCACTCGGAATGATTCCGGAATGCCTGGAGGGGCGATGTTCTCGCCTTTCACGATTGCCTCGTAAGTTCTTACGCGACCCGCAATGTCATCACTTTTGATGGTTAGTAGCTCCTGCAAGGTGTGCGCAGCACCATAAGCCTGCAGTGCCCAAACTTCCATCTCTCCAAAGCGCTGTCCACCGAACTGTGCTTTTCCACCCAGTGGCTGCTGGGTAATCATGGAATAAGGACCTGTTGAGCGAGCGTGAATCTTGTCATCAACCAGGTGGTGAAGTTTCAGCATGTATTTCACACCAACAGAAATTGGCTCTGGGTATGGCTCACCGCTTCTTCCATCAAACAACTGTGCTTTACCTGATGAATCAATCAGACGGTTTCCGTCACGGTTTGGAAGTGTTGAATCCAACAGACCACTTACCTGGTCCTTGCTGGCTCCATCAAATACCGGTGTTGCAACCTTGGTGCCGGGTTCTGCGCTTAGAAGCTCCTCTGGCATGCCAGTTGCCCATTTAGCACCCTTTTTGACTTCCCAACCGCTTCTTCCGATCCAGCCGAGGTGGGTTTCCAAAATCTGACCGAAGTTCATTCGTCCAGGGATTCCCAATGGGTTCAAAACGATGTCCAAAGGTGTTCCATCGGCCATAAACGGCATGTCCTCAACGGGCAAAATCTTGGCAATAACACCCTTGTTTCCGTGTCGACCGGCTAGCTTGTCACCCTCGGTGATTTTACGCTTCTGGGCGATGTAGACAACCACACGCTGGTTCACACCAGCACCTAATTCATCTTCACCGGTTTCAGAATCAAAGACGCGAACATCAATGATGGTTCCCTGCTCACCGTGGGGGACTTTCAAAGAGGTGTCGCGAACTTCGCGAGATTTCTCGTTGAAGATCGCACGAAGAAGTCTTTCTTCAGCACTGAGCTCGGTCTCACCCTTCGGGGTGACTTTTCCAACCAAGATATCTCCTGGACGGACCTCAGCTCCAACGCGAATGATTCCGTTTTCATCCAGTTGCGCAAGCGCTTCCTGGCTGATGTTTGGAAGATCTGCAGTGATTTCTTCTTTACCCAATTTGGTGTCTCTGGCATCAACTTCATACTCTTCGATGTGAATACTGCTCAGGTCGTCATTTTTGACAAGCTCCTGGCTGATGATGATCGCATCCTCGAAGTTGTGACCCTCCCATGGCATGAATGCCACCAAAAGGTTTTTACCCAAGGCCATCTCACCCTGCTCGGTTGAAGGACCATCAGCCAAAACCTGGCCGGCTTCAACGCGCTCGTCAACATCAACGATCACACGGTGGTTGATAGGTGTTCCCTGGTTTGAACGCTCAAACTTGCGAAAAACATAAGTCGCACGCTTGCCATCATCGTGCATCACGGTGATGTAATCCGCATCAATTTCCTCGACCACACCGGCAACCTCGTTGATCACACATGCGCCTGAGTCAATTGCTGCAACTCGCTCCATACCGGTTCCAACAATTGGGCTGTCGGCACGCAAGATGGGCACAGCCTGACGCTGCATGTTTGCACCCATCAATGCACGTGATGAGTCATCGTGTTCTAGGAATGGAATCAATGATGTTGAAACACTGGCTAGCTGACGAGGTGAAACATCGATGTAGCTGACATCTTCGTTATCAACCTCAACAACATCTCCACGGAAACGAGCGAAGACCTTTTTGTTGGTGAAGGTTCCATCCTCATTCATGGGGGTGTCAGCAGCTGCAATCGCTAGGTTTTCCTCTTCAGAGGCATCTAGATAAACAATCTTTTTAGTTACCTTGTTGTTTTTTACCTCACGGTAAGGGGTTTCAATGAAACCAAAGGTGTTGATCTTTGAGAAAGCAGTAAGGGATCCAATCAGACCAATGTTTGGTCCTTCAGGAGTCTCAACCGGACACATTCTTCCGTAGTGGGATGGGTGAACATCACGCACCTCCATCTGGGCACGCTCACGAGCAATACCACCAGGACCCAGTGCACTCAAACGACGCTTGTGGGCAAGCCCTGCAAGCGGGTTGTTCTGGTCCATGAACTGACTCAGCTGGCTGGCTCCGAAGAACTCCTTCAGAGCTGAGACAACTGGGCGAAGGTTAATCAGTGTCTGCGGGGTTATCGCCTCGATGTCCTGGGTGGACATGCGCTCGCGAACAACACGCTCCATGCGGCTTAGACCGATTCGAACCTGGTTCTGAATCAACTCACCAACTGAACGGATACGACGGTTTGAGAAATCATCGATATCGTCTGGGCTGATAACCAACTTGGTTTTCTTGCCACCCTGCTTGATATCAAATTCAAGTCTCTGGGTTCCAGCCTGAACACCGTTAGCAATTCCCTGGTCAAACAGCAATAGATATTTCAGTGTTGAAATAACATCTGTTGGGGTCAGGGTGTTGTGCTCTATAGGCATGTCAAGACCAAGCTTGCGGTTGATCTTGTAGCGACCAACGCGGGCGAGGTTGTAACGCTTTGATTCAAAATAGGTGCTCTTTAGCCAGTTCTCGGCTACATCGGCACCGGCCTGCTCTCCACGAACCTTGCGGTAAAGCTCACGAAGGGCTGCCTCTTTTTCAATAATTGGGGTTGGGTAGACCTTGCTCTCGTCGTATTCGAGAGTGTTCTCAATGATGTCTGCATCAAACTGCAATCCCATTGGGTTTTTCTCGGTTGCTGTTTTTAGATCAGCAAACTCTGCACGGATCTCATCTTTTGAGTATCCAAGTGCTTTCAAGAAAATAGTCGCGCTGACTTTGGTCTTGCGATCAACCTGCACCTGCAAAATTGGCTTACCGAACCTTGCAACTGGCTTGCGGTCGTCTTTCACCCACTCGGTCAAAAACTCTAGGTAGCTACCACGGGATGGAATGATCTGCGCCTTGTTGTTACGAACATCTAGGTTTCCAGTGGTGTTAGTTGAAACACTGAAGTAAACACCTGGGGAACGAACCAACTGGCTAACAACAACACGCTCGGTGCCGTTGATAATGAACGTTCCCTTTTCGGTCATTACTGGGAAATCACCCATGAACACCGTCTGGCTCTTGATTTCACCGGTTAGGTAATTGGTGAACTCAGCTTTGATATAAAGCGGCTGGGTGTAGCTCTTACCCTTTTCCTTGCACTCCTCTGGTGAATAGGGAGGATCAAATAGTTCTGGGTCGGTGAAGCTTAATCCCATCTTCGAGTCTTGTGCATTATTTGATGCATCCTCGATTGGACTCAGTTCTTCGAAAACCTCAGCAAGACCGTGTCTTGCATCGGCTTCTACTGTCTCTCGCCATTTTGCTGTTCCGATCAACCACTCGAAGCTCTCTGTCTGCAGTTGCAGCAGATCTGGAAGCTCCATGGGATCTGGGTTTTTGGCGAATGATGGCCTCATGGCCTGTCTGGTGTTTTTAGCGGTCTTAGTTTTCTTCGCAGCTGCCAAGTAAATACCCCTCCAAGGGAATGACTCATCAAGAGTCGGTTGTTATTCGGGCCCATTTGTTTCCCCAGATTCTCTGTTGCCGCAATTTGCAAACAGGCATACCAACCGCAATTTGAGGGCACGCGCTATCGGGGAGCAAACCTCTATCTTATAGAAGGACAACAACAAACTGCAAGAAGTATTTCTGTGGAATTAA
>JAVLCC010000005.1:0-67050 GCA_031580995.1 Microbacteriaceae bacterium
GTTCCATGCTACTGAAATCTGTGGGTGAGAGTCGGATAGTTCAGCAAACTGTAAGAGTGCCCCCGGTGGGACTCGAACCCACACTGGAGCGATTTTAAGTCGCCTGCCTCTGCCATTGGGCTACGGGGGCGCAGTTGTTACTTCTTTCCCACCTTCGCTGCGTTTGCGGCGAAGATTTCTCTTGGGTGTCTAACTGCTTCCAGAGATACTACATCGCGGCGCAGTAAGAAGTTCCAAACCCAACCGCCGATAACTCTGATCTTGCGCTCAAGCATTGGCATTGCCAATCCGTGATAGCCACGGTGAGCAAGCCAAGCCAATGGCCCCGCCATAGAAAATCTTCCAACCTGCAGCACTCCTTGGCCAATTCCAAGACCTGCAACAGCACCCAAAGTTGCCCATTTATACTGTGTTGGTCCATCGCCACGAACTACTGCAGTCAGGTTTTTAGCAACTTTCTTGCCCTGTCTAACAGCGTGCTGGGCGTTTGGAACGCAATAGCCACCAACTCCACCACCACTTAAATCGGGAACTCTGGAGACATCTCCTGCGGTCCAGGCGCCTTCAAACACATGCCCCTGATCATCTGTTACCTGCAAAGTTGCCTCGGCAATGATTCTTCCGCGCTCATCAATTGGCAAGTCACTGAATTTAGCCATTGGGGAAGCTGCCACACCAGCAGTCCAAATCACGATGTCACTTTCAAACTCTTCATCGCTTGAAAGCTTCACAACTCCCTTTTCACAGTTCAATAGCTGAGTGTTTAGGTGAACGGTGATACCAGCTCTTTCCATCCAGTTCACAACCCACTCACCACGCTTTTCACTAACTTCAGGCATCACTCGCCCCATGGCCTCAACCAGGTGAAACTGAATATCCTCAAAGGCAATCTCAGGGTAATAACGAAGTAAATAGGTGGCAGCTGATCTCAACTCAGCGACTGTTTCAATGCCTGCAAAACCTCCACCGACAACCACAAAGGTCAACAACCTGTCGCGCTCTGGACCCTGGGGCAATGCAGCAGCTCGATCGAAGTTTGCAAACATCTTGTTGCGAACCTCTACCGCCTCTTCAACATTTTTCATTCCAATCGCTACCGATGCGACTCCTGGAATTGGGAAGGTTCTGGAAATTGCTCCAGCCGTCACAACAACGTGGTCGTATTCGATTGTGTAGGGCTTGGCTCCGTCAACGCTGACTGTTGCCTTTTTTGCCTTGTGGTTAATTTTGGTTACTTTGCCAGTTATCAACTTGGTCTTGCTTAAGTGAGACCTATGAGAGACAACAGTGTGACGTGGTTCAATCGAACCAGCGGCCACCTCTGGCAAGAAAGGTTGGTAGGTCATGTAGGGAAGCGGATCAATCATGGTGACATCAACCTCACCCTTGCGAGTTAGCTTCTCTAGCCATTTTGCGGCGTAGAACCCCGCGTATCCACCCCCAATAATCAAAATACGAGGAGTCTTGTTCTTAAGTGTTTTTTCAGCCATTTGTTCGTTTCGTTGTTGTTGCGGTGCTTTTTGGGCAGACCTCTTCGGCTACAAGCCTCTAGGTTAGCGGATTGGAACCTGTTTTGGCCTCTCACACTGACATTTTCCAATCTTCCAGTCACTGTTTTCAACCGCCAAGTCCCCAATTGGGTTCATTCCTGGACCAACCGCAAGAGAGTGAGCGGCCAGTGCATGCAAGCATTTCACACGATTTGGCATGCCTCCAGCGGAGATATCTTTAAGCTCTTCAACGAATTCAATCTGCTCTCGATGCTCTAGATAACTCTCATGAGCCTTCAGGTATTGCTCTGAAATTTCATCTTCTTCCAATAGCTCTGACCACTGGGCCATCAATCCTGCACTTTCAAGCCTTGACATGCTGGCGGTAGCGGCAGGGTGAGTCAGGTAATAAAGCGTTGGGAAAGGTGTTCCATCTTCCAGCCGGGGCTTGGTTTTTACAACCACAGGGTTGCCACAAATACACCTTGCACTCACCTCCAACATCGACCTTGCGGGTCTTCCCAGTTGCTCAGAGACTATTTCGAGATCCTCAGCGCTAATCATTCAATCTCTCGCAAACTGATTTCGCTTTCCTCTTCAGTTGGAACATCCAATGCAGCTCTGAAAATTGACTCAAGGCTTGATTGAACCCAGTCCTTCTCAGCTGCAATGACCCCCTGGCTTATCACGTCACTTTCGCGCTGTTCGGCGAGTAATTGACCGAGGGTTCCAGTTTCTCCACTGAAATCAATGCCTTCAGCATCCATCACCAGGTAGCTCACTTCACCAGGAAGGACGTAATAAAGTCTCTCCCTTGCCTGAGAGCGGATATAAGCGGGGTCTTGCCATCTATCTCGCTCAGATTGCATGTCCTCTAATGACTGCTTTGATAGCTCTATGGATTGCTCAACTTCTGCAATCTCCGCTCTTTGGCGCAAAAGCAATTGAATATCGGGGGCCAAGGTTATAACCCCAAGGGTGACAACCAGCAGAAAAAGCGCAATTGAACCACTTAGGTGGAGGTTTTGAAACCACCAGGAGGTTTCATTGACCTTGACTGGGACTTTTTGTTCTGGCATGACAAGCCAAATTCTAAATCTGGTTTGTGAGATTTAGTATTCGACTAGCCGCGTCTAAAGGCAGCCCAACCTGCATATGATGCAGCATCAGCCAATTCCTCTTCAATTCGAAGCAAGCGGTTGTATTTGGCAACCCGCTCACTTCGCGCAGGAGCTCCTGTTTTGATTTGCCCGGAGTTAGTTGCAACAGCTAAATCAGCAATGAAGGTGTCCTCAGTCTCACCACTGCGGTGAGAGATGATTGAACTCATTCCGTGACGGTGGGCCATATCGACAGCATCCAATGTCTCGGTGAGAGTTCCAATCTGATTCACCTTCACCAAGATGCTGTTACCAGCCTTTTGATCAATTCCCATTTGCAGTCTCTTTGGGTTTGTGACGTAGAGATCATCACCAACCAGCTGAATCTTTCCACCAATAGAAGCTGTCAATTCAGTCCAGCCAGCCCAGTCTTCCTCGGCTAGTGGGTCTTCAATTGAAACCAGTGGGTAATCATTGGCCAATGATGCGTAATACTCGGCCATCTCGGAAGCAGTTCTGGCTTTGCCCTCAAAGTTATATTTACCGTTTTCATAAAACTCAGTTGATGCAACATCCAGTGCGAGAGCGACATCCTCGCCTGCTTTATATCCAGCGGCAGTGATTGCCTCCAGGATGATATCCAGTGCTGCTCGGTTGTTTTCTAGCTCTGGGGCAAATCCACCCTCATCTCCCAAACCGGTTGAGAGACCCTTGGCATTCAGAATCTTTTTCAGGTTGTGATAAACCTCCGCACCCATCTGCAGAGCGTGACGGAAAGATTCTGCACCAACTGGAGCAATCATAAATTCTTGGATGTCAACTCCGGTGTCAGCGTGAGCACCTCCATTGATGATGTTCATAAGTGGCACTGGCAAAACATGCGCATTTGGCCCACCAAGATATTTATAAAGTGGCAAATCACAACTCTCGCTTGCAGCCCTGGCGGTAGCTAGTGAAACACCCAAGATTGCATTCGCACCCAAGCGGGCTTTGTTCTCTGTTCCATCAATTTCAATCATTGCTGAATCAACTAATCGCTGATCAACCGCATCAAAATCAACTAGACGCTCATCCAGTTCATCAACTGCTTCCACTGCCTTGGTGACACCTTTGCCCATGTAGCGATCTCCGCCATCACGAGATTCGTGGGCTTCGAAGGCTCCGGTTGATGCTCCCGAGGGAACAGCTGCCCTTCCAAAACTTCCATCATCCAGGGCGATCTCAACTTCAACGGTTGGATTTCCTCGACTGTCTAGTATTTCTCTTGCGCCAATGGCTTCAATCAGGGACAAACTAACTCCTTATTGCGGGGGAAAGGACATGGGGCTACATAGCGATTCAAAGCATAGCAACAGGGTCTATTGAAGGGGCTTAATCTCGAGGTTTGTGAAAATATGTTCACCATTTATAACCCCAAAGTTTTCATAACCCTGATCTCTCATGGCCTCTAATAAAACCTTCATGTTCTTCACGCGCTTTTCAATCCGAGCATTAAACCCAGCATCGATTGCTTGCGATTGAAGTTCTAGAGCATTTTCTATGTCGTCATAAATCAGCACCACCGAGGGTTTTTTATCGAATTGCTTGGTAATCAAATCGACAACTCTTTCAAAACCAAGGGAGATTCCAACCGCTGGAACATCTTTGCCCAACCAGCGACCAACCATTCCGTCATAGCGCCCGCCACCGCCAATTGATTGACCACTTGAGGGATGCTCAATTTCAAACACGGCACCTGTGTAATAACCCATGCCTCGAACAAGCGTTTTATCAAATTTAATTCTGGGGTTAGAAAGATTTAGCTCTGCAAGCTCATCTGGCATATCTGATTCTTGCTGCAACCAGCTAGTTACCCGCTCAGCTAATTCTGGGTCATATTTTTCAGAGAGTTCTTTTTTAACCCCAGAGATTTCTATCTTGTCTAGTTTGTCGATGGTTATTAGCACCCCTGCTGGGTCATCAACTGCAAGTTTTTTCATCATTCGATTTAGATATCCACGGTGATTGATCCTGATCATTGCATCATTCAGGCCCAGTCGATCCAAAACCTCCAGAGAGGCTGTCAGTAGTTCTAATTCAGCGTCGGTTGTCTCATCACCCAAAATGTCGATATCGCATTGGTTAAATTGCCTATAGCGACCCTTTTGAGGTCTTTCCGCTCTCCAAACAGGACCTGTTTGGACTGCTTTGAAAACCTTTGGAAGCTCCGCTTGATTGGTTGCATAAAACCTTGTGAGTGGAACTGTCAGGTCGTAGCGCAAACCCAGGTCAGCTAGGGACTCGCTATTGCCCAGAGCTTTTTCTAATTCATCTCCGCGCTTCAAAACTTGAAAAGCCAGCTTTTCATTATCCCCACCCTGACCGCTAAGAAGCCTGTCTAGGTTCTCCATAGCTGGAGTCTCAATTGATTGAAAGCCACGAGCTTGATAAACGTCTAATATTTCCGCGAGGATTTGCTCACGTCTGAGCTTTTCCACCGGTAGGAAATCACGCATTCCCCTTGGAGAAGAAATCTGTTTGGCCATTTTGTTAGTTTCCCATAAAGATGCACTCAGTCAGCGTCTACCCTGCCGATAACTCCCGCATCCAGCTGATCATCAATCTCTGCCTGCCTAATTTCCACCTGTAACTCTCTAGTTGCCTCTCTTAGCGCTCGCTCAGGGTCTAAACCAACGGTTCTTGCTGAGCTAACGATGGCCAGTAGCATCTTCCCCAGATCTTCCTCGGTCTCCATGGGAATGGCTGGGGTGTCAGATTTTTCTAAAATCTCTGCTTTTTCAGCTTTTGCCATCACCTTGCTGGCTAAAGCTAAAGCTGGCATTGACTGCGGGACACCATCGAGAATGCTTGTTCTCTCTGGTTTTTCACGCTTTTTGTGCTCATCCCAGTTCTGCATCACATCATCACCGGTCTCAGCAGCGTATTTATCCTGCTGCTCTGAATTTCCGAAAACATGCGGGTGACGAGAGATCATTTTCTCGGTCATCTTTTTGGCAACATCCTCAATATCAAATGGTTCACCTAAGGAACCGGTGGAGGCGATGTCTGAGTGAAAAACAACTTGATATAAAACATCACCAAGTTCTTCCAAAACCTCATCACGGCTTCCTGCCTCAATGGCTTCAATCAGTTCATGGGTTTCTTCTAATAAATACTGAATCAAAGATCTGTGTGTTTGTTCCGCATCCCAGGGGCATCCTCCAGGGGCACGCAGTTGGTGTGCTGTTTCTATTAGTTTTTCTAGTTCACTCAAGCCAAGCCCTCCAAAAACTCTTTCACCCAGTCAATCACCTGCTCATCGGTTGAGAGTGAGACTGGCTTATCAAGTGTCAACATATTTGCAGATTGCAAATACCTAACCCCGGTGTGGTTATGCGAGAGCTGCACCAATTGACTCTCGGTGAGCTCTATTGGTTGCATCCTCAACTTATCCCCCAGCATGTTTAGATCCTTCAAGCCCAAACGGTTTGCAATTTGTCTAAGTTCAGTCACTCGAATGAGTGTTTGTAATTCTTGCGGGGCTTTGCCGTAGCGGTCTTCTAGCTCTTCTAAAATCAACGCTAACTGCTCAGGCGTTGACTCCGAACCTCCCGCAGCACTGAGTTTGTGATAAGCCTCAAGTCTTAGTCGATCACTATCCAGATAACTGGTTGGGATGTGTGCGCTAACTGGAATCTCAAGGTTTAGCTCGGCTGGGGCCTCAACTTTTTTGCCTTTGAACTCATCAACCGCCTCGCCAATCATTCGCAAGTAAAGATCAAACCCAACACCAGCTATGTGCCCACTCTGCTCGCCACCAAGCAAGTTTCCAGCACCTCTGATTTCTAGGTCTTTCATGGCAACCTGGAATCCGCTGCCAAGTTCGTTATTGGTGGCAATTGTTGCCAAGCGATCATGAGCTGTCTCAGTCAATGGCTTTGATGGGTCATAGAAAAAATAGGCATAGGCGCGTTCTCTGGATCTGCCAACTCGTCCTCTGATTTGATGCAATTGGCTAAGCCCGTAATTCTCTGCTCTATCAACAATCAAGGTATTCGCATTTGGGATATCAATGCCTGTTTCAATGATTGTGGTTGAAACCAAGACATCGAATTTCCTGTCCCAGAAATCCACCACCACCTGCTCTAATTGAGCCTCCGGTAATTTTCCATGGGCCACGCCAACTCTCGCCTCCGGAACCAAACGAGCTATCTCATTGGCCACCGCATCAATTGAACTGACTCGGTTATGGACATAGAAAACCTGCCCCTCGCGGATTAGCTCTCTGCGGATAGCGGCTGCAAGCTGCTGCTCTGAATAACCTCCGACATAGGTCAAAATTGGCTGGCGCTGTTCGGGTGGTGTGGCGAGTGTGCTCATCTCTCTGATGCCGGTCACCGCCATCTCAAGTGTTCTTGGAATTGGGGTTGCACTCATCGATAAAACATCAACATTGGCTCTAAAGCTTTTTAGTTTTTCTTTGTGTTCAACTCCGAAGCGCTGTTCCTCATCAACAATGATTAGTCCCAGGTTTCTAAACTTCACCCCCTCGCCCAACAATCTGTGAGTACCTATCACCAAATCAACCGCACCTGTTTGCAGGCCTTGCAGGGTTTGTTTCACATTGGCTGATGATTGAAACCTGGAAAGTGCCTCGATGTTTACAGGGAATCCTTTGAAGCGATCTCTGAAGGTTTCCATGTGTTGTCTCACCAACAGTGTCGTTGGGCACAGTATCGCCACCTGCTTGCCATCTTGGATGGCTTTGAAGGCAGCCCTCAGGGCAACCTCTGTCTTACCAAAACCAACATCACCCGCCAACAACCTATCCATCGGTCTCGGGCTTTCCATGTCTCGCTTGACCTCTTCGATGGTTTTTAGCTGATCTGAAGTTTCAACATAGGGAAACGCTTCTTCCAGCTCATGCTGCCAAGCGGTGTCGGGGCCAAAGGCATAACCCTCGGCTTTTGATCGCTCGGCGTAGAGCTTCACTAGATCAATGGCAATCTGTCTAACTGCTTTTCTGGCATTGCCTTTTGCCCTGGCCCAGTCGGTTCCACCCATCTTTGATAACACCGGTGCTTCACCACCGACGTATCTGGTGACCAGATCTAGTTGATCAACAGGAACAAACAACGTGTCCGCCGGATAGCTTTTTTTGGGTGGTGCGTATTCGATTAATAAATACTCACGGTTTAATTTTCCGCCCCTGCCGACTTTGCGCTGGACTAATTCTTTGAACTGTCCAACACCATGAACCTCGTGAACGACATAATCCCCAGCTTTTAATTCCAGAGGATCAACCTGTGGACCACGCCTTGAGGCAAGCTTTCTTTTACTAGGAGCAATATAAGTAGCATTCCGACCCAGGTATTCTCGCTCGGTGATGATTGCAAGCTTGCTAGCCGGGGAAACCAAACCTTTTTGCAAATTTCCCCGAATGACAAAGAAACCATCATCGCCGGAATATTCATCAATAAGCTTCGCCCCGCTTAGTTCTGCAATGCGCTCTGCGGTTCCTGGACCGTTGGCGGTGAAGATAATTGAATACGCTTGGTTTTTTAGATCTTCAATCCATGAGTTCAAATCATCTTCAATGCCTGCAAAACTTGGCAGGTCATAAACTTCGATATCAACACCCTGTTGATCCCCAAAAGCTGCCATGAACCTAACCGGGTGGTTTGTTTTTGAGAGTTTTTCTAAAAATTCATGCCAGTCATAAAACCCACCGGCGCTGAGATCAATCGGGGCCTCCGCTCCACTAATTGCCGCATCCCAAGCCGCATGCAAAAACTCTTCATTGGTTTTTTTCAAATCCTCCGCACGAGTTCTAATCCGCTCACTCGATAAAATCACATGCTCTGAGTTATCAGGGATGAATTCAAAAACCGGCACCATCGAATTGGTCAAAACTGGAGCCAAAGATTCCATACCGGCAACTGGAATGGCATTGGCAATTTTTTCCAACATCTCACCAAGGTTTGGAAATTCAGATGCCATCTCCCGCGCTCTGGAGGAAACCTCTGGGGTGATTAGCAATTCTCTTGCAGGGTAAAGCATGAAACTCTCAAGCTTTGTCTCCAGTGATCTTTGATCCGCTATTGAAAACTCGCGCATCTCTTCAATTTCATCACCGAAAAATTCAAGCCTGACCGGATGATCATTGGTGACTGGGAACACATCGACTATTCCGCCTCGGATTGCAAACTCACCGCGCTGACTGACCATGTCAACCCGTTCATAGCCAAGTTCAATTAGTTTCAGTGGAAGTTCAGCCAGCGAATACTCTTTGCCGGAGAGAATCTGCATGGCAGGGTGCTCTGCTAATTGCGAATGAACCGGTTGCAGCGCAGCTCTCACGCTCATGATCACAAAAACAGCATGCTTGGCTGGTTTGTTTGCAAGCTCAATCAATCTGGAAATAGCACGAAGTCTTTTTCCAACAGTTTCAGATGATGGAGAGAGCCTCTCATGAGGCAGTGTCTCCCAACTTGGAAACTCAATCAATTCAAAACTTGGGTCATACTCCTCCAAGAAATCAATCATCTCTTGGGCTTCACGACCAGTTGCGGTTATCACTACATATGGCTTTTTAATTCCTTTGAGCCTTGGCATGTCCGCCACTAAAAAAGGATGCGAGCCGATTGGTGCAATTACAGAAGATGAGTCATTTTTGACAGAGGCTTCGAATTTTGAGTAGGGGTAACCCTCTGAGATTTTTTCTCCTAGGGGCTTCAAGCTCACCGGGAAATACTACTCTCTGGGAGCGTGTAATTTCTGCATAGCTCCCTGAACTCCTTCACCAATCACCATTTCAACCGCTTCTGCAGCCAATTTGAGATTTAGTTTCAGTTCTTTTTTCTCTGTAGCTACAAAATCCCGCAACACATAATCTGCTGTTGGCATCTGACCCGGTGGTCTTCCGATTCCAAAGCGAAGTCTGTGGAAATCATTATCGGTGGCAGCAATTATGTCTCTGAGGCCGTTGTGACCTGCATGCCCACCACCTGTTTTTAGCTTCAAAACTCCATAGTCCAGATCCAGTTCATCGTGAATCACCAAAAGCTTTGATGTTGGTAAATCGAAATACTTCAACAACGAACTCACCGGCCCGCCCGAACGATTCATAAAACTTGCAGGTTTGGCCAACACCACTTTTTGACTTGCGATATTGGTTTGCACAATAAACGAATTGGTTCGGTGAGATTTGAATTTCTCACCGACCAATTCATCTAAGACCAACTGCCCGATGTTGTGTCGGTTATTTTCATACTTGGTGCCCGGATTTCCTAACCCAACCACCAACCAAGAATTATTCGCTTGCTGGCGACTCTTCAGCAGCACTCTCTGCTGATCCCTCAGTTGTTTCGGCGGTCTCTTCCTCGACAGCCGCACGGGTCTCGGTGACAACAGCTATGTTTTCCTCAGCTGCCAATTCCAAAACAACATCATCTGGAACGATTAGGTCACTGACTGTGTAGTGGTGGCCAGCTGGGTTTTCCTTGCTGATGTGCAATTCAACATATTCAGGGATGCTGGTTGCTGCTGCCTCCAAGGCAACCGTTGAGTGCACAACATCCACAACAGTTCCACCCATTGGTTCACCGATCATGTGAACGGGAACCTCCACGTGCACCTTCTCGCCTTTTTTAATCTCCACCAGGTCAACGTGCTCAATTTCCTGCTTCACAGGTTCTTTCTGAGCACTTTTCACTAGGACAAGCTCTTTTTTGCCGTCTATGTTCAGCTCCAAAAGGGCATTTTTAGTCCTTAGGGCAAGCATTGTCTGCTTGGAGGGAAGTGAGATGTGACGGGTGGCATTACCGTGACCATAGATTACAGCCGGTGTTTTTCCGGCTGCACGCAATTTGCGGGCAGCGCCTTTTCCAAAGTCGTTTCTAATCTCAGCGTCAAAGTTGTGTTCACTCATTGTTTTGTTCCTTCGTTGGTGGGCTATCAACTCAGGCGTGAGGATTGGCCTTACCAACCACCCCGTCGATAACGGATAAAAATCCCTCGCCGTTGTTCGAGGACGATACTAGCTGATTTTTCTGATCCTGAAAAGAGCTATCCGAATAAGCATCACTGCAGCCAATAAAACAAAACCTATAAACAACGAATCCACCGGAACTGAAAAACCAATTGCCAAACAAAACATCAAGCCAGCCAATGGCCAAATTCTTGACCTGTTGGATAAAGCTTTTGGTTGCCTGTAAGCGGCCAGGTTTGCCACTGCGTAATAGGTCAGAATTGCAAATGAACTAAGCCCCACAGTCCAAACCAGATTGCCGCTCAGCACAAACACAATCACCACCAAACTGATGGCAATTTCTGCAAACCAGGGAGCGTTTCCAGGTCCTCCCCTGATAGCGAATAACTTGGGAAGCTCGCCATCTTCTCCCATAACCGATGCGGTCCTGCTCATGCCGGCTAAAAGCGCCAGCAAAGAACCCAAGGATGCAATCCCAGCCACAATAATGACTATCTCCGATGGAAAGGCTGGCAGGGCTAAGGCAAGGTAATCAATCATTGGTGCAATTGAGAAAACCAAGAAGTTTCCCAAAACCGCCGGCATCAAAAAAGAAAGAGCAAGATAGATTCCAAAAACAATCGCAAACGAGATTCCAACCGCCTTAGCAGTGTTTTTCTTGGAATCAACCAGCTCATCCCCCAGTGTTGCCACCCTTGCATACCCCGCAAAGGCAAAAAATATCAATGCCGCGGCTGTGAGCACACCAAAGCCTTGTAACTCCGGCCCCCTGCTGATTGATTCAGTTGGGCCAGAGACGATGCCCGCAATAATCACGAAGGTCAAAAACAACACGGTAATCCCGCCAAGAATCAAAGAGCCAAAAGCTGTTCGGTTGATTCCCAGAATGTTTATTGTTGCCATGGCAATCACACTTAGAACAGCGACCAATATCCGCTGCTCAGGAAATAGATAACTGGCAACCGCCAGGGCGATTGCTGCCGATGATGCAATCTTTCCAATGAGAAAACTACTGCCAGCCAAAAAAGCCCAGTTCTGAGTGAGATACACCTGCGCATAGCTATAGGCACCACCGGGCCTTGAAACACTTGCAGCGAGTTGTGAAACTGATGAGGCATTCAAAAAAGCAACCGTGCCCGCAATCAAAACTGACACCGGCAACAAATATCCGGCAAGTGAGGCGGCGGGGGCGAAAACGACGAAAACACCGGCACCCAGCATGGCTGCGATACCGATAAACACCGCCTCATACAGGCGAAGTTGGTTTTTCACGATTTCAGCTTAGGCATGGCCAGGAAACAGCGAGTTAACGCTGTCATCGTCAAATACCGCGTAAATTGCCTTGGCAATCAGTGGTGCAATTGACAAAACAGTTAGTTGCTCAAACCGCTTATCCTGAGCGATAGGCAATGTGTCAGTGACTATCACCTCATCAAATGCCCCGCTGCTCAGTCGCTCAACTGCTGGATCACTGAACACGGCATGGGTTGCGGCAACTAAAACCCTTTTCGCTCCGTTTTCTTTCAAAGCCTGGGCTGCAGAAAGAATCGTTCCGCCAGTGTCAATCATGTCATCCACCAGCAGGCAGTCTCTGCCCTCTACATCTCCAACTAGCTCGTGCACCTGCACCTGGTTGGGTCTATCTGGGTCCCGACGCTTGTGGATGATAGCCAAAGGTGAACTAAGTCGGTCAGCCCAAATATCGGCAACCCGCACACGACCAGAATCTGGAGAGACAACAGTTAGGTTTTCAGTTCCATACTGCTCTGCAACATAATCAGCCATCAATGGAAGCGCCCAAAGGTGATCAACCGGTCCTTCAAAAAAACCTTGAATCTGTGGTGAGTGTAAATCGACGCTCATAAGCCTGTTAGCGCCAGCCTTGTGATACAAATCTGTCATCAATCGGGCTGAGATTGGCTCGCGACCCTTGTGTTTTTTGTCTTGTCTTGCATAGGGGAAAAATGGAGCGACCACCGTGATTCTCTTGGCACTTGCTCGCTTGAGTGCATCCACCATCAATAACTGCTCCATCACCCAGTGATTGATTGGGTTGGGATGAGCTTGGATGACAAAAGCATCAACACCGCGAACAGATTGTTCAAAGCGGACAAAAGTCTCTCCGTTTGCAAAATCGTAATTTTGCATGGGAACTATTTCAGTTCCCAACAACCTTGCAACTTCCTCGGCTAATTCTGGGTGGGCCCTTCCTGTGGCAAGAATCATCTGCTTTGAGTTTGATTTTACGACGCCCATAACCGCTACTTTCCTTTGGCTTGTTTAGCTGAGAGTGAATCAGGTCTGTTTGCCAGCACCCAACCGGCAATAGCTCTCTGCGGTGAGTGATTCATTGCTAGGTCCCCGGATTTCACGTCTTTGCGTATCACCGTACCAGCTGCTGTGTAACTTCCTGAATTTATAGTCACGGGAGCGACGAAAACATTTCCCGCTCCGGTTTTCACGTGGTCGCCAACAACTGTTTTGTGTTTGTTGACCCCGTCATAGTTTGCAAAGATCGTTCCAGCACCGATGTTCACTCCCTCACCAATTACTGCATCACCGACATAGGTCAGGTGAGGAACTTTAGAACCCTGTCCAATAATCGAATTCTTTGTCTCAACAAAAGCTCCGATTTTGCCATCTGCTGACAATCTGGTGCCGGCTCTTAAAAACGCAAAAGGTCCAACACTGGATCTGTCATCAATCACCGAGGAGGTTATGTCAGAGCTTTTGATACTCACATTCGAACCTATGGCTGCATCGGTGATCACTGAACCCGAACCAACAGTTGAAGCTGTCCCAATGGAGGTGCTCCCCCGAAGCTGAACGTTTGGCTCAATAGCCACGTCCTCCCCAAGCTGGACTGTCACATCCAACCATGTTGATGAAGGGTCAATAACCGTCACCCCGCTTAGTTGCCATGCTTTGATGATTCTGCTGTTCAGTTCGTGAGCTACCTCTGATAACTGCACCCGGTCATTGATTCCCGCAACCAGCCAGTTATCTATTACTTCCACAGAACTCACCTCTTCCGCCTGAGAGACAACATCTGTTAGATATTTTTCTGACTGTGAATTGTTGGTGTTCAATTGCTTCAAGGCTGATGCCAAAAAATCAGAGTCAAACACATAAACGCCTGCGTTTATTTGGTTGATCTTCAATTGCTCTTCAGAGCAATCTCTATCTTCAATGATTGAAAGCTTTTTGCCTTTTTGAATCACCCGACCATAACCCTCGGGGTTATCAACTGTTGCCGTGAGCAAAGACACTTTGGCTTTTGATTCGATGTGGGTATCAACCAGTGAATTCAAGGTTTGAACATCCATTAGTGGAACATCACCACTAAGAACAACAACCGCTCCTTTGAAATCAGTCAATGCCTGCATTGCCGATTCAACAGCTGCCCCAGTTCCTGGCATATCTGACTGGGTTATAAATTCAACATCATCGCTAATGCCCTCTAAAGCTTGCTCAATTTTTTCTTGTTGATGTTTCAAAACAGTGACCAGTCTTGCTGGTTGCAACGCTCTGGCAGTGGCAAGAACGTGTTCAATCAAAGTTAGACCCGCAAGCTGATGCAAAACCTTCGGGGTTGAGGATTTCATTCGAGTGCCGTTTCCAGCAGCGAGCACTACAACAGCTAGATGCTTATTCATAGCACTCCTCATAGTCCCGCGCTCCGCCCCTAGGATTCGAACCTAGACCTAACGCCTCCAAAGAGCGCCGTGCTGCCATTACACTAGGGCGGAACGGGATATCTCCCGCACACAGTTTGCCAGAAAATCCGCTCAAAGTTTCATTCTGCGAGCTTTTCGGAGACAATCAGCCACTGATCTTCAATGCTCGAAAGTTGTTCGGTGAGCTGATTCAACTGTTTCCCCATCTCAGCTAACTGTTGATAATCATCAACAGAAACAGCCGACATGGCTTGCTCGTGGTTTTCAATTTCTGCAGTTATTTTTTCGATTTTCCTAGAAAGACTTGCCTGTTCTTTTTCCAAGTTTCGCTTTTCAGCGCCACTAAGACCCTTTGGTTTTTTGGTGGTTTTTGTGCCAATTTCGGTTTTAGGTTTTTTCAACTGCAGATACTGCTCCACCCCACCGGGCAGATGCCTTAGGTTGCCATCTCCCAAAATCGCATACTGATTATCTGTTACTCGCTCCAATAAATATCTGTCGTGGCTTATGACAATCAATGTTCCAGGCCAAGAATCCAGCAGGTCTTCCATGGCCGCCAGCATGTCTGTGTCCAAATCGTTTGTTGGCTCATCCAAAATCAAAACATTTGGCTCTCTAAATAACAGCCTCATCAATTGCAGTCTTCTTTTTTGCCCACCGGAGAGATCCCCAACAGGTGCCTGCAGTTGCTGTTGTGAAAAACCAAGTTGTTCTAATAGTTGCCCTGGTGAAAATTCTTTTTTGCCAACCGAAAAGGTGGTTTTCTCGCGAGAAATAATCGAATAGATTCGCTCATCTGCCAGCTCGTCTAATTCATCTAGGTTTTGACTCAAAACAGCCATGTTCACTGTCTTTCCAAGCTTTACTCTTCCCTGATCAGGTTCCAGTTCCCCAGTTATCAGTTTCGTGAAAGTTGTTTTTCCGGAGCCATTTGCTCCCAAAAGACCAATTCGATCCCCTGCTCCCAAGATCAGTTCGATGTTTTCAAAGATGTCACTAAAACCCAGATGTTCAATCTCGATGACATCTTTTCCCAAACGCGTCGTTGCTAATTTTTTGAGCTCCAACTGATCTCTTGGTGGTGGTTCATTAGAAATCAATTCATTGGCGGCATCGATTCGAAACTTGGGCTTAGTGGTCCTTGCCGGTGCTCCGCGCCTGAGCCAGGCAAGTTCTTTTCTAAGCAGGTTTTGTCTTCTGGATTCACTTGCCGCTGCCTGCCTATCCCGCTCAGCACGCTGAAGAATATAAGCGGCATAGCCACCTTCGAAGCTATCCAACCCTCCTGGATGCACCTCCCAGGTTTGGGTGCAGACTTCATCTAAAAACCATCTATCGTGGGTGACGACCAGCAATCCGCCTTGGGATTTAGGCCAGCGGTTTTTCAAATGCCCACTAAGCCAATAAACAGCATCTAAATCCAAATGGTTGGTTGGTTCATCCAACATCAACACATCCCAATCGCCAATCAACAGCTTGGCAAGATTCACTCTTCGGCGCTGACCACCAGAGAGACGATTCATTTGTGAATCAAAGTCAATATCTGAAATCAACCCATCGATGACATCTCTGATTTTTGGATCACTGGCCCATTCGTATTCAGCCATCTCTCCAATGACCACATCTTTCACGGTTGATTCCAAATAAATGTCATCCCGCTGATCCATGAATCCAATTCGGGTGTTGCCCCTGAGCGTCACCTGACCACTATCGGGGGTTAGATTGCTTGCCAAAATATTCATCAGCGTGGATTTGCCATCACCGTTTCGACCAACAATTCCGATTCGGTCTCCCGCTGCAATTCCAACGGTTAGATTTTCAAAAAGAGTTTTTGTTGGGTAGTCAAGCGAGATGTTTTCAGCACCAATCAGGTGACTCATTCGCCTAGCCTCGCTCCTGGCTGATCGCCCGTTGTCAAAACCCAGCTAAATTCACTCTCCTGCAAACTGCTAATCAGTGTTGCATCTGGTTCCCAGAAATAAACACTCGGTCCACTGCCACTAATAAACCCACCCAGCTCAATAAGCTCTGCTAGTTCTGGCATCATCCCAACAGCTGGTTCGGTCAGATCATTTTGGCCAAGTTGGGTGGGTTTCTCGCCTAGTTTCAAATCCTCGAAAAAATCGCTTCCTGGAATTCGGAGCTGTATTTCTTGCAGGTTTTCTCTTAGCTGATCTAGATAAGCAAAAGATTCTCTGGTTGAAATTCCTTTATTTGGGTAAGCAATTAGATACTCGGCCTGGTGGGCATCAATTGGCTCCAATTCCACTCCGCTGCCAGAACCCAAAGCGGTTCCGCCAAGTAGTGAGAATGGAACATCCGCTCCAATATTGGAGGCAATTGAATGCAAATCTGAATCAGTTTCAAATAGCCTCTGCAAATTAATCAAGGTAGCTGCTGCATCAGCACTTCCCCCAGCAAGGCCAGCAGCTACCGGGATATGTTTTTCTATCTGAATACTCAGTGGCACTGAATCCAACTGGTTGTATTCAAAAAACTCTCTAGCTGCTAAAAAGCAGATATTGCTCTGATCTGTTGGCACCGAATCCAGCTGTTGCTGATTGAGGTTGCCATGAACAAAAAGACTGTTTTGATCTGAGATTTCGATAGTGACTATGTCTCGAAGCCCGATGGCCTGATAAACACTGTAAACATCGTGGTAACCATCGTCCCTGACTCTTCCAACAGAGAAAAACAGGTTAATTTTCCCCGGAGCACTGGCAGAAATCATTTATCCAGCCTAGCGAGATTTAGAAATTCGCTGAGCGACAATTGCTCTGGTCTGGCATTGGGTTGAATACCTGCTTTTTCCAAAGCGTCTGTGACCGGATAGCTAAAACTAGTTTTCAGAGATGCAGCGAGGGATTTTCTTCTGGTTCCAAAAGATTTATCAATTAGTTCAAATGTTCGCCTTCGATCACCTTTGGTTTCAACTTTTTCAAAATAAACCAACTCGCTGTCAACATTTGGAACCGGCCAAAAAATCTGCCTGGAGACCCCGCCTGCAAGCCTCGCATTCGCCCACCAAGCCAGTTTCAAACTTGGTATCCCGTATTCGTCATCATTGGGCTTTGCAACCAACCGCCTTGCAACCTCGGATTGAACCAAAACCAGCCCTTTTTGAATTGAGGGAAAGCTTTCTAAAAAGTGTAAAAGCACCGGAACGGAGATGTTGTAGGGAAGGTTTGCAACCAAGGCTTGCGATTGAGGAATATCGGTGATTTTCAAAGCATCCGCATTTATCACCTGAAGGTGTTTGCCAGTGGTGTGTTTTTGAACCGTTTCTGGCAATAAAGATGCCAGCCGCGAGTCAATCTCAACTGCCACCACCGAATCCACCTGCTCAAATAACCCAAGCGTCAAAGACCCAAGCCCTGGGCCAATCTCAACTACCTGTTCAGAACCATCAAGATTTGCCTTGGAGATAATTTTTCGAATTGTATTTGGATCAATCACAAAATTTTGTCCAAGCTTTTTAGTGGGCTTAATATCCAAGCTCTCTGCGAGTTGCCGAATTTCAGATGCACCCAAAAGGCTCATCTATTTATCCCATGATCCATAAACACCCAAGGTGTTTGCATTTATCTCAGATGCCAGTTGCTCGGGGCTAATTTCGGCCAAAAAAGCCAGATAGCGAAGAGTGTGGGGAACTAGGTAGGGAGCATTTGGCCTACCTCGAATTGGCTCCGGGGCCAAAAAAGGTGCATCTGTTTCAATTAGTCGCAGCGAGCTATCGGCAACCAAGAAAGACTCTTGCAGGTGAGTGTTTTTCTTAAAGGTGACATTTCCTGCAAATGACATATACCAACCGTTTTCATTGCAAATCCTCGCAAGCTCAACATCTCCCGAATAGCAGTGGAAAACAGTTTTTTCTGGGGCACCCACCCGTTTGAGAGTTTCAACAACGTCAGCGTGAGCATCACGATCATGAATCTGCATGGCTATGTTGTTTTGCTTCGCAATTTCGATATGCCATTCAAAGCTTTGGCTTTGTAGCTCTAAATCTTTTTCACCCTCTGTGCGGAAATAATCCAAACCTGTCTCACCAATTGCGCGGACTCTTTCCTGGGTTGCAAGTTCGGCAATTTCAGCTACCGCCCCCTCTAATTCCTGATTCGATCCATAAAGTGGTGCTTCATTGGGATGCAGTGCGACGGCAGCCAATAATTCGGGGTGATTTGAAGCGGCCTCAGCTGACCATTTGGAGCTTTCCAAAGTGACACCGACTTGAACAGCTCCTAGCATGCCGGATTTCTTCATGGCCTCAATTTGCTGGCTCACGCTCAGCGGGTTGTCACTGTCGGCTATTTCTAAATGAGTGTGGTTATCAAAAGTTCCCAAAACCAAAGGCTCTGGAATTTCAGGGTATTCGCGAGGCTTTGGCTGTTTCCGAGTTCTTATCGGATCGGTCATTCCTGCTCAATCCTTGGAAATAGGCTTTCAAGCTTTGCAAACTCAATTCCTGCTGGCAATCCACCCCACTGAGCAGCATCGGCAATTGTTTGCTCTGAAAGGTCTTTGCCTGGCCAGATGCTTGCAAACAGCTTCGCGGTGGCCTTTGGCATGATTGGTGCCAACAGCACCGAAAGGATTCTCAAACCCTCAGCCGATGAAAACAAAATTGTCGCCAAACGGTCTTTTTGAGCATCATCCTTGGCAACCTTCCACGGCTCCTGCTGGGTGATGTAGTTATTCAGCTCATCAACCAGTGTCCAACTGGCAGCAATTGCCTCGTGAATTGCTCCGCGATCCATTGCCCTGTCGGCATTTAACGCTGCTGCCTGAGCGATGGCAATTAGCTGCTTTTCGGGCTCTGTGTAATCAGTGGCTGCGGGCAATTTGGATTCGAAGTATTTATCAACCATGCTCACAACACGACTGGCGAGGTTTCCAAAACCATTGGCAAGCTCCGCTTGATATCTGGCTGAAAGGTCTTCCCAACTGAATGAACCATCAGATCCAAAAGAGATTGCCCTCATGAAGTAATAGCGGAAGGCATCGGAACCAAACACGTCTGTTATTTGCTCCGGGGCAATTCCTGTGAGTTTGGATTTACTCATCTTTTCGCCACCAACCAACAACCAGCCGTGACCAAATATTTGCTTGGGGGGTTCTAAACCGGCAGCCATCAGCATCGCCGGCCAAATAACAGCGTGGAATCTCAAGATGTCTTTTCCAACCACCTGCACATCAGCTGGCCAATAGCGATCTAATAAGGCTTCGTCATCTCCATAACCGAGTGCTGTTATGTAATTCAATAAAGCATCGAACCAAACATAGGTAACGTGTGAATCATCCCAGGGAATATCAACTCCCCAGTCAAATTTCTCTTTTGAGCGAGAGATTGAAAGATCCTCAAGACCTCTTGAGACAAAAGAAACAACTTCGTTTTTAGCACTCTCCGGCTGCACAAAATCAGCCTGTGATTTATAAAGATCTAAAAGTGGTTTCTGAAATTCGCTGAGCTTGAAAAAATAGTTGGTCTCATTCAGGGTCTCAACTGGTTTTGAGTGAATGGCACAGACTTTGGTCCCTGCATACTCGCCTTCGCCATCGACTAAATCGCTGTCCGCTTTATATTCTTCACACCCCACGCAGTAGTTTCCCTGGTAGCTTCCCTGATAGATAAATCCATCGTCATAAAGCTTCTGCAGAAACTTCTGAACTGCGAGTTTGTGTCTTTCCTCAGTGGTTCTAATGAAGTCTTGATTGTCGATGTCAATTGTTTCCAAAAGCGGAAGCCAAGAGCCATTGACCAGGTTGTCGGTCCACTCTTGAGCCTCAGTTTGATTGGCTATCGCAGTTCTTAGAACTTTCTCTCCGTGCTCGTCAGTTCCTGTCAGCAAGTATGCATCTTGACCGCGCTGGCGGTGCCATCTGGTGAGCACATCAGCTGCCACTTCTGTGTAGGCGTGACCGATGTGCGGAGCATCATTCACATAGAAAATGGGCGTGGTTGCATAAAAGGTTTTTTCTGACACGAGCCCAATCTTACTTTTTCTCAGCCAATGCCCGTTGATAAAGCTCACGCTTTGATCCGCCGAAGTTTTCACTGACCTCGTTTGAGGCCTGCTTCAACCCCATTCCAGACTCAACAAGCTGTAACACTTTTCCAACCAAAAACTCATAATCTAACTCTTTGGATTGATTACCAGAGATCACCAGTACCATTTCTCCTCTTGGGTTTTTGGCAATCTCTTCAGAGATTTCACTGAGTGTTCCAGTGATTGTCTCTTCAAACATTTTCGTGAGCTCTCTGGAAACACTTGCCTGCCTGTCTCCCAAAACTTCAATTGCTGCCTCTAGTGAATCAACCATCCTTGCAGCGGTTTCAAAAAACACCATTGTTCGCAATTCTTCTGTCAAAGATTCAAAAAACTCTTTTTTCTCAGCGAGTTTTTTAGGGATAAAACCTTCAAAGCAAAACCTGTCGGTTGGCAATCCGCTGACAGCCAATGCCGACAACACAGCACTTGGTCCCGCAATGCTAATCACCTCAACCTCTTGGTTGTGACACTCCCTGACCAGGTTGAAACCGGGGTCAGAGATTGTTGGCATTCCAGCATCACTAACCAAAACCACCTTCATGGTTTTTGCCTGCTGAGCTATGCGTTGAACCTGCTCACGTTCATTGGTGTCATTCAGAGAAATCACCTTGGCTTTTAATTTCACACCAATTCCGCTTGCCAATTGCTTTAGTTTTCTGGTGTCCTCGGCTGCAATTAGATCCGCTTCAGTCAAAGTGGTTCTGAGTCTGTCTGAAGCATCACTAAGATTGCCTATTGGGGTTGCAGTGACGAAAAGCATGAACCAAGCTTAGGTCCCCCGCTAGTGTCACGAGGTTTGATTGAAAGGCTTCAGCGCTCTACTAAAAGTTCCAGGTGTTCTAAGAATCGTTCTCTCGCAGTTATACGCGAGACTTCCCGGAGGCATGCTTAGCCTCGGGCTCATAATTTATGTTGAAAGAATCACAGAGTCTTATGCGATTGCGGGTATAACCGTTGGTGCTGCAACACTAGGAATCAGTGTCGCCCAACCCGCTCTCTCTAGGTGGATGGCTGTTTTTGGCATTCGGATGGTTTTGGGATTAACCAGTTTTCTAAACGTGGTGATTGTGATTTCCATGGCCTTTGTTCCGCCAGAGCCTGCCTGGTTAGTCTTTTTGGGATTAATGATTGGACTCACCCAACCACCGATTCAAACAGCCGCTAGAACCATCTATCCGCAAATGACTCCCAAAAAATTACTCGGAAGATTATTTAGCTTAGATGCCACAGCGCAAGAAATTATCTGGGTGGTGGGGCCTGTGGTGATCACCCTGATTGCTGCCCAGTTTGGCTCACTGCCGATTTTGATAACCATTGCAACCATTCAGGCGACTGGTTCGATTTGGTTTATTTGGAATAAAGAAGTCGGCCAAACCAAGATTCCAAGAACCACCGATGCCTATGGAAAGGTTTTGAAAAACCGGGTTGTGTCAATCATGACCTTCATGGGGCTCTTATTCATCGGTTCTTTTGCAGGTCTGGAAGTTGGATCGGTGGCAATGTTTGATGAGGCCATTGCAGGGCTACTGATTGCTGTTTTCTCAGTCGGGAGTGTTTTGGGTGGTGTGTTCATTGGTGGCAGGGCAAATTCAAAATATTCACTGAGTCTTCTGATTGGGCTTGTGCTAGTTGGTTTCTCAATGGTGTTGATAGCCCCAGATAATGCCTACTGGGTTGGTCTATCGCTGTTCATTGCAGGAATCGGTGTTGCACCAACGCTTGGCATCATGGCACTGACAATTTCAGGTGGAACAAAACCCAATGAAATAGCGGAAGCCTATGGTTGGCAAACAACCGGGCAGTTAGTTGGAATCAGTATTGGAAGTGCGCTAGCGGGAATTGCCGTTGACATCATCGGCCCGGTGGCAGCGTTTGCAGTGAGTGTGTTTTTTGGAATTGGAACACTAATGGCTGCATTGCTCGCCATTCGCTACCTGCCAACACCGAGTGATATCACCTCACCAGAGACTGGGCCGATTGCTGTCGTTGAGCAATCGGGAAGTGAAACCGACAACAACGACTTGAATAATCCCAGGGAGTGATTATGAAGGTATTGATATCAGGAGCCAGTGGTCTAGTCGGGACTGAGCTAAAAAAACAACTTGAGGCAAGAGGCGATACAGCTTTGAGTCTTGTCAGAAGAAAGCCCACTAAGGACAACGAAGTTGAGTTTTATCCCGAGAAAGGCTTTATCCAAGAGGGCATCATGGAGGATGTTGATGCAGTTGTGAATTTGGGTGGGGCTCCAACGGGTCGAGTCCCATGGGGCAAAAATTACAAAAAAGAATTAATTGATTCAAGACTAAAAACAACTAAGACCCTGGTTGATGCAATCAATTCAGCAAAAAAGCCACCGGAGGTATTAGTTTCTGGTTCCGCTGAGGGAATCTATGGTGATCGCGGTGATGAATTGCTGAGTGAAGAAAGTGGCAAAGGAGAGGGCTTTCTATCTGATCTCGCCTACGAGTGGGAAGAAGAAGCCAAAAAGGCTAATAACCGCGTGGTGCTGATTCGAACCACACTGGTGATGAGCCAAAAAGGTGGAGCGCTTGGAAGATTGATTCCACTAATCAAAGCCTTTATTGGAGGACCGTTTGGAACTGGTAAGCAGTGGCAAGCATGGATCTCAGTGGTGGATGAGGCAAGAGCAATCATTCATCTGATTGAGAATAAAAAAACAGAAGGTGCTTATAACTTGGCAGCCCCCCAACACGCCACCACAGCAGATCTAATCAAGGCAGTCGCCAAGGCATTTAATCGTCCCTCCTGGCTAAGAGTTCCAGGCTGGGCGATGAAGTTATTGCTTGGTGAGGCTGCCGAGGAATTGTTGCTTGGTAGCAAAAAAATGTCCGCTGATAAATTGCTAGCAACAGGATTTGAATTCAGTCATCCTGATTTGGAATCTGCATCCAATTACGTTGCTGGGAAAACTAGCTAACTCGACGCCTTTTCATAATTTCGTCAATTGATGATTTTGACTTGGGCATCTCAATGACATTCTCCGTTGATGCTGGTTTTGGCTCGGGTTTTTCAATCAACGGTTTGGGGAGTGGGTTTGGTGTCCACCCGGCTGGTTTTTGCTGAGTCGCTTTTCTTAGCTGTGGGCGTTTCAATAGCCCCTCCAGCACAATCTCGATTTCTTTTTTTGCCTTCATCGAAAGCCCCATTGAGCCAAGGCTTAGGGCTAGGGAGAAAACACCCGCGAACAACCATGAAAATGATGAAGCGATTGAAACGAAACTAAAAACTGCAATGAGTAAAAACACTGCAAAGAACAAAGCGGTTATTACTCGAGTTTTTTGAAGCCTGCTTAGTTGTGTGGCCAAGGAATTCGGGACTGTGTTTCGCTCTACCATTTTTGGCATGCGCCTCTCCAGCTCTACAAACTCTCTGGAGGTTGACCAACTGGGGATGAAAAACACCAGCCACAAGATAGCTATCGCCATCAGCATGACGCCACTTATTCCAGCTGGAAACTCCATACCATAAAGTTATGGCTGAAGGTTAGCTAGCCCTGTGATATCGCTCGGAGTGTTGCCTATCTGGAAAACTTGGTGAGTAGCCCACCTTTGGCTTCTTCTCGAGTGATTGCAAATATCTCGTGGTCTCGCCAATCACCATCGATATGAATAAAGCGAAGCTTTGTTCCCTCATGTCGAAAACCCAGTTTCTCGACAATCCTCAGACTCGCTTTGTTTTCAGGCCGGATGGCAATTTCTGCTCGATGCAGACCCAATCTCATAAACATGTAATCAACAATCATCGCAACTGAGGCGGGGGTTATTCCCTTTCCGGCGTGTTTCTCACTGATCCAATAACCAACTGAGCCAGAGGAAACCGATCCATACAAAATGTTGGCGACGTTTAGCTGACCAATAATTTTTCCCTGGTATTCGATGACGGCTGCAATAGCGCTACCTTCCCTGTGCTGTCTCAGAAGGCTTCTGACCATTCCCTTGACATCCAGCTGTTTTGACCCTCCGGGGACAGTCGCTTCCCAACGCTCCAGCCAATCTCTCTCAGATTGCAAGATCTCTTCTAATTCTCGCCAATCACGCAATCTGATCGGGCGCACCGCAATATCTCCAAAAACTAGTTTGAACGAGTGCTCCATGCTGGCAAGATTAGTAGCATGTCTGCAATCGAGGACGAGAAACAGGCAATTCGAAAACAGTTATTGGCGGAGAGGCTTCAAAAACCAAGGCCTGCAGATTTCTCACTTTTCGCATTGGAGCTGTTGGAATCAACAACCGGTTTGGTTGCCAGTTACTGGTCAACCGAAACTGAACCCAGCACGGAAAAAATCAACACTCACCTAGAAAAACAAAACCGATTGGTGCTTCCAGCAATTAGTGGTTCGAGTTTGATTTGGACAATCCCCGAACGGCTTATCCCTTCAAATTTTGGAATCATGTCACCAGTTGGAAAAGCAGTTTCTTTGGACGAAATTTCGCTGGTGCTAGCGCCCGCTCTGGCGGTTTCTGCATCGGGTAGCAGACTTGGAAAAGGTGGTGGATATTACGATCGAGCCCTGCAGAGCTATTCAGGGGATGTCTTTCCGCTCATTTTCGAATCAGAATTCTTAGAACACTTACCCACAGCTGATCATGACAAAAAAGTTCATGGGGTCATCACTGAAAACGGCTTGCAGGTTTTCTAGCCCCAGTGAGGTGGCTTATTTTCTAAAAGATCTTGATCGTTACTGTCAAATAAAGACTGGCTCGGTGTTTCTGATGCTGAGCCGATAACCCCCAGTGAATCGGCCAAGCGCTTAGCGACATTATCCGGTTCACTGAAAAGTTCAAATACATGCACCCTTCGGTATTCAAACCCATATTGTGACCAGAGCTTTCTTGCTCCTTTGAGATAAAGCCTCCAGTCACGATTCATAATTTGCCAGTCGGCATCTATTAGTGCCACCTTGTCTTTATAGACAGCCAGCATGCTGATCTCTGAGCTTGGGTTTTCAATTATTCGAACACCTCTTTTTCGCAACCTGGTTGATAAATCACTCAAAAGCGGGTCCTCGCTTTGTTTATATCCCACCGAAGTTGATTGGTGATCTAGCAGATTACGCAAATGAGCAATCTCTGCGGATTTGTTATTGGAGGGAAGATCCTCTGAAGAGATACAGCTGATAACAGTCATTTGTTTTCTTGCAGCGGCAATCAGATTTGCAAGGTTGGTTCCACTGGCTTCACCGCTGAGGTCTCCAAAATTGAGTTTCACTCGGCCCTCGGGGGTTAGTGCAAATCCCAAGGAGAAAATCACTCGGTCGCTAACCCGGTGATTTAGCTCTGCCAAAGAACTCACCACCAGCTGCTCTCTGCCGTGGCTTTGCATAAACTCACTCAGCTCTGGAGAGGTTTTTGACTCGCTGGCCAGGGTCTTCGCGATTCTTTCTGCATGCACCTTTGAAGCACTTGCAATTGTGAGTGACATTTCTGGATTGGACCTGGCGTGAGAGATCACCTTTTGAACCACGCCTCGAAGCTCTCCATCAGCGGATTCAGTGGCACCTTCAATTGTCGAGGTGGCTCGATTGTCTTGCGCGATGTGAACAAATTCGAAGTTGGGCTTTTCTAGTACTTGGTTGGCAGTCAAACCCAATTGCAACCTTTCCCCATAAAACTCTTTATTCAAATACTCCCCCAGCACCTGACCTTCGGGGCGATAGCTTCTGTTGATTTCTGTTTTTCCAAAAGAATCTGAAGCGTAATCAAAAAAGCTCTGACGGGTGGTGGAATCGGGTGAGGTTGATAAAGCGATGGTGCTGAAATCCATCGCGGATGCAATTGCTGGATCACCAAACACGACCAACTGCTCGGCACGAGTAAGACTTGGGATTATTTCGCTAACCCCGCTACTGGCAGCGTCCATCACAATGCAAACATCAAATTTCTCTTGGTCCAGAATTCTTGAATTCAATTCCAATGGCGAGCAACCGATGACTGAACTAATTGCTGGCCAGACGGTTTCTGCTTGAGCGGCAATTGTTTTCAGAGAAGATTCTCGTTGCCTAAGCATTTGCTTGAGTCTCTCGGCATGCTCTGAATTTCCTAGAGCCAGTTTCCAATTTGTGGCTTGTTTCTGATTTATCTTTTTTGAGCCTGCATCTATTAGTTCTTGGTTGGCATTTTCATAGTCCTGCTCCAAGGACGCGATTCGAGAAGCATCAAATTCCAGAATCTTTTGGTTTTCACCCACCACTGCCTCAAAAGCTGACTGCCACCAACTGAGTTGGAATTCATTTTCCAATCGCTCACTATCCGGCTTGATATCGGTGAGCTGATTGGAAAGTTGTGTTAGCCCGGCGGATTCAAGCTGTGCGGAAATTTCTTTTCTTTGCAAGTAACCATCGAGAATCTCTGTTTGCTGGCTCAAATCTGCAAGTTTTTTCTGCAGTGAACCAAACTCGAGCCTGCTCAGCAATTCAAAGTCCGGATCAGGGTTTAGATGTTTTTGAATACCAGTTATTCGATCTGCAACACGCTCAAACACATTTTGAACACCAGCTAAACCGGTGGGGACAGTGGGTGGAGCCTTGGTGTCTGCCAACTCATACCAAAGCTCTCTTTGTTTCTGAGCTTCAACAAGAGCGTTGTGTAGATTCCCAACCTGAGCTGATGGCCTTAGGTAATCTTTGGCGAGTTTTTTAAACCTTCTTCTTTGAGCACCGCTCATCTCTTTGCGGTCTTTGCGATTAGATGTCGCAGTGATTAGATCTCCCAGTGGTCGGTCATAAATATCTGGATTGAACTTATCCAAGGTTTCTCTGATACCCACCAGAAGCTTCACCTGCACAGACCAGTCCTCAACGGTGTTTGCTTTTTTGAGATTTAGATTTGAAAGATATTCTTCAAGCTGATTGATGGCCATTTGTAAATCACCATCCAGCAACTCATTCACAGCACCCAGGGCACTGTCTATCTCCTCTTGTTTTTCAAACCTTGCGCCAAACCAGGGTGTGTCATCCACTCCATAGCTAAACAGGCCAGCCTCGTTGGCTTGTTTGAGTAATTGCTTGGCATTCTCTGAATCCTTTAGTTGAACCAGTAAGTGCTCAGGGAATCTAGCGGAATTGGTGGGGGCTGAATCTTTGGAACTGAGATTGCTGAGTTGATCAATGCAGTCAATTAGTGAAACACCCAGCTGTTGATGAGGCTGATTCAATAGGTGGAAATACTGCTGCAAGCTCTCTTCGGATTCAGATAATTTTTTCTCAGTCGCTTCAAAATCCACTGGTTCCGATTTTTCAAAACGTGAGATGGAGGAAATGATATCCAGCCAACTGTTATGCGCTCTAAGCATCAATCCTTGCAAGTTTGCCTGATTGAGCCTCTCTGATAACTCATCCAAGGTCTGCCTTCTATTGGCAACAACCAAAACTCTTTTATCTTTATCAATCAGTGTGGACAAGGTGTTCACCACAAGCTGCGTATATCCACAACCCGGTAGTGTCTCCACCACAACATCGCTACCTGCGGCAATCGATGACAAAATCTGTAGTTGATTCTGATCTGCGGGCATTGCCAGAAGCGGAAGCTCGGGTTTATTGGTTCTACCTTCAGCGGCGACTAATCTTTTTAGAAGATCAGTCTCCTCAAAACTCTTAGAGAGTCTGAGCTCACTAAGTTGTGGGGTGAAGTTACCAATAACCAGTGATCTGTCTATCTCCGCTTTTGTCTCAGCAAGAATCTCACTAAAGCGATCTAGGAATCTGACAGGAAGCAGGTCTCCTTGTTTTCTAGCTAGCCTCAAAAGCTCCAGTTTGGATGGCACGATGCCAATAGTTTGCAGATAACCCATTAGTTCCGGGTTCAACATTGGATCCTCGGAAATGGTTATTTGATAATCGTCACTTTTTTCGCCAATTTCAACAGGCCATAAAAGCAGTGGAAAGTTTTTCTCATCACCCGAAAACCTTGCAATTCCAGCGGATAAGAAGCAGGAGTTCAAACCAAAATCACGAAGCAGATAGTCAGATTTGTCTTTGATTCTGCGCATTGCCGAATTGGACCTACCCTGAGTGATTCCATCTCGAATCAGGTTTGATATCCGAGTGGTCCTGGATGCAACCAACTGAGCCAATCCAGAGGGGTGAGCGCGAGTTAGATCAACGTGTGAAAAAGAGGAGAGTTCAAAACTGGCCAATGGGTTTCTGCCACCCAATTCGGCAAACTCCTCCTGCCACCTCTGCCACTGCTGAAAGATTTCACTCACATCGGCATCTTAGCCAGAGAGCCCCCCGCCATCGCTGAGGCTTGCCTGTCTTTGGTTGAGTGCGAACCGACTCTGATTTGTCCGCTATTGGCAATAGATTGCGGGAAACGGGTAATCTAGGGCCTGCGGCCTCGTAGCTCAGTGGATAGAGCAACGGTTTCCTAAACCGTGTGTCGGAAGTTCGATTCTTCTCGGGGCCACCAATATGCCGCTAAAACTGCGATAACCCGCTAAGCTGAAAGCCTTATCAGACTCTCTGTCGAGTCGAATTCCCAATAACAGGCTTGGAGCCATTTTTTGTTAGTCGAAAAAGTACGTTCGTTTTTTGTTTCCCCCGATCCCCGCTATCGCCCAAGACCATCGGTCCGCGAAGCACTGAGTAACCCCCGACTTCTACTCAGGGAATCACTTGCAGGTTTAGTAGTCGCGATTGCACTTATCCCAGAGGCAATTGCCTTTTCAATCCTTGCCGGAGTGGACCCCAGGGTTGGTTTATTTGCAAGTTTCATAATGGCCATAACCACCTCAATTTTGGGCGGTAGGCCAGCCATGATTTCTGCAGCAACCGCAGCAACAGCGATCATCATCGCTCCTGTTGCAAGAGAGTATGGAATTGAATATTTCTTAGCGACAGTGATTTTGGCTGGGGTGTTTCAGCTAATTCTTGGCTTTGCAGGTGCCGCGAAGCTTATGAGGTTCATACCCCGAAGTGTGATGATTGGTTTTGTAAACTCCCTCGCCATTTTGATCTTCATGGCTCAATTGCCACACCTGATTGATGTCCCGATAGCTGTTTATCCGCTGGTAGCCCTCGGGATTCTGATCATGGTTTTACTACCCAGAATCACAAAAGTTATCCCTGCACCTCTGGTTGCAATTGTTTTGGTGATGGGCGCTGTTTTAGTTTCAGGAATCAATGTGCCAACCGTTGGCGATGAGGGTGAACTTCCCAAATCTCTGCCGGAGCTATTGACCCCGAATGTGCCACTAACTGTTGAGACATTCAACATCATCGCTCCATTTGCTCTGGCAATGGCACTGGTTGGATTATTGGAGTCATTGATGACAGCCAAGTTAGTTGATGAGATAACCGATTCTCACTCCCAAAAAACTCGTGAGTCATTAGCTCAGGGAGTCGGCAATGTCATCAGCGGTTTCTTTGGTGGCATGGGTGGTTGCGCAATGATCGGCCAGACCATGATCAACGTGAAAGCCAGTGGGGCAAGAACCCGAATATCGACATTTCTGGCAGGAGTGTTTTTATTGATCCTGGTGGTAACACTTGGGGACATTGTTCAAACAATCCCAATGGCAGCGCTAGTGGCCGTGATGATCATGGTCAGTGTTGCAACTTTCAATTTCCACTCGGTGTCGATTCCAACTTTGAAGCGCATGCCAAAAAGCGAGACCCTGGTGATGCTCACAACAACGGCAGTTGTTGTTTGGACACATAACCTAGCAATCGGGGTAATAGTTGGAGTGATTGTTGCCATGGTCGCCTTTGCAAGGCGGGTTGCCCACTTCGCTAACGTCACCAGAACTGTTGGTGGGGCAGATGACATTGAAGCCGTTTACTACACGGTCGAAGGTGAATTGTTCTTCGCTAGTAGCAATGACCTAACAACCCAGTTTGAATACACTGACGACCCAGCAAATGTCATCATCGATGTCTCTGGTTCGCATATCTGGGATGCCTCAACGGTGGCAGCCTTGGACACCATCATCACCAAATATGAAGGTTTAGGCAAAGAGGTTTACCTAAAGGGCATGAACCAAGCTAGTGAGAAGTTGCATGCAAAGCTTGCCGGCAACATGGGTGGGGATATCTAGTCCACTCGGTCAGCCTTTACACATCTTGGCAACCTATGCTCATAGAGCAGACCCGGTAGCTAATCAAGCAACCCAATCAAGGTCTGCCTAAAGGAAAAAAATGACCGATTCAAATAACTCAACTTCCAATGACATTGTTGCAGTAGCAACAGAAAACGGAAGTTTTGGAACACTAGTCGCCGCTGTTAAAGCAGCCGGCCTAGTTGAAACACTTCAGGGCGATGGCCCATTCACCGTTTTTGCACCAACTGACGATGCCTTCAAAGCACTCCCAGCTGGTTTGGTTGACGCTTTGTTGAAAGATGAAAACAAAGAGACTCTTGCCAAGATCTTGACCTACCACGTAGTGGGTTCAAAAGTTGAGGCGAAAGATGTCGCAGCAGGAGATGTTGCAACAGTAGAAGGCTCAATGATTAGCGTCACTGTCGGAGACAGCGTAAAGCTAAACGATTCAGCAACCGTTACTGCAACTGATGTTCAGGCATCAAATGGCGTGATTCACGTTATAGATGCAGTTTTGGTTCCAGCAGATGTTGACCCAGCAGCACTTATTTCCTAATAGAAATATTCAAAGGCCAATGGTGAAAGCCATTGGCCTTTATTCATTTAAGTTTCTTAGTTGCACTTAGTTCGCTCATGACAACCTCCATCGGTCCTCTTCTTCCTGCGCGGATGTTTATAACCGCCAGAAGACTCAGCCCCAACCAGACCAAAAAACCAATTAGTAGATTCATAAGCAGGTTGGTCTGACCGAATAATCCAAAACCCCACCCTGCAAAAATAATGAGCAAAATTAGCGATTGTCCGAGATAAATGCTTAGTGAGTTTTTCCCCGCGCTTGAAAGAATTTCAAGCTTTCTGCCTCGCAACACTAGCTTCCCAATCACACCAATGATTCCAGCACTTACCAGTCCGCCGGTAAGGAAGATAACCGCAAGCGAAACCATAAACACTCCAAGATAGAAAACCTCTCCGGTAAATGTCCAAACCATTGCAGCGGCTGCAAGTAGCTGAAGAGGTATTCCTATTCCCAACCCAAAGCCCATGAGTTTATTGGCTGTTGACTCAGTAAGGTTTTCAGTTGAAAGAGCTGATTTTCTTCCTGCCATCAAGCCAATCAGAAAAGCCACAAAAACAAGCGGTCCTTGCAAAATCAGAATTCCAGGGAGAGCCAAAACCCAAACTTCTGTTCTTGGTAGCACCAGCTCCAAAAAATTGCCGGTCAGCATAATCTCATCCAGTCGGGTTTTGGTCAGGAACTGCTCGTTGGTCAGTGGCTCAAACATGTCTGCCAGGAATGAGGCGATGGACACAAAAAACATACCAACGGCGCTTATTACAAACAGAAATGTTGCCCAGCCTCGGATGGTGGAATCCTTGCGGAACATGAAATTCCATAAGATCAGCCCAAAAATCCCATAGATAAACAGAATGTCTCCATGAAAAAGAAATTGCGCATGCAGAAAACCAAGCGCCACTAACACCAGAGATCTTCTAATCCAGCGTTGTTTATTCTCTGGTGTGCCTTTGACTATGTAGGTGGAGCTGTAACCAAACAAAAATGAAAACAGTAAATAAAACTTTGCTAGAAAAAAACCAGAGGTAATGAATCCACCAAATTGGTTTTCCAATTGGTTCATGTCAGCCGCAAACCAACCATCCACGGCACTCAGGCCAAGAAAATGTATGTTCACTAGAACAATCCCCAAAAGCGCAAAACCGCGGGTTGAGTCAATAATGGCGTCACGCGAATTCAAACTTGCTCCCTAGGTTAGAAACAGTTTAGTTCTATGCCGCCCGCTGCATCTCCAGGTAATCCTGCCATTCAGGCTGCTGCTTATCAGCTCCACGAACAGTCCAAGCAAGACCAACCGGCATCTTTGGTGTGAAATCCAACTGCCAGCCGATTTCATTTAGTGTGCGGTCACCTTTTTTGTTGTTGCACTTCAAACAGCACGCAACCAAGTTCTCCCAGGAGTCTCCGCCACCTTTGGATTTTGGAATCACGTGATCAATTGTGGAGGCACTTCGCTTGCAATAAGCGCAACGATGACCGTCTCTTCGTAAAACGCCTCTCCTAGAAACAGGAATCCTTCGGTGATTGGGGATGCGAACATACCTTGATAACAAGATCACACTTGGCACATCGAATTCCTCGGTGGCGCTTCTTACCTTTTCACTGGCTCCCGCCAGCACGGTCGCCTTTTCATTCAGAACCAACACCAGTGCTCGCTTAAATGAAACTACTGCCAGTGGCTCGTAGCCGGCGTTTAGAACCAAAGTTCTCATCTACATCCCTTTCATCTCTCTCGACATGGCTTGCCGAGTTAGTTTCATGAACTTGGGCATAAAAAAAGCGCCGTCAAGCATGACGACGCTATTTATCTACCCTCCGGTATCTGGTGGTGGAATTGATGTAACCAGCTCACGTGCCTGGCGGGCAAGTCTTGGTACATAGTCACACCTCTTTCAAACCGTTGTAGTTCTGAAAATAGGGTAAACAGGAAAAGCGGGATTTTGGTAAAGAAACGCCAAAATTCAATCTACTGATTTTCCTCGTTAATTGGACCAAACCTCAGGATGTGGAAGCGGTCTGTGAAAATCGGAGCCAGCTTCACTTTGTCCCCAGGCTGTGGGGCGTGGTAGAAATTACCGTTTCCTGCATAAATACCGTTGTGTGAGTAGTCATTGAAAACAACAATGTCTCCCGGTACCGCATCCTCTAGATCAATCTTTTCCGCAAACGGCAATCTCGATTGCTGATAAACACTGTGAGGCATTTCGATACCAAACTGCGCATAAACAAACATCACATAACCCGAGCAATCAATTGCGGCTGGAGTTTGACCACCAAGAACATAAGGTGTACCCACCAATTCGGCTGCGGCTTTCATAACATTTGCACTGGTTAGTTGTTCAAATCTTGGTGCAGCTAAATAATCCGTGTACAAAGGACCTGAATAGTTATAACTTGTAGTCACCTGAGAAACAGATTGCTCGGTGGCGCTGAATGAACCTCTGTCGTAACTAACTCCAGCTTCAGACTGAACGGTCAATGACTGTGACTCGCTGTCTTCCTGCTCAGCGTTTACCAATCCTGTGCGAGCTGTATAGGCAGGGTTATAACCAAAAGAGGGAAGCGCGAAAGTTGCCAACAAGCCAGTGGCGGCCATCATGGTCACCATCTTTGTAATCGGCCTAAGCTCTCTATTTTTCTTTCGAGCAGCTTCGCGTGCTTGCCTGCGGGTGGTCGGCTTTGTCAAAAAAATCCTCTCAACAAAAAGCTTAGAAAAGTCTAATTGTTATCTAACTAAGTCTAAACCCCAGATGAAAGAAAAATATGCCTGGAGATGTCAGATTCAACTAATAAACCTTCATCCTGTTGTTGAGAGATTAGGAACTTATCAACTCCCTGATCTTCCAATTTCACTTTGGCACCAGGAATCAAACCCAGCTCACTTAGCTGCATCAAAAGCTCTTTATCAACCTGTAGGGGTTCGCCTATTTGGGTTAGCAGATAATCCCCATCGGATAGCTCACTCGCTGGTGTTCCCAAGCTAATCTCATTTGACTGAAGACCAAGTTCTTCCAAACCAGGTATTGCCAATCCATAGGGAGAAGCATCCAAAGTTGATACCAAGGCGGCAATTTTTCGCTCCACCTCTTCACTCATGACATGCTCCCAACGACAGGCTTCATCGTGAGCGTCTTGCCAGTCAAGTCCAATCACATCCACCAGTAATCTCTCCGCAAGTCGGTGTTTGCGCATAACCCCCACCGCACGTTCCCTGCCGTATTCGGTAAAGACCAAACTTTTGTCATCCTGCAAAGTGAGTAATCCATCACGTTCCATGCGAGCAACGGTTTGTGAAACTGTTGGTCCACTCTGACCCAAACGTTCTCCAATTCGAGCGCGCATAGGCAGAAGTCCCTCCTCTTCCAATTCGAGGATGGACTTCAGATACATTTCGGTGGTGTCAATCAGCTCACTCACACCTCAACAATAGTTGTAAGAACTAGACTTTGGTTTATGGCCGAGATAAACATTCCAGAAAACCTATTGCCTGCAGACGGACGATTCGGAGCTGGTCCAGCCAAGCTAAGGAAAGCCCAGATTGAAGCCCTCTACTCAGAGGGAAGCAAGATTATGGGCACAAGCCATAGACAAGCACCTGTCAAAAACACAGTGAAGCGCGCCCAAGAAGGACTGCATGAACTGTTTAGGCTTCCCGAGGGCTATGAAATCATTTTGGGAAATGGTGGCTCCACTGCATTTTGGGATGCTGCTGCATTTTCTTTGGCAGAGAACAAAGCGCAGGCTTTGGTTCACGGTGAATTTGGTGGGAAGTTTGCAAAAGCACTAGAAACCCCTTGGCTTGAAAAGCCCAAGGTAATCAATGCCGATCCTGGCAGTCGTGGAGATTTCGAACCAGCAGATGAGTTTGATCTCTACGTTTATCCTCATAACGAAACATCCACAGGCGTTGTCACCCCCGTTCACAGAGTTGGCGATGGGCTGATGCTCACTGATGCCACAAGTGCTGCCGGTGGGATTGATTTTGAAATCACTGAAACCGATGCTTATTACTTTGCTCCGCAGAAAAATCTTGGTAGCGATGGTGGCATTTGGTTTGCTGCTGTCTCCCCCAAAGCCATTGAAAGAATTGAATCAATAGCCACAACTCGTTACATCCCTGCGTTTTTGGATCTCAAAACTGCACTGGATAACTCAAGGCTTAATCAAACTTTGAACACCCCGGCCGTTGCCACACTTTATTTGCTTGCCGAACAGGTTGATTGGATGAATCAAAACGGTGGATTGAAATGGGCAAGTGATAGAACCAAGCAAAGTTCAGACATGCTTTATCAGTGGGCTGAGAAAAACACCTTCTCATCAGCTTTTGTTTCCAATCCAGATAATCGCTCGCAAGTTGTTGTCACAATCGATTTTGATGACACTGTTGATGCATCCAGGGTTGCAAAAATCATGCGTGAAAATGGCATCGTTGACATCGAACCGTATCGAAAGCTTGGAAGGAACCAGCTACGAGTCGCCACATTTGTAAACACTGAGCCAGCCGAGGTGAGTGCACTGATTGAATGCCTTGACTACGTGATTGAGAGACTCTGATGGCTAAAGTCTTTGTTCCGCATCACAAGCGCAAGCCAGATCCAGAGCCTGTGAAGACAAACCCGCAGGGTGTTTTACTACTTGGAACCCTGGTCTGGCTTTTCGTTTTGGTTATGATCCTGAGTTTTCTTGACACGCTTAGCGCGAGTGGGTTTGGTTGGTGGCTTTACACCGCTATCGTCGGTGTCAGTTTGGGAATTGTCGGTTTTCTCTACGTTCGAATCCGCAGACTCTAGTTCCGGCAGGTCTATTTCCACCGGTCCATCCATCCTGTTTTCATCAACATCCACCCAAGCGTCATCAGACTCTTCCTCAGTCTCCGAACCGGCATTTTGCAACGCTTCACGTTGCTCTCTGCGGGCCTTTCGATACTCAGCCAATCTGTCAGCCCAAGGTGTCCACGGAGGTGCCACCAGTGAGTCATCATTCGCCATTAGGTTTATCTCACTGACAGTTGGAGAGCTCTTCACCGTCACTTTCGATAAAGTCACCTGCCAGTGCCAATCTGTATAACCTGGCATCAGGCATTCAAATCTAAGCTCTGTACCCTTTGGAATCTCCTCGGTTGCTAGTAGCTCGCCGAAACTTCCCTCATCCAAAACCTCTCGCAAGGCTTCGGTTGCCACCCCGATATCAGTCAACGTCTAGCTCATCAGCAACTTTGCGAAGCAAGCTGGCGACTTTCTTCCCGTGGTTATTCTCTGGGTATCGACCGCGTTGGAAATCACTTCCGAGCTGATCAAGGAAACCAATGATGTCTTCAATCAGCACAGCCATGTCTTCAGCTGGCTTGCGATTGGTTTGGCTCATCTTGGGAACTTCTAAGATTCGAACGCTCAGAGCCTGCACACCTTTTCTTCCATCCACAATTGAAAACTCAACTCGAGACCCTGGGCGAACAGTGTTCACCCCTTCGGGTAGGGCACTTGCGTGCAGAAAGACCTCGTTGCCCTCATCGCTTGCGATGAAGCCGAAGCCCTTCTCGTCATCATAAAATTTCACTCTACCTGTTGGCATATTTTCTCTTTCTTGAGTCGGCAGATAGTTTAACCTGCAGACGGGGTGGATTTCAGGAAGTATTCTTTAACAATGGCTTCATTTAATACTTCTCGTCTTGAAAACTTTTTGGCATACGGTGCCATCGGCGTGACATCAGTCTCTCTTTTGTCAATGATCACCACCTTGCTAATGGAGCTTGGAGGTTTTGATGACCGACCGGTTATTTTGGCTCAACTGCCCCTGATTGGCCTTCCAGTGGGCTTTATGATGATTTTGGCGATGTTGATAATGAGCTTTTTCAGAAGAGCAAAAGAAAATCGTGACTGAGCAGCTGGTACTAGCAAATTTGCTGCAGCAGAAAACTGATTCGGAATTAGCATCACTGGTCCGCGTAAGAAAAATAAACCTGCAAAGAATTAATGACTTTTTTGATTTAGCAAAACAGTTTTTGAATAAAAAAAAGATTGAACCCGTTATCCAATCACTTTCTAGAGAACAACTTTTGGCAATCAAAACTGAATCCAACTCGGAGCTGATCGATCAGTTGCTGTTTGGGGCCGATAGCAAATTATTCGAATCCATGGAATCACTGTTTGCGGAATTGGAGATTCCGGCTGAGGTGGAAATCCCCAGTGTCACTGCAAGTGATGTTGACCGCGCAGCAATCAACGCCCACTACACCCTGTTGGCGATAACCGAGATTTTGGTGCAGGTGGACAGCCACCCAATTAGAGCAACAGCTCGAGGAGTTGCAGTCAGTGATGCCAAATGGATTGGTCGCATGCTTGGCTGGGACCCAACAGATATCTCCCACGCATTTGACCTAGCGGCAATTTCTGAATTGATCCAGCCAATTGATGGTAGGTGGCAACTGACCGAGAACAGCGAGCGCTGGCAAATTCAGGATGCCAAACAAAAGCTATCTTGGTTTTTGCATGCGATCGCATCAATGGATGAAAACCTGCCGCTGGATTTAAAACCAGGACAACAAATAGAAGCTGTTATCAAAAATCAGTATCCGCTTTTTAAAACCCCCCACCCACTGAATAATTTTTCTAACCTGCTTGCCTTGGCTGTTGATGGCTTCGCCACAGAGTTGATTCAAACTCTTAGCACCGAAGGCCCAGAAGCTTGCGCGGAAGAAATCGCCTCTCACCTTCCAAAACCTGTGAATCAACTAATTGTGCAGGCGGATCTAACAATGATTGCCCCAGGCCCGATTGACTATCCAACCGATAGACAAATAAGACTTTTTGCGGAACCAGAGAGTGTTTCACTGGCGAGTAATTTCAGACTCACCACCACCAGTGTTGTGCACGGAATGGAATGTGGTCTCACTGCCGATGACATCAAAGCCACTTTGGACCGATTATCAACCACTGAAATCCCGCAACCGGTTGAGTATCTGCTAAAAGATGCCACTGAAAAATTTGGATCGCTGACCATCATTAGCTCAGCAAAGGGATCAATCATCGAAGCCCGAGATCCCGCAATGCTTGCCCAAATCAAAAACCAATCTGAACTTAGGGCCTTCCACTTCGTTCCCATCACTGAAAATCAAATGCTGAGTAAGCACGACAGCGACCTGCTGTATTTCAACATCAGAAGTTGCGGCTATCCAATCATTCGAATCGATGAACAGTCGCAGGTGATTTCACCACGCAAAAGCCCTGCAAAAACTATTGAGGCGGAGGATGACCTGGTTGAGCAAATCGCCAAGCTTCGCTCCTCCACCCCGGGAGATTTCACCGAAGCTGAGATGGGAATCAATCGCCAACTGGAACTGAGTTTGAAGAATAAAGTTACGGTTGAAGTTGTTGTTAGCACTCGAGATGGTAGCCAAGTGAGCTTTGAATTATTACCAACCTCCCTATCCGCAGGTAGGTTACGTGGCAAGGATATGCACGCTGAGACCGAACGCACGCTACCGGTTTCAAAAATTGTTTCGGTGAGGATGGGGGAGGCTCAATGAGTGGTCCGCTGATTGTTCAAAGCGACAAGACCGCCCTTTTAGAAATAGATCACCCCGATGCAATAAATGCAAGACATGATCTTTCAATCTTTGCGGAATTGGAAAGAGCTCCAGAGCACATCCACACCTACCGCATCACAAAACTTGGACTATGGAATGCCAGGGCTGCCGGTCACGACAGTCAGTTTGTGATTGATGTTTTAGAAAAATACTCTAAATACCCAATCCCGCCAGCAGTCACCAAAGACATAGCCGATCTAATGTCTCGCTATGGAAAACTGCACATCCAACGAGATGATGAAAATAGATTGCTACTACTCAGTGATGACAAAGCAGTTTTAGCAGAGGTTGGCAGACAGAAAAAAATAAAAGAACTAATCACAGAGCCTGTGGTTGGTGGTTTTGTTTTGGCCGAATGGGCAAGAGGAGCTGTCAAACAGGAATTATTGAAAATTGGCTGGCCCGCTGAAGATCTAGCGGGTTATGCAAAGGGTGAACCAATGGCGATTGAGCTAGACACCGAGAACTGGTCACTGAGGGATTATCAAACACAGGCCGTGAATAGATTCAATGAACTGGGTAGTGGTGTGGTTGTGTTGCCCTGTGGGGCCGGCAAAACCCTGGTGGGTGCAGCTGCGATGGCAGAGATAAAAACAAACACATTGATTTTGGTCACCAATTCCGTCTCCGCAAGACAGTGGCGGGAAGAGTTAGTAAACAGAACAACTCTGACTGAGGATCAAATCGCTGAATATTCTGGATCCAGCAAAGACCTAGCCGAGGTCACCATAGCCACCTATCAGATTCTGACCACCAAAAGAGGTGGGCAGTATCGACACCTTGAATTACTAAATGCCCGCGACTGGGGTCTGATTGTCTATGACGAGGTGCATCTGCTACCTGCGCCAATATTTAAAATGACCGCCGAGCTGCAAGCAAAGAGACGTCTTGGGTTGACGGCAACCTTGGTAAGAGAAGACGGTCGCGAGGGTGATGTGTTTAGTTTGATTGGACCCAAACGCTTTGACGCTTTATGGAAAGACATTGAAGCTGAGGGTTATATCGCCCCGGCGAACTGTTACGAGGTTCGAATCCCGCTAACTGATGAAAAGCGCATGGAGTATGCAATTGCCCAACAAGAAGAACGTTTCCGAATAGCTTCCACAATTGATGAAAAAATTGCGCTGACTAAACAAATCTTGAAAAACCACCCGGGTGAACCAGCGCTGATCATCGGACAGTATCTGGACCAAATCGAACAGTTTTCTAAAACATTGGACATTCCAAAACTCACCGGAGAGACCCCGGTGGATGAAAGAGAAAGACTTTATAAGGCATTCAGGGAAGGAACTATTCCCGCTTTGGTAGTCAGTAGAGTGGCCAATTTCTCAGTGGATCTTCCCGAAGCAAGTGTCGCTATTCAGGTGAGTGGCTCCTTTGGATCAAGGCAAGAAGAGGCGCAGCGTTTGGGAAGAGTGATGCGACCCAAAGCCGATGGTCGCTCAGCGCATTTTTACACCCTGATTTCAAGAGACACCGTCGAGCAAGACTTTGCTCAAAACCGTCAGCGGTTTCTAGCTGAACAGGGCTATGGCTATCAAATCATTGATTCAGACCAGCTCTAACTCCCCCAGCTAACTCTCAGGAATATGTCAGACAACAATGAGATTATTCTCAGTATGAGTGATATCAAAGTATTAGTCGTCGATGACGAACCAAACATCCGTGACTTGTTGTCCGCAAGTTTGAAATTTGCAGGCTACGAAGTTCAAACCGCAATCAATGGCAAACAAGCAATCGAATCTGCCGTCACCTGGCAACCAGACATAGTTGTTTTGGATGTGATGCTTCCGGATATGAACGGTTTCAGCATCACTAAAAAACTTCGTTCAATGGATGTCACCACACCTGTTTTGTTTCTAACCGCCAGAGATGAAACCCAAGACAAAATAACTGGGTTGACAGTTGGTGGTGATGACTATGTGACAAAGCCATTTAGTTTGGATGAAATCCTTGCCAGGCTGCAAGCAATCCTTAGAAGATCCTCCGCTCAAGAATTGCAGGCATCGGTTATAAAAGTCGGTGAATTAGAAATCAATGAGGACGCTCACGAGGTTCTGGTGAACGGTTCCATGGTTGATCTCTCCCCCACCGAGTATCAGTTGCTCAGGTATCTCGCAGTAAATGCAAATAGAGTGCTAACGAAGGCACAGATTCTTGACCACGTGTGGGAATATGACTTCAATGGAGAGATGGGAATTGTGGAAAGCTACGTTTCCTATCTTCGAAAGAAACTAGACCCCGTGAGCAGCAAACCACTGATAACCACCAAACGCGGTGTCGGATACATGATTAAGGCAGACAGCTAGTTGCGAATTGGCAATTTATTAGATCGAGTTTCACTCAGAAGCAAGCTAACCGCCTTGGCGGTAATGCTGATTGCACTTCTGTTGGCTGGTTCCTCGATTTCAACAGTTGCCCTTTTGAGAACCTATCTCCAATCAAACACCGACACTTTGCTCAGCGCCACTGTTTCGCAGCTAAAAAATGAAAACCCCGCCTCCTTGGAATTTCGAATGGGTGCGGGGCTTATCAACCTTCCTTCGCTACCCAGTGGTTACTACATAGCCTTTGTTGGCAAAGATGGTGACCTTGCCCTGGGTCTGGTGGCAAGCGGTAGTGAGTCAAGAGTGGTTCCAAACGTAAGTGGTCTGGATTTAGATTTTGTTAGATCAACACAGGGAATCCCTTTTGATGTTGAGGTTGAAACAGAAGCTCGGGATGTTGAATACAGAGTTGTTGCCGAACCATTGACCCGATTTCAAGGTTCGGTGGTCATAGCACTTCCCGTGAATGAAAACAGAAGATTGATCGCTGAGTATTCAGCCATTGGTGGTCGAGTTGGTTTGGTTATCTTGGTGCTGGCAGGATTTTCAATTTGGCTAACAATTTCTTCTGCTCTGAGACCACTTCGAGAAGTGGAGAGAGCTGCCAAAGATGTTGAACAGGGAAACTTCCAGAAACGGCTTTTAGAAAAGCCCGAGAACACAGAAATAGGAAAGCTAAATAAGTCTTTGAACTCCATGCTCGACGGGGTTGAAAATGCCTTTATCGCCAGGGGTAAAACTCTGGATCAAATGCGCAGATTTTTATCCGATGCAAGCCATGAACTGAGAACACCGCTAGCGAGCGTGCAGGGTTATGCGGAGTTGTATCGCATGGGGGCAATGAAGAAAAAAGCAGATGTTTCAGAAGCTATGGAGAGAATTGAAGCTGAGGCTAAACGCATGAGCGGATTGGTTGACAATCTGTTGACGCTAACTCGACTAGACGAACTAAGTGAACTGGAAAAAACCGAGGCGGATGTTTTGGCAATAGCTCGATCCGCAGTTCAAGATGCGCAAGCAGCCAATTTAGATAACGACTTTGAAATCTGTGATTTGGCAGGAGCGGATCTTCCAGAGGCGAAGCAACTCAGAGCGGAAGTTGATTCAAATCAGATCAAACAGGTATTTACCAATCTTTTAGCCAACGCTGCAAGATTCAGCCCCGCTGATAAACCAGTTTCAGTTTCTTTGGGTGAATCCGATGAAGGACTTGTCATCAAAGTCATTGACCGAGGCGAGGGAATCCCAGAGCAGTTCCGCGAGAAAGTTTTTGATCGTTTTTATCGAGTAGATAATTCAAGAAACAACGAAACCGGCGGCAGTGGTCTGGGGCTTGCGATTGTGAAATCAATAGTTGAGGCTCATCACGGCAGTATTGAAATCAAGGAAACAGAGGGTGGCGGAGCTACCTTTGAAATCCTTTTGCCCATCACCCAAGATTCCACAGTTACTAACAGCTAGGTATTCAAGCCAATCAAGCTATTTGAAATAGGCAATGATTTTGGCATGCCCCAATTTTCAGTAGACAGTGAAAGAGTAATGGCCGCCAATGGCACCATCCAGGCCACCATTGGACGTTTGAAATCTGAGGTGGACACTCTCCACACCCAGCTCATTGCCTTGCAAGATTCTTGGCAGGGTCAGGCTTCCACCAGTTTTCAAGAGCTGGTCGTTCGTTGGCGAACAACATCGGATTCGGTTGATGCGCAGCTAGCTGAGCTAGGTTCCGCTTTGGCTTATGCCGCCCAGCAGTATTCAGAGATTGAACAGGCCAACCAAAGATTGTTTTTATAAAAAAACAGGGTGACCAATTTGGCCACCCTGTTTTTTGTGAACTTTTTTTAGAAGCCCATGTCCTCGCCACCGTGGCCAGCTGGTGCTGGCTGGGCTGGCTCTGGCTTCTCAGCCACAACAGCCTCGGTTGTTAGGAACAGTCCTGCGATGCTTGCAGCATTCTGAAGTGCTGAGCGGGTCACCTTCACGGGATCACTGATTCCACCTGCAAGCATGTCTTCATACTCACCAGTTGCAGCGTTTAGACCGTGGCCGTCTTTGAGACCTGCCACTTTCTCAGCAACAACACCTGGCTCCAGTCCTGCGTTCAAAGCAATCTGCTTTAGTGGAGATGAGATAGCCAGTTCGACAATCTTTGCTCCAGTTGCCTCATCGCCCTCAAGCTTCAAACTTGCGAAGGCTTTCTTGCCGGCCTGTAGCAATGCAACACCACCACCGGCAACAATTCCTTCTTCAACTGCAGCTTTCGCGTTACGAACAGCATCCTCAATGCGGTGCTTACGCTCTTTCAGTTCAACCTCAGTTGCCGCACCCGCACGAATCACAGCAACACCACCGGCAAGCTTTGCCAAGCGCTCCTGCAGCTTCTCACGGTCGTAGTCACTGTCGGTTGCTTCAATCTCGCGACGAATCTGCTCAACGCGACCAGCGATCTGATCTGCATCTCCAGCACCTTCAACAATGGTGGTCTCGTCTTTGGTAATAACTACCTTGCGAGCACGTCCCAACATTTCAAGTGTGGTGTTTTCTAGTTTCAGACCAACCTCTTCGGCGATAACCTGTCCGCCGGTCAAAATTGCCATGTCCTGCAGCATTGCCTTGCGACGATCTCCAAAACCTGGAGCCTTCACGGCAACTGATTTGAAAATGCCACGGATTTTGTTCACAACCAAAGTTGCTAGGGCTTCACCCTCAACATCCTCGGCAATGATCAACATTGGCTTGCCCGACTGCATCACCTTGTCAACTACTGGAAGCAGATCTTTCATGTTCGTGATCTTGCCGTTGACAATCAAAACATAAGCGTCTTCCAGGATTGCTTCCTGGCGCTCTGGGTCTGTGACCATGTAGGCGGAGATGTATCCCTTGTCAAAGCGCATACCCTCAGTTAGCTCTAGGTGAGTTCCGAAAGTGTTTGACTCCTCGACGGTGACAACACCTTCTTTGCCGACCTTGTCAATGGCCTCGGCGATGATGTCACCAATTTCTTTATCAGCGGCACTGATGGCTGCAGTTGAGGCAATCTGCTCACGAGTCTCGACAGGAACTGCCATCTCGATAAGTTTCTTGGTTACCTCGTCGGCTGCTTTTTCAATACCCCTTCGAAGGCTCATTGGATCCGCACCGGCTGCAACGTTTCGCAAACCCTCGCGAACTAGCGCCTGGGCCAAAACAGTTGCTGTGGTGGTTCCGTCACCTGCAACATCGTCGGTTTTCTTGGCTACCTCTTTGACCAGTTCGGCACCAATTTTTTCAAATGGGTCCTCTAGGTCAATTTCCTTAGCGATAGAAACACCGTCATTGGTAATCGTGGGGGCTCCCCACTTCTTTTCCAATACGACATTTCGACCTCTTGGGCCAAGGGTCACCTTTACGGTGTCTGCCAATTGATTGAGGCCGCGTTCTAGACCGCGACGGGCCTCCTCATCAAAGTGAATAATTTTTGCCATTTTGGCTTATCTCCCGTTGCTCTTAAAACGAATTAGTTAGCACTCCCATAACAAGAGTGCTAACTAATTTTTAGCACTCTAAGTCAAAGAGTGCAAGCTAACGAGATTATTGTTTTAAGAAAACTTATTCAACAATGCTGACATCTTGAGCCTGTGGACCCTTAGGACCATCTGTTAGCTCAAACTCAACACGCTGATTTTCTTCTAGATTTTTGAATCCGTTTGAATTGATTGCACTGTAGTGAACAAACACGTCAGCGCCGCCATCCTGGGCAATGAAACCAAAGCCTTTTTCTGAATTGAACCACTTAACTACTCCGGTGGCCATAACTACCTCTTCCTTACTATTTCACCCACTCTGGGTGAGACGAAACGGAAGCAATGCCGCCGAACTCGACTTTGAGTGAGTCTAGTAGCAGAATGATACAAATTGTTTAACTAAATGATTCTGTCAGCTAGTTGTTATCAACCCTTAGGGGGGTCAGTATGGAATATCCCGTCTCAAAGACAAACGAACAGTGGCGTGAAGAACTTGATGAGATCGAATTTCAGGTTCTAAGGCTCGCGGGAACAGAGAGGCCATTCACCGGAGAATTGCTGGATGAACACCGTGAAGGAGTCTTCACCTGCAGAGGTTGCGGTGAGGAACTATTTGATTCAGACACCAAGTTTGATTCCAAATCAGGATGGCCAAGTTTCTATGAGCCAAAAAACACTGAAAAAGTTGAATTAGTCGATGATGTCAGTCACGGCATGGTCCGCACCGAAGTCAGATGCGCCAAATGCGGAGGTCACCTGGGGCACGTTTTTGACGATGCCCCGCAAACACCAACTGGTGAGAGGTTTTGTATCAATAGCGTCAGCCTGAAATTCAAAGCAAGCTAGCATCTCTCTGTGCCAACAATTGAAAACCTAATCGGTTGGCTTTTGGTCTCGATTGTCATCATCATCATTCCGGGTCCTGGAGTCACCTTCGTTATCGCCAGAGCGATGACCATCGGTCGCAAGGGAGCGGTGCTCACTGTCTTTGGTCACGCCGCAGGAGTTACCTTGCAGATTCTCGCTGTTGCCTTTGGTCTCGGAGCACTGGTTGCCTCCAGCGCAATTGCATTCAATGTCATGAAATTTCTCGGCGCTGGGTTTTTGGTCTATTTGGGAATCCGAGCAATTATCACCCGTAAACAACCCATCGATCTCTCACTGGATGGAAACGTCAAAACTAGAAAAGTTCTAACCGACAGCTTCGTGGTTGGCATCACCAACGCCAAGACCATTGTCTTTTTTGTTGCGACCATGCCCCAGTTTGTAAACCCTGAGTTTGGAAACGTGCCAATTCAGATGCTTTTACTCGGCGCAATATTTTTGGTAATCGGAACACTGAGTGATTTGGTTTATGCATTTGCTGCAGGAAGTGCAAGAGAGTGGCTAGTGAACTCAGAATCACGAATTGCAGCCGTTAGGGCAGCCGGTGGCGTTGCGATTGCAGGTGTCGGAATCCACACTGCTGTGAGCTAATACAGAGCCGGCAAGGGGACTTGAACCCCTAACCTTCCGATTACAAGTCGGATGCGCTACCAGTTGCGCCATGCCGGCAAACCTTTGAAAGTCTAGCGGTTATTCAGCCATTGTTGACTGCACGAATGAAGCAAACCTTGCTGGGTTTACCAATTCATCACCGGTTGCCCAGGTGTATTCCTCACCATTGACAACAACCGCTGGTGTTCCAGAGATCTGGATTCCGCTATCTGGTCTTGGGTTTGTCAGCACCTCATTGGTGGTCTCTTGAATCCAGTCACCAAAAGCTTTCGATTCAACACAGGCTGTGAAATCCTCATCCACGTTTACCCCAGCTTCTTCGGCAATGTCCAAAAGATCATCATTGTCTAGATTGCCCGTTCCCTCACCTGGTTGGCGCTCCATCAAGATTCCATTCACGTCAAAGAAACTCTCTGGGCTGTAGTTTGCGGTGCAGGCTGAGAAGTTTGCAGCCCTTGATGAATAGTTATCAACACTTGAGCGGTCTAAAAAGCTAATTGGGTGATATTCAACTGTTGCAACTCCAGTGTCAACCCATGAGCGAATCTGTTGACTGTTTGGAACATCAAATGCCTGGCAAACAGGGCACTGATAATCCATCCAAATCTGAATGTTAGGAATGTCTTGCTGCTCAGCATCAGCTATTGGTTCTAGCCCCTCACCCAAACGAATGCCGTTGTCATATTCCATGTTTGCAGGCTTCTCATCTAACTCTGGCCTTGCGACATCAGAACCCTGGGAGCCAAAGATGAAGGCAACCACCACACCGACTGTTCCTAATAAAACCACAACAACACTTAGCTGAATAATCAGCTTGTTGCGCTTTTCCTTCTTCTGCTGCTGTTCACGAATTTCACGTGCTTTTTGTCTTGCGATTTCGCGCTGCTCGGAGCGAGTTGGCTTTTCGTTCATGAAGGGAATTATCTTTCTAGTTACTGAGAAAACCCTAATAGTCTACAAAGCTTATGAGATACTTTTGTAGCTCAATAAAGATGTTGGGTGCTTTCACAACGGATCGTCCGGCACGTACCTGCCGGTGAAGGAGATAAAAATGGCTTCGGTCAAATTCGAAAAAGCCTCCAGGGTTTACCCCGGTGGCACCACCCCCGCGGTAGATCAACTAGAACTAGACATCAAAGACGGTGAGTTCCTAGTTTTGGTTGGACCTTCTGGTTGCGGTAAATCCACAAGCTTGAGAATGCTTGCAGGATTGGAAGAAGTAAACGACGGTGCAATTTATATTGGCGACAGAGATGTCACCGACGTTGCACCAAAAGATAGAGACATCGCGATGGTGTTTCAAAACTATGCCCTCTACCCACACATGACCGTGGCTGAGAACATGGGATTCGCTCTCAAGATTGCAGGCATTGCCAAAGAAGAGCGTGCAGAGAGGGTTTTAGAAGCCGCAAAGCTTCTGGATCTAGAAGATTACCTATCCCGCAAGCCAAAGGCACTTTCTGGTGGACAGCGCCAGCGTGTTGCGATGGGCCGAGCAATTGTTCGTCAGCCTCAGGTGTTTTTGATGGACGAGCCACTGTCAAACTTGGATGCAAAGCTCCGCGTTCAAACCAGAACTCAGATTGCTTCACTGCAGAAGCGTCTTGGAGTCACCACTGTTTATGTCACCCACGACCAAGTCGAGGCTATGACCATGGGTGATCGAGTAGCTGTTTTGAAAGATGGATTATTGCAGCAGGTTGCATCCCCAAGAGAGCTTTATGACCGCCCAGCTAACGTATTCGTTGCAGGCTTTATCGGTTCTCCCGCAATGAACCTAATGCAGCTTCCAATCGTTGATGGCGGAGTTCAGTTTGGTGATGTTGTTTTGCCAGTTGGCAAAGAGGTCACCGAGAAATCAAGTGCCTCTAAGGTCACGGTTGGAATCAGGCCAGAGAAGTTTGAGGTCAGTGAGCACGGGTTGCCTGCAACTATCGACTTAGTTGAAGAGCTGGGAAGTGATGGATACCTCTATGGTCGCGCCCAGGTTGAGGGTGCAGATGTGAATCTGATTATTCGCACCGATCCTCACGACCACCCAATGGCTGGCGACCAGATTCACCTGCGCTCGACTGCCGAAGAGGTTCACATCTTCGACACCGAGAGTGGTGAGCGACTTAACTAGTCAATGACCAATCTAAAGTTCCTCTCTGCCACGGCCGAACCAGCACTGCTGGATCTGCCGTGGCAGTTGGCTTTAGAGGACTGGCCAGAGGAAAAAATAGCTGCCCTACCAAAAGGCATATCTCGGCACACGGTGCGCTTTGTAAAATTGGATGACCACGTGATTGCCATCAAAGAAACATTGTTTGATTTAGCAAAGCGTGAATACGAAATGCTTAGAGATTTAGAAAAACTTGAAATTCCCTGCGTTGAACCGTTTGCGATTGTCTCTGGCAGAAAAACCGAAGATGGCGAAGAGCTACCGGCTGTTTTGATCACCAGGCATTTGAAGTATTCACTCCCCTACCGGGCTATGTGGTCACAAGGAATCAAGGAGCAAACAGCCAAAAGACTGGTTGATGCGCTGGCGCTACTGTTAGTGAGACTTCACCTGATTGGTTTTTTCTGGGGGGATGTTTCACTATCAAACACCTTATTTAGACGTGACGCCGGGTCCTTCGCTGCATATTTGGTGGATGCTGAAACTGGGCAGTTATATGAATCAAGGCTTTCCAACGGCCAACGTGAAAATGATCTGGAAATTGCAAGGGTGAACATTGCTGGGGAATTAATGGACCTAGTTGCAAGTGGCAAAGCCCAAGAGGTGGACCCAGTTGCAATCTCGCAACGAATAGTTGATAAATACCATTCGCTCTGGAAAGAGCTCACAGAGGTCCAAGCATTTGCTGGTGATGAGCGCTACAAAATCGAAGAGCGTGTCAGAAGACTGAATGAGCTCGGCTTTGACATTGAAGAGATGCGAATGGAAAGAGCCCCTGGGGGTTCGGAGATAAAGATTCAGCCAAAGGTTGTGGATGCGGGTCACCATCAAAGAAGGCTTATAAGACTCACTGGTTTAGATGTTGAGGAAAACCAAGCCAGAAGGCTTCTAAATCAGATTGATGAATTCGCTTTACACAATGACCCTGATGCAGATGAGGAAATGATGGCGCATAAATGGCTCAGCCAAGAATTTGAGCCAGTTGTCAATGCAGTTCCCAGAGAGCTAAGAACCAAGATTGAAAATGCCGAGTTATTTCACGAGGTCTTGGAACACCAGTGGCAGAAATCCAATGAACTGGAACGAGACGTTGAATTACTGGAAGCAGTGCAGAGCTACACCGATGAGATTTTGGTCAACAGGCGCGATGAATCCGCATACTTGGGAACCACAACAGAAATGATCACCCTTCCTAATCCGGTTCCCTCTGGGGAGTATGTAGTGGATGAAGAAGAAGGCGACTGGAGAGATCTGGTTTAGCGCTTTTTAGCTATTTCATATAGCGCTAAGGATGCGGCAACAGATGCATTCAGAGATTCCACACTTGAACTAATTGGAATGCTCACAATCTGATCGCAGGTTTTTCTGACTAATTGGCTAATGCCTTTACCTTCAGCTCCGACAACAACAACCAATGGCTGATCGGCAAGTTCCAAATCAGGAAGGCTTATCTCGCCATCGCCATCCAAGCCAATTACAAATAATCCCTGCTTTTGGTATTCCTTCAGGGAAGCATTCAAATTAGGCGCCATTGCAACTGGGATTCTGGCTGCGGCTCCCGCGGATGTTTTCCAAGCGGCAGGTGTCATGCCAACGCTTCTTCTAGAGGGAATCAAAATACCGCTTGCTCCAAATGCTGAAGCCGAACGAATGATTGCTCCTAGGTTTCTAGGGTCAGTGATTCCATCACAGGCAATCACCAACGGACGCTTGCCAACCAAAAGGTCATGGGGATTTGAATAGATATAGGGAGGAACTTGCAAGATAACACCCTGGTGAACGCTATCCACCCCTGCAAGTCTTGATAGCTCAGGTTTTGTGAGCTCGGTGATTGGCAATGAGCGAGCATTGGCAATGGAGATGATTTCCTTCATGCGATCATCCATCTCCAGCTGATTGGCGATAACCAGTGACTTTGCCGGAATCTTTGCCCTGAGAGACTCTAAAACACTGTTTTTACCGCTCACGATGTCATTGGTGGGTGATGTTCGCTTCTGGCCCTGTGAGGGTCTCTGCTTAGCTTTATAGGCTTTGTGGTTGGGTCTATCCTGAGCTTTTGGAGTTGGACCTTTTCCGGATAGGCGTTTTCTTCCGTGTCCGCCGGTTCCGACAGATGGTTTTTTCTTAGGCATCAATGCTCCATGTTGTTCCATCAGCGTCGTCTTCTAGGGTCACGCCGATTTCTGAAAGTTTGTCTCTAATTTGATCCGCTAGATCAAAATCTTTATTTTCTCTAGCCTCTGACCGTAACCGAATCTGCTCTTCAATAAGACTTCCCAACACCAGCATCTCAGCTCCGGTGCTTTCTGTCTCAAATTCGATTCCTAGAATTTCTAGCATTGCTAAAACCTCACCAAGCGATCCTGCAGCATCGCGAAGTCGCTGCTCATCCAAAGCTTGGTTTCCCTCACGAACCTTTTCATGCAAGATCGCAATTGCTGCTGGCAGGTTGAGATCATCCTCCATCGCGACATCGAATGCTTCTGGGATTAAATGCTCAATGGTGTATTGGCTGTCACCTAATTTTCTTGCCGCTCTTTCAACAAAACCCTCAATCCGCTCCAGAGCACTCTCCGCCTCATCTAAAGAACCCGATTGATAATCCAAAACCGAACGGTAGTGAGCACTGAGTAGGTAATAGCGAAGCACCATCGGTGAGTGAGAATTCAATAACTCCGCCCCGAAAACACTGTTGCCTAAAGATTTACTCATCTTTGAACCCTCAACGGTGACTAAGCCGTTATGCATCCAGAGATTTGCAAACTCGCTCCCCGAAGCTCTGGATTGAGCCAACTCGTTTTCGTGGTGTGGGAATCTAAGATCCAATCCCCCGCCATGGATGTCAAAGTTTTTACCCAGGTATTTCTCTGCCATCGCGGAGCATTCAATATGCCAACCGGGACGTCCTTGGCCAAATTCACTTTCCCAGCTAGCGGATTCAGGCTCTGTGTCTTTGCTAGCTTTCCATAGGGTGAAATCAGTGGCTGATTTTTTAAATTCTCCAGCCCCCTCACCCTCCATGTCATCAGGTTTCTGGTTTGTAAGCTCCCCATAATCACCCCAGGAAGCACTGTCAAAATAAACATCACCGTTATTTGCCCTATAGGCGAAACCTGCATCAACTAGCTTTGAAATCATTTGCAGTATCTCTGGGATGTGACCGGTCGCCCTTGGCTCATTGCTTGGTCTTTGTATCCCCAGTGCATCAAACTGACGCTGAAATTCCAATTCGTTTTTATAAGCCAACTCCCACCAACTGAGCTCATCGGTGTGTTTTTCCAAGACTTTGTCATCGATGTCTGTGATGTTTCGAATCAAGGTCACTTTCAAACCTTTATGCGCTAACCAACGAGACAGTAGGTCATAAACCAGTGCACTTCGCAGATGCCCTATGTGTGGCTCAGACTGAACCGTTGGACCACAAACATAAATGGACACATGGCCATTGTTTATGGGCTTTAAATCCACAAGCTCATGGGCTTTAGAGTCGTATAGCTGCACGCCGCTAGCCTATCTAGCTTTTTTCAATGAAGCGGTTGCAACCGCCCCCACACCACTGGCATCTTTCAAAAAACCTAAGCCATCGGTGGTGGTCGCCAAAATACTCACCGGTGCTCCAATTAGCTCCGTTAGCTTCGCTTGCAAGTCTTTTCTAATCGGTGAAATCTTCGGTTTATCCGCAACCAGCTGACAGGAGACATTCACGACTTTGAAACCAGCTTTTTCTAATAACTGCATGGTTTCATTGATAAATAACTCACCACTTGCCCCTGCAAACTTTGGTTCATCAATTCCATAAACACTTCCGATATCACCAAGCCTGGCAGCAGCCAACATTGCATCCACAATCGCATGCGATAAAGCATCGCCATCGCTGTGACCCTCAAGTTTTGGATAGCCATCAATGGCCATTGTTCCCAGCATCAGCTCTCCAGCATCTGAAAACTTATGACTATCCACTCCCGTTCCAACGAAAACATCATTGCTGAGATCATCCTCGGTGGTTATCTTTTTGGAGCGAATATCTCCTGCGACAAAGCCAACCGCGTGCCCCGCATTTTCCATCAGCATGGCCTCATCAGTTACTTCAACATCACTAAAACTTGCAAGCAGTTTCTCCCTGTCAAACCCCTGTGGTGTTTGCGCTGCCACTAATTGATCACGATTGATAGTGGCGGTGATTAGTTGCCCATCGATTTGTTTGATGGTGTCGGTAACTGCAATTGCGGGGATGACCGCATCAAAAGCCTCTAAAGCCTCGGTCACTCTTTCAAAAACATCTATTGGTGTGAAACACCTCGCGGCATCGTGAATCAAAACTTTGTCTGCATTCGTAGCTTGGATTCCATTGAAAGCGCTTTGCTGTCTCGTGTCTCCACCAGCAATCAACTTTGCTGATTCTGGGATGAGTTCTCGAAACTGATCGAGATAATCATCGGGAGCGACAACCACAAGTTCAGTCTCTGTCTCTGTCTCTGTCTCGGGAAGATTGTCCAGGCAGTGTTCCAAAATTGTTTTTCCATCAATTTGAACTAAGGCCTTGGGGATTCCCCTGCCTAGTCTTTCGCCGCGACCCGCGGCCACGACGATGATTGCGAGGCTCATGATTAGCCCGCGAGGACTTTGTCTAGCTCCGCGCCAGCCTTTTCCTCATCGGTTTTGCGAGCAAGTGCCAACTCAGAAATCAAAATCTGTCTTGCCTTTGCAAGCATTCTCTTCTCACCTGCAGAAAGACCGCGATCCTGATCTCTTCTCCAGAGGTCTCTGACAACCTCGCTGACCTTCACAACATCACCGCTTGCAAGTTTTTCCAAGTTGGCTTTATACCTTCTTGACCAGTTGGTTGGCTCTTCAACAAACTCCGCCTGCAAAACATCAAAGACCTCTTTGACGCCTTTTTTGTCGATGACGTCACGAACGCCAACCTTTTCGACGTTTTCCTTGGGAACCTGAATCTCAAGTTCTGACTGGGTGACCATCAGGGTCAAATACTCTTTGGTTTCGCCGCGCACGGTTTTCTTGGCAATTTTGGTGATTTTCGCCGCGCCGTGGTGGGGATAAACTACTGTCTCGCCTACTTCAAAACGCATATTGTTCTCTCAACTCCAAAGTGTCAGTCTACCACAGTGGGTCAAGCGCTTCTGGGCTAGAATGACAAGAGTAATTTCACTGGAGGATATTTTGCGCCGAGTTCTGTCTGCCCTTGCCGTCTCGACACTAGTTGTAACAATCACCACCGGTTGCCAGTTCATGCAACCGGTGCGTTCTTTGGACCCCTACGCCCCATCAGATGGTTTTCAAACCGACATTGACGAGCTAAAAGCAAGAAACTTCATGCTGCTGGAGCTTGATAACGAAGCAGCCCTGATTGGAAGCTTTGTAAACAGCGGAGATGTCGATCTAGACGTGACGGTGCAGATAATCAGCGGGGATAACCGCTCAGACACCTTTGTTGAGGTTCCAGCCGGAGGAAAAACAGACATGGGTTATAACGGAAACCCTCCCAAGCGAGTCGATCTACCAGATGAAATCATTGCAGGTCAGCTTTACCCGATTTTTATCCAGGTAGAGCAAGACACCCCAAGAGAACTACTAGTGCCAGTTATGGATGGATCTCTTGAGGAGTATCAGCAGATGATTGACCTGCTGAACTAAGCCTCGAATTTATATCCAAGCCCTCTGACTGTTAGCAGATGCCTTGGCCTTGCGGGGTCATCTTCGATTTTTGAGCGAATTCTTTTCACGTGGACATCAAGTGTTTTTGTGTCACCGTAGTAATTACTCCCCCAAACGCGATCAATGATTTGACCTCTGGTCAAAACCCTGTTCACGTTTTCCATCAGTAGCTCCAATAGTTCGAATTCCTTAAGTGGCATTTGAACTTTCTCGCCGTGGACTGTGACTATGTGCTGCTCGACATCCATCTCCACCGAACCTGCCTTCAAAATGCCTTCTTGCTGCTCGATGGGGTCAGCTTTGCGCCTCAGAACCGCTTTCATTCTTGCCAACAGCTCCCTGGTTGAATAGGGCTTTGTGACATAGTCATCCGCCCCTATTTCTAAGCCAACAACCTTGTCAATCTCGGTGTCTTTGGCGGTGAGCATGATGATTGGAACATTTGATGTGTTTCTGACCTCGCGGCAAACCTCATTGCCACTAAGCCCTGGAAGCATCAGATCCAACAGAATCATGTCTGCTCCGTGCTCATCAAATACGGAAAGTGCGGTGGTGCCATCTTCTGCCTCCACCACGTCATACCCCTCTTTTTGCAGTAGGTAGACCAAAGGCTCACGTAGGTTCGCCTCATCCTCCACAACCAGAATCTTGGTCATGCGTCTGCTCCGATCTGTTTATCGATTGTTGGAATCCGCAGAGTGAAAGTTGACCCAACACCCAAACGGCTGAATAGCTTCACCTCACCGTTATGGTTTTGAGCAGCGTGTTTCACGATGCTCAACCCCAAGCCGGTGCCCCCGGTCTCACGAGACCTAGATGGATCCACTCGATAAAACCTTTCAAATATCCGCTCCTGCTCATCCTCGGATATTCCCCTGCCACTATCGGCAACGCTTATTTCCGCTAAATCTCCAACGCGCTTGATGCCAACACCAACCTGCGCCCCGTTATCTGAATAGACAATGGCGTTTTCAATCAGGTTTCTCAAAGCTGCGGTGAGCATGTCGTAATCACCTTTGACGTGGATGCTCTCGTGGGTATCAGCCATGACCTTGATTCCCTGTTGCTCAGCAAGCGTTTGATTTCTCTCAACCGCATCGGTGACAACCTGTCTGAGATCCATCTCAATAGCGTTTTCCAAAACCGGACCAGACTGCATTTTTGAAAGCTGAATCACTTCCTGCACCAAATTAGATAAACGCTTTGATTCCTTTGAAAGATTCTGAGCAAACCTTTTGGCGGTCTCAGGATCATCAATTGAGTCCTCAATTGCCTCCGCCAACAAACTGATTGCCCCAATTGGGGTTTTTAGTTCATGGGAAACATTGGCAACGAAATCTCTTCTGGTTTCTTCTAGGCGTTTGGATTCAGTTCTGTCATCCACCAGCAAAATGACCAAGTCTCTGCCGAAGTGGGCGGCGCGTGCTCTTAGCCAGATTGGGTTTTTTCCAGAGCCAGATTCGATTTCAACATCTCGCTCAATGACATCCTGCTGATCTCTCGCCTCGTCAACTAAATTGACTAAAGATGCGTGTATTAGATGCCTATTTTGAATTAGTCCAAACACCTGCGCACCGGGAGAATATCTCAGCACCTGATTATTTCTATTTAGGACAACACCGGCGTTAGCAATTCGGTCCACAATCTCAGCGGCAACCTCTTCAAAAACATTCACTCCGGAGCTGGATTTATAGCGGGAGCGTCTAATTGCGGCGATGCCGGCGACCAGTCCGAGCACCAGAAAGGCGATCAAAAGCCCCAGTGCTATTTGCTCGATTGTGTTCACTTTATTAACAATATCTCCACTTTCTGGTAACACTACCGCCTTTCAAATCCAAAGGAAGTGGCTATTTTGTAGTAGTTTCAACAATGTTCAGCTTGTGTTCACTAATCACTGACACTCTCAACTGAGCAAGGAATTTAGGAGAAATTATGCGCGAGGTCTTCCAGCAGGAACTCTCAGAGGTTCAGGACCGACTAGTAACAATCGCTAGCGAAGCAACCGAGACAATGAAGCTTGCCACACAGGCCTTTCTCACATCAGATGTTGCTCTAGCTGATCAGGCTTTAGAAAAAGCCGATGCCAACGAAGCCCACGCTTTGGACCTAGATGAACTGGTAATCAAAGTGCTAGCAACTCAGGGACCAGTTGCCAAGGACCTACGAATTTTGGTTAGTGCACTAAGAATGAGTGCTTCTTTGGAGCGCATGGGAGGCCTTGCCGGTCACATCGCAGCTATTGCAAGATTTCGCTACCCAGGAAGTGCTATCCCAGAGGTTGTCCGCCCAGTTTTTGAAAAGATGAGCGAATTGGATGTTGCTCTCGGTGAGCGCTGTGTGGAGCTTTTGAAAAACACCAGCCTGGACGAAGCAACACAGATTGCCGATGCAGATGATGAAGTAGACAAGCTTCACAAGCAGGTGTTTGACATTGTCTTAGCAGATGACTGGAAAGAAAATGCCATGTTCACAGTGGATGTCACTCTGGCAAGTCGCTACTTCGAGCGCTTTGCTGACCACGTTGTGGACATCTCAGACAAGGTTCGCTACCTAAACACAGGTGACTGGACCGAAAACTAAGCTTTCCCCTGATTGGCAACGCTCGCAGCTCCCGCTGCGGCAGCCTCTGGGTCTAGATATTCTGCAGGTCTAACTGGCTTGAAATTTTCATCCAATTCGTAATGCAGCGGAATTCCGGTTGGAATGTTCAGCTCTGAAATCTCATCATCGCTGATTCCATCAAGGTGCTTCACTAATGCTCTTAGAGAATTTCCATGAGCGGTCACTAAAACAGATCCCCTGCTTGCTAGCTCTGGTTGGATGCTCTCCTCCCAATAGGGAAGCATCCGATCTAGGACATCTTTTAGGCATTCGGTTTTCGGAACCTCAACACCTGAATATTTCTCCTCCCCCGACTGATCAAATTCACTTCCAGCTTCAATTTCTGGGGGTGGAACATCAAAACTTCTTCTCCAGGTTTGGAATTTCTCAGCACCGAATTGTTCAAGTGTCTGTGCTTTGTCTTTCCCCTGCAGTGCTCCGTAGTGGCGCTCGTTTAATCGCCAATCACGAATTACATCCAGCCAGGAAAGATCTGCCTCAGCAAGAGCAATTTCTGCTGTGTGGATGGCTCTTTTCAATCTTGAAGTAAATAAAACCTTTGGAGCCAGTCCTGATTCACGAAGCAATTCGCCTGCTCTTTTGGCCTCTTCCCTACCTTGGTCAGTTAGCCCAACATCCACCCATCCGGTGAAGAGATTTTTTTGATTCCATTCGCTGTTTCCGTGACGGAGAAGTATTAGCTGATAAGTCATGGCAATAGCTTAGGGCTTATTGCTGAGGCGTAATTTGGGCATCTTTGGAATGTCACTTGTTGACCCCGCTGACTGCGGAACCAAGATCTCCTGGGTTGCTCCCAAACCGTTTTCAAATTTCAATTCAGCCATCGGGTCAACATTGCGCTTGATTAGCGCCAATGCAATTGGGCCTGCCTCGAAGTGATTGCCGACAGCGGTGATTTTTCCAATAACGCGCTCATTGTGAATCAGCTCATCGCCAACCTCAGGCAAATCAGTCCCGTCCTCCAAATACAACATGGTGAGTCTTCTGGGAGGGTGGCCAAGCTTATGCACCTTCGCAACCGCCTCTTGACCTTTATAACAACCCTTCTGCAAATGAACAGCAGAGGTCAATAAATCCAGTTCATGAGGCAAGGTCTTTTCATCAATCTCAGTCTCAGCTGGTCTCCCTGCATAGATACGCAGGGGTTCGATGGTTTCAAAATCAATCAGCTCTGCAGGCAATTCATCTAAAACATTCAAAAACAGCGGGTGAGAGATATTTCTTGTTCCGTAGCGATAGCCACCTATTCGGATCTCTGGCCAGATGTCCTGCCAGAAAACATCGGAGATCGGTTTATTGAAACTTGCAACGATGTTTTCATCACCTTTTTTAATCTCCACAATTTTTCTAAAGCGCATCTTCAATAAATAATCATGCAATTCATCAATGGAATCTTTGTTTGTAATCAAAAGCAATGAGTCATCGGTTGCAATCACACGGATGATTTGCTGGATTCTTCCCTGCGCATCCAAAGACAACGTCTCCACTGAATCCCCAGCACTCAAATCATCAAGTTTTTGACTGAATAGGCTATTTAGCCAGCTCAGTCTGTCTTCCCCAGAGACGCGCACTAAACCAAAGTTAGTTTCCGCATTCACCTCCCCCTCAGAAAACATTCGCTGTCTGATTAGGGGGTTTTCATTCATGATTCTCTTTCTAACCTTGCTGATGCGTGGCTTGAGAGCGGATTACCTAAAGCGGCAATATCCCATGCCCATAATAAAGCTCCGTCTACTAGACCAAACATACGCTGTCCAGCTGAGTATTCCTTGGCGTGGGGGGATCTCAACACAGCATCGGTGGCCAATTGAACTCTGCCACCTTTGATGTTTCCAAAATAAAGCTCGCTGATCCCACTTGGCTGCATGATTCCAGCTTCGATATCAAAGCCTTCATCGTTGTTTCTGTATTGCTCTAGGTCTTCACGGGTTTTGATGTCCCGCTCACCTTTCGCTGGCAGTAATCCCGGTCCTGCATCCCCAGCTTGGGCATCCCGCGCTAAACGCCAGTAGCCCAATTCACTTGGCAACAGCAGGTCTTCTTTGGAGGATTTGACGTTTGATTCGTATTTCAAATAGTTATCGCCGTTATGAGTGAAACTGATTGTTTGTGAAAACTCGGTTTCTATTTCCTTGTCGCCATCGTTATAGCTAATTACACCTGTTCCCCGCCATAGGCCAACCAGAAAGGCAAAGGGGGTGAGTTCAAGCGGTAGATCGGTTGGTAGTTGAAAAACCAACTACTTCTGACCCTTATACAGCTTGTATATAACCAAACCACTGACTCCAGCAATCGCAAGCGATGCCAAAACCAACAGTCCTAAAAAGAAAATTTCCAGAGCTAAAAGCATGTTTCCATCCTAGACCAGCAACGCAAAAGCCGTAGCGATAACAATGATTCCTAAAGATCCCGTTGCAACATAAACCATTTGCCTAACAGTTTCATTTGGTCTTGCAACCACCAGGTGTTGCAATGAAACCAATGCCAGTGATCCGGCAGCCAGCATTCCAAAGATTGGGAATCTGTCTTGAGCATCAATGGCGAGGCTTGCAAAAATGGCCACCCCAGCAACCAATAGCCAGATGCTGACTATTGGTGCCCAATGTTTTATCACAGGGTCAATCTACCGAATTTTCCCGCCCCGAGGCTTCTAAGGCTATTCTTGGGGGAAGAAAGTAGCGGTTATGGCAAGAATTATTGTTTTATCAAATGACTCAGTTGAGCCACCGCTGCCTGCCCTGGGGTTAATGAACCACAGCGTTAGCTACCTTCCCGCTGAGGCCGCTGCCTTGGTGAATGCACCCAATCATGACCTAACACTTTTGGATGGTCGTAAAGATCTAACTGAAATCAAATCCCTTGCCCAATTGCTTCACAGCGCTGGACGCTCAAGGCCGCTGCTACTGATTTGTGGGGAGGGAATGCTCACCACTCTGAACCCCGATTGGCACGTTGATGATTTCATTCTCACAAGTGCTGGGCCTGCCGAGATTGAGGCACGCATCAGGCTTTCATTAGAAAAGGTCCGCTCAGGTGCAGATCTGCCAACCGGGCTAAAAATCGATGAGGGAAGTTTTAGCGCAAAGATCAACGGCAAGAACCTGGACCTAACCTTCAAAGAGTTCGAACTTCTGAGATATCTAGCCGATCACTCAGGTCAGGTGCTAACCCGTGAGCAACTACTCAGTGAGGTCTGGGGCTATGACTATTTCGGGGGAACCAGAACAGTTGATGTGCACATAAGAAGGCTTCGCGCAAAACTTGGCGAGATGGAATCGCTAATCACCACCGTGAGAAACGTCGGCTACATGCTCACCAAAGAATCCAGAGCAAAAAGTGAAGCAAATTCAAACTCTGAGTAAAGAAGATTAACTGCCCCAATCATCGGTGTTTGTTTATGCCATGCTTAACCCTGTGATTGATGAAACTACCCTGCCCGCTAATCGCTTCAGTGAGCGCGAGCTAAGTTGGCTTGATTTCAATCAAAGGGTTTTAGAACTGGCCGAAGACGAATCACTGCCACTTTTAGAGAGAGTTCACTTTCTCTCGATCTTTGCATCCAATCTGGATGAGTTTTTCATGGTCCGAGTCGCAAGCCTCAAGCGTCGAATCGCAACTGGGATTGCAGTCCCAAGTGCCAGTGGTCAAGACCCGCAAGAAGTGATTGAGCAAATTGCCTCTAGAAACCGCGAATTGCAAGCAAGGCATGCTGAAGTTTTCAGAGATGAAATCAATCCACTATTGGACAAGGCTGGGATTGACATCCTGCACTGGTCGGAGTTGACAGAGGATGAAAAACAAGAGCTGAATAAGTTTTATGAGCAACAGATCTTTCCCGTTCTGACTCCACTGGCTGTTGACCCAGCTCACCCTTTTCCCTATATCTCGGGATTGAGCCTGAACCTGGCGGTTGTTCTTAGAAATCCAGCAAACAACTCAGAGCATTTTGCAAGAGTGAAAGTCCCGCCACTGCTTCCTCGGTTTGTGAAGGTTCCAAATGCTGAGAAAAACCGCTTTGTGCCACTTGAGGACATAATCGGTGAAAACCTGGAAGCACTGTTTCCAGGAATGGAAGTTGTTCAGCACCACACTTTCCGTGTAACCAGAAATGAAGACTTAGAGGTTGATGAGGAAGAAACTGACAACCTTCTGAACCAATTAGAAAAAGAACTCCTGAGACGCAGGTTTGGACCTCCGGTGAGACTGGAGGTGGCAGAGGATATTGACCCGCAGGTGCTGAGCATTTTGCAAAGAGAGCTAAATATCGAACAAACCGATGTTTATCACCTACCAGAGCCATTGGACCTAACTGGTTTGACAGCAATTGCATTTATGCGAATGCCTGAACTGCAATTTGACTCTCACCCGATCACCACCAATAGATACCTAAAATCAGCCGATGATGAACCTGCGGATATCTTTGGTTCATTGCGTGAGCGTGATGTTTTGCTTCACCACCCATACGAGTCATTCGCAACCAGCGTGCAGGCCTTTTTAGAACAAGCCTCCAATGACCCGCAGGTTTTAGCCATCAAGCAAACGCTTTATAGAACAAGCGGTGATTCACCAATCATTGATGCCTTGATTCAGGCTGCTGAAAGTGGCAAGCAGGTTTTGGCAGTGGTGGAGATCAAAGCAAGGTTCGATGAGCAAAACAACATCACTTGGGCTAAAAAGCTTGAAAGTGCTGGAGTGCACGTGGTCTATGGCCTGGTGGGACTAAAGACTCACTGCAAGCTCTCACTTGTTATTAGACAGGAATCCGGTGGCCTCAGACGCTACTGCCACGTGGGAACAGGTAACTACAATCCAAAAACTGCAAGGTTTTATGAAGACCTTGGGCTATTAACCTCCGATGACACAGTTGGTGAGGACCTAACAAAGCTTTTCAATAAACTCAGTGGCTTCTCAACCACTAGCGAATATGAATCCATCATCACCTCCCCGGTTGGTATCCGCGAGGGACTGACCTCAAAAATCCAGCGCGAGGCAGAGATCGCCCAGTCTGGGAAACCAGCTCGCATCAGATTGAAAATGAACTCGCTGGTTGATGAGCAAATTGTCGATGAGCTTTATTTGGCAAGCCAGGCTGGCGTGAAAATCGAAGTGGTAGTAAGAGGTATGTGTGCGCTGATTCCTGGTGTCGAAGGTCTCAGTGAAAACATCAGCGTTAGATCTATCTTGGGCAGATACCTCGAACACTCGAGAATCTTTGCCTTCGATAACGATGGCGACCCAGAAATCTATATCGGCTCTGCAGACATGATGCACAGAAACCTTGATCGCAGGGTTGAGGCCATTGTTCGCCTCAGCCAAGCTGATCACATTAATGAACTGCATGAAGTGTTTGATTTGGCGATGAGTGATGAAATCTCCGCTTGGGATCTAAACAAAGAATCCCAATGGATTAGAACAACCAGTGGCCCAAGTGGTCAATTGGCTGATTATCAAGATATGTTGATGCAGAGAACACTGGAGAAAAAGAAACTGCGCTAATGAAAATCTACGCTGCGGGCATTATTTGCTGGAGATTAGAAAAAAGCCAATTCAAGGTATTGATCGTTCACCGTGGTCAATACGATGACTGGGGATGGCCCAAGGGCAAACAAGACCCCGGTGAAACGCTTCCGGTGACAGCAGTCAGAGAAACCAAAGAAGAAGCGGGCATGAAAGTCCGCCTTGGCAGAAAACTCACCGAGATCCGCTACGACCTTCCAAAGGGAATCTCCAAAGAAGTTCACTACTGGTCATCAAAAGTCACCGATAAAGAACTTACGAAAGCAAAATTCAAACCCAATAAAGAAATCGATGAGATTCGCTGGGTAACAGTTGACGAGGCAGAGAAATTACTCACCTACGACAGAGACAAAGAATTACTGCAGCAAGCCTTTGAGTTATTTCAAAAAAGCGAGCTGGAGACACGCGCAATTATTGTCCTCCGTCACGCTCAAGCAATGCCCAGAGGCGAATGGAGCAAAACTGATGGAGAAAGACCGCTGACTGCAACAGGAGAGCTTCAAGCCAAGTCACTAACAAAGCTTTTGGGTGCATTCAACATAAGACGCGTTGTCACATCTCCTTGGAAGAGATGTCTTGACACAGTGAAGCCATTTGGAAAAAAGCAGAAACTAAAGATTATTGAGAGATCTCAGCTAAGCGAATTGGGCAATAAACGAAACCCGGCAAAGACAACCAGGGTTATTAAAGACAGCCTGAAAGAGCATAAGTCAATGATTCTCTGCACCCACAGACCAGCTCTGCCCACAGTTTTAGACACCATCAGCGATTACGCCAAAAACGACAAAAGCGTTGAAATCCATGAAGGAAGAACTCTTGCTCCCGCAGAGATGATGGTTATTCGAATGTCACTAAAGACCCGCCAGGTAGTTGGCGTTGAGACCTATAACGCACCAGAGCAGATTCAGAAAGACTTGAGCCCAGCGGCAAAGTGAACAAAGGGCTTCGCTGGAAACGCAGTGGGTTTCGGGCTAAGTGTTTACCGATTGTTTACTCAATGTCCAGTAGTAATTAGCTATCACTACCTAGTTTTGACCTCGCCTACGCAAACTTAGGAAAGGTAATGTAAATGGACAAGCTTGTAAAGCTTTCAGCACTGGCAATCACCGGTGCATTGGTCCTCAGCGGCTGTGCAGCAGCCAACGAGGAACCAGAGGAGGAGACAACAACCGACTCTTCATCTTCAGACAGCTCAACTGACTCATCAACCGATGAGGCAGAAGAGGCACCAGCTCTGGAGGGAACCTTGGATGGTTCAGGTGCATCTTCAATGGCCTCAGGTCAGGAAGCATGGGTAGCCGGTTTCCAGGCAGAGAACCCAGGCGTCACCGTGAACTACAACCCAACCGGTTCAGGAACCGGTCGTGACCAGTTCGAGCAGGGCTTGACCTTTTTCACAGGTTCTGACTCCGCTCTAAAGCAGGAGGAGCTAGACACCCCTCACCCAAACTGTGACCCAGTAGACGGTCCAATGTTCGAGTTCCCAATCTGGATCTCTCCAATCGCCATCATGTTCAACCTTGACGGCATTGACTCATTGAACATGACCCCTGACACAGTTGCTCAGATCTTCACTGGCGAGATCAACAACTGGAGTGACCCAGCAATCACCGCTGACAACCCAGGCGTTGACCTACCAGACCTAGCCATCACCGCGGTTCACCGTTCAGATGAGTCAGGTACCACCGGTAACTTCACCGACACAATGGCAAAAGCCGCTCCTGACACTTGGTTGCTAAACGGCGAGAACGCCGGTGACTTCGAGTCATGGCCAGCCGAGTGGGGTGGCGAAGGTGGACAGGGTACCTCTGGTGTCGTAGCAGCTATCGAAGCTGGTAACGGAACCATTGGTTACGCTGACGCATCTCGTGTAGGTGACTTCGGAACCGTAGCTTTCGGTGTAGGTGACGAGTTCGTCCCTTACTCAGCTGAAGCTGCAGCAAAGATCGTGGACGTTTCACCAACAGTTGATGGACGCCCAGACACCATGTTGACCTATGACCTAGACCGCGCAACCCAGGAGTCAGGAACTTACCCAGTAGTTCTAATCTCTTACCTCCAGGGCTGCATGGACTATTCAGATGACGAGCAGGCAGAGCTTGTAAAGGCTTACGCTCGCTACATGCTCTCAGCTGAGGGTCAGCAGTTCGCATCTGACAATGCTGGTAACGCACCTATCTCGAACGAACTTCGTGAGAAGGCGCTAGCCATCATTGACCAGGTACAGTAAGTAACCAATCCTTGATTGGTCAATCAGCCCGGGCTCGCTAACCCGAGCCCGGGCTGATTCACAAAAATTTAGATTCACAAGGGAGTAGAAATGACCTCAATGGGTGACAAGGCAAAAGTAAAAGCCAGAGTCGGAGACATTGTTTTTTCTCGCCTTGCAAGGTTTTCGGGAATTGGAATCCTGGTAATCCTGGCAGCCGTCGCGTTCTTTCTCTTTTTGCAAGGCCTGCCCGCTCTTCTTCCAGGTGCTGACTTCGTTGGCAAGGCGGATAACCCACTGAGCTATGTGGCTCCGTACATTTTCGGAACCGTTTACTCTTCGATCATTGCCCTTCTGATTGCCACTCCGCTGGCAGTGGGCATTGCACTTTATATTTCACACTTCGCCGATAGAAAGTTTTCACAAGTAATCGGCTACATCATCGATCTTTTGGCCGCCATCCCCTCGGTTGTTTTCGGACTTTGGGGCATCCTAATTTTGGCTCCATTTTTGAACCCAACATACGTTTGGCTTAGCGAGAATCTCAATTGGATTCCACTTTTTGAAGGGCAGGTTTCTGCAACAGGCAGGACCATGCTGACCGCTGGAATTGTTTTGGCGATCATGGTGCTTCCAATTATGTCGGCTTTGATTCGAGAGGTGTTTTTGCAAACACCCAGACTTCACGAGGAAGCTGCATTGGCTCTGGGGGCTACCCGTTGGGAAATGATCAAGATGGCCGTTTTGCCATTTGGAAGGCCTGGAATCATCTCTTCGATGATGTTGGGGCTTGGTCGCGCACTTGGTGAAACCATGGCTGTTGCTCTGGTGCTATCACCCGCCTCGATCGTGAATTTCGCACTTCTCACATCTCAAAACTCAAACACCATCGCAGCAAACATTGCCTTGGACTTCCCTGAAGCAGGCGGTGACTACAGATCTCTGTTGATTGCCACCGGTTTGATGCTGTTTTTGATCACAATGATTGTGAACATGATTGCCCGCTACGTCATCAGCCGTCGCGCAGCGTTCTCAGGAGCTAACTAATGACTACTACCGCACCAATTATTGACACCTCAAACACCCTTCCAAGAAGATTCAGTCTTTTCGCTCTTGGTGGATCAGTTGCTATTAGCCTGAGCGTTTTCATTCTTGCTGGGTTCACATCCGAGGATGGCATTCCTAACTTCTTTGGAGTTGGAGTTTTGGCCTTCATTTTTTACATGGTAATTTCCTTCATCGCCTCTCGAGCTGTTGAGGGAAGGCGCAAAGCCGCTGACCGCATGGTTACAGGATGGGTGACTGCCGCTTTCACCTTGGCGCTTGTTCCACTTACGTCTCTGATTTGGACTGTTTTTTCTAATGGCCTAAACAGAATGGACATAACCTTTTTCACAAACAGCATGAGAAACGTGCTGGGAGAAGGTGGGGGCGCCTATCACGCCATCATTGGAACACTGGAGTTGACCGGAATCGCAACCGCAATTGCACTCCCGCTTGGAATCTTGACTGCTATCTACCTAGTCGAATACGGCAGAGGACGCTTGAAAAACGCCGTTACGTTCTTCATTGACGTGATGACAGGAATCCCCTCGATTGTTGCTGGTTTGTTTGCCTTTTCATTGTTTTTGATTCTCTTCGGTCCAGCTAGCGCCATCAATGGTATGGCGGGTGCTGTTTCACTCGCAGTGCTTATGACGCCTGTTGTGACCAGAGCCACAGAGGAAATGCTAAAGATTGTTCCCAATGAGCTGAGGGAAGCCTCCTACGCTCTTGGGGTTCCCAAATATTTGACCATCTTGAAAGTTGTGATCCCAACCGCACTGGCTGGAATTGCAACCGGTGTGATTATTGCCATCGCCCGTGTCATCGGTGAGACCGCACCGCTTCTTTTGGCTGCTGGTTTCACCACCTCGGTGAATTTCAACCCACTAGAGGAAAAGATGATGACCCTTCCGGTGTTTGTCTACACCTCATATGCAATCCAGGGAACCGATGCCCAGTCCTATGTTGATAGAGCCTGGGCTGGAGCGCTAACACTGATGCTGATAGTTATGGTTCTAAACCTCATAGCCCGAATTATTTCCAGAATCTTTTCACCGAAGTTCTAACCAAAGGAGCAACTAACCATGTCGACACGCGTAGACCTAAAAGACCTAAACGTCTACTACGGAAACTTTCTAGCCGTAGAGGGAATCAACATGACCATCGATCCAAAAAGTGTTACGGCATTTATCGGCCCCTCTGGATGTGGAAAGTCAACTCTTATTAGAACCCTGAACAGGATGCACGAGGTAATCCCAGGTGCATATGTAACAGGTGAACTGCTAATGGACGGTGAAAACCTGTATAAGCCAGAGATTGACCCTGTGACTGTGCGCAGAAACGTCGGGATGGTCTTCCAGCGCCCAAACCCTTTCCCTACCATGTCAATCCGTGACAACGTGATTGCAGGCTACAAGCTCAACAACAACCGCATGAACAAATCAGAAGCTGATGACATCGCCGAGAAGGCACTCCGCGGAGCAAACCTCTGGGAAGAGGTTAAAGACCGCCTTCAGCAGCCCGGTAGCAGTCTTTCCGGTGGTCAGCAACAGAGGCTTTGCATCGCAAGAGCGATTGCCGTGGAGCCAGAGGTAATTTTGATGGATGAGCCAACAAGTGCTTTGGACCCAATTTCAACTCAGGCGATTGAGGATCTAGCAGTAGAGCTCAAAAAGGACTACACCGTGGTTATCGTTACCCACAACATGCAGCAGGCCTCGCGTATTAGCGATATGACAGCCTTTTTCAACATCGCAGGAACAGGGAAGCCTGGAAAGCTAATTGAATACGACAAGACCGAAACTATTTTTTCTAACCCAAAGGAAAAAAACACCGAGGACTATGTCTCTGGAAGATTTGGATAAATTCACAAGCAAAACAAACCGCGGGCTATTTGTCCGCGGTTTTTTGTTTTAGGGTCTACACATGATCGAAACTGTAACCAAGGACCTACCAACGGCGGTAGATGAAAAAGGTAATCCGAAGACCATTC
>JAVLCC010000006.1:0-8445 GCA_031580995.1 Microbacteriaceae bacterium
CGTAAAAATCATCCAAACCGCCGGGGTTCTAAAAGCTGGGACCCCGGCTTCCTAGGAGCCTAAATGCTAAAAATTAGGAAATTAGTAACGATGGCCCTCATCACATGGCTGTCGTTTCTTGGGTTAACCGCCCAGGCAGAAGAGTCTCTGGGAATTGGCGTTCAGGTTGTTGAAAGTTCTCAAGGAGATCTCTCCATGGGTAATCGCGCTTGGTTTGCAATTGAACCAGGTGCCTCGGGAACCTCTGTTTTCAGAGTCACCAGTCAAACTGACATTGACCAAACAATAACTTACGAGGTTTTTGACAGGGAGTTTATAAACGGCGAGCCAAGTGTGGACACAAGCCAGCTTTCAGAGACAGCCAACTGGGTTCAATTCGAGCCGGCGGTTGCTTCCCTGCCAGCGAGGGGTAGCCGTGAAATAACTATGACCTACACGATCCCTGAAGACGCACCAGAGGAAGCCTTTGATGCAGTTCTGAGAGTATTAGCCAGCGGCAGCGCCCCCTCACAGGAAAGTGAAAGTGGGGCAAGGGCAGTTGTGGGGACCGCAGCTGGATTAGACATCGACGTCTGGCTTGGAGTAGGTAATGCAGTCAGTCTGCTTCCCACTTTTGATATTCGAGAAGTCCAGGGTGTGATTCTCCCTAAAGGAAGATTTCTTCGAGTGGAGTTTGAAAATCTAGGTTTAGTTCCACTTTCCCTGCGCGGGAGCGTGCAGTTTGCAGACCCGATATTGGCAGAAAGAAGCTTTGACCCAATCACATACGTATCAAGAGTGATTCCTTCTGGTGAGAGTGGTTATGTTGATGTGCCTGTAATCGATGAGGTCACAGATGGAAACTGGAACGTTTTTGTTGCGGCCACCCAAGATGAGGTAAGACAGACCAAATTATTCGAAAAAGAAATTGTTTTTACCGCACCCAGCGAGGGCGGTATTGCCTGGGGTCTGATCCAATCAGTGCTGATTGGCCTATTTGCACTTCTTGCCGTTTATGGGCTCCGGAAAATGGTTAGACCGTCTGCCAAGTCAGAAGCCAAAATTAAGAAGCCATCTCGGGTCTTGGGTTTGATTAAGAGTTTGCGGCTGCCTAAATTCAGCCTTCCAAGAATCGAACTCAAGCTTCCCAAGCTCCCTAAATTGCCACAAAGGGAGCCCAAACCAGTTGAGCAGAAACAACAATCAAGCGCTTCCCGCTATTCAGAGAACAGAGCTTGGGCAAACACCAAGGTTGAGCCCGAGCCATTATCAGAGACTCCTAAATATCAGCCACCAGCGAAGGCTGAGGTTGATGAGGACCAGCTGGAGCAAGCAATTCAGCGAGCACTTTTGAAGGTGTTGGAAAACTCAGCCAAAACTCATGAGGAAGATGTGGTCGAGCAAAAGCCGAGAGCGAAGCCTAGGACTAAATCCAAGTAGTTATACACATGTAGCAAAAAGCCCTACTTATCCAACCACCATTTAGGGGATTTTGCTATCAAGTTGATACCATTACATTTATGGCTATGACACTGAGATTAAACACTGAACTAGAAGAAAAGCTAAACGGCATCGCTTCGGAGCTGGGTTGTTCAAAACAAAAAGCCATCGAGGTAATGATTGAGGCCTATGACGTTAAGTCAAAAAGAAGGGCTGAACTCGATGATGCTTTGCAATTTGTTTTGTCCCACGACAAGAAGCTGATGGAACGTTTGGCCGACGCATGACCGAGTATTTATCTATTGAGGATGCGCTTTATCAGATAAAAAAACTTGGTTTTTACGTGAAGGACATTGGTTTACTGGAGTCTGCTTTGGCAAGACCGCAGACCAGCCTCTTCGGAGAAGATGCCTATCCAGAGCTCTCTTTGAAAACAGCTGCCATGATGCAGTCGATTATCAAAAACCACTCTCTTGTTGATGGAAACAAACGAACATCCTGGGTTTTGATGGTGTCATTTTTGTGGATCAATGGTTTTTCACACGACATGGATGATCAAGTTGGTTTTGATCTAACGCTTGGCATTGCAACGGATGAATTAACTCTCGAGCAAGCCTCAGAGATTATTCAGAAGCACCTTCGGAAGCTTTAGCCTTCGCATTCACGGTTGACCCAACAACCAGTGCTGCACCGATTATTACCAAGTTTTTGAAGATGTATTGACCCTCCATGGTCAGCCCGATTGGGAAATCGGTGAAGACAACTTCAGGTAGTAGCACTATTGGCAAAAATGTTCCGGGCATCTGACCTGCAAGCAATAAAAGCCCGATGCGAATCAAGGGCTTGAACAACAAGGCAACGCCAATGAACACTTCCCATAAACCAAGAAGCGGAACGATGATCTCTGGTGTTAGCCAATAAACGGTTGCTGCAACTAAATCGTAGGCAGGGGATAAACCGATAACTTTCAATCCACCAAACCAAATAAACACCAACGCCAGCGAATAGCGCAGGATTGGAAGACCCAGCTTGGTCATGTATTTGATGACTAGCTGGTCAACAGATTCAAACTGTTTATTGGCTTTTTCGATGATGGTCATTGAGGCTCCTTGGATTAGCCTCAACTTTTGATTTAGCTTTTTTTATTCCTCGGCGCCGAATTTGGAGAGGTATTGTTCCTGGTCCATTAGGCCTTCTTCGGTTTCAGTGATCTTGATTTGCAAAAGCCAACCTTCACCGTGAGGGTCTTCAACAATGAGCTCAGTGTTGAATAGTGCTACAGGATTCACCTCAATAACCTCACCTGCAACAGGTGAGTAAAAATCAAGGGCATCGGCGATTATTGGATCACCGATTTCAATTGAATCTCCTTCTTCGGGAAGTTCAATCTTGGAGATGTCTTCTAATTCATCGCTTGCATAACTGGTTATGCCAATGGTTGCAATATCACCTGTTTGGTCAACCCAGACGTGGTGTTTGCTATAAAGAAAATCCTTTGGATACATCACCCAACACTTTCTAGTCTTTGCCTAAGTTCAGAATACTTTTTACTCGTAATTTTTATGACCTCTGAGGACAATCTGGGAGGAGAATTTTTTCTATCCCAGTTTTTATCTAACCAGTCGCGAATGATCTGCTTATCAAAGCTTTGTTCACGCTCACCTTCATCCCAAGCTTGTTTGTCCCAGTAACGAGAGCTGTCAGGTGTCAACACCTCATCGGCAAGGGTTACAGTGTTGCCATCAAGACCGAATTCAAACTTGGTGTCAGCGATGATGATTCCTGCTTTCAAGGCAAGCTCAGAGGCTTGTTTGAAAATTGTTAGTGAAAGCTCTCTAATTTGTTCGGCATGGTCAGCGCCAATTAATTCTTTGGTTTTTTCAAAGCTGATGTTGTAATCGCTTTCGCCCTGGTCTGCTTTGAAGGCTGGGGTGTAAATAGGTTCTGGGAGCTTGTCTCCCAGTTGTAATCCTTTCGGAAGCTTCACACCACTGATTGCACCTGTTTGTTGATACTCTCTGAAACCGCTGCCTGCCAGATAACCCCTGACCACGCATTCGACTGGGAACATTTTTAGTTTTTTGGCAATAACTGCTCGACCTTGAAATTCCTCCGGAACTTCGTGGTCGGTTGTTTGATTGGAAACTGGGATTCGATCCAGCCACCAGTTGGTGATTGCTGTTAGCTCTATGCCTTTGCCTGGGATCTCGGGAGAAAGGATGTGATCAAAGGCACTCACTCGATCTGTTGCCACCATGAGAATCTTCTCTGGAAGTTCGGGGTTTTCATATAACTCCCGGACCTTGCCAGAATAGATATGCTTCCAGCTCACTCGCTTACTTTCTCAGCGATGTCTTTTCTGAAAAAGCCCCCCTCGAGCTTTATTTGCTCTAGACCCATATAAGCCTTGGTTCTTGCTTTTTTGACACTGTCACCGTGACCAACAACACTCAAAACTCTTCCTGTGTCGCTTCCCTTGCAAACCTCGACGCCTTCTAGGGCTTCTGCTTTTTCAATGCCTGTTACCTCGCGAGGTTTTGCAGGGTTTGTTGGGTAGCCCTCACTTGCTAGCACGACTGTGACTGTTGAATGGAAACTAAAATCAGCAACGGGACCATGATTCAGTCTTCCGGTGCAGGCGCGCATTAGAAGATCCCCAAGGTCTGATTTCAGTCTTCTGAGAACAACTTGGGTTTCAGGGTCACCGAATCGAACATTGAATTCGATCACCTTGGTGCCTGTCTCGGTGACGATCAGTCCGCAATACAAAACACCCACAAAATCAATTTCCATATCCCGCATGGTTGTCACAACCGGTTGCGCAATCATTTCTTGGACTTCGTCTACAAAATCCTCCGGCAACCAAGGGACAGGACTGTATGCACCCATGCCACCGGTGTTTGGTCCCTCGTCGTTATCGAATGCTCGCTTGAAATCTTGTGCAGGTGAAAGTGGCATGACATTTTTGCCATCGGATAGGAAAAACAAACTGACCTCTTGGCCATCTAAAAACTCTTCAACCAAGATTCCATCGTGGATGTATTTTTTGGCATGCTCCATGGCGGCTTCGCGGTCTTCAGTGACAATCACTCCCTTGCCACTTGCTAACCCATCTGCCTTGATCACATATGGAGCACCAAACTCATCCATTGCCTTTTCTACTTCTTCTAGGGTTTTGCAAAGTGTTGACCCCCCGGTTGGAACACCGGCATGCTTCATGATTTCTTTGGCAAAGTTTTTACTGCCCTCTAGCTGAGCGGCTTCCTTGGAAGGACCAAACACCTGCACGCCTTGGCGTTTCAAAACATCTGTCATTCCTGCAACAAGTGGTGCTTCGGGACCAATGACAACCAGGTCAGCCCTTTCGCTAACTGCAATCCGAGATACATCTAATTCGTTATTTATGTCAATATCAGTCCGGCATTCAACCTCACGGGCAATGCCTGAATTGCCCGGAGCGCAAACGATGTCCTCTGGTTCAGTTCCCGTGCGGAGTAGTGATTTGACAATCGCGTGCTCTCTAGCACCACTTCCCAAAACCAATATGCGCATGGGTTGCAGTCTAGCTAAGGCTTGCGGGTAGTCTGAAACTCAATCAGGAGAAGCGTTTGGCAAAGAGAAAAATAGACCCCAAAACGGGCATGGCTGCAATCCAGGGCTTTATTGATGGTGATCCGCAGAGCATTCCAATGGCAGTCAGATACGCATTGGAAGAAATAGCCCAAACCCACCCTGGAAACAGCGTTGAATTGCGAATACCCCCATTTGGAGCAACCCAGTGCATTGAAGGTCCAGACCACCGTCGTGGAACACCTGCCAATGTCGTGGAGATGAAACCAGAGAGTTTTCTAGATTTGGTGACCGGTGAATTGAGCTGGCAGGAACTAATGGGTGCAGGTCTTATTAGCGCCAGCGGAAACAGAGTTGACCTATTGGCGGAACTGTTTCCGCTAAAAATTAGTGATTTATAAGTTTTATCGAAATAATTGAACTATGGAAGAAGAGGTCAACATCCGTCGAGCACCAAAGTTGCTCCCGTTTGGATTGACCGGAGCGCTGATAGGAATCGTCCTTGGTGTCTTGGTTTATCTCTTGGTTCCCAACACCGACTCAGAGGGTGAAAACGCCCTTGGATTATTCATTGTTTATTTCGGTGGCACCTTTGCAGGTTTGGGTGTGATTTTCGCAATTGTCTTGGATTGGGTAACCGTTAGAAGATCAAACAGGGTAATCGCTGAGCGCAGCGAGGAAACTCCGCCCGATGAAGATAAAGTTGGGGAGTGATGCGAGGCGACGGAAAACTCACCCACGAGACATTCCCCGGGGAAAAAGCACCTCAGGATGAATGCGGAGTCTTTGGAGTCTGGGCTCCCGGTGAAGAAGTCGCCAAACTAGCTTTTTTTGGTCTTTATGCCATTCAGCACCGCGGTCAAGAATCCGCAGGTATTTCAACCAGTGATGGCAAAAAGATGCTGGTTTATAAAGACATGGGTTTGGTCAGCCAAGTTTTCGATGAAGCAACACTTGAATCCCTTGGTGGGCATCTAGCTGTTGGTCACTGCAGGTATTCAACAACTGGATCCTCTGCTTGGAGAAACGCTCAACCCACAATGGGCAAAACTGCTTTTGGAACAGTGGCCATGGGTCACAACGGAAACATCACCAACACGCAGGATTTATTGGAACTATTAGAAACCCGCTACCCAGAACACGCAGGTGATCTCAGTGGTGGTAATACCACTGACACAGCAGTGCTAACAGCACTGCTAACAGGCAATGAAGACAGCTCTTTGGAACAAACCGCCCTTGAATTGCTTCCGAAAGTATTGGGAGCTTATTGCTTGGTGTTTATGGATGAGAACACGCTTTATGCAGCTAGAGACCCGCAAGGGGTCAGGCCATTGGTTCTAGGAAGATTAGAGCGTGGCTGGGTGGTTGCAAGCGAAAGTGCTGCATTAGACATTGTTGGCGCAAGCTTTGTTCGTGAGGTTGAGCCAGGCGAATTGATTGCCATCGATGAAAACGGATTGCGTTCAACTCAGTTTGCGGAAACCAAGCGAGCAGGTTGTGTATTTGAATATGTCTATCTAGCAAGACCCGATACAGCAATTAATGGCCGTGTTGTTTATGAAGCCAGAGTTGAGATGGGAAGAGCATTAGCCAGAGAGCATCCGGTGGAGGCAGATCTTGTTATTCCAACACCGGAGAGTGGAACACCAGCTGCAATTGGTTATAGCGAGCAATCAGGGATTCCATTTGGGCACGGGTTAGTGAAAAACAGCTATGTCGGCAGAACCTTTATTCAGCCCTCTGACACTCTGAGACAACTTGGCATCAGGTTGAAGTTAAATCCCCTAAAAGAAACCATCAAGGGCAAAAGACTGATTGTTGTTGATGACAGCATTGTTCGAGGAAACACCCAGCGAGCACTGGTGAAGATGCTGATGGAGGCGGGAGCCAAAGAGGTGCACGTGAGGATTTCCTCACCTCCGATTGAGTGGCCATGTTTTTATGGGATTGATTTTGCATCCAGAGCCGAATTGATTGCCAGCGGTCTAGCGGTCAGCGACATTCAGCAATCGATTGGTTCTGACAGTTTGGGATATCTTTCAGAGGCGGGCATGATCAAAGCCACCGAGCAGCCAACCAACGAGCTCTGCACGGCTTGCTTCACAGGCAAATACCCGATACCCCTTCCAGCCGAAGAACGTCTTGGCAAAAACCTCCTAGAACGAGGTGTTGCAACAATCAAATCTGAAGACCACATCCACCGGGAAGCTCAATGACCAATCCCTATCAAGCCAGCGGTGTTGACACCGAAGCTGGTGACAAAGCCGTAGAGCTTATGAAAAAATCTGTTGCGGCAACTCACGGCAAAGAGGTGCTGACAGGTCTTGGTGGCTTTGCTGGGTTGTTTGACGCTTCTGCATTGAAAGCTTTCCAGCATCCGGTACTGGTTTCTTCAACCGATGGTGTTGGCACCAAGGTTGACATTGCTCAAAGACTTGGAATCCATAACACCATCGGGCAGGATCTGGTGGCGATGGTGGTGGATGACATCATTGTCACAGGTGCTAAGAGCCTGTTTATGACCGATTACATCGCAACCGGAAAACTCACCCCAGAAGTCATCGCATCAATTGTTGAAGGCATTGCAAATGCCTGTCAGAAGGTTGATGTTGCATTGGTGGGCGGCGAGACAGCGGAGCACCCAGGTTTATTGGAACCAGGTGAATACGATGTTGCAGGTGCTGCGGTTGGTGTTGTTGAGAAAAAGCATTTATTGTCCCCAGAGAAGATTTCAGCGGGTGATATTGTTTTGGGCTTACCAAGCTCAGGTCTTCACTCAAATGGCTTTAGCTTGGTTAGAAAAATCCTTGCCGATCACAAAATTGAACTAGAGAAGAACATCCCTGAGTTTGGAAAGACCATGGGTGAGGAACTACTCACCCCAACTGAGCTCTACACGGGAATCTTGAACAAAGCCCTTGATGAAAACCGCGAGCACATCAATGGCTTCAGCCACATCACAGGCGGTGGCATTGTTTCCAACATCGGAAGAGTTTTGCCAGAGGGTGTTGTTTTAGATATTGACCGCTCTGCTTGGAGCCCAAACAGTGTTTTCAGGGTTCTGAGCGATATCGCTGGCTTTGAACTAAACGAGCTTGAATCCACCTGGAACCTAGGCCTTGGCTTTGCTGTTGTTGTTAGTGAAGCTGGCGTTGATTCAGTTCGTGAGTCTCTGAAGACTCAGGGCATGGAGAGTTTCATAATTGGCCAGGTGGAAAACCTTGGCTCAGCCGAGGGATACGAATTTGGAGGCAAAGGCTCCACTGGCGGTGGAGCGAAAATGGTCGGGGAGTATGCGAAATAAGGCAGTCGTTGTTGTTGCCCTGATTGGAGTTTTAGCGACCAGCGTGGCCTTCATCCTTGGCATCATTACTGGTGCCAATAATGCAGGCGGAGCTTTGATTCAAGACCAGCCCAATGAGAACTGCTTTATTGATCCAAATCCTGAAGATCAGA
>JAVLCC010000006.1:8545-66846 GCA_031580995.1 Microbacteriaceae bacterium
GCAAGGATCCTGTCCCGTTGGGTCGGGTGGATATTGTTGAGATTATCCTTGGCTTTTTTGGTGAAGTTCAGGGAGTAGGTTTTTGCCAACCGAGTTCCTTTTTGACTTCCTCCCAGGTCTTCAAATCTGGATTTGGATCCATTTTGGATTCCAAGATCGCCAAACGGTCTTCTAGGTCTTCGATGTAATCAAGCAACTGTTCGTATTTCATGGAGTCGACGATAGTTACTGCTGGTTTTCCATGCTTCAGGATTTCCACAGCCTCGTTTTGGGCAAGTTGGATTACTTCATTGATCTTTGCTCTTGCTTCAGAGACTGAGTATTGGGCCATAGAAAAATTGTACTGAAAAATTAAATTTTGTGTACAAAAAAACTTAGGCGTTAACCTCTAAACCTGTTGGTAGCTGCTCGTCTTTTAGCTGCATCCATTCATCATCTGAATACATCCTGGAGCGGGTGAGGAATCTCATTCCTTCTGGTGCTTCCAGACTGAAACCAGATCCTCTTCCTGGGACTGCATCAATTGTTAGGTGGGTGTGCTTCCAATATTCGAACTGCTCGGCACTCATCCAGAACTGAATCTTTCCCGGAATGCCTTCTACTTCCAATTCTCCAAGCATGACGTCACTGCCACCGGTTCTAAATTCTCCTGCTGTGTAGCACATCGGGGCTGATCCATCGCAGCATCCACCTGACTGGTGAAACATCAAACCTGTTCCGTGACGGTTTGCTAGTTTTCGCATGAGCTCCATTGCGTCTTCTGTGAACTCAACTCTGTTTGGCTTCATGATTGTCTCCTTTGACTTGTATTCAGCATAAAACAATTTATCCCGCTTGACCACGCCCTCTTAGCTGAACATTTGGCATTTCTGGTGCGGGGATCCAGCCTCCGACTTCATCTTCGAAAACACCGAAATTATCCTGACCTTTTTCACGGTTTTCTTGGTCATTCCACATCACTCGCATCTCTTCGATTTCAGCGTGACTGCGCGCTATGAAGTTCCACCACATAACCAACCGCTCTTTGAATGGTTCACCACCAATGAGTACTAACTTGGTTTTGGTTTTCACTGAGATTTTTATTTTTGACTGACCTGTTTCAAAATAAACAAGCTCAGCTTCCTGAACTTTTTCACCCTCTGATTCGTAATCACCTTCAACCAGTAAAAGCCCATGTTCAAACTCAGGGTCAACATCCAAAACATGCTCCCCTGGCTGAAGTTCTATTTCAGCTGCCAAAAGCTTTGAATAAAGCTTGGCGGGAGAGCTGATTCCCATCAGTTCTCCCATAAAGACCTTTAGCTTCATGCCCTCTTTGGCTAGCTCCTGGTTTTCATTGACATGCTCAAAACTTGGCTCAGTGAAGCGGTCTTTGTCTTCTAGGGCAACCCAGAGTTGAATCCCGTGCAGTCTTCCTTGAGTTTTCTTTGAAAGCTCACTGTGGGAAATACCTTTGCCCGCGGTCATGAGGTTTAGCTGTCCCGGTTTGATCACCTGCACGCTTCCGATTGAATCTCTGTGTTCAACCTCGCCTTCAAATAGCCAAGTGACTGTTTGCAGACCTGTGTGTGGGTGGGCTGCAACCACCATGGCCTCTGTTTGATCGGTTGGACCGAAGTAGTCAACAAAACAAAACGCCCCGATGCTTCTTAGCTTTCGGTTGGGGATAGTTCTTCTGACTTCGATGTTTACTCGGGTGTTGAGTTTCACACTCCGGGTTTCCAAGATTTGGGACATGTTGGTTCTAACTAACAAACCGGCCAGCATGTTCCACGCTGGCCGGTTTGTTATCGATGGCTAGTTTTTAGAAGAAACCAAGCTTTGATTCGCTGTAGCTAACCAACAGGTTCTTGGTCTGCTGGTAGTGATCCAACATCATCTTGTGGTTTTCACGACCAATACCAGATGATTTGTATCCACCGAAGGCAGCGTGTGCTGGGTAGTCGTGGTAGCAGTTGGTCCAAACACGTCCAGCCTGGATCGTGCGTCCTGCACGGTAGGCGGTGTTGATGTTTCTGGTCCAAACTCCAGCTCCCAAACCATAGAGAGTGTCATTGGCAATCCCCATTGCGTCATCGTGACCATCAAATTTGGTCACAGCCAACACTGGTCCAAAGATCTCCTCTTGGAACAGACGCATGCTGTTCTGTCCCTCAAACACTGTTGGTTGCACGTAGTAACCATCTGTTAGGTCACCACCGAGGTCGACTCGCTCACCACCGGTGAGTAGCTTTGCTCCCTCTTGCTTTCCAATGTCGATGTAGCTGAGGATTTTCTCCATCTGGTCATTTGATGCCTGAGCACCAATCATGGTGTCGGTGTCTAGAGGGTTACCTTGTTTGACTGCTTCTGTGCGCTTTAGAGCATCGCCTAGGAACTTGTCATAGATCGGTGCGTCAATCAGTGCACGTGAAGGACAGGTGCAGACCTCACCCTGGTTTAGAGCAAACATGGTGAAACCTTCTAGACACTTGTCATAGAAAGCATCATCTTGGTCAGCAATGTCGCGGTAGAACACGTTAGGTGATTTTCCACCAAGCTCCAGTGTCACTGGAATGATGTTGTCCGCTGCATACTGCATGATCAATCGACCGGTGGTTGTCTCACCAGTGAATGCAATCTTTGCAATGCGACGAGATGAAGCAAGTGGCTTACCTGCCTCAACACCAAATCCATTGACAATGTTGATAACACCTGCAGGCAGGATGTCAGCAATTAGTTCCATTAGGTACAAAATGCTCACTGGTGTCTGCTCGGCTGGTTTTAGAACAACACAGTTACCTGCAGCCAATGCTGGAGCAAGCTTCCAGGTGGCCATCAGAATTGGGAAGTTCCAAGGGATAATCTGTCCAACAACACCAAGTGGCTCGTGGAACTGATAGCTCACGGTGTCATGGTTTAGCTCACCCATGGTTCCCTCTTGGGCGCGGATTACTCCTGCAAAGTAGCGGTAGTGATCAATCGCCAATGGGATATCAGCAACCAGAGTTTCTCTAACCGGCTTTCCGTTGTCCCAGGTGTCAGCAACTGCAATCTCTTCCAGGTGCTGCTCCATGCGATCAGCAATCTTGTTCAGCATTACTGCTCGCTCAGCGGGGGAGGATTTGCCGAAAGCGGGAGCCGCAGCGTGAGCTGCGTCTAGAGCCTTGTCGATATCGGCAGCGTTTCCTCGAGCAACTTCACAAAACACCTTGCCATTTACTGGGCTTACGTTTTCGAAGTATTCTCCAGATGAAGGAGCGACGTATTCTCCGCCGATCCAGTGGTCATATCTTGAGCGGTATTCCATTACCGCGCCGGCTTGGCCGGGTTGTGCATAAACAGTCATCGTTGACTCCTTTACTAACTCCAAACTTTCCCATTTCGAAGTTAGTTTGACTGTAAATGTTCCAACACAGAATGTTTAGGGCTGAGCATACGAACTATCCCTTAGCCCATCTTGGGGATAGGTAACCACCTGTACTTATGGACAGGTGAGGGGTTTTATGCCTATCCTTTGACTATGGCTTCTCGAGACGATGTCGCTCGAGGTCTGCGAGCCCCCTCGGCAGAGACCAGGATTGTGGTCGCAGACCGAACTGTTATTGCCCGAGTTGGCATCAGATCCATTTTGGAAAGATCATCCTCGACTGCTGTTGTGGCAGAAGCTGCAAGCTATGAGGCCACTCTGATGGCTGTTGATGAGCATGCTCCCGATGTTTTGGTGATTGATCTGGACCTAGGAGATGACACCACCAAGGGGCTAAATCTTTGTGAAGAGATTAGTGAAAAATATGGTGATAAGACCAAGATTTTGGTTATGGCCAGAACCCTCAGTGAGTTTGTTTTGGTGGAAGCCCTCAGACGCGGAGCAAGCGGGTTTTTGATTAAAGACCAGGTCAATGTTGATGAGTTGCAAAAAGCCGTCAAGCAGGTCAAAAACGGCGAAACCGTATTGGGAAATGGGGTCAGTAGCTTATTGGCCAAAAGCGTTGGGGCAAGAACAAATGTTGAACCACTGAGTGATCGGGAGTTGGAAGTATTGCGTTTGGTGGGTGAGGGGTTAGGCAATAAAGAAATTGCCAGCAAGCTCTATATTTCAGAATCCACCGTGAAATTTCATGTGCACAACATTTGCTCAAAGTTCAATTGCACAAAGCGAACAGAGGTTATCCACAAAGCCACCCAGGCGGGTGTTCTTTAGTCCTCGTCCTCTAAATCGACTTCTCGCTCGTCGTCATAGTTGGTCGGCTTTTCAACACTGTCACCCCAGTGATCAACAAACTCTTCTGGTTTGTCATCGCCGGAACCCTTCAGTTCTGCCTCGAGCGCGTTGTAGTCGGTGTCCGGGCTGTAATACTTCAGCTCCCGAGCCACCTTCGTGTGCTTAGCTTTTTGACGTCCTCGACCCAATTCGAGCCCCTTACAAACAATTCTGGCGAACAGACTACCGCAAGCTAGAAACTTGCGGTAATTACTAGTAAACCTGTTAGTGGTATGAAAATGTTCCCAGCTGCGGTAAAAATCATTTGTAGCATTCTTCCACGTTGGAAATAAAACACCAATTCGCCCGCCATGGCGCTAAAAGTGCTTAGCCCACCTGCAAACCCAGCCACCAATAAAGCACTCACCCAGGCAACTGATGATTCCTCTGGGTAAAAAGCAAACCAGAAACCTATAAACACAACGGCAATTGTGTTCACAAGCATTGTCCCCCAGGGCAAATAGCCTCTCCAAGTTGTCACACTCGCCCTGACAACACTGGCAATTCCGCCAAGGATTCCAATGCCGATAATCACCGCAATTGCAAACAGCGGATCAGTTGGCAGGGTTGATTCAATCAAGCCACTTCAACTTCTTGGTTTCGCATAGCAACTCTTCCCTGCCTGAAACCAATAGAAAACGCAATGAAGCCTGCAATCAGCATGCCCCAAATCCACTCATCCAAATCTGTCACCGCCATAAACACAGTCACGCCACTCATGGTGGTGAAGCCTCCAGCAAAACCAGTTCCCCAGAGGTTTTTGCATCCTGAGTTGAAAAGTGGGTGGCGAATGGTTAGGCCCAGCAGATAGGCACCTAAGAGATTGACAACAAACAGTGAAACCAATTGGCCAATTTCATTGGGGAAATTGATGATGGCTATCTCCATGAGCATGTAGCGGGCCATCGCACCAAGCGCCCCGCCGAGGAAAATGTAGCCATAGTTGCTCACAAGATAAAGCCTAGCGAGGAAATTAGGTTCGATGTTTTTCTCAAAGTTATCCACAACCCAGCCTTGATGGAATTGCTTATTAGCGTTAGCTTTCTCTAGCAAAGGGGGCTTTATGGATGATGACGAGGTCTTTAGATTCAGAGCCGAAGAATTTGAAAATGACCCTGGTTTTCGATGGCCTGAACAGTTTGCCGAGAGCCAGGCGAGGCTTACCAGTTTGTCAAAACCCGAGGCTAAAAAATTACACGAGCTTGGTGAGTGGGTGAATGAGAACTTAGTTCGCTGCCAATCAATGGGATTAGAGCCACACACAGCCGAGGTTCAAAAAGTTGTCAGGCAGCATTTTATTTGGGCTAATGCAGTTTGGGATTTGGATAAGGTGGCGTATCTAAAGCTTTCCGAGATGTATAGAAACGAACCTCGTTATAACGGTTACTACGAGCGAATCAGCCCCGGTCTTGGCGAATATTTGGCTACTGCGATGCAAAGCTATGCCAATTCGATGCTTTAGCCGATGAGTCCTATAGTGAAGCTATGACTAAAGCACTTTTACTAAATTCACCAACCGCCAAATTTGAACGCGGAGAAATTCAACGCAGAGCTCTCCGTGAAGACGATGTCAGAATCGAGATTCAATACTCGGGTATTTGTCACTCAGATATCCACCAGGGACGAGAAGAGTGGTTTGAATCCATCTACCCGATGGTTCCCGGTCACGAGATGGTTGGTGTTGTCACCGAAATTGGAAGTGATGTAAAAAAATTCAAAGTCGGTGACAGAGCGGGTGTTGGAGTCTTCATTGATTCTTGCGGGAGGTGTGAATTTTGCACCACAGGCTACGACCAGTACTGCTCCACGGGTCGAATTGAGGCCTATAACGCCAAAGACTATGAGGGCAATGTCACCTACGGTGGCTATTCAACAGAGATTGTTGCCAGAGAGTTTTTCACCCACAGAGTTCCTGAAAACCTAGAGATCTCAGCAACTGCGCCATTACTGTGTGCAGGCATCACCGTTTATTCGCCACTGAAGCACTGGCAGGCGGGTCCAGGCAAAAAAGTTGCCGTAATAGGCCTAGGAGGCTTGGGTCACATGGCTGTGAAGTTTGCGCATGCAATGGGAGCAGATGTGACAGTGATTGGCATGAGCGAATCTAAAAAAGCGGATGCCATTCGCATGGGGGCTAGTGATTATGTGATCGGCACCGAGGAAAACCTAAAAAACCTTCGCTTGAATTTTGATTTGATCATCAATGCATCTAGCGCAAGCTTGGATATCGATCTGGTGCTATCAACACTTACAGTCAACGGCTCACTGGTTTATGTTGGATTGCCTCCAGAGGATCAGAGCTTTAGCCCATTCAGCATCGCCGATAAGCGACGCTCAATTGCTGGTTCAAACACAGGTTCAATGGCAGAAACCCAAGAGATGTTGGATTTCTGCGGTGAGCACGGAATCGTAAGTGATGTTGAAGTGGTCACAGCCGATGAGGTTGAAAATGCTTGGGACCGGGTTGTTGCAAGCGATGTTCGCTACAGATTTGTGATTGACACCTCCAGCATCTGATGCCTAACTGCCTAATCATTCAATCCGAGGGTGAACAGCTCACTCGCGGAGAAATTGATCGTGGGGAATTAGCACCCGATGAAATTGAAGTAGAGGTTTATTTCTGCGGTGTCTGTCATTCGGATATTCACCAGGGCAGAAACGACTGGGGCAGAGCTGTCTTCCCACTTGTTCCAGGTCATGAAGCCACCGGCATAGTCAAATCAATTGGAAGTGCTGTTAGCAAATTCGCGGTCGGCGACCGAGTCGGGGTTGGTGTTTTTAAAGACTCCTGTGGTGAGTGTGAGATGTGTGTTGCTGGAAAAGAAAACTATTGCCTAAAGGGTCGAACACAGACTTATAACGCACCACTTCCCGATGGCGAACGCACCAAGGGTGGTTATGCGCACACCCTGCACGCTCGTGAGAGCTTTGCCCATCACATTCCGGAAAATCTCTCATTGGATGTCGCAGCGCCTTTGTTGTGTGCAGGGATAACCACTTATGCGCCACTTAGAAAATGGGGAGTTGGACCCGGTTCAAAAGTAGCGGTGGTTGGTGTCGGTGGCCTCGGTCACATGGCCATCAAGTTTGCTGCTGCATTGGGAGCTGAGGTGAGTGTGATTGGACGCAATGATTCTAAAAAACAAGATGCGTTTGAATTTGGTGCAACTGAGTTTTTAGTGAGCGATGAAGACTTTGAGCAAAAAACAAATCATTTTGATTTGGTCCTGAATGCCTCTAGTGCGGCAGTCGGGGTTGATAAGTTTTTGAAAATTTTGAAACCCGAAGGTGTTTTGGTGATGTTGGGACTTCCAGTTCAAAGACCCGATTTTGATCCATTCAATGTGGTTTATGCGGGGCGCATCATTGCAGGTTCAAATGTTGCACCGATGAAACTCACCGAAGAGATGTTGCAGTTTGCTAGTGAGAAAAACATTGTCAGTGAAATTGAACTTTGCTCAGCCGATGAAATCAATGAGGCTTGGGAACGGGTTGAAAACAGTGATGTCAGATACCGATTTGTTTTGGATGCAAAGACTATATAGCCAATAGCACACAACCAAAGATTGCTAACCCAACACCAATCCATTGCAGATTAGCTAATTTTTCTTTGAGCACAATTCTTGCCAAGGCGACAGTTCCTATTGGATAAAGCGATGTAACAACGGCAACAATTGCCAACACTCCCTCGCGGGTTCCGATTAGGAAAAACAGATTGGCTGAGACATCTAAGACAGCACTGATGGCAATCATGCCAATCAGAATCTTTGGGAAGGTGTCTTTTTCTCTGGATAGGTTTCTATCTCTCCTGGTTAGAAAAATAATCGCCACACCCAACATGGCCACACCCACTATTCGCATCACAACAAGCGGTGCAATGCCACTATCAGCTGGTGTTTGATCTAAAAAGATAAAAATTCCTGCAAACCCAGCTCCACCACCCATGCTCAGAAGAAGTGCTTTCAGAGAAGGCAGAGGAACTTTCTTGGATGGAACAACGCTTACTAACCCAGCGGCTGCAACGATGATGATGATTGCTAAAACCGTGAATGCACCAAGGGTTTGTCCTAATGCAACATCAACAATCACAGGTAAAACAGCACCTGCAACTGCAGTCAAAGGCGAAACAATACTGATTGGACCAAGTGCCAAGGCTGCATAAAACATGGTCAGTGCAAGCCCTGAACAGATTCCCGCAAGAACACCAAACAAAATAGTTTGGTTAGAAAACTCTGGTTGCAAAAATATTGAAACCACTAATAAAAATAAAAGCCCGATAAATAAGGCAATGCCGGTAACCCGAATAGGGTTTGCTCGACGAGAGGCTAAGCCTCCAAAAAAATCAGCTGCTCCATAACTTGCAGCAGCCAATAGCCCTAAACCAATTGCCAGCATGAATCTCCCTTAACCAAAAAGACGGGTCCGAAGACCCGCCTTGATGTGGCTCCGACCGGCATCGATCCGGTGACCTAACGATTTTCAGTCGTTCGCTCTACCAACTGAGCTACAGAGCCCAAACAGGCTTTCGCCCATTTCAAAATAGCTCTCCGAAGAGAGCTATTTGGCGACCCCGACGAGACTTGAACTCGCGACCTCCGCCGTGACAGGGCGGCGCGCTAACCAACTGCGCCACGGGGCCATAGTGGTGTTCCCAACGCTTTCGTGACCCCAACGGGATTCGAACCCGTGCTACCGCCGTGAAAGGGCGGCGTCCTAGGCCGCTAAACGATGGGGCCTCTCTTTCAAGCGATTGAGAGCACCGACGCATAAGCCTACATAGTTTATTGCCATTTAGGCAACAAGCGGAATACCTTCAGCTAATACTTGAGGGTTTGTGTTATGTTCACGATGAAAAAGTTTGCTATCGAAAGGTAAGTGTTGACCCGCAAGTTCAAGCTAATCGCTATCTCCGTTGCGTTTGCAATGGGAGTAAGCGGTGCTGTTTTGGGTCCCGCCTTTGCTGTTCCTGACTATCCATCATGGGAAGAAGTTGAAGCAGCCAAAGACGATATTGAAGAAAAAGAAAAGCTCATTGAAGAACTTGAGGGATATCTAGCCGAACTGGGTGCTGAGCTTGATGAGCTAAACACGATTGCTTTGATCAAAAACGAGGAATACAACCAAGCTGTTGAAGAGGTAAATATCCTCACCCGCAGAGTTGATTCACTCAAGCAAGAAGTTTCTGAGGCAACCGAAGAGGCAGAAAGCGTGAAGCTGCAATTGGGCCAGATGGCAGCCCGGATGTATCGGGATGGAACCAGTGGCAATAATTCACTGGAGCTATTTTTCAATCCTGAGTCAGCCGATGATTTGTTATATCAACTTGGGACGCAGGAAATTATTGCCTCCAGAACCGAAAGCATTTATCAGAGAAGCCTAGACAAGCAAGCAAATGCTGAGTCATTGGCCGAGGAGCTGGAAGCTGCCGAGGCTGAGCTGGAAGAAAAAAGAGTTGAAGCCGAGCAGGCTTTGCAAGAAGCCCAAGATGCAGCGGCTGCGGTTCAGGACAAAGTTGATGAAAACGAAGCTTTGAACTCAGAGATGGTTCGACAGCTTTCAGAGCTTCGGGACACAGCTGAAGAACTCGAACGCCAGCGAGCAGAAGGCTTGGCAGCTGAGGCAAGACAGCGAGCAGTTGGAACACCTCCAACCGCTCCAGAGCTTTATTCAGTTAGCGGGCCAAACTCAGGTTTAGTTGAACAAGCGATTGATTTTGCAAGGCAACAGCTTGGCGAGAGATATGTTTTGGGGGGAGCTGGGCCCAATGTTTGGGACTGCAGCGGAATCACCATGAAGGCCTACGCTGCAGCTGGTGTTTATATCGGTTGGCACTCAGCCACCGCTCAATACAACATCATGGCCAAACAGCAAAAACTAGTTCCTTTCCAAGATGCCCAAAGGGGAGATCTGATTTGGTGGAGCAAGGAAAGAGCTTTTGATGGCGATAAATACCACGTGGCTATTTATCTTGGCGATGGCATGATGCTAGAAGCTCCAAACCCCGCCAGAACAGTTCGTATTGTTCCGGTTAGATACGGTGAGTTGTGGCCCTATGCCGGAAGGCCCACCGCTAGTTCAAGCCTGAACTAGTTTTTGTAATCCTCGAAAGCTTTATCAATCACCTTTTGAGTCTCAGCCAGGTTTTTCCAACCCTGCAGTTTTACCCACTTGCCTGGCTCTAGATCTTTATAGTGCTCAAAGAAGTGCTCGATTTCGTTTCTGGTCTGGCTTGGAACATCATCTATGTCTTGGATGTGATCCCATCTGGGGTCACCATCCAATACACACAAAACCTTCTCATCCAATCCACCATCATCTTCCATCAGCAACATCCCAACAGGCCTTACTTCCATGCCAACACCTGGGAAAACTGGGAACTCAAGCAAAACCAGGGCATCTAGAGGATCACCGTCACCACCCAGGGTGTGTTCAAAAAATCCATAGTCAACCGGATAGACAAAAGGGGTGAATAAAACGCGGTCTAATAAGACTTTTCCAGTCTCGTGATCCACCTCGTATTTGTTTCTAGACCCGCGTGGAATCTCAATAACTACCTCGTAGCCCAATTGCCCTCCTAAAGTTGATATAGCTAAAGATTACCGAATGGATGAAAACCTTGCCTGACCGCCCAAGATTGACTCCCGCTGTTGCTAGCAGCCGAAGAAGAATTCGCGAGCTGTTTGAGGGTCAGGCTATTTCAAATGACACTGTGCTGGTTGGCTTTAGCGGAGGGGCGGATTCGCTGGCTTTATTGGCGGCAGTTACTTTTGAGGCTAAAAAGTTTTCAATCAAACCTGTTGCTGTGATTGTTGATCACGGTTTGCAAGAAAACTCTGAAGTTGTTGCATCGAATGCAGCTGCAACTGCAGAAAGCCTCGGCGTTAGGGCGCTAATCAAAAAAGTTTCTGTTGGCACAGAGGGTGGTTTGGAAAATGCCGCCCGAGAGGCCAGATACCAAGCATTTTTAGATGTGAAGCGAGAACTCAATGCCAGTTATCTCTTATTGGGACATAACCTAAACGACCAAGCAGAGAGCGTTTTACTAGGCCTCATGCGAGGCAGTGGACCAAGATCGATTGCTGGGATGCAGGAGGTCACAGATTGGATTCTGAGGCCTTTTCTGACTATCCCTGGTGAACAACTGAGACAGGCTTGTGAAGATCAGGGGTTGAAGTTTTGGGATGATCCCCATAATGACGATCCGCGCTTTGCTCGGGTGGAGATTAGAAAAATCTTGAATCAGCTAGAAGCTTCCGGGTCTGCTGGGGTGATTGAATCGCTATCGCGAACAGCTGAACAGATGCAGGAGGCGGAGGCAATCATCCAACCACTGATTGAAGAGCTTGTTTCTGAGCTTGATGACAAATCTTTGGTGCCTGTTGAATTTTTAGAAAAATTAGACACCGCTTACCGAAGAAGGGTCATTCACAGAGTTGCGGTTTTGAATTCAGCGGAACTGGCCAGGGTGCATGTTTTAGAAATTGAGAAGCTGGTGACCAATTGGCATGGACAGAAACCTCTGAACCTTCCAGGCATTACAGTTAGTAGGGTTGGAACCCACCTCCATTTTGATTAGGAGCGGCTGTGCAGCTGAACCACCCGGATATAACTGAAGTTTTAGTAAGCCCCGAGCAGATTCAACAAAAAGTTGTTGAACTCGCAGAACAAATAGATAGTCACTATAAAGGCAGCAATGTTTTATGCGTTGGTGTGCTAAAAGGTGCCGTGATGTTCATGGCTGATTTGTTGCGAGAGATGGGTGAACCAGTCGAGATGGACTGGATGGCCGTTAGTTCCTATGGCTCTGGAACCATGAGTAGCGGTGTTGTGAGAATCTTGAAAGATCTGGACACCGATGTGATTGGTCGGGATGTTTTGATTGTTGAAGACATTGTTGATAGTGGGTTGACACTTTCTTGGCTCACAGCAAATCTGAAGGCGCGTGGGGCAAAATCGGTGGAGGTTGTTTCACTACTGAGAAAACCTGATGCTATTCAGGTTGAAATTGATGTCCGTTGGGTTGGGTTTGATATACCGAATGAATTTGTCGTTGGATACGGTTTGGATTACGCAGAGCACTACCGCTCTTTAAAAGGTGTAGGAATTCTAAATCCAGAGGTTTATAGGAAAAAGTGAGCGAAGAAAAGAAAAAGAAGTCTTTAACAAAACGCATTCTCGGGGGACCGTGGATTTGGATTGGTGCCGCAGTTTTAGTGCTAATTATCGGATCCTCGCTGTTCACCGGAGGCGGGTTTCAAAAAGTTGACACCCAAGCGGGAATTGAATACCTAGAAAACAGCAATGTTGAAAGGGCCGTCATTTTTGATGGCGAACAAAGGGTTGATCTGACTCTTTCTTCCCCAGATGGAGCACTGGGTGACCAGGTGCAGTTTTTCTATGTCACCGGTCGTGATGAGTTCATCGCTGAACTGGTTCAATCCGCCAGACCCTCCGAGGGCTGGACCGATGAGGTTCCAAACACACCATGGTTTTTATCACTGTTGGGAACGCTACTTCCATTCATTTTGATTGGTTTGATTTTCTGGTTCATCATGAGTGGTGCGCTGGGTGGAAACAACCGGGTGATGCAGTTTGGCAAATCCAAAGCAAAGATTGCCAGCAAGGAAACCTCGGATATCACCTTTGATGATGTTGCAGGTGTCGAAGAGGCAATGGAAGAGCTTCATGAAATTAAAGAGTTTTTAGAAGAACCCAAGAAATTTCGTGATTTGGGAGCAAAAATTCCCAAGGGAGTTTTGCTTTATGGTCCTCCGGGAACAGGTAAAACCCTGGTTGCCAAAGCGGTTGCCGGTGAGGCTGGAGTTCCTTTCTTCTCAATCTCTGGAAGTGATTTCGTTGAGATGTTTGTGGGAGTCGGAGCAAGCCGAGTAAGAGATTTATTCGAACAGGCCAAACAAAGTGCGCCGGCGATTATTTTCGTGGATGAAATCGACGCCGTTGGTCGTCACCGTGGAACAGGTGTTGGTGGCGGAAACGATGAACGTGAGCAGACACTGAACCAGCTACTGGTGGAAATGGATGGTTTTGACACCAACACCAATGTGATTTTGATTGCTGCTACCAACCGTCCAGATGTTTTGGACCCAGCACTTTTGCGCCCCGGAAGATTTGACCGCCAGGTTGGCGTTGGTGCACCTGATTTGATTGGTCGCGAAAAGATTTTGAAGGTGCATGCCAAGAACAAGCCAATGGCAAAAGATGTTGACCTTGCAACCATTGCTCGTCGCACACCAGGTTTTACAGGAGCTGATTTAGCGAATGTCCTAAATGAAGCCGCGCTGTTGGCCGCAAGGCTTGATCGAAAAGACATCGACAACAGTGTTTTGGATGAAGCTATTGATCGTGTGATTGGTGGACCGCAGAAAAAGTCTTCAATCATGAAAGACAACGAGCGATTGATAACCGCCTATCACGAGGCTGGACACGCACTGGTGGCAGCATCTTTGAACCACAGTGACCCTGTTTCAAAGATAACTATCTTGCCCAGAGGGCGAGCACTGGGATACACAATGGTGCTTCCCCTGGAGGATCGCTACTCAATTTCTAGAAATCAGCTTTTGGATCAGATTGCCTATGCCATGGGTGGCCGTGTTGCAGAGGAAATCGTCTTTCACGATCCAACCACTGGTGCAAGCAATGATTTTGAAAAAGCAACCACAACCGCAAGACAGATGGTTACCAAATACGGCATGAGTGCTGAGGTTGGTTCGATTTCTCTGGGAAGTGGTTCTAGCGAACCATTTTTAGGCAGAGAACTTGCAAGCTCGAAAGATCACTCCGAGCGAATTGCGGAGACTGTGGATGTTGAGGTTCAAAAGATTTTGGACAGCGCATTAGATGAGGCCTATCAGGCATTGACAAAAAACCGTGCGGTTTTAGATGAACTTGCAGATCAGTTGCTGCAAAAAGAAACTCTGAACCAAGACGACATTGCAAAAATCTTTGAATCTGTGAAAAAACTTCCCAAGCGAAAGGTCTGGCATTCAAGTGAATCCCGTCCTCACTCTCGCAAAGGCCCAGTTGAGGTTCCTGAGCGAATAGCTAGTGAGCTAACAAAAAAGCCTAAAAAACCAGCCAAGAAACCTGCCAAGAAACCCACAGCCAAGGCAACCAAGCCTGATAGCCCTAAAGAGAGCTAAATGGACACGGAGCGGATTAAGCAGGCAGTTAGGGAGCTACTGGCTGCAATCGGTGAGGACCCCAATCGGGATGAGTTAGCAGACACCCCCGAGAAGGTCAGTGAGAGTTATCAAGAGTTTTTCAAGGGCATAGGGGTTGACCCCGTTGATTATCTGCAAGAGAGCTTTCCAGCGGATTCGACCGAGCTTGTGATGCTAAAAGACATTGAACTGGTTTCAATTTGTGAGCATCACCTGCTTCCCTTCACGGGTGTGGCGCATGTGGCATTTTTGCCAGATGAAAAAATCATTGGTTTGGGAAGAATTGCCAAAGTGGTTGAAGTTTTGGCCTCTAGACCTCAATTGCAAGAAAATCTTGGTAACCAAATAGCTGATGCCATCAATCAGGGATTGAGCCCAAAGGGTGTTTTGGTGGTGGTGGAGGCCAAGCATCAGTGTGTGGCATCAAGGGGTGCAAGACAACCCGAGGTGAACACCCTGACAACCTCCGTTAGAGGTTTGATGGAATCTCCCGAATACCGCCAAGAGGCGATGGGACTAATTTCAAAATGAGACCCAAGTTGATGGGTGTATTGAACATAACCCCGGATAGCTTCAGTGATGGTGGTTTATACAACGACCCGCAGGCTGCATACGCGCAGGCGCAACTTATGCACTTTCAGGGTGCAGAGATTATTGACGTAGGTGCTGAAAGCACAAAGCCAGGTGCTGAGCGGATTGAGCCATTTGAAGAACAGCGAAGATTATTGCCTGTTTTGACAGAGCTTGCAGAGGTTGTGGATCTAAGCGTTGACACGATGAATTCCTCCACAGCGGAGATTGCTTTGAGCATGGGGGCTAGGTTTATAAACGACGTAAGCGGAGGTTTGGCAGATCCGGATATGCACAAAGTTGTCGCAGATTCTGAAGCAAGTTACATCCTCAGCCACTGGCGAGGGCATTCCAAGGAAATGTATCGAGAAGCTGATTATTCCGATGTTGCCTCAGAGGTGGTTGGTGAAATAAAGATTCAAGTTGAAAAGGCTGTTTCCGCTGGAATCGATATAAATCGAATCATTGTTGACCCAGGTCTTGGCTTTGCGAAAGACATGGGGCAGAACTGGGAGCTGGTGGCAAGGCTTAATCAATTGAAATCCTTGGGCCTTCCAATCTTGGTTGGGCATTCAAGAAAGCGCTTTTTAGCGAGTGCAGTGGACCCAGAGTTTTTAGAAATGGATAACCAGAGAAGAGATTTAGCCACGGCTGTGCTAACAGCATTGTTGATGCAACACCAGCTTTGGGGGATTAGAGTTCATAATGTGCAGGCTTCAATGGATGCAATCAACCTAGTTGAGCAGTTGGGGAAATTTCAGTGAATCAAATCATCAGGCTCAGTGGTATCGAGGCGATTGGTTTTCACGGAGTTTTGGAATCAGAACGAGAAAACGGTCAGACATTCATCGTTGACTGCGAGCTAGAGGTAGACACCTCGCAGTCGGTAGTCACCGACAACATCGAACACGCAGTTGATTATTCAAAAGTTGCAGAACTAATTGCCCAACAGATTCAAACAGAGCCCGTGAACCTAATTGAGGTTTTAGCGGATCGAATGGCTGCAGAGATCCTCAGGCAGTTTCTATTGGTGAAAAGCGTTGAGATAACTCTTCACAAGCCACAGGCGCCCATCGCTGTTGATTTTAAGGACGTTTCCACCACAGTCATTAGAACAACGGAGAAATGGTGACTGAGGCGATTTTGTCCCTTGGGGGAAACCTTGGAAACAGAGAGCAGACTCTTCGCGAGGCAATTGCGGAAATCTCTGCACTCAAGCAGGTCGAATTAGTTCAAACCAGCTCTTTTTATGAAACCGTCGCGCTGACACTTGCGGGTGAGGATGAAAACGCTCCAAAGTTTCTCAACTGCGTCATCAAAATCGACACCAAACTGACCCCAAAAAAGTTATTGAAAAAACTTTTTGAGATTGAAAACAGTCACGGGAGGGTTCGTCTGGAGCGTTGGGGGCCAAGAACTCTTGACATCGACATCATTGTTTTTGGAAGCGAGTTTGTGCAGACCAAGTCTTTACAAATCCCTCACCCCAGAACCCACCAGCGGGGATTTGTCTTGATTCCCTGGGCGGAGATAGACCCAGAGGCAGTGCTTCCAGGCCACGGCAAAGTGTCAAAACTGGCTGAGCGTTTTAGATCAAGCGTTCAGGAGGTCTAAGTTGAAGCCACTATCGATATCGCAGCTAACTGCGATAGCCGTTGTTTGGCTAACTCTGGGTTTTTTCTTTTTGCAGTGGCTTTTATCCAGTGGAATGGCTTTGGTTTTCACTCATCCACTGCTTGCAATTAATTTATTTTTAACCGGACTTATTGTCTATTCACTAACTCTGCGAATAGCCCGATATCAGCGTAGATTAGCGGAATTTAGGGATGGGAAGATAACAAAAAGACCCCCCAGGCCCGATCCAATCTGGTCATTTAGATTGCTTGTTTTATCGAAATCAGTAGCATTTGTGGGCAGTGGTTTCCTAGGCTGGCATTTGGGGGCGTTGGTATTTCTGGTGATGAACACACCAAACCAGTTATTCCCAGCTATGGCCATAGGGGGAACTTTGTCCTCCTTAATGACCGTGCTGGCTGGCATTCTTAGCGAGAGAAATCTTCGTACTCCAGATGATTTAGAAGAGGGTGAGACCAGTCAATGAACGATAAACCGGGTCGTATGAAAGTAGGAAGCATCGGGGATGGCCTAGAGGGCATCATCTTGGTGAAGGCACTGGCAGCTGCCGGTCACACAGCCGAGGCTTTACATGTTCAGTCAGATGAATCCATTGAGCGGGCAGATTCACTTCTGCCAAAGGTGGATGTGCTGAGCATGCAGGAGGTTGTCGAGCGCTGTGATTTGGTGATCATGGCAATGGATGCAGAGTCCACCGAGGAAGCTGTTACAGGGCTAGCGCAACTTGGCTATTTTTCCCCCGGAAAGATTGTCATCCACTGCTCACCTGAGCGCGGCTATTCAATTTTGTCCAGTGCCGCAAGAGCGGGGGCAATTCCAATTGCTATGCACCCGGTGGTTGATTTCAGCGGGACTAGTTTGGACCTACTAACCCTTCAAGATTCTGTCTCAGCTGTCACCGCGCCAGATTCTGTTCTCCCAATTGCCCAGGGTCTGGCTTTGGAGATTGGCACAGATCCGATTGTGATAGCGGAGTATCAAAGACCTGCATATGCCGAAGTTTTTAGCTCCTTGAATAATTTTCCAAAAATGATTGTCTCGCAGGCGATTAGCGAGTTGGAAGCGGAAGAGGTCCCCCGAGTGGTTGACTTAATCGCACCAATGGCCAGAGCGGCTGTTGAGCGAGCTTTGCGTGAAGGTGGCATAGGTCCAAACCCGGAGGATTTTGAGAGTTGAAGCAAGTTACAGGTGCGGCGGAGCTGAGGCAGGTAGTAGCCGAGGCAAGGTCGAATGGATTGCGCATAGCGTTTGTTCCAACAATGGGAGCACTGCATGCAGGCCATCTTTCGCTGATTGACCAGGTTCGCACCGAAGGTAATTTCGTTATTGCCAGCATCTTTGTAAACCCATTGCAGTTCAATGACAAAAACGACTATGAAAATTACCCGCAGTCATTGGGGGTGGATGCAAGGCTTCTAAGTGATCGCGGAACAGATGTTTTGTTTTTACCCGAGCCAGAAACGGTTTATCCAGAATCGCCCAATCTGATTTCACCGGCAGATATTGAAAGCAAAATAGCTGACAGCCTGGAGGGTGAATTTAGGCCAGGGCATTTTGAAGGCGTGCTCACAGTTGTCTCAAGGCTTTTTGATTTAGTGACTCCAGATGTTGCGGTGTTTGGCAAAAAAGATGCGCAGCAACTAGCAATCATTCGACAAATGGTTTCTCATCAGTTGGTCAGTGGCAGAAGAATGCCACTGAAGGTAATTGCTGGTGAAACAATTCGTGATGAACACGGGCTTGCTTTATCAAGCCGAAACGCAAGATTAACTGCGCAGGAATTAGAAATAGCTAGAAGCATCAATCGAGCACTTGAATCCTGTGATGGGAAAAATGCATCATCCGCCAAGCAGCAGGCCATGCAGATTCTGCATCCTGAAATCAAAGTTGATTATCTAGAAATCGTTGACCCTGAGAGTTTTGAACCAGTGGGCGATGACCACTCTGGTTCTACGCTAGCCTTATTTGCTGGTTACGTCGGCGATGTCAGATTGATCGACAACCGCGAAATTTCAACCAAAGGAAGCTAATTGGATCAAGAGCTAACGGGTGAAGACACTTCCGAACAGATGGGCTATCGCTTAGAAAAGCGAGAGCAGCTGATCGCAAATGGAGAGGCATATCCCGTAAGTTTGCCGATCACTCATTCAATTGAAGAGGTAAAAAACCACTACCCAAATCTTGAGGTGGATATCTCTACCGGCGACACTGTCGCTGTTGCAGGTCGAATCATGTTTTTAAGAAACACCGGAAAGCTTTGTTTTGCAGCCTTGCAATCTGGAACCGGTGAGCGCATCCAAGCAATGATTAGTTTGGATAAGGTCGGCCAGGAGCATTTGGATGCGTGGAAAGAACTGGTTGATTTGGGTGACCATGTTTTTGTAAGCGGTGAGGTAATCACCTCTAAGCGCGGAGAGCTATCTATCTTGGCGGATAGTTGGCAGATGGCTGCAAAGACTATTAGGCCGATGCCCAATCTTCACTCTGAGTTATCAGAGGAGGTGCGAGTTAGAAATCGCTACCTGGATCTAATTGTCAGAGACCGTGCCCGCGAGGTGGTGAAAATCCGCAGCGAGGTTATGCAGTCACTGAGAAACACTTTTCATAAGCGTGCCTTTACCGAGGTGGAAACACCGATGTTGCAGGTGATGCACGGGGGAGCAAGCGCTAGGCCGTTTAAGACCCACATGAATGCTTATGACATGGATTTATACCTTCGAATTGCACCGGAGCTTTATTTGAAGCGAGCCGTGGTTGGAGGACTGGAGAGAGTTTTTGAAATAAACAGAAACTTCAGAAACGAAGGTGCGGATAGTTCACACTCCCCAGAGTTTGCAATGTTGGAGGCGTATGAGGCTTATGCCGATTACAACAGCATTGCCGAGTTGACCAAAGAGTTGATTCAGAACGCTGCCAAAGATGTCTTTGGGACAACGGTTGTCACTTTGGATGATGAAACCGAATACGACCTTGGTGGTGAGTGGAAAAAAGTTCCGATGTATGAATCTCTGAGTGCCGAGCTAGGCGAGGAGGTAACACCTGATACCGAAATGGCAAAGCTGAAAAAAATCGCAGACAAATTGGATATCGAAGTTGCTCACCCGCTGCACGGAAAATACGTGGAGGAGCTTTGGGAGCATTTCTATAAATCCAAGCATCCCGAACCATTTTTTGTAACTGATTTCCCAGTGGACACCTCACCACTGACTAGAGACCACCGCGAAAAGCCCGGAGTTGTTGAGAAATGGGATTTATATATCCGTGGTTTTGAGCAAGCAACTGGCTATTCAGAGTTAGTGGACCCAGTTATCCAACGAGAGCGCTTTGTTGCTCAGGCGGCATTGGCAGCAGGCGGTGACCCAGAGGCTATGCGGGTGGATGAAGAGTTTCTAAAGGCACTGGAATACGGCATGCCACCAAGTGGCGGAATGGGAATGGGCATCGATAGATTGCTGATGTCGCTAACTGGTTTGGGAATTCGGGAAACAATTTTGTTTCCTTTGGTTAAGTAATTTGTGCAAGAAATGAATGGCTGGGAAATTTTAGGCGACGCGATGCTGTCGTTGGTTCCGCCCGCACTTGTTGGTTTGCTTTTCTATGTCGTTATGCGCTCAATCATTCGCGCTGATCGCGGTGAGCGCGAGGAATACAACAAGATAGAAACCGAAGAGCGCAACAGACGCGATAACAAATAGTTCACCCGTCGGCGAACACGGGTATGGTTTGACCCCCTACTCGGTTTAGCATCATCAGTATCTGATTTGCGGAGGTGTTCAGAAATGTTTGAGAAATTTACGGATAAGGCCCGAAGGGTTGTTGTGCTTGCCCAGGAAGAGGCCAAGCTTCTCAACCACAACTACATTGGCACCGAGCACATCCTGCTGGGTCTAATTCATGAGGGCGAGGGAGTTGCCGCCAAGGCACTGGAGTCACTGAATATCTCCCTAGAGCAGGTTAGGGAGCAGGTTCAGGAAATCATTGGTCAGGGCCAGCAGGCCCCCAGTGGTCACATTCCCTTCACTCCAAGGGCAAAGAAAGTTTTAGAGCTGAGCTTAAGAGAAGCACTGCAGCTGGGTCACAGCTACATCGGAACCGAGCACCTTTTGCTTGGACTGATTCGTGAGGGCGAGGGAGTCGCCGCACAGGTGTTGACCAAGTTGGGTGCAGACACCAATAAGGTTCGCCAGCAGGTTATTCAACTTCTCAGTGGTTATCAGGGTAACGAGTCTGTCTCAGTTGGAGCGGACACCCCACCACCCCAGCAAAAGGGAAGCCAGATTCTGGATCAGTATGGCAAAAACCTGACTCAGGCTGCAGCCGAGAGCAAGTTGGACCCAGTAGTTGGTCGTGAGCGCGAGGTTGAGCGAGTGATGCAGATTCTTGCTCGAAGGACTAAGAACAACCCAATTCTGATTGGTGAGCCAGGTGTTGGAAAAACAGCTGTTGTTGAGGGGCTGGCACAGGCGATTGTTGCTGGAAACGTTCCAGAGGTACTTCGTGGCAAGCAGCTTTACACACTGGACATGGGTTCACTGATTGCTGGTTCTCGCTACCGTGGAGATTTCGAAGAGCGACTGAAGAAGGTCACCAAGGAAATCCGCACACGCGGTGACATCATCACCTTCATTGATGAGATTCACACCCTGGTTGGTGCTGGTGCGGCTGAGGGCGCAATAGATGCAGCAAGCATTTTGAAGCCAATGTTGGCAAGAGGTGAACTGCAGACAATTGGTGCCACTACTTTGGATGAATTCCGCAAGCACTTTGAAAAAGATGCTGCACTGGTTCGTCGTTTCCAGACTGTTTTGGTCAACGAGCCCTCACCGGCTCTAGCTATCAACATCTTGAAGGGCCTCAGAGACCGCTATGAGAAACACCACAAGGTGACCATCACCGATGAGGCCGTGGTTGCAGCGGTTTCTATGTCTGATCGCTACATCACCGATCGTCAATTGCCAGATAAGGCAATTGACCTAATTGATGAAGCGGGAGCAAGGCTAAAACTAAGTTTCCTATCAGCCCCACCTGAGCTCAAAGAAGCCCAGCAGGCAGTTGAAGAGGCAAAGAAAGCCAAAGAGCAGGCAATTGCCGATCAGGATTTCGAACTGGCAGCTCAAAAGCGCGATGAGGAAAAGAAACTCAACGCTGAGCTTAAGCAAAAAGAGCAAGAGTACAGAGATGGCAATGTCGATATTGAGGGCGTTGTGGATGAGGGAATCATCGCTGAGGTGCTAGCTCAGTCAACCGGAATTCCAGTGTTCAAGCTCACCGAAGAAGAGGGCGCAAAGCTTGTCTTTATGGAGCAGGAGCTTCACAAACGAGTCATTGGTCAGGAGCAGGCAATCAGTGCTCTGTCAAAGACCATTCGTCGCCAGCGTGCGGGATTGAAAGACCCCAAGCGTCCAAGCGGAAGCTTTATCTTTGCCGGTCCCACCGGTGTTGGAAAGACAGAGCTTGCGAAAGCACTTGCCGAATTCTTGTTTGAGGATGAAGATGCACTGATTTCATTGGACATGAGTGAGTATGGCGAGAAGCACACCGTCAGCCGTTTGTTTGGAGCCCCTCCAGGATTTGTTGGCTATGACGAGGGTGGACAGCTAACCGAGAAGGTTCGCCGCCGTCCATTCAGTGTTGTTTTGTTTGATGAGATTGAGAAAGCTCACCCAGATATCTTCAACAGCCTTCTGCAGATTTTGGAAGAGGGTCGATTGACCGATGGACAGGGAAGAGTTGTTGACTTCAAAAACACCGTCATCATCATGACCACCAACTTGGGATCTCGTGAGATCACTCGTGGAGCACTGGGATTCACCCTCGAAGGAAATATCCAAAATGACTACGACCAGATGAAGGCCAGGGTGAACGAGGAGTTGAAGCAAAACTTCCGCCCAGAATTCCTAAACCGTGTTGATGAAGTTATCGTCTTCCCACAGCTAACCCGCGAGGAGCTGATTGCGATTATCGATATGTTCGTTGCAAGGCTGGATGAGCGTTTGGATGACAGAGATCTGAAGCTAACGCTGACGACTTCCGCCAAAGAGAAACTGATTGATCTTGGCTATGAGCCATCGATGGGCGCAAGGCCATTGCGTCGAGTGGTTCAGCGAGAGATTGAGGATGAGATTTCTGAGCGAATTTTGAGTGGCGAGGTTAGCTATGCAAGCGACATCCTGGTTGATTTTGTGAATGAGGAGTTTGTCTTCACTGTCAATCAGCGGGATGAGCAACCAGTTCAGTCATGACCGAAATCCAGCCCTATCGAGTAATCGATAACAAGGCTGGGTATGAGGTCCGCTCCTACCCACCTCACTTCCTAGTGAGTGTTTGGGTTAGCGGAGATATGCGTTCTAGTGGCAACTCGGGATTTGGGCAATTATTTGGCTATATCTCCGGAGCCAACCAAGACCGTCAGAAAATACCAATGACCGCCCCTGTTTTGCAGCAAAAACAGGGAGGCGGTTATTGGTTGAGTTTTGTCATGCCGGCAGATAGTGAATTTCCACCTCTGCCACTCTCGCCTGATCTAAAAATCATTGGTGTGGAGCCAGTGATGCGCGCGGTTATCAAGTTTTCTGGCTCAGTTAGTGAAAAAAAGTTCAGGGAGCAAGAAGCCAAGTTGCGCTCGATGGCCACTGAAAAGCTTGCCGAGGGGGCTATTTATGCAAGATATGACGGACCATTCAAGGCACCTTTTTTGAGAAGAAACGAGGTCTTGGTCGACCTTGGTGGATAATGGTGCGATGCAGTTTGAGATAAGACCCGCGACCACCAGCGATATTTCTGGGATTAGAGAGCTTTGTGAACCACTGGTTGAAAAGCGAATCCTGTTGGGAAAAGAACTGGTGGAGTTATATGAATCAGTTCAAGAGTTTTTAGTTTGCTATAAAGACGACAGGCTCATCGGATGCGGAGCACTACATGTTATGTGGGAGGATCTGGCTGAGGTGAGAACGCTGGTTGTTGATCCTGAACTAAAGGGAACCGGCATTGGTCACGAGATCTTAGAAAAGCTCATGGAAAACGCCAGGGCTTTGGGTGTTGAGAGAGTGTTCTGTTTGACCTTTGAGGTTGAGTTTTTCTCTAAACATGGTTTTGAAGTGATAACCGACACTCCTATCAAGCCCGAGGTTTATGCAGAGATGGTTAGATCTCACGATGAAGGTGTTGCTGAGTTTTTGGATCTTGCACGAGTTAAGCAGAACACGCTTGGAAACACTCGAATGTTGACAGTTCTCTAACTAGATTGAACCCTATGAGTGAAACCCCTTCATCAGTTTTCTGGATACGAAGAGCCGTTGTCTTGGTCGCACTTTTTGCAATTATTGGCCTAATTGGCTTTGGGATTAGTGCTTTATTCAATGCAACGGAAACCACTGAACCTGTTGAAGAGACAGAAATAACAGAGCCCATGGATGAAGAGCAGGAACAAGAAATCGATGAATGCCTCCCCGGAACAATTGATGTCACCGCTGAGATAGGCGATGCCGATGGTGAGGTTGATCTGGATTTCAATCCAACCGAGCTTCCACACATGTGGTACACAATCACCAATAACTCAGGTGTTGATTGCAAGTTCAATGTTGGCTCTGCAGTGACATTTTTTGAAATTACCAGTGGCGGTGAACTGATTTGGACCAGCAGAGACTGCGATAGAAGCGGTGACACAAATGAGTCTGGTGTCCTAAAAGCAGGTGCAACACTTGCTAGCCCGCCAATGCCTTGGGAAAAGGTTCGTAGCTCAGACACGGGATGTGGTGCCGGGCAGACAGATGTGATCACAGGTGGCGCAAGTTATTTCCTAAGCGTTGAGGTAAATGGAGTTTTGAGCAAAGACGATGCCCCTGAACCCGACGATTCCAACCCACAGTTTCTGCTTTACTGATGATTAGTTTTATTGGCGCAGGTTCAATGAGTTCTGCGATTATTCGCGGAGCTATCAACAGCGGTTACGACCCGTCAGAGATAACTGCAACAAATAGATCCCGGGCCACTTCAGTTGAACTTGCCAAAGAACTTGGAATCAATATCTTCAATCAGGAAACAGACCCGCAGGCCAACATCAAGGCAGTCAAAGACGCCAAGATGGTGGTTTTGGGGGTGAAGCCATATCAAATCCTAGAAACCATCGATGAGATCTCTGAAGCTTTGAGCCCAGGAACCGTGGTTGTTTCTGTAGCAGCTGGGATAACAATCGATGCCATGCAGGAAAAGCTTCCAGGAAAAGCGGTTTTTCGTGTGATGCCGAATACGCCATCGATGATTGGCATCGGAGTCAGTGGTATTTCTGCTGGAGTGCATTGCGATCAGCAACACATCGACTCCGTCACAAAACTGTTTGACACTGTTGGTGCAGTTATTGAATGCCCCGAAAGCCAGATTGACGCTCTCAGCACCATCAGTGGCTCGGGACCTGCATATGTTTTTTATTTCATCGAACAGTTTGAGAAGTTGGCTTTGGATTATGGCTTCACAGAACAGCAGGCAGCTGTGATGGTGAGGCAAACATTTTTGGGAGCCACTGAGTTGGCTATCCGTGGCGGAAGCTCACCAGCTGAGCTTCGAGCTCGGGTGACAAGCCCGAATGGCACCACCGAGAAGGCTATTGAGGTATTTGAAGATAAAGACCTTCACCAAATATTCACCGAGGCAAGTGCTGCTGCACTAAAAAGGGCTCGACAAATTGCGGGCCTCGAGGGATAGACTTATTCCATGGCTGATATATATGAAGCAATAGCGGATCCAAACCGTCGACACATGCTTGACGCTTTATTGCAGAGCAAGCTCTCTGGCGGCGAAGGCGAGATGACAGTAAGCGAACTGGTTGAACACACGCAGATGGGTCAGCCCACAGTTTCCAAGCACCTCAAAGTTTTGCGAGAAGCAAACCTAGTGAGTTCTCGTGAAGACGGGCAGAAGCGTTTTTATAGCGTGACCCCAGATGCTTTGGAAGAAGTTGAAGACTGGGTGGTTCCATTTTTGAGTGTTGACTTTGAAGTCAACGCCGAAGAGATTCTCAGCGAAAGACTGGGAGATGCTGGCGAGCAACTGGGTCAGTGGCTAACCAAGGGTGCTGGATGGTTGAAGGATAAGGTTGGCGATCGAGTTCAGCTAGATTTCGATCCGAAGCAAGCTGGAAAAGACATTGGTCGCAGACTGGCCGAGGGCAAAAGCGAAGCCGAGAAGCAGGCCAAAGAATTAGAAGGCAAGGCTAAGACCAAAGTTGAAGAAGTTTCAAAAGAGGTCAAATCAGAAGTTGATCACTTGACCGAGGAAGTTAAGAAGCGAGTGAACCGTGGCGACAAATGATGAAGAGCTTAGAAAGTACGCTAAGAAGAAACTGAAGTCCAAGCAAGACCTTAGAAGCCTCAGTGCTGTCTGGGTATTTGTTTTTGTGCTGACATCAGCGATTTGGTTTTTCTTGACACCAAACGAACACTTCTGGCCGGTATGGCCAGCATTTGGAATCGGGATCGCAATCTTGGTGACTGCTTATGAGGCATATGGCAAAGGTTTTGATCGACCAATCACCGATGATGACATTGACGCAGAAATAAATCGCCTCAAGAAAAATGGTGATCGATAAATTCTGGGCTTGAGCGAAAGCCAACAAGTCAATAGACTAAGCCAGTTGCCTAAGAGCACTTAGAAAAAGAGGTTTTTGTGGGTTCAGTAATCAAAAAGCGCCGCAAGCGTATGAGTAAGAAGAAGCACCGTAAGCTTCTGCGCAAGACTCGTCACCAGCGACGCAATAAGTAGTCAAAGTCCGCCTCGGCGGGCTTTTACTTTTTAAGCTCTTTTTTCTTGAAGGTCAGTATCTTCCAGTTCGCCAACTCTGCGTGGCGCTTCAACAATTTGTCAGGGTTTACTGCAACGGGGTGTTTCACAAGAGTCAAAAGTGGCAAATCGTTTCTACTATCTGAATAAGCCCAGGATCTTCTAAGGCTCAGATTTCTTTTTCTTGCCAATTTCTTGGCAGCCTTTGCCTTCTCGGCTCCATGCAATGGCGGGCCGACTAGTTTTCCTGTCATCACACCGTCTTTATGCTCAACCACTGTTCCCAATGCTCCGGTTGCACCAATCTTCTCGGCAATCAATTCACCCAGTTCTTTGGGGGAGGCGGTGATTAGCCAAACCTCTCGACCTTGACTCAGATGATGCTGGACAATCTCCACCATTTCTGGCCAGACTTTTCTTTTGATTTCTTTTTCCCAAACCTTTTCCATCAGGCTGTGCATCTCTTCGCGACTGGCTCCTGCAATTAGCCCAAGTGCCCGGTCTTTGATGTTAGCTAGGCGGTCGTTATTCTCGCCTCTCCAGATAAATCTAAGTTGCTCAAATCCCATTCGCCATAAATCGGTTCTTTTGAAAACGCCGATTTCAAGGGCAACCTTTGCGTATAAAAAAGCTGTTGAACCTCGAACCAAGGTGTTATCAACGTCAAAAAAAGCTGCCGTGGTCTTTTTCACCTTGTCTTCGCTCACCCGCTCAGTCTAGGAGGTAGTTTGGAGGGGTGAGCAAAAAACTCGTCCTAATCTCCAAACCAGGCTGTCATCTTTGTGATGATGCACGAGAAATCATTCTTGAGGTGTTGAAAGATTTCCCCGACGCCTCTTTTGAAGAAAACAACATGTTGGATGATCAAAAGCTAATCGATGCCTATTCCGAGGAGATTCCGGTGGTGCTGATTGATGGCAAACAGCACAGTTTCTGGAGAGTTGACCCAGAAAGATTGAAAAAAGCGCTTAGATAATGTTGTATTTATACTACATAGCATTTATGCTACAACTATGAGTCGCAAACCCAAAGAGGAACTCGAACGCATTGGAAGCGCCGTCGAGTCTTTTCGCGAGAAAGCAGACCTTAGTCGGCAGCAACTTGCGGATGAGGTGGGTGTCCACTATCAAACCATTGGTTATATCGAACGTGGTGAATATGCACCCTCTTTGATCCTTGCCCTCAAACTCGCTGAAGCACTTGATGCTTCAGTGGAGGACATTTTTTGGCTGGAGGAGAAACATGAATGAGTTAATTGTTATCGCTATCGTTTTGGCGACCCTGAGCTTGGCATATCTATGGGTTTATCCAACATTTGCAGGGCGCAACGTGACGTTGATGTCGTATATGGACATAGGTTTCACTTTTGTTCCAGCTGCAGTTTCAGCATTGCTCTTTTGGCAGTCCGACCCAGTATTCAGAGTCTTCGAGCTTGAGTTCAATTGGTTTTTTTATTCAGTGCTGGCCTACATAATCATTGAAATCCCGGTATTCATCCTGTACGTCAAGGCAAGAGGGCTATGGCCGGAATACAAAGCCCTATGGGGATCCTCAAATTCCTCAGACTTTGGCTGGTCATCTGATCCAAAGCAAGTCAAAAAATCACTGCAGGACGAGAGTTGGAATGGGTTGAGAACCAAGGGGGCTTTGAGGTTTTTGGTTTGGGGAAACACGCTTGTGATTCTTGGTGGGACATTGGTACTCTCTGTAATTCCTAATGGACCGGCAACGTCTTATTTGTGGATTCACATACTTTTAATATTTGTTTTCTGGTTTCTCCTCAGAAAAGCAGTCAGATTGGTAGCTGATGCGCCCGAGGAATCTCTAGACGAGAGATTAGTCGAGTTGCGCGATAGAAGTTATTTATGGGCATACCGTTGGTTATCAACCGTAGCTTTTGCATTTGCCGCCGCCCCTCTTGGTTGGGGTCTTTGGATGAACTACATTGGCGCATCTCCGGATGGCTGGATTTACCCCGTTGAAATCACCTGGGGACAAATAAATGCCCTGTTTTGGTTGTTCGCAGGTTTCACCTTTAGCCTTCCGTCAATGGCGCTTGCAAATTACAAAATCAAACACGGGTTGGTTGATTGATGGCCGAATCATTTCTGGAACAACTCGGCCTGCTCGGGGTATTTATTGCAGGGGCTATTCCCTGGCTTGAAGCGGTTGGAGTTATTCCAGTGGGAATCCTTTTCGGGCTCAGTCCTTTTTGGACAATAACTCTTGCCTTTAGCGGCAATGCAATAACAACCTTTGCTTTCGCTTACTCATCTCAAGCAGTTATGAATCGCATGAAAAAGCGTGGCAAGCCTGAGAGTAAAAACATGGCTCGCGCAAGAAAGGTTTTTGCCCGCTACGGCATCTGGGGCATGGCCTTTATCGGGCCTTTATTGATTGGCTCCCAAATCGCAGCAGCACTGAGTGTTGCTTTGGGTGTCACCGCATTCAAATCAGCGATGTTTATAAACGCTGGGATGGTTATTGCTGGAACCATCATCGGTGTTTTGACTGCCTTGGCTGTTTCCTAGGGCTCTAAGCGGTTGGGGCCTCTAAAGAGGAAGCTAGCCTCACGGATGTTTGGAAGATCTAGTAGCAGCATCAGAACCCTTGTTAGACCCATACCGAAACCACCGTGGGCTGGAACTCCGTAGCGGAAGAAGTTTAGGTAGTTATCCAATCCTTCTGGTTCTAGACCTTTTTGTTTGATCTGCTCGATTAGAACATCGACTCGGTGTTCACGCTGAGCACCGGTGGTGATCTCAGTTCCCTTCCATAGCAGGTCATAGCTCTTTGTTAGCTCAGGGTTGTCCTCATGACGCATGTGATAAAAAGGCCTGATCTGGTGGTGGTAATCGGTTAGGAAGACAAACTCGTGACCGAGTTCCTCTTTGGCGTAGGCAGAAATCTGTCGCTCACCCTCAGGATCTAAATCTCCATCGGCTCTTGGAGCCTCGTAACCGCGCTTTTTGAGAATCTCGTGTGCTTCAGCCAACGGAATTTTGGGGAAGGGAGCTGTTGGAACGCTGATTTCAACATCCAAAAGCTCTTTGATTTGCTCACCGAAGTTTTCTTTGACATCACTGATTGCATCAATCAGTAGTTGTTCCTGGATCTCCATGATGTCGGTGTGCGAATCGATGTAGCTGACCTCCATGTCAACTGAAACAAACTCTGTCGCATGCCTTGCGGTGAAGGATGGGTCTGCTCGGAACACAGGACCAATTTCAAAGATTCGACCAAGACCAGAAGCCATTGCCATTTGCTTATAAAACTGTGGGGATTGGGCCAGATAGGCATGGGTTTCGAAGTATTCCAACTTGAATAGCTCCGCATGAGACTCACTTGGCGAGCTCATAAGTTTGGGGGTGTGGATTTCGGTGAAGTCGTTTTCCAGCCAGTATTTTCGCCAAGAGGCTTCGATTTGGGTCTGAACCCTGGTCATCAATCGCATCTCTGGACGGCGATAGTCTAAAAATCTCCAGTCAAGTCGCTTATCAATGCTGGTGTCATCGGCAATTGGAGATTCAGGGAGTGACAGTGATTCAATTTCTAGTGACTTTAGAAGAATCTCAATGCCACCGAGCTTGACTCTCTCGTCGTGTTTGAGCTCACCCGTGATTCTCACAAAGCTTCCATCGGTGATGGTTGAAACCAGTGCTGCCAGTTCATCGTCTTCGCTGGGTTTTGGATAGGTGACCTGCACCGAGCCGGTTTCATCTCTGATGATCAAAAACTGAATTCTTTTTTGATCTCTAAGTGTTTCTAGCCAGCCAGCAATGCTGACCTCGCCATCCTGCATTGAGGGGAGTTTTGCGATTTGTGATCTGTTTTCCAATTGGTCGCCTTATCTGTTTCAGCAAATCACAAGTTTAGCTTGGGTAAACTTGTTCTATGTCCGCCGATCACCTGCACTTCATCCGCCATGGCCAGGTGTTTAATCCAGAAGGCGTTATTTATGAACGCATTGAAGGCTTCGGCCTCAGTGACATGGGTTGGAAAATAGCTAGCATTGCTGCCGATAAGCACCACGAAATGAACATCACGCGGATTGTTTGCTCACCTTTGCAAAGAGCACGGGAATCAGTTAAGCCTTGGCTTGATAACACTGGATTAGAACTGGAAGTTGATGCAAGGGTGATTGAAAACTGGAACAAAATGAAGGGTCTGCGACCCGGAGTTAGCTCTTTGATCAAGAAACCTACTTTGTTCAGGCACTTTCTGAACCCCAAGAAGCCCAGTTGGGCCGAGCCCTATGTGGAAATCCAGTCAAGAATGCTGGATGCAGCAAAAGATTTATGGGATTCAACCGAATCAGGTGATGTTGTGATTGTTAGTCACCAATTGCCGATAGTGATGTTGCAAAGAACTGCTCAGGGTCTCCCCTTGGCCCATGACCCCAGAAAGCGTCAATGTGAACTCTCCAGCATCTCTAGCTTTAAATTTGTTGATGAAAAGCTTGAGCTAATTAATTATTCAGTTCCTTGGATGGATGCCGGGGTAAAACTTTGAGGCCTGGGCCCTTCACCCGCTTGGTGGCAATAACAATCGCGGTGATGATGGTGGCTAGCTTTGTTTTGGTGTTGGCGGGGTGTTCGGCAGATGACCCACTGGCAGATCAATTTCGCGAGGGTGGAAACAAAAACTACATCGCAGGGGATGGAACGGTAACTGAGTATTCAGAGGAAAACCGACCAGAAGCAGAGCCTTGGGGAGGAATCACCGAAAGTGGTGATCGAATTGATTCAGTGCAGTTAGAAGGTGTGGTCACGGTCATGAACTGGTGGTATGCAGCTTGTGCGCCATGCCGTGATGAAGCTCCTGATTTGGTGTCACTAAGTGAAGAGTATGCAGAGGATGGAGTTCAGTTCATCGGTGTCAATGTTCGAGACACCCAAGAGACCGCACTTGCTTTCGCTAGAAACTTTGAAGTCACCTACCCCTCAATCATGGATGCCAAATCAGGAGCTGTTTCACTTGCATTCACCGGTGTTGTCACCCCGCAGGCTGTGCCAACAACGTTGGTGATTGATGCTGATGGCAGAATCTCATCAAAGATTTTGGGAAGGATCGATAAATCTATCCTTGGCGAACTGATTGAAACGGCAATCGAGTGAACATCGCTGAAATAGTCCTCAACGGGGCATTAATCGTTGCCATACCGCTGGCATTGCTTGCCGGTTTGGTGTCCTTCGCATCACCCTGTGTTTTGCCACTGGTTCCAGGCTATTTGGGCTATGTCTCTGGCATGAGTCAAACCAAATCCAGAGTGGTTTTGGGATCAGTTTTGTTTGTGGCGGGATTTGCTGTTGTCTTTGTTGGCTTTGGAAGCTTTTTCGGGGCTGCCGGATCATTTCTTGCAAGTGGCAATATCTGGCTCAATTTAGTGGCTGGAACACTGGTTGCTCTCTTGGGATTTGCACTGATGGGCAATTTCGGCTTTATGCAGAAAACTATCAAGAGCTCCTACAGACCCAAGGTTGGTTTAGCCGGAGCACCTATCTTGGGTGTGGTTTTTGCCATTGGTTGGTCTCCCTGCATTGGGCCGACACTGGCAGCTGTTTTGACCCTGGCTGGTCAAAGTGGTTCTGCTGAGCGGGGTGCGATTTTGGCATTTGGCTATGCATTGGGATTGGGAATTCCATTTATTTTGCTGGCAGCGGGATTTTCTTGGGCGTCATCATCTGTTGATTTTATTAAGAGAAACATTCGGGTTATAAATATTTTCGGTGGCTCACTGCTTGTTTTATTAGGAGTAATGATTGCAACTGGAGTTTGGGACATTTTGGTCAATTGGATGCAGGGGTGGATAAGTGACTTCGTACCGGCCATCTGATTATGAACTCACTCGCGAGGAACGCGAGTTGGAACAAGCCCCCAAACAAGCAAGGTTTGGTCTCAGCGGTTGGTCGCGCTGGATTTGGAGACAGCTGACCAGCATGAAAACAGCCCTTGTTTTGTTGCTGTTATTGGCCATTGCCAGTGTTCCAGGTTCTGTTTATCCGCAAAGAAGCGCTGATCCAAATGGTGTCAGGCTGCAGTTTGAGGAAAATCCTGAATTGGCTCAGGTTTTAGATGCACTACAACTATTTGATGTTTATACCTCTGTTTGGTTTAGTGCGATTTATATCCTGCTGTTTATCTCACTGATTGGTTGCGTCATACCAAGAACCCAAGTTCACTGGAGAGCTATGCGGGCAAAGCCCGTGAAGACACCTGTGAGTCTCAAAAAGATGAGTGCCTACAGTGTTCAAGATGGAAACAAGGCTGATCTAGAACGAGCAGCCAAAATCTTGAAAAAACAGGGTTATCGAGTTGATCTCAAAGATGATTCGGTCAGTGCTGAAAAGGGCTACCTGAGAGAAACAGGAAACCTGGTCTTTCACTATGCGCTTATTGCAGTTTTGATTGCTGTTGGAGTTGGTGGGGGCAATAGCTACATCGGCCAAAGAGTGCTGGTCGAGGGTGACATGTTTGTGAATAACTTGGCGGGCTATGACAGTTTCTCACCAGGAACTTTTTATGACCCAGATAATCTCTATCCATTCAGCATGCGCTTGGATGATTTTGAAGTCTCATACGACCTGCAAAACCCAGCCAACATTGGAACCCCGATTGATTTTGAAGCAAGCGTGACCGTTTTTGATGAAAATGGTGAGAGTCCAGGCCAAGTGAAGGTGAATCAACCCCTTGAATTGCCTGGAACGGGTATTTATTTGATGGGTAATGGCTTCGCACCTGTTATTACTGTCCGTGACGGTGATGGCAGAGTGGCTTTTTCAGGACCTGTTATCTTTTTGCCCCAGGATGGCAACATGACCTCGTTGGGTGTGATCAAAGCCCCAGATGCAAACCCCGAGCAAATCGGTCTGATTAGTTTTTTCTATCCAACAGCTGAGCAGCTTCCCTCAGGGGCTTATACCTCAATCTATCCAGACCCTTTTGATCCTCTGTTGACCGTGAATGCCTATATCGGTGATCTTGGGTTGGATGAGGGGGTTCCCAGAAATGTTTATGCACTCGATGTTTCTGAGATGAATGAGGTTGCGGGAAGAAATGCAGATAACCCCGGGTTGGTATTAGCTCCGGGTGAGAGAGCAGAGATTCCTGGTGGCTATGGCTCAGTTAGCTTTGATGGACTAACCAGGTTTGCAGCATTCGACATCGCTCATAACCCAGGAGGGTTTTGGATTTTGCTTTCGTCATTGGTTGCTCTTGGAGGGTTAATTGTTAGTTTGCTGATACCTCGCAGAAGAGTTTGGGTGAAAGCAGTTGGGGATGAGAAAATTGAGTTAGCTGCCCTTGCTCGAGGTGATGATCCAAGGCTTGAAGATGTGGTGAGCGATTTGGGCAAGAAACTAGCGGGAGGAAAAGTTGGAAATTAATCTCAACGAGCAACTCAGTCAGTATTCGCTACTGATTGTTTATGCATCCATGGCATTATTAGCCGTTTCTTTTTTGCTATCGACTCTTCATCTAGCAAACACAACTTCCGCTGCCGAATCTGAATCAGAACAGGCTGAGGGTGATGTCTTAGTAAAGACCAAGACCGAGCAGAGCTCACTGATGAAAAATGCAGGGCTCTGGGTTTTGGGGGCTGCAACCTTTGCTCTGGGAATCGGTGTCACCATGCGAGGAATCGCTGCCGAGCGAGTTCCCTGGGCGAATATGTATGAATTTGCCATTAGTTCCACACTGGTTATTTTGATGGTTTATCTGATGAGCCTTTATCTCAAAGAGGTGCACTTCATAGCCCCTTTGGTGAGTGGTTTCTCATTATTGGCCTTGGGTGTTGCAACCAGTTTGTTTTATGTGCAGGTGTCCTCATTGATGCCAGCGCTGCAAAGCTACTGGTTGGTGCTCCACGTGATCGTGGCGGTTTTGGCAACCAGTTTTTTCTATATCGCAGCTGCTTTGCATATTACTTATTTGGTCCGCAAAGCCTCTTGGTCTCAAGGGGATAGCAATGGTTTTCAAAGAGTCATCAGCCACTTCCCATCGGCTGAAACCTTGGACCGCTTTGCCTACCGATTCATAATCGTTGGCTTTGTTTTGTGGTCATTTACCCTGATTGCTGGTGCTATTTGGGCTGAGCGTGCATGGAATCGTTATTGGGGTTGGGACACCAAAGAGGTTTGGACATTTATCATCTGGGTTGTTTATGCAGGTTATCTGCATGCCAAGGCAACCAGGGGTTGGACTGGAACCAGAGCTGCCTACCTAGGACTGGTTGGTTTTGGTGCGGTGTTGTTTAATTTCACGATCGTGAATCTGTTTTTTGAAGGCTTGCACGTCTATTCGGGGCTATAAAGCTCTTCATAGGCTGCAGCTAATCTCTCCTGCCAGTGTTTAGTGGTTTGTTCATCGGCCTCTAGTTTTTTCATGGTGTCTCGATTTGGGGTTATCTCGGTGGCCTCCATTGGCAGATCATCAACCAGATCTTGAACAAAAAGTGATGATGTTCCCAAGCCTGGGTCAAAACCAGAATCCAAAGCGCATGCCAACCAGATGCCTGCGTTTAGACCGATGGCACTTTCAAGGGCTGAGGAGACAACTAGGGGTAGAGAAACTTTTTTGTTTATTTCTAAAATCTCACTGATGCCACCTAGCGGTTGCCATTTCACCACCATCACATCAGCTGCCTCTTGGCTGTCAACTTCAAAAGGATCAGTGTTTTTTCTGATTGACTCATCCGCTGCAATCAGAACATCCAGTTGTTGATTTTTGATTTCAGCCCTTAGTTTTGTTAGCTCCTCGATTGTTTTTACTGGTTGTTCTAGATAGTCGAGGTTTATCCCGTTTTGTTTGAGCCAATAAATCAATTCCATGCTCTGTTCTAAATCCATCGCACCATTGGCATCCAAACGGATTTTTGATTCTGGATAGAGCTCAACTGTTTTTTGAATTCTTTGCAGATCCATTGTTCTGGCCTGACCTGGTTCAGCAATTTTTATCTTGATGGTTTTTAGAGACTTGAATCGCTTTAAAACACCCTCTATTTGTTCTAGTTCAACCGCTGGCAAAGTCGCATTGGGGGTGACTGAGTTTGTATTAATTTCAGGTCTTGGGCTTTCCAACCACTCAAGGCTTGCCTTGAGCCATCGGGATGATTCCTTGGTTGAATACTCTAAAAATGGTGACCACTCACTGAATCCGTTTTCGGATTCAAAGATCATTAGCTCTCTGTGACTAACACCGCGGAAGGTTGTTTTTAATGGCATTGACAACACCATTGAGTTACTAAGCAGTTCTTTTAGCTCTGTCACTCAATTAGTCTAGAGAAATGGCGAAAAAGGTTTCAGAGATTTTTGATTCGAGTGTTTGGCAAGAGGTTGAAAACTTCTCCCTGACAGACATCACCTACCACCGGCATATAAGCCTTGGGGTTGTCAGGGTGGGTATTGATAGACCAGAGGTCAGAAACGCTTTCAGACCAGAAACAGTGGATGAACTGCATGGGGTCTTAGAACACGCCAGAGTGACAAGTGATGTTGGTGTTGTGTTGCTAACAGGGAATGGACCATCTCCCAAAGACGGTGGTTGGGCTTATTGCTCAGGGGGCGATCAAAGAGTTCGTGGCGATAGTGGTTATCAATATGACGGCACTGGTGCAGGGCGGTTGCATATCTTAGAAATCCAGCGGCTTATTAGGTTTATGCCAAAGGTTGTTATAAGTCTTGTCAGCGGTTGGGCTGCAGGTGGTGGGCATAGCCTAAATGTCGTTAGCGATCTAAGCATTGCAAGTCGCGAACATGGAAAGTTCAAACAAACCGATGCCGATGTTGGAAGTTTTGATGCAGGCTATGGAAGTGCTTATCTTGCCAAGCAGGTTGGTCAAAAAGTTGCCAGAGAAATATTTTTCTTGGCCGAGGAGTATTCAGCTGATCGGGCTTATGAAATTGGCTTGGTAAACAGAGTGGTTCCGCATGCGGAATTAGAAAAAACGGGCATCGAATTCGCCGAGCAAATTCTTTCCAAATCACCAACCGCAATCCGCATGCTGAAATATGCGATGAACCTGCCGGATGATGGACTTGTTGGCCAGCAGTTATTTGCCGGTGAGGCAACCCGGTTGGCCTATGGCACCGACGAAGCCAAAGAGGGCCGAGATGCATTTTTGGAAAAACGCAAACCTGACTGGTCAGCCTTCCCCTGGCATTTCTAATGCGCAATTTGATTCAAATCCCTGCCAATAAAACCTTTGAGGTGCTGGTGGCTCTCACCCAGGCTTTGGAAGGTGGTGATGCTTTGTTTGTTTCGGGAGCAGAGGTCAATGGCATTGCACCGGTTGAGGATGTTCCCGGACAAGTCAGTGACAACACAGCGGTGGTAATCAAATCAAGCGGTTCAACCGGCAGACCAAAACTGATTGAGTTATCGGCTGAGGCGATGTTGGCATCAGCAAAAGCAACCGAGCAAACAATCGGTAGCGGGCAGTGGTTATTGACCCTGCCTGTGAATTATGTGGCGGGATTGATGGTGTTGGTGAGATCAATCAAGGCTGATCAGCAACCGGTGTTGATGAACACCCAGGTTCCTTTCACGCCAGAGGCTTTTGTCAGAGGGGCTTCACTGATGGAAGAGGGTCAAAGATTTGTTTCTTTGGTTCCAACTCAGCTTGCAAGGCTTGCAGAGGCAATTGATCTAGACCCGATGGTCTATAGCTCGCTTAGAAAATTCGAAGCTATTTTGGTCGGGGGCCAAAGAGCTGATTTCGCCGTTATGCAAAAACTCAAAGCAATGGGAATTAATTTAATCAGCACATACGGCATGACTGAAACCAGCGGGGGTTGCGTTTATGACGGGGAGCCAATTGGCGATACTCAATTAAGAATTAATGATGACCAATTAGAGGTCTCAGGCTCGGTGTTGGCAAATGGTCTTCCCGAGTGGTTTTCAACCAATGACCTGGCAAGAATTAACGACTCAGGAAAACTTGAAATTCTAGGTCGAGCAGATCGAGTGATTATTTCAGGGGGACTAAAGGTTTCTTTGGATCGAGTCGAAGAAATCTCCAAAGAAATCGCTGGGGTTTCAGAGATCGTTGCAGTTGGAATTGAAGATAAAGAATTTGGTGAGCGGGTAGCGATTGGCTTTGAGGGAACACCTGAGGTGAGTGATGCGATTTCAGAGCACCTGATTGAAATCATTGGACGAGAGGCAAAGCCTAAAAAAATCCTGCAATTCCGTGATTTACCAAGACTTGAAAGTCAAAAACCAGACCTGCAGCGAATTCAGAAATTAATGGCTGAGTAGCATTGGGTCATGGCTTCAATATCTAATTGGGTGAGTGGTGCCAGGGTCAGAACCCTGCCTCTTGCTTTTTCCCCGGTGATCCTCGGTTCCGCAATAGCGTCATCAATTGATGGTTTTGACCCTTTGATTGCTTTTTTGGCACTTTTGGTGGCGGTTTTTTTGCAACTGGGTGTGAATTATTCAAATGATTACTCCGATGGTGTTAGGGGAACAGATGATTACCGTCTTGGCCCTCAAAGGCTCACAGGCTCCGGAACAGTTGAGCCTAAAAAGGTTTTATATGTAGCCTTTGGGTTTTTTGCTCTGGCAGCTTTCAGTGGGCTGGTGATTGTGGTGCTGACTGCTCAGTGGTGGCTGTTACTTATTGGTGTTTTGGCAATTCTGGCTGCCTGGTATTACACCGGTGGCAAAGACCCCTACGGTTATGCAGGTTTAGGTGAGCTGAGTGTATTTATCTTTTTTGGTCCGGTTGCAACTGTTGGAACATCTTTTGCCCAAACCTTGGTTTTTCAAGCAGATGCGCTAATTGCTGGAATTGGTTTGGGGTTATTTGCAGCTGCTGTTTTGGTGACCAATAACATCAGAGACATAGAAACCGATAAACAGGCTGGAAAAAGAACATTGGCTGTGTTTATGGGCTCCAAAGCAAGCAAGGTTTTTTATTTGGTGTTGATTTGGATTCCGATGGTTATCACGCTGCCCTTTGTTGTTATCTATCCGGCAACAATCATCAGTTGGTTGGTGCTTTTATTGGTGATTCCGCTGAGTCTTTTGGTGCCCACAGCTAAAAAACCTAAGGAACTAATCACTGGGCTCAAGCTCACCAGTTACGCATCAGTTGCGTGGGCTGTCACCCTCTCCATCGGGATCAGTCTGGTCAGTTTCTAAATCATCCATTAGCTCGTTTTCATAATCACTATCAGCGTCTTTTGAAGAAGTTTTGTGAAGCTTTTCACTAATGGCTCTTCTTTGTTTGTCTAAAAACACCAAAGAAAGAGCGAATGACACCAGCGCTGCAATAATTGCGGAGAAAAACGGGTTGAAGCCTAGGAGGGCTAACACGATGAAGATTCCAAAAAATAACCCTAATCGGGTGACGGTATAAATAATCCACGGAGATTTCATCGCTATCAGTCTAATTCTCAAGGAGGCTAGGGTTAACATATGGCACGGTTACTAATTGTTTTGGCAGTGGTTGTGGTTGCGTTCAGCGTTTTCACGACCGTCTATGCAGCAACTGCCGATAAAACACGCGTGAGAGCTCTACCCAAGTGGGCGTGGGTTTTGCTCTGCCTGTTCATCCCAATTGTTGGAGGAGGGCTTTACCTGTGGTTGGGAATGCCCAAAAAAGACGGTGGCCAGGCGGGTTTGGGAAAAGGAAAGCCAACGGTTGCCCCAGATGATGACCCACGATTTTTGCGAGACATGCAAAGACGCATGCGTGATCAAAACAAAAAGCGTCGCAAGAAAAACGACGACGATAAAAAATGAGCAGCCAATCACTGGCTGATCAGATAATCGCCTTAGTTTCTTCAGCAGGTGTAAGAGATTTTTTCATCTCTCCAGGATCCAGAAGCCAAGCTTTGGTTTTGGCAGCGGATAGTCTAAAAAAACAATCCTTGGCAAAAACCTATGTTCGCATTGATGAGCGAAGCATGTCTTTCACGGCGTTGGGGGCAAGCCTAAAAACCAATAAGCCAACAGCCATGATTGTCACCAGTGGCACAGCTGTTGCCAATTTGCATCCAGCGATGCTGGAGGCACACCACGCTGGCATTCCACTAATTGCCCTGACTGCCGATAGGCCAGCAAGTTTGCGTGGAAAGGGAAGTAATCAAACCACCCTGCAACCTGGAATTTTTGATCAGAGATCAATTGATTTTGTCGATGTTCAATCAGAAAAAGATGTTTCTCTCGCAAAACAAAAACTGATTGATGCTGTTTCCAACAATCAGCCTTTACAGATAAACGTTTGCTTCGATGAGCCACTGAGTTCTGATTCAAACCCAATTGGGTTTATTCAGCAGATTGAGTTTGAATCAAGAAAAGTCACCCAAACAGAAATTGATTGCTCTCTAAAAGGAGTGGTCATAGCTGGAGCAGGGGGCGAGGGGGCAAAAGAGTTTGCTGAAAAAGCAAACTGGCCTTTATTGGCTGAACCCAGTAGCGGTGCAAGGTTTGGAAATAACGCAGTGATGAATTACGCGGAGTTATTAAAAACAAATCTTGCCGAGCAAATAGAAAAGGTTGTGGTTTTTGGAAAGCCAACCCTGAATCGCTCAGTGATTGCCTTGATTAAATCTCAGTCAGAGATTGATGTGGTGAAGACCAAATACGGCAATTTTGATGTTGCAGGAAATGCCATTCAGCACGATGGTTTGATTCCAGTTGGAAGTGCAGAAACTGAATGGCTTGAAAGTTGGCAAAAACCAAGCAACAGTTTTGGCTTTAGTCGAGAAGCTCTGATTGTGAAGATTTGGGAGAGGTCAACTAAAGACGATTCTGTTTATCTAGGGGCATCAAAAATGATTCGGGTTGCCGATCAGGTGGCACCTGCCAAGCAAATTGAAGTTTTTAGTAATCGCGGCCTTGCAGGAATTGATGGTTCTATTTCGACGTCAATCGGAATCGCTTTGAACACAATCGGCACAACCAGAGCAATCATTGGTGATCTGACCGCAATTCACGATCTTGGTGGGTTGAACCTAACTGAATTGAATCTCAGCAATTTGCAGCTGTGGGTAGTCAATGATGCTGGTGGGAAAATCTTTGAGCAGCTGGAGTTGAAGGATGAGGTCACCCCAGAGGTTTTCGATAAGTATTTTCAGACCCCGCAGCAGGTGAGCTTCGAAAAAATAGCCACCGCCATGGGCTGGGGTTATGAATTGGCAAACAGCGAGCAGGACATTGATCAGTGTTTGGATATTGAAGGGCCTGTGCTGATTGAACTCAGGGTCTAGTCAAATGCACTTCGAACGGCTTTGAATTTCAATTTAGTTTCACTCAACTCAGCCTCAGGCTCACTTCCGCTGACAATCCCACATCCTGCGAATGCTCTGATTTTGTCTTTTTCAATCCGACCACCCCTCAAAGCCAAGGCAAGTTCACCAGATCCATTGGATCCAACCCAACCGACTGGCCCTGAATAAACGCCTCTATCAAAGGGCTCTAATTTGCTTATGAGGTTTTGAGCTTGCAATCTTGGCGTTCCCGCAACCGCAGCGGTTGGATGCAAAGCACTCGCAACCTCCAAGATGGTGGAGTCTGAATTGAGCTTTGCGTGGATGTCTGTGGCCAGATGCCAAACATCTGGAAGCTTCAGGCTAAATGGGGTTTTATCGGCTTCAACCGAGTCAACAAAAGGTGTGATTGCACGAATCATGGAATCCACTGCAAAGTTATGCTCGTGCAGGTTTTTTGCTGAATGCGAGAGCCCATCAGCAATCGCACTATCAACATCGGGATCTGTTCCACGGCCAGCGGTTCCCGCCAAAACCCTTGCCGAGAACTCTCGATTGCTAGATCTCAAAAGTAATTCTGGGCTTGCACCAAAGTTTTCATTTATTGAATAAACCCAGCAGGAGGGAAAACGCTTACGCAGTCTTTGGATTCCATCCCTAATGTCAAAACCTTTTGGTTTTTCACTAACCAAGTCTCTAGCCAGGACCACCTTTGATAACTCTCCGTCATCAACTCTGCTTAGGGCTTGTCCGATAGATTCCAAAAAACCCTCTTGGCTTTGATCTCCCTGACTGAAATTGAGTTTTTGTGGATTGGGTTCAGAAGCTCTGGGCCACTCAAAGTTTTCAATAAAACTCGCTATCCAAGTTTTGTCATTTCGAATAATCAGCATTGATTCGGGAACAATCAGCACTGAACTTTGATGACTTTCAGGACTAAACGTGATGGCAGCGAATGCGTTGATTGAACCCGCTGAGGAATCAATATCGCCAATAATTTCCACCTCTTGGCTGAACTGGTTGAACTTTTCTGCAAGCTCCAAAAACCTATTTTCCCCAAAGGCTTCAAACCTAGCCTTTTCGCCGATTCCAATCATCAGATTTTCCCCTCGAGCAAAAACTTGGGCTCCTTCGGGTATGGAAACCTGAGTGTTCAGGGTCTCGGTGAGGAAATATTTCAATGACACTCTTTCTGATAATTGTTGAATAGCTTCAACAGAGCTATTCAACTAAAGCAAGACGTGACTTATTCTGTTATTTATGAAAAAACTTGCTGTTGGACTGATTTGGCTGGGAACTTTTGGGTTCCCAGTTGCAAGCTTCGCTGAGGATCAGGACAATCAGTTAGAAATCCCACCAGTTGAGTTAACCCCCCAATCAACAATCGACCCCCTAGCGGCAGACCCAATCGATAAAGCTTCGATTGAAATCAATCAATTTACTCCGGTTGAAGAGTTAGCTTCGGTGATGGGGCCTGTGATGTTGGGGTTGACTGCAATAGTTGTTTGGTTAGGAATCTGGACCTGGTCAAAAGCAGTTGATGAAATACATCCGCCCGAGCGTGGTTAGACTTTCATAGTGAGTAAAGCGGATATGCAGAAACGGCCCGAAGAGGTCTCCCGCATGTTCGACGAAGTCGCAGAAACCTACGACCGAACCAATGACATTCTGAGTCTTGGTCAATCAAAGCTTTGGCGAAAATCGGTTAGAAACCTCATAAACCCCCAGTCAGGTCAGCGAATTCTGGATTTGGCTGCGGGAACCGGAACCTCATCGATGGCCCTATTGGGTGATGGTGTGCAGGTAGTGGCGGCAGATTTTTCAAAGGGAATGCTGGAGGTTGGCAAAAAGCGCCACCCAGAATTGGAATTTGCTTTTGCGGATGCCACAAAGCTTCCTTTCAAAGACAAAGAGTTTGATGCGGTGACGATTTCTTTTGGCATTAGAAATGTTGAAAATGTCGATAAAGCCCTATCGGAGATGTTTAGGGTGACAAAACCCGGTGGAGTGATTGTGGTTTGTGAATTCAGTCACCCTAAGGGTCTATTTGGTTGGTTATATAAGTTTTACCTGAGAAGGGTTTTACCAACCGTTGCCAAACTGGTGGCTAAAAACCCAGATGCCTACAGCTACCTCGGTGAGTCAATTGAGGCTTGGCCAAAACAGATGGATTTTGCTTCACAGATTGAGAACAGCGGGTTTGAAAACGTCGGATTCAAAAACCTGAGCTTGGGAATTGTGGCGGTGCATTACGGGGAGAAATCATGAGTATCCCCAAACAGCTAAGAAAAATTGCCGATCGCGAGTTGATAAACGATCTGGAAAAAGGTCTTGAAGAGGTCGAAATCCTAATCAAAGACTCAATTGCGAACACGGATAAGTTATTAGACACCACCTCCAATCACCTGATTGAAGCTGGTGGCAAAAGAATGCGCCCAGTGCTGACTCTTTTGTGCTCACACCTTGGAGACTCAACAAAAAAAGAGGTCATTCAGGCTGCAACCGTTATTGAACTGACTCATTTGGGGACTTTGTATCACGATGACGTGATGGATGAGGCTGATTTGCGAAGAGGCGTGCCAACAGCGCATTCAATCTGGGGAAACAGTGTTGCCATTTTGACTGGGGATGTTTTGTTCGCAAGAGCCAGCCAGGTGGTTAGCGGTTTGGGGCAGCAGGCATTGCTGATGCAGGCGCAGACTTTTGAAAGATTGGTGTTGGGTCAACTTCACGAAACTGTTGGGCATGAGGAAAAAGACGAACTTGAGTTTTATACCCAGGTCTTAAAAGACAAAACCGGCTCCTTGATCGCTCTAGCCGCCCAGCTTGGGGCATTGCTCTCAGAAGCCGATGAGGATTACCTGGAGCCTTTGGGCGAATTTGGTGAAGCGGTGGGAGTCGCTTTTCAGTTGATGGATGATGTGATTGATATCCAAAGTGATGATGATGATTCTGGGAAATTTCCTGGGACTGATTTGCGGGCGGGAGTGCCAACACTTCCAGTAATCTTGCTTCGGAAGAAAACCGACAAAGATTCCATTGAACTACTTGGGCTAATTGATTCAGGTTTGGAATCTGATGAGGATTTGCAAAAAGCAGTCAGCCTTTTGCGTGACCACCAGGTCATGGAGGAATCAATGACTGCTGCGGTGAGTTGGGCTGATAAGGCTAAACAGTCTTTGAAACCACTACCGGATGGAAGTGTGAAAAAAGCGCTCGAGGCATTTGCCGATGCTGTTGTTGAGCGCAAGGGATAGCAAAGGAAAGCTATTTGGAAAAGCTACGTTTGGCGGTTGTTGGCGCCGGTCCTGCGGGTATTTATGCCTCGGATTTGATCCTCAAGGCAGAACGCGACTTCGAAGTCTCAATTGACCTATTTGATTTATTGCCAACACCCTATGGTTTGGTTCGCTACGGAGTAGCCCCCGATCACCCAAGAATCAAAGGCATTGTGAATGCCCTATTTGATGTCTTGGATCGCGGTGATATTCGATTTTTTGGAAATGTTGAATACGGCAAGGACATAACCCTTGAAGAATTAAAAAACCACTACAACGCAGTGATCTTTGCAACAGGTGCCATTCGCGATGCGGATTTGAACATCCCTGGAATCGACTTGGCTGGAAGTTACGGTGCTGCAGATTTTGTGAACTGGTATGACGCTCACCCCGATTTCCCAAGAGAGTGGCCACTGGATGCCAAAGAGGTGGCGGTCATTGGAAACGGAAACGTTGCCCTCGATGTTGCCAGGATGTTGGTGAAATTTCCCGATGATCTTTCAAGTACAGAAATACCCCCACATGTTGAAAAAGGACTTAGGCAATCACAGGTCACCGATGTTCACGTGTTTGGACGAAGGGGTCCAGCGCAGGCAAAGTTCAGTCCCCTAGAACTCAGAGAGGCCATCGGCGTTGAGGGGGTCCAGTCAATTGTTTACGACGAGGATTTTGTTTACGACGAGGGTAGTTCAAAACAAATGGAAGAGAACAACCAAACAAGGGTGGTTGTGAAAACTCTGGAGGGCTTACGTGAAAACCCTCAACCCGAAAGCACGCGAAGGCTTCACCTGCATTTTCTGTCAACACCTGAGGAAATCATTGGGGAAGGCAAAGTTCAGGGAATTCGAATCCGCAGAAATCAGCTCGATGGAAACGGTGGAGCAACTCCAACAGATGAAACCCGAGAGTTTCCGGTGCAGGCTGTTTATAGAGCAGTTGGCTACCACGGTTCAGCTTTGCCAGGAATTCCGTTTGATGAAAAATCTGGTGTTATCTCAAACGATGGTGGCCGAGTGATTGATGATGCTGGCGAGCAGGTTCAAGGGGTTTATGCAACCGGTTGGATCAAAAGAGGTCCGGTTGGTCTGATTGGTCACACCAAAGCAGATGCGATTGAAACCATCGGGCATGTTTTGACCGAGAAGCACAACTGGTGGAAGCCATCACACCCTGAAGAGAACGCAGTAATTGAGTTATTACAAAGCAAAGGCGTGAAATTCGTCAGCTGGGATGGTTGGCTCAGGGAAAACAGCGAAGAATTGCGTCGAGGGGAATCCTCTGGTCGCGAGCGGGAAAAACTGTTTGATCGAGATGAGATGGTTAAGATAGCGAACAGCTAGCTTTTATTTGCTAATCGAGTCAGGGGTCTGAGAAAAGTTGATTGAAAAACTGACGAATGAACCCATGAATTACCCCTGGGGCTCTACTCACTTGATTCCAGACCTGATTGGCTTTGAAGAAACTGAAACCCCAATTGCCGAGATGTGGTTTGGCACGCATCCAATTTCCACCGCGAAGCTTGAAAATGGCGATCCACTAACAAAATTCACTCGACTTAGTTTCATGGTTAAATTTTTGGGCGCATCCAGCCCGCTATCGATTCAAGCCCACCCAACCAAGGCGCAAGCTATTGAAGGCTTCGAGGATGAAAACAGTCAAGGAATTGATCTTGAACACTCCTCCAGAATCTTCAAAGATCAAAACCACAAGCCAGAAATCTTGATTGCAGTTAGTCCTTTTAGGGTTCTCAGTGGTTTTCGCCCGATTGACAAAATAAATCAAGAGCTAGCAGAGCTTGCAACCAAGGATGCTTTATTTGAAAACTGGCAACAAAGCGCCAAAACACTTTCTGAACACTTTGATTATGTATTCCAGCAATTAGATTCAAAAACTTTAGAGGCTTTGAAAAAGCACTCTGAGCTGGTTAGGCACTTAGCCGATTACCATCCTGAGGATAAGGGATTAGCAATTGCCTTTTTGCTGAATGAAATCTTTCTAGCCCCCGGGGAGGCTGTTTTTTTGCCGGCAGGAAACCTGCATGCCTATTTGCAAGGACTAGGTGTTGAGGTGATGGCAACTAGTGACAATGTTGTTCGTGGGGGGTTGACATCAAAGCATGTGGATGTTGAAAAACTCAGGGAAATAACCGTTTTTGAATCAATCAATCCAAAGCTTGGGCCAAATGAATTGCAGCGGGGTTTGGATGAGTATGAGGTGGAGGTTGATGATTTTAGGGTTTATCGAATAGAGCCAAATGGGCAAAGAATGATTGCCGATATTGAATTACCCGGTGAGGGAATTCTTGTTTGTGTTGGTGGAGAAGTCAGTGTTTCTAACTCGTTGGATGAAAGACAAACCCTTAGCAAAGGCGAAGCTTGTTACATATCCAATGAGGCTCGGTTAGTGAGCTTTGCAGGTTCCGGGACTGCCTATTTGGCTACCGGTAGTTAACAAACTGCAGGTCTAGTTCCAAATCTTTGCCTTTTAGCAAAGCGATTATTTCCTGCAGGTCATCGCGGGATTTTGAACTGACTCTGATCTCTTCTCCCTGAATCTGAGTTTTCGCACCCTTTGGTCCCTCATCACGAATCATTTTGTTTATTTTCTTGGCGTTTTCCTGATCAATACCCTGTTTCATGGAGCCTTCTATGCGGTATTCCTTGCCGCTGGCCTGGGGCTCTGAGTGATCAAAGCTTTTCAGTGAGATGCCACGCTTGATTAGCTTCGATTCAAAAACATCCAAAACGGCCTTTACGCGGTCTTCACTGGTTGCCTTCAAAACAATCTTCTCCCCACTCCATGAGATGTCGGGGTCAACTCCTTTGAAGTCGTATCGCTGCAGGATTTCCTTCTTGGTTTGATTTAGAGCATTATCAACTTCTTGCTCTTCAACCTTGCTTACTATGTCAAATGAACTGTCTGCCATTTCTCCAGCCTATCTTCTTCTCGAGGTTGAGCCTCGGATCAGTAGCTCAACCGGCCACTCGTGAAACTCTTGCACGTTAAGCCTTTTATCTTTCAAGTCTTGATCAAATAAATCAGCCAACATGTTCGCAGCTGCTGCTGCTTGTTGCCTAGGTTTTTGATCAATTGTCGTTAGGTTATAAAAACCACTGAGGTCATGGTTATCCATTCCAATAACACTTATGTCATCGGGCACTGAATAGCCGAGATCTTTGGCGGCTTGAATCGCACCAAAGGCCATTTCATCACTTGCGCAGAAAATGGCAGTTGGCGCACTTCTGGGGTCTCCTAGTATCTGCTTGGCTGCGTGATAGGCGCCGGGGATGGTGAAATCAGCTTCTGCAAACCAATTCTTTTGAGCGTCCAAACCAGATTCCATCAAGGCTTCCCGATATCCGGTTTGTCGCAAATAAGGCTGATGGAACTCTAATTCGGTTGATGGATTACCCGTGATGATTCCAATTTCGGTGTGACCAAGGGATAGCAAGTGCTGGGTGGCCAATCGTCCAGCTCCCTCATCGTCGATGCCCAGTGATCGAGCTCCAGGTATTGGGCCACCGACTCCAACGATTGGTTTTCGCAAGTTTGTTAGGTTTGTTAGCTCATCCTCTGTGAGTTTCACCGCAACGGTGAGAACCCCATCAACTTTTTTTCTCAACAACAGCTCATTGAAAACTAAATCTCTTTGGCTTCCTCCACCCTTCATTGAGTAAAAAGAAACATCTAATCCACGACTGTTCAGTGCCTCACTGATGCCCTCAAGCACCACTGAGAAAAACCATCGATCAACAAAGGGAAGCACGACACCAACGTTTTTAGTCTTTCCGGTGGCAAGAGTGTAGGCAGATGAGGAGGGGACATAGCCCAAATCATCAACCGCTTTGAAAACTTTTTCACGAGCTGTTTTTGAGACATGCGGCTTATCGTTGAGTGCCCTGGAAACGGTTGCAGTCGAAACACCCGCGTAGGCAGCGACTTCTTCGATTCCGACCATGAAAACAACTGTAAACGATTACAGGTTTGTTTTTCAGCTATGATTGGGAATCGCGCTTAGCGCAATGGCAAGTTACCCAAGCGGCCAAAGGGATCTGACTGTAAATCAGCCGGCGTAGCCTTCGGGGGTTCGAATCCCTCACTTGCCACCATGCTGTTAGCCTTACCCAGTAGGGCATCAAGAAGGTATCGTGCAAAAATTTAGAGAATTCATAACCGGCAAATCAACTGCCTGGGTAACACTTCTAATTGGTCTGGGGTTTGTAGGCCTGGCCTTTGGACCTCTCTCCTCAGCGGGCAATGACACCACACCTGGCGCTGGATTACCTGATGATGCTGAATCAGTGCTCGTATCCGAATATCAAGATCAACTTCCAAGTTCTGATGGAACAGCGGTTGTGATTCTTTATAGAACTGCAGATGGATCTGAATTCACAGAATCCCAATTGGAATGGGTTCAAGGAGAGTTTGATCCTGAGGTGATGATGCCTGCAGGTGGAGCCAATGAAAAGTTTTTGGATTACAGCTCTTTGGAAATAAACGGTGAAGCGTTTGTTCCGCTTCCAAGAATTGCTGAGGGCGGGGAAGCTGCCAGCGTCACCGTACCGCTTGATGCAACAGATGTTTTTGATGAGACTGACGAGCGCATCAATGAGATGCGAATCATTGCAAGCCAAGGCATGCCATCAGGCTTGGAGGCATACGTAACTGGCCCAGAGGCTTTTGTTGCAGATCTCGGAAACATTTTTGCAGGAGCGGATTTTGCAATCTTGGGAGCATCGGTTTTGGTTGTTGCCACTATTTTGCTAATCACCTATCGCTCACCGACACTGCTCTGGGTTCCTTTATTGGTTGTGGTGGTCACTGACGCGATGGCGCAGCAGGTTGTAGTTCCAGTTGCTGATGCCTTTGGAATCACCCTGACAGCTGACAACACGGGTATTTTGGCGGTGTTGGTATTTGGTGCAGGCACGAACTACGCGTTGTTATTAATTGCACGTTATAAAGAAGAGCTTTTAGTTTTGGATAACCGCCGAGAGGCAATGCGCAATGCAGTCAAGGGTGCAGGACCTGCAATCTTGGCATCGGGTGGAACTGTTGCTGTCGCGCTCTCGTTGTTGCTGTTGGCAGAAATTGAGGGGCGCCAGGCACTTGGCCTGATTGGTGCTGTTGGAATTGTGATGGCGATGTTTGCAGGGCTAGTTATTTTGCCTGCGGCTCTGGTTGTATTCGGTAGGGGCCTGTTTTGGCCCTTCATTCCAAGAGTTGGTGGGAAAAACCCCTATGAAAACGGCATCTTTGCCAAAATCGGACGAGCCGTTGGCCGAAAGCCGGTCAGTTTCGCAGGTGTTGGAATTATCTTTTTAGCAATTTTGGCAACTGGTGGTTTGGGAACGAAGACCGGTTTGAGCTCAACCGAGGTCTTTATTGAAAAACCCGAGGCTGTTGCAGGAATTGAGTTTCTAGGAGAGTCATTCAGTGCTGGGGCGACCAGTCCGTCTGCTGTGATTGTTGATAATCGATACGTGGAGGAAGCGACCGAGATCATTCTCGGGGTTGAAAATGTGGATGAGGTAACACCAGGGGATTCCACCAACGAGTTTTCCCAACTGAATGTGGTTTTGGACGCTGAGCCTGAGAGCGCATTGGCTTTGGACACGGTTGCAGATCTCAGAATCGCCCTAGATGAATTGCCGAATGATGCAATCGGATTAGTCGGTGGCGATGATGCAACCGCTTTGGATGCCAGAACCTATACCGAACGCGATCAAGCACTGTTGATTCCGTTGATTCTGCTCTCGGTGTTTATCATTTTGATTATTTTGCTTAGAAACATAGTCACGCCAATTCTTTTGTTGGTTGCGGTGGTTGGAAGTTTCTTTAGTGCTTATGGTGCGAGCTGGGTTATTTTTCAAAATGTGTTTGGTTTCCCAGCACTAGATCTCAGTGTGTTTATCCTGGCGTTTTTGTTCTTGGTTGCCCTCGGTGTTGACTACAGCATCTTCTTGGTAACTCGTGCTCAAGAAGAAGCCAGAAAGCTTGGCACCAGAGCCGGCATGCAAAAAGCGCTTGGGGCGACAGGTGGTGTCATCACCAGTGCTGGAATCTTGTTGGCTGCAGTGTTCTCGGTTTTGGGTGTATTGCCTCTTATTGCGTTAGCGCAAGTGGGAACAATCGTTGGATTGGGAGTTTTATTAGACACCTTGCTGGTTCGAACAGTGATTGTTCCAGCTATGGCTTATATCTTGGGAAGCAAGTTCTGGTGGCCTCGGAAAGAACTAGCCGACTAACCAAACTGTTTCATTGGGCAAAATTTCATTTATTGAACCGAGAGATGAGATTAGTATCTCGCCATCAGGCATGGGCTTTGGTTCTGAATCAAAGTTATGAAAAATCTTTACTGAGTTATTTTCAAAACCAAATACCTCCTCATCGAGCCAGTTAATTTCACCCAGTCCAAGCGCATGCTTTTTTCTCAGGAGTAGTGCTGATTGATAAACAGCAAGTGTTTTATTGCCGTTTCTTGTGTAATCGGCATATTCATCGGGTTGCGGAAGCCAAGTCTTGGTGGCGCTTGAAAAACCAAAGTTTGGTTGATTCGCCTCCCATGGAATTGGTGCGCGGGCACCATCTCTTCCAACCCTGACTCCGTTTGTTCTAAAAAACGTTGGGTCCTGTCGGGCATGTTCGGGGATGGTCGTATTATCCGGTAACCCCAGCTCCTCACCCTGATAGAGATAGCAGTTTCCCGGAAGCGCCAGCATCACAAGAGTCGCACCCAAAGAGATCTCTCCACCAAGTTTGTTATCGGGTTGGATGTCCTCTGGGCCTATTCCATCACTTTGGGTTGGTCTTGAATAATCACTTCCAAAGCGCGAGACCGATCTAACAACATCGTGATTATTCAGTGTCCAGGTTGATTGAGAGCCGATATCTTGGAAGGCATCCATTGATTCATCAATTGCCTCTTTGATGATTGATTCGACCCAGTGAGCGTCTAAAAATCTAAAGTTGAAGTTTTGGTGCAATTCATCGGGCCTTAGCCAGTGGGCCATTTTGCTTAGTGGCAAGACATATCCCTCGCCGCATAAAACCTTCTCTCCTGATTCATCAGCTGTTTTTCTTAGTTCTCGCATGATTTCGTGAACTTCGGGCTGAAACCACATAGGAGGATCTTGCTCACCCTCGATATAACCGCTACCTGCCTGTTCGACATAGGGGTGATCTGGGAAACCATCGGCTTTGATAAGTGCATGAGGTTGGTCAACTCGGAAACCATCAGCACCCAGGTCAAACCAAAAGCGCATTATTTTTTGAAATTCAGCAATGACTTCTGGGTTTCGCCAGTTCAGATCTGGCTGGGAGCTATCGAATAAATGGCAATACCACTGACCAGGTTTGCCATCTGATTCAGTGACTCTGGTCCAAGCAGGGCCCCCAAACATGCTTTGCCAATTATTCGGCGGAAGCTCTCCGTTTTCACCAGCTCCATCAACAAATAAATACCGCTCTCGGGCATCTGATCCAGGAGCTGAATTCAAGGCAAGTTGAAACCAGGGATGTTTCTCTGAGGTGTGGTTGGGGACCAAATCAAGCAATACCTTGAGGTTTAGATCATGGGCTTTTGTGACCATGTTTGTGAAATCAGAAATCGTTCCAAATATCGGATCCACTCCGTAATGATCGCTGACGTCATAACCACTGTCTTTTTGAGGGGATGGATAAAAAGGTGATAGCCAGATTCCATCGACTCCCAAAGAGGCTATTTCAGGAAGTTTCTGAGTGATGCCGTTCAGATCTCCATAGCCATCAGCGTTGGAGTCTTTGAAGCTTTTCGGATAGATCTGATAGATGACGGCATCCCGCCACCACTGGTTCAAAGCCTTATCCATGCGGTTTGGTCGGTACCAAGCTTGCCACCTGCCTCTAATCCCTCCTGAGTGGAGATTAATATCTCACCAGAAGGGAGGCCAATTGGTTCAGCCATGTTTGAAACCACGGCAATACCGTTATTTTCAAAAGCAATTGAGCTTTCCGTGCAAAGTGGTTCCAACCAGTGGAAATCACCCAAGCCAAGAGATAGTTTTTTGCGAAGTTTGAGAAGTTTTTTATAAAGCTCCAGAGTTGAACCCTCAACTCCCTGCTGGACATCTCTTGCATACTCAGCAAACTTCTCTGGTTGAGGGAGCCAAGATTTCTCAGTTGTTCCAAACCCAAAGCTTGGCTTATCGTGCTCCCAAGGGATTGGCACACGACATCCATCTCTTCCAACTCTTTCGCCATTTGTTCTAAAAAATGTTGGATCTTCGCGGTATTTGTGATCCAGCGTGGTGTGTTCGGGAAGACCCAGTTCCTCACCCTGGTAGATATAAGCACCTCCAGGCAAGCCCAGCATGAAAGCTGAGGATGCGCGAGCACGCCTTAGCCCCAATTCTTCATTTGGCTGTTCATCGTCTGGGCCGATTCCGGCTCCCTGGCGAGGGATTGAGCTTGCTCCGAATCTGGAGCTATGACGAATAACATCGTGATTTGATAAAACCCAGGTGGAGGGGGCTCCCACACCGGGGAAGGCCTCCATTGATTCTGATACAACGTTTTTGAGTGCTTTGGCATCCCAAGGGGTTTCTAAATAACCAAAGTTAAACGCTTGGTGGTATTCATCAGGCCTCACCCAGTTGGCCATTTTGCTAAGGGGCATCACCCAAGCCTCGGCACACATCGCACGGTCTTGATATTCATCCAAGACACTTCTCCAGCGACGGTTGATTTCATGAACACCTTCTCGATTCCAAAACGGATGCTCAACCTCAGCATCCGTCATCGCTCCACCATCGGCATCGGAGTTATGTTCATCAAGATCAGGGAAGTCCAAATCCTTTTTCATGGAATGGGCGACGTCTATTCGGAAACCATCTGCACCGCGGTCCAACCAGAAACGAAGGATGGAGTTGAACTCCTCGATTATTTCTGGGTTTTCCCAGTTCCAATCTGGCTGTGATGAATCAAATAGGTGCAGATACCACTGACCGGCTGTCCCGTCAGGCTCGGTGATCCTGGTCCATGCGGACCCTCCGAAAACACTTTGCCAATTATTTGGGGGCAACTCCCCGTTTTCACCCTTGCCATCTTTGAAGATGTAACGGTTTCTCTCGGGGGACCCGGGAGCGGATTTCAGCGCAAGCTGGAACCAGTGGTGTTCAGAGGAAGAGTGATTAGGAACCAGGTCAACTATGACCTTCAGGCCAAGTGAATGCGCTTCAGCGAGCATCTCGTCAAAGTCATCAAGTGTTCCAAACAGGGGATCGATGTCTCTGTAATCGCTTACATCATATCCCGCATCATGCTGCGGAGATTTAAAAAACGGTGAGAACCAGACTGCATCAACTCCTAGTTCAGCGAGCGCTGGCAGGCGATTTTTAATGCCATCCAGATCTCCAATTCCATCACCATTGCCATCTGCAAATGAGCGTGGGTAAACCTGGTAAATCACCGATGAGCGCCACCATTCGTGGCCTTTTTTGGGGTCGAGAGTTGAATTAGTCACCAGCAAATACTAGGCGTTATCAGCAAGTGAATTCAGCACTTTTCAAACTTGTTATCTAAATCTAATTTTGTTTCTGATTTTTCTGATTGGGTCTGTAAGCGCTTACAAATCTCCTGTTGCGAGTTTCTTTTGCATTTGCTGTTTGCTTTGCACTTATTACCGGCTCTAAGGTTGTAGCGGACAGGTTGGTATGAAAAACTTATTTTCTAGCGGGGTTATAGCTTTGGCCGTAGGCGCTACCCTCACCGGTTGCCAAGCTGAGACCACCGAATCTGGTCTCCCAACTGATTTTGATTTTCAGGAAACCCAGGAACAAGCTGAACCAATAGATGTCATAAGCGTCTGGGCGCCAAGTTCTGTTGCTAGCTCTCTGACTGGGATTAGCTCCGTTTTTGAAAGTGAATACGGTGTTGAGATTCAGTTCACAGAGATTGAACTCGCTGAAATCGATTCTCGGTTACAAACTGGCAACTATCCAGATGTCTTTTTCGGCACCCATTCTTGGACAGCAGATTTGGCTGAATCCGAAGCTGTCTCAAAGCTAAGAACAGGCATCTTGGGTGACAAGATTCCAGAGCAGTTATTAGAGGCTTTTAGTTATCAGGGTGATTCTTTCGGGGTTCCCATCAGCGAACAGCATGTTGCACTGGTTTGCAATTCAGAATTAGTTCCCGAACAACCAAGCATTGATGATCTTCAGGAGATTGGTCTGGGAGTTGGATTAGACAGTGAGCTGGGTGATCCCTATCACCTTTATCCCTTCATGAGTTCATTTGGTTTGTCTTTGAGTGACCCTCAGAACACTGAGTTTGATTCAGACTCAGGTTATGAATATGCCTCTTGGATGTCCTCTCAAGGCTCAGAACTTTTTGACCTAAACAGTGATTACACATCTGTGTTGGAGGCTTTTAATTCAGAACAGATTGGTTGCTGGCTAACTGGACCCTGGGCAATTGCTTCAATTGAGCCCGAATTGATTGATTCCTTGGTTGTTTATCCAGTTCCTGCAGCTGGCAACGTGGATAGCTCGGCATTGGTTGATGTTGCGGGCTTTTTTGTTGCAGCCAATAGCGATGATCCGGTTTATGCAAACAGGTTGGTGTTGGAGTATTTCACCAGAAACACATCCCAGGTGGCGGTAGCAAAATCTCTCTCGGGAGTTCCTGCAGTTGAGACAGATGATGAATTATTTTCAATGTTCAGAGAAAGCGTCATCAACGCAACACCTACCCCATCATCAGAGCTGATGGATCAGCTATGGCCGTTATTGGGGGCAACACAGGCAGATTTAATAAGAAACGATATAAGCTCAGAAGAGATTTGGTCAGGGTTTGTTTCAGAGCTGAATGCTTTGAGAAGTAACCAGGATTAATTCAATTGCAAGACTGATTTGGATGGTGCTAATCTTTCCTAGTTGTTTTTGCCCCGATAGCTCAGTGGTAGAGCACTTCCATGGTAAGGAAGGGGTCGACAGTTCAATCCTGTCTCGGGGCTCGGTCAAGTTTTTTATTGACCACGCGGCGGGGTAGCTCAGGTGGTTAGAGCACACGGCTCATAATCGTGGGGTCGCGGGTTCAAGTCCCGCCCCCGCTACTAGTCTTGAGACATGGTAAATCCAGAAATTATCGGAAAAACTTATCCAGTTACAGAACCCTATTTAGTGGGCCGGGAGAAAATCAAAGAGTTTGCGCTTGCAACTTTTCATTCAAGTGATTCCCCAAGTGTTTCGTTGGAAGCAAGCAAAAAAGCAGGTTTTAGCGATTTAGTCGCTCCACCAACATTTGCAATTGTGTTGCAGCAGCAGTCTTTAGAAATGGTGATTGATGACCCCGAGGCAGATTTAGATTTCTCAAGGGTTGTTCATGGCGACCAGGGATTTAGTTATGAAAGACCAATTATTGCTGGCGATGAACTGACATCACAGCTAAGTGTTGAAAGTGTCAAGGAGCTTGCCGGAAATCAGATGATTGCATTTCTAACAAAGATTTTTGACACCAAAGGTGATGTCGTTGCTGAGGCAAGATCAACGCTTGTTGTTAGGGGTGGCTAATGGAAATCGGTCAGATTGTTTTTGATAAAAAACTCCACTTCACTCGCGACTCGCTAGTTCGCTACGCAGGGGCCAGTGGGGATTTCAATCCCATTCACTACCGTGATGACATCGCCCAACAGGTCGGACTTCCAGGGGTTCTGGCTCACGGAATGCTGACCATGGGTGCTGCCATAAGCCCGCTATTTGATGAGCTTGGAGTGAGGGTTTTGGATTACTCGGTGAGGTTTTCGAAGCCAGTTCCAGTGGATGCCAATGAAGGTGCTGATCTGAATGTTTCAGCAGAGGTGGTTGAGCTTGATGGAGACAAAGCAAAGCTTGCCATCAAGGCTGTATTCAACGAGCAGACAGTGTTAGCCAAGAGTTTTGCATGGGTAACAAATGCCTGAGCTAAAAAACTTCACAACCATCCGCGTTGGCGGTGAACCCAAGACCCTGACCGAGGTCAGTACTGAGCGGGAGCTGTTCGATGCCTGCAAAAAGCTTTGGTCAACAGGCGATGACTGGTTTGTTTTGGGTGGAGGCTCAAATGTTGTTTTTGATGATGATGTGAGTGAACTGAATGTCATCAGAGTTGTCTCCAAGGGAATTGAAGTCACCGAAAGCGGTGACTTTGTTTTCGTCAAAGCCCAAGCAGGAGAGGGCTGGGATGAATTGGTCGAATACTGCGTAGAAAACGGTTATGCAGGGATTGAGGCAATCAGTGGAGTGCCTGGAACAGTTGGCGGTTCTCCCGTTCAAAACATTGGAGCCTACGGCCAAGAGGTCAGTGAAACAATCACCAGGATTTCTTTTTTGGATTACCAAACTCGAGAAGAGTTGATCTTAGAAAACGAAGATTTGAATTTCTCTTACCGGGACAGCGACATTAAGCGAGGCAGGGTAGGAGCCATTGGTTGGGTTGAGTTTCGTTTGCAAAAACTAGACGGACTGAGTGTCCCTATGGCCAGTGGACAGATAACCAATTACCTAGACAAGCCCTATGGTTCGCAACTTCCATTGACCGATGTCAGGGAAACAGTTTTGACTCTCAGGTCATCAAAGGGAATGGTTATTGACCCGAAGGATCCAAACACAGTTTCTTGCGGGAGCTTTTTTACTAACCCTGTCGTTGATTACATCAAATCGCTTGAGTTTCCGGATGAGATGCAGAAGTGGAAAATGGATGATGAGACCTTTAAGCTCTCCGCTGGGTGGCTAATTGAAAACGCAGGAATTGAAAAAGGTTTTAGGTTGCCGGGTTCAAATGCAGCAATCAGTCAAAAACACGCTCTGGCTATCACCAATACAGGGGATGCAACAGCAAGTGAAATTTTGGAATTAGCTAGATATGTCCAACAGAGAGTTGCTTCTCGATGGGGAGTAAACCTGGTGCCAGAGCCTAATTTAATTGGCTTTAGCTAAATAGTTTTTGAAGCCTCTGAACGCCTTCCAATAAGGCATCATCGCCAAGCGCATAGCTCATTCGAACATATCCACTTGGTCCAAAAGCTTCTCCTGGAACCATTGCCACCTCAGCTTTTTCCAGAATGAAATCACAGAGCTCCAGTGAGCTGTTGATTTCTTTCCCACCCCAGGTTTTGCCAAGTAGCTCCCTGACATCTGGGTAGACATAAAAAGCACCCTTTGGTTCGGGGGTTTTGAATCCTGGGATTTTTGCTAGTTCTGCAAGAATCAGCTTTCTTCTTCTGTCAAAGGCTTTTAGCATCTCAAGAGCTGGCTCTTGCGGACCCGTCAAGGCTGCAATGGCTGCACGCTGCGAGATGTTTGCAACATTCGATGACAAATGCGATTGCAGATTCGCTGCCGCTTTAGAAACATCAACGGGAGCAACCATCCAGCCCAATCTCCAACCGGTCATTGCGAATGTTTTGGCAACACCGTTGACCATGATGGTCTGATCTTGAACCTCAGGAACAAGTTCTGTTGGGCTGTGGGCGAAGACTCCGTCATAGGTCAGGTTTTGATAAATCTCATCGGCGATGATCCAAATGCCGTTATCTAATGCCCAGCGAGCTATGTCTTCGGTCTCTTGTTTTGAATAAACTGCCCCGGTTGGGTTTGAAGGGCTTACGAACATAATCGCTTTGGTTTTGTTTGTCTTTGCTTCATCCAGTTGCTGGACAGTGACCTTATAGTCCTGATCACTGCCTGCAAAAACACTCACCTGCTTGCCACCAGCCAAAGCAATGCTTTCTGGGTAGGTGGTCCAAAAAGGTGCTGGAACAATTACCTCATCACCTGGGTCCAGGATTGCTGCACAGGCTTGATAGACAGCTTGCTTGCCACCATTTGTTACAACTACTTGATTGGCAGCAACTTCAGTTCCTGAATCAACTTTGGTCTTGGCAACAATCGCATCTTTTAGCTCAGGCAATCCAGCTGCAGGGGTATAGCGGTGGTTTTTGGGATCTTTGGCGGCAGCAATTGCTGCTTCAACGATGTGATCGGGGGTTTGAAAATCTGGTTCACCGGCTGCATAGGAGATAACGTTTTTGCCTTCGGCTTTCATGGCCTTGGCTTTGGCGTCAACTTTGAGGGTGGCTGATTCACTTATGGCGGCGATTCTGGCGGAGATTCGAGACATGGGTTTAGCCTATAACCTGAATTGCTAGCCATTGCCAAAAACCCTTTTCGCACACTACACTTACGTAGTAGTTGACATCTGCCGCTAAATATTTTGGCAACATCACCATTTTAGATTTCTAATCTAGAAGTGTGTCTGTCGGAGTAGGGATTGAAACCAAGCCATTCCCGAGTTGCAGGCTGTCAATGTTTAGGGCGGTGGCTCAATTGGTAGAGCAGCGGTCTCCAAAACCGCAGGTTGCAGGTTCGAGTCCTGTCCGCCCTGC
>JAVLCC010000019.1:0-15767 GCA_031580995.1 Microbacteriaceae bacterium
AGTCGGGCTGGCGGGATTTGAACCCACGGCCCCTTGTCCCCCAGACAAGTGCGCTACCAAGCTGCGCCACAGCCCGAACGACCTAAAGTCTAGTCTCTCGTGACCACAACATCAGCCTACGAGTGTCAAATTCGTCGAGGCCTAATTCAAACTCTCCACTGATGCCCTAACGGCATTGGCGGATGCTGTGAAACTTGCTATTTCGTCTTCTGTCATTGATACATCCAAGGCTTTCGCCGCACCAGTTGAATTAACTACTGTCGGCACGCTAATAGCCACATCAGAAACGCCTTTGTAATTTTTTAGCACAGAGCTAACCGGCAGGACTTTGTTCTGATCCTGAATGATTGCCTCTGCAATCAGAGCACTGCTTGCACCGATTCCGTAATTTGTTGCCCCCTTGCCAGCAATCACGCTTGCCCCCGCAGTTTTCACCTCTTCGGCAATGCTCGAAAGCTCATTCTCGGTTACAGGCTTTTCTTTTCCGGCATATTCCAAAAGTGGAACATTGCCAATAAGTGCCTGGCTCCAAAGGGGGAATTGACTGTCTCCGTGTTCGCCCAAGACCATTGCGTTGACACTTTCAACACTCACTCCAAGCCTCAGTGACAAAGTCCAGGCGAGTCTTGAGGTGTCCAAAACGTTTCCAGATGAGAAAACCTGATTGCTGGGAAGACCGTATTTCTGTACTGCCCTGGTTGCTAAAACATCACAAGGATTTGAAACAATGACGATTTTGGCATTTGCAGAATGCTCCAAAATCTCTGGAACCATACCAACAACAATTGACTCGTTTATTGCTAACAGTTCTAGCCTTGTTTGATCGGGTTTTCTTTTAGCCCCTGCGGTAATAATCACAACATCGCTATTTGCGGTGCCAGCAAGAGTCTCTGCTGCCGCGATTCTCATGGAGCCAGAGCTTAGAGCTGCATGCCCGATATCAGCTGCCTCTGCAACCGCGCGCGGATTATCCAAGTCATAGATAACGGTTTCTGTTGCTGAGGATCTAATCATTGCTGCATAGGCAATTGATGAACCAACGGCACCTGCTCCAATTATTGACAGCTTGCTCATCTAGCGCTTCTTTCTTCTCTCTCTTACTCGAACACCTATTTCAACGGGTGAACCCATAAAACCATAGGTTTCTCTGAGTCTTCTGATGATATAACGGCGATAGCCAGCCTCTAAAAATCCAGAGCTAAACAAAACAAACTTGGGAGGTTTTGTGGCAGCTTGGGTGCCGAACAGGATTCTTGGCTGCTTTCCCCCACGAAGTGGGTGCGGGTTGGCCTGCTGCAATTCTTGAATAAAACCATTGAACTTTCCGGTTGAAATTCTTTTCTCCCAGCTTGCGAGAGCAAGCTCCAGAGCTGGAACCAGTTTTTCTAGGTGGCGTCCAGTGAGTGCTGAGAGGTTCACCCTTGGCGCCCAAGAGACATGAGCTAACTCAGTTTCAATTTCTTTCTCTAGGTAATACCTTCGTTCATCATCGAGGGTGTCCCATTTATTGAATGCAATTACCAGCGCTCGACCACTGTCTAGGGCAAGCTGGATGATCCTAATATCAGCTTCGCTGATTGCCTCATTGGCATCAATCAACACAACTGCCACCTCGGCTCGCTCCAAAGCAGCGGCAGTTCTCAGTGATGCATAGAAATCAGCACCGAATTGCCTGTGTGTTCTTCTTCGAATTCCAGCGGTGTCGATAAACCGCCATGCCCTGCCACCAATCTCAACCTGCTCATCAATTGGATCTCTTGTGGTTCCGGCAATGTCACTGACAACTGCACGGTTAATTCCGGTTGCTTTATTCAGTAATGAGCTTTTGCCAACATTTGGTCTTCCAATCAAAGCAACTCTTCTGGCGGTGGTGTCAATCTCATCAGCAACTTGAGAATTCTCGGGCAGGTTTCCAACAACCGCGTCCAATAAATCAGCTACTCCCCGACCGTGAAGGGCACTCACTCCATATGGCTCACCCAATCCAAGCGACCAAAGACTTGCAACCTCTGGGTCTAATCTTTCGTCATCAACCTTGTTTGCGACCAAATAAACAGGCTTGCCAGCTTTGCGAAGCATTCGCACAACTTGTTCATCACTTGAGGTGGCGCCAACCATGGCATCCACCACAAACATCACGGCATCACTCAGTTCAACTGCAACTTCAGCCTGACCAGCGATTGAAGCCTCTAGACCTTTGACATCGACTTCCCAACCGCCTGTGTCAACGAGGGTGTATTCCTTGTCATTCCATTCAGATCTGTAGCTCACCCGGTCTCTGGTGATGCCGGGTTCGTCTTTCACAACAGCTTCACGTCGGCCAAGGATCTTATTCACAAGAGCTGATTTGCCAACATTTGGTCTTCCGACAATTGCGACAACCGGTGGTGGTGGTCTAAAACCGGTTTGCTCGAGTTCACTATCTAAAAGATTCAGATCCTCTTCGTCTAGATCGAATTCCTCAAGCTGTTGTTTATAAAAATCCTCATCTTCAAAGGCATCGTCATCAATTGCATGCTCCACCAGTTCCAACACTCGATCAACCACATGCTCAAAACTCAGTGCTGTGGAATCCACCAACTCGACACCCTTGGCTGGTTTCATGAAATCAACGGCCTCAGAATCCCGCTGATCCCTTTGTGAAACTGTCGCCGCTAGCTCCTCCGCATCCATTGCTGACTCGCCGGCTCTTCTGGCCATACGAACATTTTCATCTGCGGTAAGCAGAATCCTTAGCTGAGCATCGGGAGCAATCACAGTTGTGACATCTCGCCCCTCAACCACGATTCCGTCTGTTTTGCAGTTTTTGATTCTCTTTTGAGCATCAGAAACCATCCACTCTCTGACTGCTTGGTTGGTGGAGAAATCACTCACTGATGCACCAACCTCTGCTGAGCGGATTTCCTCAGTGACATCCGACTCACCAATGCGGACCCAGTAATTTTCTGGATCTTCGCTTATTTGGTATTCGAAGTTACTGAGCAAACCATCAATTTCTAGCTCCGGATTTCTCAAGGCAAACAGCGTCAACGCCCTATATCCAGCTCCTGTGTCCAGGTATCCATAACCCAAGCTTGCGGCAACCTCTTTGCTGACGCTTGATTTACCGCTTCCAGCGGGTCCATCAATTCCAATTACAAACTCACTCAAGCAAGCCTCCAGCCCAGTTCATTTAGCTCGCTCACGAGCTTCTCAAAGCTCTCTGGCAAAACATCCAATTCCGCTAACCCTATCTGGGCACCCGGTGAGTGTTCCAGTCTTAGGTCTTCAATGTTTACTCCAATTGAACCAATTTCATTCAAAAGCCTGGCCAATTCGCCTGGCTTATCATCCACCATCACCACTACCGTTTGGTAACCACGGTTTTTTCCTCCGTGCTTTCCAGGAATTCTTGAAACGCCGTCATTACCTTCTGTTAGCAATTGATAAACCCCTCGCAAACCTCCCCCAGATGCCAGCGATTCAATCTGCTCGGCTGCATCAGCCAGACGATCTGCCATCGAACGCATAAAGGGTGCCAGTTCTTGAGCGTTTTTTGAAATTATCTGCGTCCATAAATCTGGATTGCTAGCGGCAATCCTGGTCATGTCCCTCAAGCCCTGTCCCCCCAGTTCGAGATCCTTTTGTTGCTGATCTAGTAATTCAGAGGCGAGTATTGAACTAATAAGTTGTGGCAGATGAGAGGTGAGAGCAACTGCCCTGTCATGCTCTGTGAAGCTAAGCTCCAAAGCACTTGCCCCTAAGATTCTCACAAGTTCACGGATAGTGCCCAGGGATGCAGAATCTGCATTTTCTGAACAAATAATCCATGGCCTGGCGAAGAATAAATCTGCCTGCGCGGCTATTGCACCGCCTCTTTCACGTCCAGCCATCGGGTGGGAGCCAATATAGCGATTGGTTTGATTGGAAAGTTTTTTTAGTTCTTCTAAAATCGCACCCTTCACGCTTGCGACATCGGTGACTACTGCCTGTGGGTGCTGTTCTAATTCTTGAGCTATCTGGATAGCTGTCTTATCTGGAGGAAGACAGACAATAACTAAATCTGGTTCAGTCTCGATTGCTTCACTTCCAGCACCATATTCGACTGCCAGTCTGAGATTTGTTGAAGAGTTATCCTCAAGCCAAACTGGAATCTGCTCTCTTCTCAGACCAAGACCGATGCTGGTGCCGATTAATCCAGCACCAACTATCTTGACGCCTGTTAGTTCACTCACTGCGCGAGATCCAACCTCAAAGCCTCGGCTCCACGAAGATAAACATGCTTGATTTCACTGCGAGGAATGTCAGTTTCGCAAGTGAGCATCAGTCTTATCACCCTGGGCATTGAGCCTTCAACATCCATCTCAATCCCACACATCAACGGAACATCACCAAGCCCCAGCTCTCTTGCTGCCAATGCCGGAAACTCACTGTGGATGTCTTGGGTGGCTGAAAAATAAATCGAAACCAATTGCGATGCGTGAATGTCGTTATCGTGCATCACCTTGGTTATCAGCTCGGCAGTTCTTCTTAGCAGGTGATCGCGCTCGTCGCGCTCCAGTTGAGTTGCTCCTCTGATTGCCCTGTATGCCATAACTAATCCTTTGTGCTGGTTGCTCCGATCAAGGAGCTAACCTCCAGCTTACCTAGCTCGCGAGCATCGCCAGGGCGCAAAGTTCCAAGTTTTATTGGCCCAAACTGCTGCCTGATTAGGTCCTTTACTGGGTGACCGACTTCATCCAGCATTCTTCTGACGATTCGGTTTTTTCCAGAGTGGATAGTTATCTCCACCAAGCTCATTTGATTACCTGAGTCAATAAGCTTTGCCCTATCGGCACTGATTGCCCCATCGTCCAGTTCAATTCCCTCTAATAGCTTGCTAATCACAGACTGATTAACCGTTCCTTGAACCCGAGCGACATAAACCTTCGGAACTTCAAATGAGGGGTGAGTGAGTTGATTGGCTAGCTCTCCATCATTTGTCATCAATAACAACCCGGAGGTGTCGGCATCCAGTCTTCCAACGTTGAATACCCGCTCGTATTCATTGAAAAAATTACTCAGATCTTGGCGTCCTTCGTCATCCTTCATTGAGGAGATGACACCCAAGGGTTTATTAAAGGCCAGATAGAGCTTTTCGGTGTCAACCTGAATAGGTCTTCCCTTAACTTCTAATTTGTCCGAACTCGGATCAATTTTGGTCCCAAGCTCGGTGACCAGTTTTCCATTGACCTTCACCAAGCCTTTCAGGATTAGTTCTTCACTGGCTCTTCTGGAGGCAACTCCTGCGTGAGCCATGGCTTTTTGTAATCGCATTTCAGTCATCTAGTGTTCCTGCATCTGGGAGCATCGGGGAAATTTTTGGCAATTCGGATAGTGAATTAATTGCCAATAACTCCATGGTGTATTGGGTGGTTTCAAATAATGCGGCACCGGTGTCAGGATCGGTTTCACGGTGTTCAATCAATCCTCTTGAGTGCAAGGTCTTGATTGCACTATCAACACTTACCCCACGTATCTGAGCTATTTGACCTCTGGATACCGGTTGTTTATAGGCAATGATTGCGAGTGTCTCCAAAGCCGCTTGAGAGAGTTTGCTGGGAGCCTCGGTGGATAGCAGCTTTTCTAGGCCCCAGTCGTGTTTTTGGTTTACATACACTCGCCAACCACCACCAACTTCACGAATTTCATAACCCCTGCCAACACCTTCGGCATGTTCTGAAAGCTCTTTGGAGAGATTTTCAATTTCTTTTTGAACCTCAGCAATTGGAGCTTCGACCGCACCGGCTATGGTCACGGTAGCGAGTGGTGTTTCAGCCGCAATCAAAATCGCTTCGATTGCCGACCTCAGTTGCGGATCACTCATATTCATCTCCGATTTGTTCAGGAATCGAAGGAATCGACAGCAGTTCAACAACCATCGATTGACCAGTTTCTTGAGTGATTTTTACAGCACCCTGTCTATAAAGCTCCAACACCGCTAAAAAACTAGCTACTATCACCGGTTTCGGCTGATCGAGAATTAGTTCTTGGAAGTTTTTAGAGCCATTTCTGAGACGAAGCGCTATTCGTTCAGCCTGATCTTTGACGCTCACCCTGTCCACATGTAAATGATCAACTGTTGGATTGGGGTCGACACTCAATAACTGCTCGGCGAGCTTGGCAAGCGAGTGCACATCCGAATTGAAACGAAGTGGGGGCTTAATCTCTTTGTATTTGGTTTCTAGACCAGCCAGTCTTTGAAATCTTGAGGATTCGCTTGCCAGTCTCTGGCTAAGCCAAGAAGAGGCTTCTTTGAAAGCCTTATATTGCAATAGCTTCGCAAACAGCAGATCTCTGGCCTCCAAGGCCTGCACATCTTCAGCATCAACCAGCTCACCACTTGGTAATAAACTCGCCAACTTATAATCAATCAGCGTCGCTGCAACAACTAAAAACTCACTGGCTCTATCCAATCCAATTGATTTTTCAATTCCTCGGACATAAATCAAAAAATCATCGGTGACTTTTGACAGGGCGATTTCGGTGACATCCAGCTCGTGCTTGGAAATAAGTTGCAGAAGCAAATCAAATGGTCCCGCGAAATTCTCTAGCTGAAGTTGAAAATCGCTTGAGGATTCAAGCTGCAAAGCCACGTGCCACCATCTCCCTGGCAACTCTGCGATAACTCTCTGCAGCGGTTGAACTGGGGGCATAGGAGGTTATCGGCTTTTTGGCAACCGTCGCGTCTGGAAATTTAACCGTTCTTGCAATTGCAGTATCAAAGACCTGTCCACTGAAAGCTTCTTGAAGTCTCTCCAAAACCTCTTTTGAATGCAGGGTTCTGGGGTCATACATAGTGGGCAGAATTCCATCTGTTTGCAAAGCGGGGTTCAGTCTTGAGCGCACCTTATCGATTGTTTGTATTAGAAGTGCAACTCCCCGCAGGGCAAAATACTCAGTGGCCATTGGAATCATCACCCCGTGGGCTGCGACCAGTGCGTTCACGGTCAGTAATCCAAGAGATGGTTGGCAGTCGATAAACACCAAATCATAATCATCCAAAACTGGCTTTATTATGTTCGCCAAAATGCTCTCTCGGCTCATCTCCCCCACTAAATGAACCTCGGCGGCACTTAGGTCAATGTTTGCTGGCACCACGTCTAGGTTTGGGTTATCGGTATTTTGAATGGCATCTTGAATCTTTAGATTGCTATCCATCATCAAGTCATAAATGGTGGTCGCATCGTTGGCATTGGCTCCAGTTGCCGCACTGAGTGCCCCCTGCGGATCAAAATCAATCAACAATACTTTTCGTCCGTAGTCAGCTAGTGCGGCAGCGACATTTATGGTCGTGGTTGTCTTACCAACTCCACCTTTTTGATTGCACATTGCAACCACCCGAGCGGGGCCGTGAGTTGATAATTCCTCCGGAACCGGAAACTGTTGAGAAGAAATATTTACCAATCGAACCTCCAGTGCATAGCCTACCCCCGAGAGCGCGGGTGAGCCTCCAAATAAGCCTGTCTTAGCGAGTCGATTGTGACAAGCGTGTAGACCTGAGTTGTGGAAACGCTGGAATGACCCAACAGCTCCTGCACGACTCGGATATCAGCACCACCTTCCAGCAAGTGTGTCGCAAATGAATGTCTAAGGGTGTGCGGGGAGACTTCTAGTTGAGCAACCTCGCTGGCTTTAGCTATCAACTGCCAAATTGATTGCCTTGATAATCTTCCTCCTCGTTGATTCAAAAAAAGTGCGGGAGTAGGTTTTGCGATCAAACCCGGCCTCACTCGACTCAGATAAGAACTGACTGCCTGCTCGGCAAATGAACCTATTGGAACGACTCTTTCTTTATCGCCTTTTCCTCTGAGTCTTAGTAATCCAGAGTCTCCGAAATCATCAACGTCTAGATCAACAACTTCGCTAACCCTGGCCCCGCAGGAATACATAAGCTCCAAAACAGCTCGGTCACGCAATTGAATTAGCTGGCCTGTTTCGGGCTCTAAAGAACCACTCGCATCCAAAAGTTTCTCAATATCGGCAATTGATATTGCCTTGGGAAGCCTCAGTCCCAGTTTTGGGCTTTTTACCAAGCTTGCGGGGTTTACATTGGCGTGACCTTCATCCAAAAGGTATTTATGAAACCCTCTTATGGAGGCCAAGATTCGGGCTATTGATGAATTAGCCCTGCCGGAGGATTGCAATTTCGCTTGAAAGCTCAATATCTCACTACTTGAAACTGAATTCGGGTCAGATTTGGACAAAGAGTTCAAATAATTCAAATACTCACCGATGTCTCTTCGATAGGCAGAGATGGTGTTGTTGCTCAGTCCTCGCTCAATCGCCAATTGACGAAAGTATTTTTCGGCGAGCTGCTCCAAATTGTTCTATTCCTTGACCTCGAACAACAATTGCTCTTGCTGCCTTTTTAGGCCAGCCTCGATCAGACCTGCAAACAGCGGGTGTGCCCTGTCTGGCCTTGAGCGAAATTCGGGATGAGCCTGAGTGGCAACAAAATACGGGTGCTCATTTTTTGAAAGTTCAACAAATTCGACTAGCTTGCCATCTGGACTGGTGCCACTGAATACCAATCCGGCATCGGCTATTTGGTCTCTATAAAGATTATTCACCTCATAGCGGTGGCGGTGTCTTTCACTAACCTCGGTCAGGCCATAAACCTCGCTAATCAGCGACCCTGGCTGAAGCTTCGCCTCAAACATTCCAAGCCTCATGGTTCCACCCAAATCGCCATCAGCTAAGACATCAACCTGTTCGGCCATAGTTGCAATCACTGGGTTTGGCGTTTCAGGATCGAACTCTGTTGAACTTGCCTGATCTAATCCAGCTACGTTTCTGGCATATTCAATGACCATGCACTGAAGACCAAGACACAATCCCAAAGTTGGAATCTGTTGTTCCCGCGCATACCGAATCGCACCCAGCTTTCCTTCGATTCCCCTAATGCCAAAGCCTCCGGGAATGCAGATGGCATCCATCAAAGACAGCTTTTCTTTGGCACCTTCCAGATTCTCGCAATCATCACTTGCAACCCAGTGAATGTTCACCTTGGTTCTATTGGCAAAACCTCCAGCTCTGATTGCTTCGGTGACGCTTAGATAGGCATCAGGCAGATCGACATATTTACCCACCAATGCGACATTCAATTCGTGTTTGGGGTTGTGAACTGAGTTCAACACTGGTTGCCAGTGGCTCCAATCGACCTCATCAGCTTCTAACTCCAATTTGTCGATGATGTAGGAATCAAGACCCTCATCGTGAATCACAACCGGAATGTCATAGATGCTTGTTGCATCGGCGGCATTAACAACCGCTGCCGGGTCAACATCGGACATCAAAGCAATTTTGCTTTTGATTGAATCAGGTAGCTCTCGGTCACTTCTGCAGACAATGGCATCGGGTTGAATACCAATTGAGCGAAGCATTGCTACTGAGTGCTGGGTTGGCTTTGTTTTTAGCTCGCCACTTGGACCAAGGTATGGAACCAAGCTCACGTGAACAAAAAACACATTGTCTCGTCCTACATCGTGTCTGACCTGACGAGCAGCCTCTAAAAATGGCTGTGATTCGATGTCTCCAACCGTTCCACCAATTTCAGTGATTATTACATCCGGCTTTGGATCGTCATCAGCTTGCGCGCGCATTCGGCGCTTAATCTCATCCGTTATATGTGGAATCACCTGAACGGTGTCTCCCAGATAACCTCCGCTACGCTCTCTGGAAATTACCTCTGAATAAACCTGACCGGTGGTGACGTTTGCCTTTGCAGAGAGGTTTATATCCAAAAATCTTTCATAGTGACCAATGTCTAGATCCGTTTCAGCACCATCATCGGTGACAAAAACTTCCCCGTGTTGAAAAGGGTTCATTGTTCCTGGGTCAACATTTAGATAGGGGTCAAGTTTCTGCATCACTACATTTAGACCCCTAGCCCTCAAGAGGTTCCCTAAAGATGCGGCGGTCAAGCCTTTACCCAAAGAGGAGGCGACGCCGCCAGATACGAAGATATGTGAGGGAATCCCAGAGCTTTCTGCCATGGAATTTCAATCTAGCACCTGAAGTGACCACAATCGAGCAACACTCAGTTATTTTTTGCAAGCTCCAGTAATTCTTTTGCGTGGGTGATTGCAGAGTCGCTTGATTGCAGGCCTGAGAGCATTCTTGCCAATTCACTCTCTCTCAAACTATCTTGAACCGGTTGCACATCACTTTCAACGAAACCCTGCCCACTGGCTTTTTGCACAACCAGGTGGTTATCCGCAAAAGCTGCCACCTGAGCCAGGTGAGTAACCACTACAACCTGGCATTTTTGACTGAGCCTTTGAAGTCTGCGACCTATTTCAATTGCACTTGACCCGCCCACTCCACTGTCAACTTCATCAAAAATCATCGTCGGCGTTGGCGATTTGCCGGCGAGCACAACCTCAATAGCCAACATGATTCGACTGAGCTCCCCGCCACTTGCTGATTTAGCTATTGGTCTCGGCGTTGCCCCCTGATAGCCAGCCATCAAAATCGAAACCCTGTCAGATCCATCGGGTCCAAACTCTGACTGCTCGATTTCAACCACCAGTTTGCTATTGGGCATAGCCAAACCCGACAACTCCTGATTGACCTCAGTGGATAACCCTTGGGCAGCCAGTTTTCTCTGATCGGTTAATTTCTGAGAGGCAACCGAAAGCTGAGACTCTATAGCCCCTAGATGCTGCTCGAGTTTTTCAATCTGTTCATCCCCGTCTTGTAAATCCAGTAATTCATTCGCCCATACCTGACTCCTGCTGATCAGCTCCTGCAGGGTTCCACCGAATTTACGCTCCAAGGCGACAAGTTTTGACTTTCTCTCATTGAGTCTGTCAAGTTCCCCCGGCTCGGCATCCAGATTTGAAAGTGCACTGGACATCTCAACCGATAACTCGGAGGCCAAAACTAAGATTTCATTCGCACGCTCTGCCATTGATGACAATTGAGAGTCTTTATTTGCAATACTCTCTAAATTTCTTCTGACCTGATTCAAAAACTGTTCAACATCGGGAGCATCTCCGCCAGCTGTTATTAGCCCATGGGAATCAGAGAGTGCATTTCTGATTACCTCCACGTTTTCTAAGCGATTTAGTCTCTCGCTGATCGAGTCAAGCTCCTCTGGCTCGGGTTGCAGCTGGTCCATTTCGGTCAAAAACTCATTGATCTCTTGAATCCTGCGATCACGGTCTTTTGAAGACTGCTCCAATCTTTCAAGCCTTGCTTTCGCATCCAGCCAGGATTTATAGACCTGCTGATAGCCATTTTTTATTTCCCTGAGGGTTTCCCCTCCATAGGTATCCAGAGCTTCTCGCTGAGTGCTGGATGAGCGAAGTCTGATTTGTTCACTCTGGCCGTGGATAACAACTAGATTTTCAGCAATATCGCTCAAGCTCCCCGCAGGGATGTTCGCTCCACCGATAATTGCTCGAGATTTCCCTTCGGAGGTCACGGTTCTAGTGATGATAAGGTCATCTTCTTGATCTGCGCCAAGCTGCTCTAGTTGAGGGCGAATGGATTCTGGGAGGTCCTCCCAAATTCCACTTACGCGCAATTGCTGATTGCCCTCTCTTACCTTTGAGCTATCTGCCCTGGCCCCAAGCATCAGCTGCAAAGCGGTCAACAGCATGGTTTTTCCAGCACCTGTTTCACCACTAATCACGTTTAGCCCAGGGGTCAGCTGCAGTTCAGAGTGGCTTATAACCCCAAGATTAGAAATAGATATGGTGCGAATCAATGATCCGGACCCCTCCAGCCCGCGACCGGCAGGTTGAATTTCTTTACTAACCGATCAGAAAAAGGTCTGTCCTCAAAAACTGCCAGCTCGACTGGAGTTGCGGATTTAAACACTTCAACTCGGCTTCCGGGGGTGAGTTCAAAAGTTCTTCTGCCATCGCAAAAAATCACTCCATGGCCACTGTTTCTCTCCAAAACCTCAACTGCCAACCGGCTTTTTCTATCAACCACCATCGGTCTTGAGAAAAGTGCGTGGGCACTCAGTGGCACAACAATCAGTGCCTCCACATCGGGCCAAACAATGGGCCCACCAGCACTGAAGTTATAAGCGGTGGAACCAGTTGGGGTGCTGAAGACAACCCCATCGCAACCAAAACTGCTAATAGGTCGACTATCTACCTCTAAGGCAACTTCTAGCATTCTCTCTCTGGAAGATTTCTCTAAGGCAACGTCATTTAGAGCCCATGAAGAAAATACCTTTTCCTTACCTTGCCAAACCTCTACCTCTAAAGCCATGCGAGATGATGTTGAGTAATCACTTGCAGCAATGCGAGAGATAATCTCTGGCATGTCCTCAATCTCCCCCTCGGCCATAAAACCAACATGACCCAGATTCAATCCCAGGATAGGTACTTTATGTCCCCTGAGGCTCTCAGCTGCGCGAAGGATTGTTCCATCTCCGCCCAAAACTAAGCCAAGCTCAATCTCTTGATTTGTGTAAACATCAACCTCAGAACCCGTTTTCGTCATCTCTGAGAAATCCTCTTCGATTGAAACAGGATTCAACCCGTGTTCTCTCAAAAGTTCAACGGCCCGCCAAAAAGCATCAATTGCAGAATCTCTGGAAGCATTGGTCACCAACAAGATATTTCTGGTCATCTAGTTTCCCCTCGCTAAGGCTTCAACACTTCCATCCCATTTCGGGAGTTTTTCATCACCTTTATTCAACCAGATTAGATACTCTTGGTTCCCAGTTGCTCCCTTGATTGGCGATTGCTCCAAACCTAGAACACTAAAGCCAAGTTTTTTGGATGCATCAATTACCTGATCTATGGATCTTTTTCGCTCACGCCAATCACTCACAACCCCAGATGCACTCAATGAGTGCTGACCAACTTCAAACTGGGGTTTTATCAATCCAATAAAATCAAGTCTTCCCGACAGGGAGTAAACGATCGGCAGAGCATGAGTAATTGAGATGAAACTCAAATCACAAACCACTAAAGATAATTTCCTGAATTCGTCATTTATCTCAATCAACTTTGACTGCGAAAACTCTCTAATGTTCTGATTTGAAAGCTCAATCACTGCCGGATTATCGGCTATTGGCTTTGCTAGTTGGGCGGTTCCAACATCCAGCGCCAACACTAACTTCGCCCCTCGTTGCAATAAGCAATCGCTAAAACCCCCGGTTGATGCACCGATGTCTAAACAAATCTTTCCCTCGGCGTTTAGTGAAAAACTCTCCAATGCGTGGTCGAGTTTGAATCCAGCCCTGGACACGAAGTTCTTTGCCTCTAAGACCACCAGGTTTTGTTCCGCAGATACTTTCAGCGAGGGCTTTAGAACCTTGTTCCCATCAACTTCAACTATGCCCCTGGCAATAAGCTGTGCAGCCTGAGATCTTGAACTCGCTAAACCGAGCTCAAACAGCCTGCTGTCAATGCGAATCATTGGATTCAATTTCATCCAGAGCTTTTTCAATCAACGCGGGTCTCTCTTCAATTCCGGCTGACTCGATTTCACTGATCAATTGCTCAAACTCTTTTTCCAAAATTACTCCCAATAGAGATCATGCTGGACATCCAGGCCATAAATGGCAGTCTCACTCTCCCAGACTACAGAGCAGGCAGCCCGCAAAACCTCAATTCGTGATCCGCTGTTTATAAGTCGCACTTTATTTCCCAAAAGCTCCACCTGAGCAGATCCTGATTTATACCCATATTTAGTCTTTTTTGGTGGTTTATGTTTTTCCAATATCTCGCTGATGCTTTCCAGCAAATATGTTGGCCTGCTCCCTTTGGTAGCACTAATGGTTTCTTTGCCAGTGGCAATTCCTGTGAAAACAAGTGCCGAATCAATCTCTGCATTATTTGCTCCCAGGATGTCGGTATCAATCCGATCTCCAATAAACAAAGGCGTTTTCATACCAAGTTGTTTTTTAGCAGTATCAAAAATCTTTCGTGCGGGCTTTCCTGCAAACTCTGGAAGATGTCCAACTGCTGTGTGAACTGCACTGACCAAGGTTCCGTTTCCTGGGGCTATTCCTCGTTCAAGTGGAATGGTCCAATCCTGATTGGTGGCTAGCCATAATGCGCCGTTATTTATTGCATAACTCGCCTCCGCTAAATCCTTCCAACCAATATCAGGAGAAAAACCTTGAATCACTGCATCGGGTTTGTCATCAGAGCTTGAAACAACTTCAAATCCATATTCCCTGACAGCTTCAACAAGACCATCCCCACCAATGACCAAAACCTTGCCGGTGATTTGCTCACTGAGCATCTCGGCTGCTGCCATTGCAGATGAAATAACTTGCGATGCATCCAGTTCTAGCCCAAAGTCTCTTAGTTGCTCAGCTATCTGAGCTTGAGTTCTGGAGGCGTTATTGGTGACGTAACCAATGGGCATCTTGGGTGATAATTTGCCAATGGTTTCAATAGCATCCGCTATTGGTTGCTTACCCCGATAGACAACTCCATCTAGGTCTAGAAGCAATCCGTCATATTTATCAATCAGTTTCATTTACCGCGACTACCGCCTCGGAAGCCTTTATTAGGCCCATCTTTTCTTGGTGGACGCGAATCTTTGCCGCGAGGCTCTCGCTTGCGGTCTTCGTATTTGACCTTTGGTTGATAAGGTTCCGGGATCTGGATTTCCTCGACTAGTTCAAACTCTTCAGCACTTTGCTCAGCCAATGCTTTTTCAGCTCGATCTGCCAATTCTGTCCACTTCGAACTGTCTTTACCCAGCTCATCCAAACAGTCCGCATAAGCTCTAAATAGATTTATCGACTGCGGGATGATGCCCTTGGGGGATAATTCAGCAATCTCTAATTCTTCTAATGCCAACTCTGGTTTTTCCATATCAAGCCTTGCACCACTAAGCGCAATCGCAAGATTAATCCGAACGCCTTTTGTTAGCTGTTTTCTGTCAACATCACGAGCGGCATCCATTGCACGCTGCGGTCTTCCCATGCCCCGCTCGCAGTCAACAATCAAGGGAATTTGCTCGTTAGTTCCAGTAAGTCTTCGATGAGTCAGTAGTTCTCTGAGCGCTAAGGCGTAATCGCCTGTTGTGTAGGCGGTGATTCCAACAGTTTCATGAACAATGGCCAATCTGCCCGCACGGTTAAGCGCAGCCTGCGCGTGTTTATGAGCAAGCTCTGGGTCAGAGTCAATTAGTAGTGAGGTCATCGCAAGATGCCTTGCAACCCATTCAGCGTTTTCTTCGCTTAGTGTTTTTAGTTGAACCCGAGCGGAGATATCGAGATCTTCTGCTGTTATTTCGGGCGGAATCATTGGAGACTTAGGCTTTTCACGACCAGCGTAAGCCTTCGAATTTTTATAATCCTTCGAATAATTCTTTTCCAATTAATCTTCCTTAAAGTGAAATGGCCACCCCTGAGGGTGGCCATTTGCTAATTTAAGTCCGGCGGTGTCCTACTCTCCCACAGAGTCCCCCCTGCAGTACCATCGGCGCTGAGAGCCTTAACTTCCGGGTTCGAAATGTAACCGGGTGTTTCCCTCTCGCTATGGCCGCCGAAACACTATTGAGTTATGTGAATCGTTGTTTCTAGCAACGGTTCCCGACCATACCTCGGGAACCACACAGTGGACGCAAGCAAAAAATTTATATCAAGTTATCGGGCTATTAGTACCGGTCAGCTCCATGGCTTTCACCACTTCCACATCCGGCCTATCAACGCAGTAGTCTAGCTGCGGCCCTCACGACATAAAGTCATGGAAATCTCATCTTGAGGCCGGCTTCCCGCTTAGATGCTTTCAGCGGTTATCCATCCCGAACGTAGCTAA
>JAVLCC010000007.1:0-65978 GCA_031580995.1 Microbacteriaceae bacterium
AACAAACAGAAGCCCTTGGTAGGAAAATCTTTGTTGCTGGAAACATTTCAAACTCAAACATTTTTGACCCCGAGGATCCCTCCAGCAAAGACCGCGTAAGGGCGATGTATAAAGAAATGGTCACCTGGGCCAAAGAAGAGGGTGCTGATCTGATTGTTGCGGAAACCATGTATTACTACGAGGAAGCAAAGATAGCCCTTGAAGAAATTCAGGCTGTAGGGCTTCCATCAATTGTGAATGTTGCAGTGTTTGCCACAGGAGAGCTAAGAGACGGTGTTTCCCCACAGGATGCTTGCAAGATGCTCGCAGAAGCAGGTGCAGATGTTGTTGGAACCAACTGTTTTCAAGGTCCAAACACAATCAGGCCAATCCTTGAGGAAATTTCAAAGGCCGTTGGTGACCACCCAATCTGTGGAATGCCAGGCACCTACAGAACAACGGATGAGCACACAACATTTTTCAACCTGCCCGATAAAGGCAACACCGCCAAGCTTCCCAGCGAGAGAACCTTCCCGGATGCCTTGGAAAGTCAAAATTCAAATAGATACGAAACGGCAGAGTTTGGTGAATATGCTGCATCTTTAGGTGCAAAGGTGATTGGTCTTTGCTGCGGAGCAAGTGTTATTCACCACCGTGAACTAAGCGAAAGAGTGGGAAAGCAAACCTATCTGAGCAAATATAGCCCTGATATCAGCAAGCACTTTATGTATGGAAATGATTCGTCACTTCCCAAACATGTAACCGGATACGGCAGTCAGGCTTAGTGGGGCGGACGGGACTTGAACCCGTGACCGACGGATTATGAGTCCGCTGCTCTAACCAGCTGAGCTACCGCCCCTTATGGCATTCACACAGTTTACAACCCTTGCAGATGCAAGCCCTAACTGATTCCGCGATTAGGCTACAGCAATGACAAAAATAAGAGCGCTTGCAAGAATTGCACTTGGTTTTGCGCTGACTTATGCAGGGATAGGCCACTTTTCTTTTTCACGAGCAGAGTTTCAGGCGCAGGTTCCAACCTGGCTTCCACTTGATGCTGATTTCGTTGTCTTGGCCTCCGGAGTAGTAGAAATTTCACTTGGACTCGGTCTAATTTTTCTCACCAAATACAAACGCCAAGTTGGGCTTTTGACTGCAATATTCTTCATAGCAATCTTCCCTGGCAATATCTCTCAGTATGTCAACGGGGTTGATGCCTTTGGCTTGGATAGTGATCAAGCAAGATTGACGCGTCTGTTTTTCCAGCCGCTGTTGGTTTTATGGGCGCTTTGGTCGACAACTGCTCTTAGTCTTTTCAGGGATAAAACAAAAAACTAGTCGTCTTTATCGCTTGAGCGACTAAATCGCTCTCTGGCCTTATTAAAATCTTCTTTCACACCATCAAACTGTTCTTTGATGTCTTCCCTAGCCTCACTCAATCTCTCACGCAGACCATAACGAATATCATCCATCCGTCCCCGAAGTTCAGAGGCCGACTCTCGGAACGAGTCAACACGCTCTCTGAGAGATTCACTTAAGCGTCCAATTGGCTGGGAATAGCCCTCCAAGTTGTCCTCAGTGGTTGGAGAGAATTCACCGATTCCCTGATAGAGGTTTTCGAAAATGTTCAAGGTGTTGGTGATGTCGTGGGCCTGGATCAAGTGCAGTGAGTTTTCACTGAGACGCTCAAGCTCTTGCTCATCGGCAGTCAGCACCTCACGAAGCCTGCCAGCAAGCTCCGTGGCATCCTCTGGTTGATAAAGATATCCATTGTCTCCTGAGTGAACCAGGTGAGGAAGGGCCATCGCATCGGCTGCAATCACCGGTCTACCACTTGCCATCGCCTCCATAGTGGCAATTGACTGCAGCTCGGCAATGCTGGGCATGGCAAAAACTGTTGTTCGCTCGTATGTCTTTGGTAACTCTTCTTCTGTAACAAAGCCCAGGAAATTAACCCTGTCTTCAATTTGTAATTCTTTAGAGAGGATTTTCAGGTTATCTCGCTCGCCACCATTTCCAACGATGTCCAGCTGGACATCAACCTCTGAAGATATTTGCTGGATTGCGCGAAGCAGGATGTCTAAGCGCTTTTCATAATCCAGCCGTCCAACAAACAAAACTCTTGGCTCAGTGTTTGAGGTGGGGGTTTTATTGATAAACCTGGATGCATCAATGCCGCAACTAATCGCCAAAACATCACTGATGCCACTCTCCCGCTCCAAAATATCAGCAGCTCTTCTGGTGGGGGTTGTTACCTTATCCATCTTTTTTAGAACTCGACCTGTATCCCACCAGCCAAATTTCATGATGGGTCTTTCTAAAAATTTAGGGAGTCTGACTGAATAGCGAATCAGATTCTCTGGCATTGTGTGATTGGTGGCAATTGTCATGATGCCGCGCTTTTTACTCTCGCCGACTAATAACCTTCCAACCATCAAGTGAGATTGGATGTGCACCGCATCTGGCTCTAGTTCATCCAGCAACCTACCAAGCTTGCCCTTGAGCCCAAAAGGCTTCATCATCCGCACAGAAAGTTCTTTTCGCATCTGAATTGATGGGAATCTATGAACTGTTAGTTCAGCACCATCATGAATTTCTTTATTTGTTCCGCTTAGCCCTTTTACTGCCGGAGCAACGATGTGAAGATCGTGGCCTCTCCTGGCAAGACCAGCAGCCAGTCTTTCGGCGAATCTTGCTGCGCCATTGACGTCTGGGCCGAATGTGTCGCAGGCAAGCAGAACTCTAAGTTTGTTCTCCATTTGGATTCAGTCTAATTCTCATTACTTTGGGGATGTACCTTTTCCAAAAGATACACCCCTAAGACTGCCACCAATCCACTACCGATAAAAGTCATGATTACATCAAAACTTGCCTCTGATGCTTCGCCCAAAATTACAATTCCAATGCCAACCGCCACCATTGGATCAATCACAGTAAGACCTGCAATTACTAGATCGGGTGGACCAGTGGCATAGGCGTTTTGCACAAACCAACCGCCTAAGATTGCCGCCAGAGCTAGAGCTATTGCTGCAGAAAGCGTCAGATTGTCAAAATCCCCTTGAATCAATCGCTGAATAATCACTTTCGCCAGGGTTGCAACGAATCCGTATAAAACACCAGCACCGAAAACATAATTCAATGCTTTTGCATTGCCGCCGAGGGTTGCCATCAGGAAGCCAAACAAGATCAGCATCAAAGCCAAAACACCTAAGACCTGCAGTAACTTCTCATCACTCATTTCCGCCTCGTTGGCAACCCCTGCAGCAGCCACCACAAAACTTGAGATGCCGGCAAGCGTTAGTGCGATGGCGAAAAAGGTTCTAGGCCCCAGCCTGACACCGTAGATTTTTGCATTCAAAAGACTGGTGATAATCAATGCAACCGCACCGATTGGTTGAACCACAATCAATGGTGCAAGCGTCAATGCCGCTAACTGCAGAACAACACCCAGCATCAAAAAAGCAGTTCCCACAAGCCACCTGGGACGTTTCAAAAGACCCAGTACCTGCTTGACTCCCAGACGGTTAATGCCCGTTCCGCTCACCCGCTGATGAACACTGTCATTTTGGAATTGCGCGCCAAGTGCCAAACCAACAGCTGCCAGCAAAGCAAGCATTATGGCAATTGCTCTTAGCACTTCGGCAGGAAGCAAGTTCACTCCTATTTTTTGAACTTCTTAAGCCTACTGAGTGAATGCTGAGAATGAACCAATAGCATAGTTATATGCCGATTAGACCCATCCAAATAACTGGCACGGAGGTGCTCCACAAAAAAGCCAGACAAGTAGTTGATTTCGATGACAGCTTGACCACCCTGGTTGATGACATGTTTGAAACTATGGAAAAAGCTCCCGGTGTGGGGCTTGCAGCCCCGCAGGTTGGTGTGGATTTGGCGGTGTTTGTTTATGACTGGATTGATGATGATGAGATCCACCACAGAGGTGTTGCCATCAATCCAGAACTGGAATTATTCGGCAGTCAAAAATTCGACCCGGATGAACACATGGAGGGTTGTCTCAGTGTTCCGGGACTTAGATACCCGCTTGAAAGACAACCACTTGCAAGACTGACCGCTTTTGATCTAAATCAAAATAAATACACCGAGGTTGCCAAAGGTTGGCTAGCAAGGATTTTTCAACATGAGTTTGATCACCTGCAGGGCGTTTTATATGTTGACCGACTAGCAAAGACCGAAAAAGAACTGGCGCTTAGTGAAATTGAACAGCGTGAATGGAAGACAAATAGTTCCTGGATGCCTGGAGTGGACATTGCCGAGCCCTAGGTAAACATCCTGATCAGAGCCGAGAAAGCTGCCGCTGAGGCAATCACAACAATGAATGGCATTCTCAAATACAACAACAAAGCCGCCAGGATGAGCGCTGGAAGACGACTGTCTACAGTGAATTCACTACTGGTGGTGAAACCCTGAATGCCCACCAGAGCAGATAGCAACCCGACTGTGATTGCATCGGCAAGTTGTCTGAATTTAGGGTTTGAAACATATCTGTCTGGAATTAGATAACCCATTAGCTTCCAGCTGAAAACAGCTATGGAGGCGGCAATCACTGCAAGTGTCATCTCTTCCCCCAATACTGAATCAAAGCCGCCACAGCAGCTCCTAGAAGCACTGGTATGCCGGCTGGAACAAATGCACTGGTGGCAATGGCAACTATGAACGCCGAAAGCCCGATTAGTCGATAGAGGTTATTGCTAAGTCTTGGCCAAACCAATCCCAAAAATGCTGCTGCTGCAGCGCTGTCCAATCCGAAATTGGCAGGATCGCCTATTTGATCCCCTAGCAAAGCGCCCGCAAGAGTGAGTAGATTCCAGAAAATAAATACGCTTATACCTGTCCACCAAAACCCTCTTCGCTCGCCAGAAGGTGTCGACTGGGCGGTGGCCACAGCGGTTGACTCATCAATTGTCAGCTGGGCGGATAAAAGCTTTGCTATCCCTGGCATTCCAAGAACAGGAGCCATTCTTAGGGCATAAAAACCATTTCTAATACCGAGTAGCCAAGCGGATGCAATTGCTGTTGGGATTGCAGCCATTCCACCCGTTGCAATGACTCCAACAAAAGCAAATTGGCTTGCTCCGCTAAACATGACCAGGCTTAAAAGCATTGTTTCAAGAATAGATAGCCCGGCTGTGACGCCGATGGCTCCAAAAGAAATTGCATAAATTCCGGTAGCCATGCCGATTGACACGGCTACCACTGGAATTCGATTCATCAAGCTCCTCTTGCTCCCCGGCCTGGACTCGAACCAGGAACCCTTCGGTTAACAGCCGAATGCTCTGCCAATTGAGCTACCGGGGAATGGTGCAGGAAAACATTATCAGATAAAACACCGAACTAGGTCTGCAGTTCTCTTCGCTCTTTCTCGAGATCTTGCAGATGTCTTTGAATTAGGCCCATCTCACGTTGGTGACTTTCTGGGTCGAAGCGTCTTAATGCCATCAATAAATCAGATTTTTCTCGATCCAAGGCATTCATCATTGCCTTTCGAATCACACCCTCGGCATATTTTTTCAAAGAGGCCTCGTCCTTGGCGGGCATTGGTGCAACAGCCAACTGCCTGAATAGTTGCTGGTCTTCTTCTCTAACCGCATTACCCACCAGGTTGAGCCAATCAGGAGCGTCTTTTTTGCCTATCAAGTCGTTTAGAACCACTGCTATTTGCTGAATCTGCGATGAGCCAAATCCAGCCGAGGTCATTCTGGCTAGTTGCTCTTCCGTGTAGGCATCTGGAACCTGCACCAACACCTCGGCTATAGCTCTTTCCATGCGGTCAATATCTTCAGTGTTTGACTCAGCGGGTTTGTCAAGACTTATGGACTGAACCGATTCTTTTTTCCCAGCTTTTGCCTGCTGATTCACCATAGGCTCAATCTCTGAGACCTCCAATGACACCCAATCGGCTAATTTTCTTATGTAGCCCATTCTCAGTGCAGGATCAGTTATCTCCCCCACCACGGGGGCGGCTGCCCTGGCTGCGGCAATTCTGCTCTCTAGTTGCACAAGATCAAACTGTGAAATGCGGTGCCGGATCACAAATTCAAAAAGCGGGATTTTTCGCTGCAGCATTTCAACCACTGCCTCATCCCCTCGCTGTTGCCTAAGATCAGAAGGGTCCAATCCATCTGGTCCGGTGGCGACAAAGGTCAAAGCGTTAAATTTCTCACTGTCACCATAAACCTTCAGTGCAGCCTTGGTTCCGGCAGCATCTGGGTCAAAAGTAAAAATTACCTCCGCTGGTGCATCACCCGAGCCGATCAGCAACCTGTTCAAAACTTTTATGTGCTCTTCTCCAAATGCAGTTCCACAGGTGGCAACCGCCGTGTCCACCCCAGCGAGGTGGCAGGCCATCACATCGGTATACCCTTCAACAACAACAACCTGGCGTTTTTTAGCTATGGCTTTTTTAGCTAGGTCTAGACCATAGAGCACTCGCGATTTGTGATAAACGGGAGTTTCCGATGTGTTGAGATACTTGGGACCCTGGTCATCTTCGTATAAATGCCTGGCTCCAAATCCCAACACCTGATTATTGGCATCCCTAATTGGCCATACCAATCGTCCTCGAAAACGGTCATAAACTCCCCGTTCTCCACGAGAAACCAAACCGGCCACCACCAGCTCTTCTTCTGTGAAGCCTTTGGATTTCAAATGTTCGGTCAGATTTGACCACCCCTTGGGTGCATATCCGACACCAAAACTAGCCATAGACTCAGCATCGAAACCGCGAGATATCAGGGTCTCTCTGCCCTTTTTCGCCTCTGGTTGAGACAACTGCTGAATAAAATAGGCACTTGCCAATTGGTTAGCTTCGAAGGTTCTAGCCCTTGCCTGGACTTCTCCGGTGTCAACATCGTCGTAATTGAGCGTATAGCCAACCTTGGATGCCACTCTCTCTACGGATTCTGCAAAAGAAAGAGACTCGATCTCCTGCAGGAACTTATAAACATCTCCCCCCGCCCCACAGCCAAAGCAGTGGTAATAGCCCTGCCCATTTCGGACATTAAAGGAGGGGGTTTTCTCATCATGAAATGGGCATAAACCCTTCAATGAACCGACACTGGCGGGTTTCAGAGCGACATAATCACTTATGACATCAGCAATGTTTGCTTGGGCCTTCAGATTTTCAACATCCGACTGCCTGATTTTTCCACTCATCCATCACACCCCTGTGCCAATAATCTCTGCATGCAATGCATGCGCGTGCGCGTCGGTCATATTTGCTACCGCATCAACCACCGCGCGTTTTTTTCCATCTGCGCTTTGGGCGTGTTCGTAATAATACCTAGTCACCTGATCAAAACCGACTCCGTTTTGATAAATGGCATCTGCCAATTCGACCAATAGTTCTCGTTGCACTTGGTAATAACCCTGCCTAGAGTCGCTACTCATCAAAAACGTGGCAACCAGGCCCTTTAGAACAGCTATCTCCTCGCGCACCTCACTGGGCACCAGCAGATTCTTTTTATACCTGTCAGCCTCTTCAGAAAGCTCATGGTTGGCATCAAAGACCCTTGTGACGAAACTTCCAATTAGGTCACTGGTTAGGTTTTTCAACTGGGCTAAGTTTTCTCTCGAGCCATCGAAGCTTGTTATCCAAAACTCATTCGCTCTGATTCGTTCAAAGGCTTTATATACCTTGTCCCTCTCAAGGGTTGATTCAGACCAATCCAAAACACCGGTAATCACCTCTTCAATGATGGAATCGCCGTTGATTTCCTCCACATTGATAAAACCTTCAACAATTGCATCCTCAAAATCATGAACGCTGTAGGCAACATCATCACTGAAGTCCATGATTTCCGCCTCAATAACCTTCTCACCAGCCGGTGCTTGTTCTCGGGCCCAGTTGAAAACCTCTAAATCGTCCTCGTAGACGCCAAATTTGATACCACCTTGAATGAAATCAGAAGCCTCCGAGCGTCTCCAGGGGTATTTACTGATTGCATCCAGAGATGCTCGAGTTAGATTCAGTCCACGCGAGACACCATCAATAATCACTTTTTGTTCAAGCCTTGTGACGATTCTGAATGTTTGAGCATTTCCCTCAAAACCACCTATTTCAGCAGCCCACATATTCAGCGCACTTTCTCCGTTATGACCAAAGGGAGGGTGCCCTAAATCGTGGGACAGGCAGGCCATGTCAACAAGATCCGCATCCAAACCAAGCATGATTGCTAATTCTCTGCCCACCTGAGCAACCTCAAGCGAGTGGGTGAGTCTGGTGCGAGCGAAATCCCCACTTTCAGGAGATAAAACTTGGGTTTTCGCACTCAGCCGCCTAAGTGCTGAGCTATGCAAAACACGCGCTCTGTCACGAGCAAATTCTGACCTTTTAGACCTGGAGGATGACTGAGGAACAAATCTTTCGGTAACAAATTCTGGATAGTTCGCTCTATTCACCTTTTATCCTCCCGAAACCGAAAGTTCTGCCTCGAGTAATTCCCTGCTGTGGTGTTCGCTGAGCTTGCGACTGTCAAGCCAATTTTCGGGTAGAACGCATTTCTTCTTTGCATTTCCCTGCCTGCCTCGCGGACCCTCAGCCTCTTCACCTGGATAAGGTAAATCTCCATCTAGCTTAGAGAGAATTTCCTCCATCTGTTCAATACTTTCAACACGTGCCAGTGCTGAGCGAATTTCTCCACCAACTGGATACCCCTTGAAATACCAAGCCACATGTTTCCTGATATCCCTGCAAGCGTGCTCCTCGTTTTCAAAAAACTCCACCAGTAGTTCAGCGTGCTTTCTAAAAGCTTGCACAACTCCACCCAGATCAGGCTGCATCTTTTCCACCTGAATATCTGCATTTGGATTTTCTAGATACTGATTTATTGCCTGTTCTAAATCCCTGAATAACCAAGGCCTTCCAAGGCAACCTCGACCGACAACAATCCCGTCAACTCCGGTTTGTTTCATCATTTGCACTGCATCCGATGCACTCCAGATGTCTCCATTTCCCAATACCTGCACATCTGGAAGGCTCTCTCGCAACTCAGCAATTGCTTGCCAGTCTGCTTTTCCGCTGTAATACTGCACCGCTGTTCTGCCATGCAGGGCAACCGCACTAACACCAGCGTCTCGGGCGGCTTTGCTGGCATCCAGAAAAGTTAGATGGTCATCATCTATGCCTTTTCGCATCTTCACCGTAACTGGAACATCCCCGGCACTTTTCACGGCTTGTTTGACAATTGCCTCGAATAGATCTTCCTTCCAAGGAAGAGCTGCTCCGCCGCCTTTTCTGGTGACCTTTGGAACTGGGCAACCAAAGTTGAGATCAATGTGGTCTGCTCGGTCCCTTTCTAAAAGCATCTCAACGGCTTCACCGATTGTTTTTGGCTCCACCCCATACAGTTGCACCGAGCGAATTTTTTCGCTTTCGTGATGACTGGCTAATCTCCAAGAGGTTGGGTTTTCCTCAACCAAAGCTCTGGAGGTGACCATCTCCGCAACGTATAGCCCGCCACCATATTCCTGACAAAGTCTTCTAAAAGCGGTGTTGGTAATCCCCGCCATTGGCGCCAAGACCACTGGCGTTTTTATTTGGTGAGAGCCGTATTGAAGCAATTAGACCAATTTCTCAGCCAAGTAGCTAACCACTTTATCCAGTGGAATTCGCTTTTGTTCCATGCTGTCTCGCTCGCGAATAGTCACCGCTTGATCATCTTTGGTTTCAAAATCGACCGTGATGCAAAACGGAGTTCCGATTTCATCTTGCCTGCGATAGCGACGACCGATGGCTGCGCTCTCATCGTATTCAATATTCCAGATTTGCCTGAGCTTATCTGCCAATTCTTTGGCAATCGGGGTCAATTCCTCATGCTTACTCAGTGGCAATACGGCAGCTTTCACAGGTGCCAATCTTGGGTGGAGCTTCAAAACTGTTCTGGTGTCAGTTCCGCCCTTAGCGTTTGGAACCTCTTCCTCTTGATAGGCATCCACCAAAAACGCCATCAGAGATCTGGTTAGACCTGCAGCGGGTTCGATTACAAACGGAGTCCAGCGCTCCCCCTCTGTCTGGTCAAAATAACTTAGGTCCACGCCTGAGTGCTGAGAGTGAGTGGATAGGTCAAAGTTTGTCCTGTTTGCAACTCCCTCAAGCTCACCAAACTCTCCACCTTGGAAACCAAATCGATATTCAATATCAACAGTTCGCTTCGAGTAATGCGAGAGTTTGTCTTTGGGGTGTTCAAAAAGTCTTAGGTTTTCAGGATCAATTCCCAAATTCACATACCAGTTGTATCTCTGATCAATCCAGTATTCATGCCAATCCTCATCAGTTCCCGGCTTCACAAAGAATTCCATTTCCATCTGCTCAAACTCACGAGTTCTGAAAATGAAATTTCCAGGAGTGATTTCATTACGGAAGCTTTTGCCCATTTGACCGATTCCAAACGGAGGCTTCATGCGGGCGGTGTTTAGGACGTTATTGAAATTCACAAAGATACCCTGGGCTGTCTCTGGCCGAAGATAGTGAAGACCCGACTCATCCTCGACTGGTCCAAGGGTTGTTTTCAGCAATCCGTTAAATAACTTCGGCTCAGTCCAAATGTCTTTATTTCCACAGTTTGGACACGCGATATCAGAGATGCTTTCTGGAGGGCGTCCTTTTTTCTCCTCAAAAGCTTCTTCTAAATGATCTGCTCTGAAGCGTCTGTGACAACTTGTGCACTCAATCAGCGGGTCCACAAACTCCTGAACGTGGCCACTGGCCTCCCAAACTGATTTGGGCAGAATAATCGAGCTGTCTAGCCCCACCACATCTTCACGGGAGCTAACAACAGCCCTCCACCACTCGCGCTTAATGGCCTCTTTGAGCTCAACACCCAAGGGGCCATAATCCCAGGCAGAACGAGACCCGCCATAAATCTCTCCAGCTTGGAAAACAAATCCCCTGCGTTTAGCGAGAGAAATGACCTGGTCGAGTTTCGATTGCGCTGCCATCTAAGCCTTTCTTAGGGTGAACCTCTAGTTTAGCCTTCACCTGGGCTGTCTTTGGCGGAGCCAAAGCGCCTGTCTCTTGACTGGAAGACATCAACAGCATCCCAAAGTGTTTCCCTTGTGAAATCCGGCCACAAAGTTTCACTAAAAACCATCTCAGCATAGCTAGATTGCCAGGGTAGGAAGTTACTGATTCTTTGTTCTCCACTGGAGCGGATAAATAAATCAACATCAGGCAGACTGGGTTGATATAAAGCCTTGTTCAGGCTTTTTTCGGTGATTCTCTCTGGGTCTAACTCATTATTTTTTGCCTGCCTTGCGAGTTTTTTGGCAGCATTCACCAACTCATGCCGACCTCCATAGTTCACACACATGTTCAAGGTCATTTTCTTTAGGTGTGAAGTCATCTGCTCTGACTCCCGAAGCTCTCTGATGACACTTTTCCAGAGTCTTTTCTCAGAACCGGACCAAACAACCCTGACCTGCCAGTCAATTAGTTGCTCACGCCTTCGTCTTAGTACATCCCTATTGAACCCCATCAGAAATTTCACCTCTTCGGGATCTCTTTTCCAGTTTTCGGTTGAAAAAGCGTAGGCACTTACGGCCTCAACCCCTATTTCCAAAGCACCGCTAACAACTTCCAACAGCGCCTGCTCACCAGCTTTGTGACCCTCTGTCCTTGGAAGCCCACGTTGATTTGCCCATCTTCCGTTGCCGTCCATGACAATTGCTATGTGTCTTGGCACCTTTTGAAATTTTGGTGCGGGTCTTTTGGGGTCTCGATAACTCATCAGCTCTCCGTGATGTTCATGGATTTCAAACCACGCTCCAAATGCCACTGCATAAAGGCTCGAATTATGCCACCTGCCTGTTCGGCAGAAAAACTATCAGCACCTTCAACCATTGACCAATCACCACTTAGTAAAGCTCCCAGCAAAATCATTGTGTTGGGGTGCAGTCTTGTGGCCTCAGGAGGTGCACACTGTTCACAAACAGCACCACCCACTTGCACCAAGAATCTCTCGTGGGGTCCATCTGCCTGACACCCTGCACATTGGTCAAAACTTGGTGTCCAGCCAGAGAGAGATAAAGCCCTAAGTTGATAAGAATTTGCTATCGCGTAGGCATCATGCTCGAGTCTGGATAAAGATCGCAAAGCACCCATGAGCAATTGATAGTGCTGCTGGGTAGAAGTCTCTCGAGTCAATCGCTCAGCTGTTTCCAAGATCTTGCTACCCGCAAGATAGGAATCATAATCAGCAACAATCTGCTTTCCATAGCTCGCTACCGTTTCAACCTGAGTGACGACATCGAGTGACTTGCCCTTATAAAACTGAGCTTCCACCGCCATGAACGGTTCTAACCTGGCTCCGAATTTTGAGGAGGTTTTGCGGACTCCTTTTGCAACCGCCCGAATCTGCCCTGAGTTTTTACTCAGAAGCGTGATAATTCGATCGGTCTCACCCAATTTATGGGTTCGGAGGACAATTCCCTCTTCTTTAAACTGTGGCACCTAAAAAGTATCCACCATTGAGCCTTGTTTTCGCAGAAGCTATACCCGGAGAGCTCTGTTTACTCCTGAAATCAGTGCTTTTAGGCTTGCTGTTGCAATATCACCGTCAATGCCAACACCCCACAGAGGGTCACCATCATCGACTTTTAGTTCAATGTATGCAGCAGCTTGGGCGTCCCCAGATGCACTCAGAGTGTGCTCTACGTAATCCAATAGGTCAATCTGCATTCCTTTTTCATTGAGAATTTCAATGAAGGCAGAGATTGGGCCATTGCCGCTCCCTTTTTGCTCGTGAACCTGATCTCCATCACGCAATTCAACAGTCAGGCTAACCTCGCCACTCATGTCACTTTCGGATGCAGTTCTCATAAGCTCCAGTCGCCCCCACCTCTGATGCTCCTCTTCGCCTGGAAGATACTCATCCATGAAGGAGTGCCAGAGTTGTTGGGAGCTAATTTCTCCACCGTTGGAATCCGCCAATTCCTGAACCACTCTAGAAAACTCAATTTGCAGTCTTCTTGGGAGGTCTAGGTGGTAATCGCTTTTCAGAAGATAGGCAACTCCACCTTTTCCACTCTGCGAGTTAACCCGAATGATTGCCTCATAGCTTCGATTGAGATCATATGGATCGATTGGTAGATATGGCACTTCCCAATTAACCGTGTGTCTTGAGCCACCTTCGGTTTCAGCAATCCGGTCAAGATCCTCCAGACCTTTCTTGATTGCATCCTGGTGAGATCCACTAAATGCGGTGAACACCAAATCGCCACCATAGGGACTTCTCTCGGGGACTGGCATTTGATTGCAATATTCAACGGTTCTTCTGATTTCATCAATGTCGCTGAAATCAATCATTGGGTCGATACCCTGACTGAACAGGTTTAGCCCCAGCGTTACAAGATCAACATTGCCTGTTCTCTCGCCGTTACCAAACAAACAACCTTCGATTCGATCGGCACCTGCCTGATAACCAAGCTCAGCCGCTGCAACCGCGGTGCCACGATCGTTATGAGGGTGTAGAGAGAGCAGAATGTTTTCTCTTGGGATCAAGTGATTGCTCATCCATTCAATGCTGTCTGCATAAACATTTGGAGTTGTCATCTCAACCGTTGCCGGAAGATTGATGACGAGCTTTTTATCGCTTGTTGGTTTTATTATCTCTGCAACGGCATTACAAACATCAACCGCATACTCCAATTCAGTCCCCGTATAGCTTTCGGGGCTGTATTCGTAGTAAACCTGCGTTTCTGGAATTGTCTTCTCTAATTCCAAACAAACTGTGGCAGCATCGGTGGCAATTTTTTTGATTTCCTCTTTGTCTGCCCTAAATACAACTCTTCTTTGCAAAACAGAGGTCGAGTTATAAAAATGCACAATTGCCTTTTTGGCACCCTTGATTGACTCGTAGGTTCTCTCAATAAGGTGTCTTCTGGATTGGGTTAGTACTTGAATGGAAACATCATCCGGGATGAGGTCTTCCTCAATTAGTTGCCTTACAAAATCAAAATCTGTCTGCGATGCGGATGGGAAACCGACTTCAATTTCTTTGTAGCCCATTTGCACCAATAGCTCAAACATCTTTAGCTTGCGTTCAGGACTCATTGGGTCGATTAGTGCTTGATTTCCATCACGAAGATCAACCGCACACCATCTTGGAGCTTTATCGATGATTTTGTCTGGCCAGCTTCGGTTCTCAAGCTTTACTTCAATTTGCTTATGAAAGGGTTTATACCTAGAAAAAGGCATACCCGAGGGCTTTTGATTATTTTCCAATTGTTTTCTCCATGCTTTTTAGAATTTTTAGCGGCCGAAACCCTCCGCGACGAGCTGGGCCAAAAACTAGGCCTCGTCGCGGCCACTAAGTAGCAGCTGGAAAAGCATGAGTAAAAACTAGCACTAAAAACCCAGACGACCAAGTAGCTTCGGATCCTGCTGCCAGTCTTTCGATACCCTCACATGCAGATGAAGCTTTGTTGGTTTTGATGTAATTTTTCTAATGTTGCGCTGGGAACGTTGGCGAATCTGACTTAGACGCTCACCTTTATTGCCGATAATGATGCCTTTTTGACTGTCTCTTTCAACATGGATTGAGACGTGCATCTCATCCCCATTCCACTCATCCATAGTCACTGCCAGTGAGTGAGGGAGTTCGTTTTCTAAAAACCCAAGTGCTGACTCTCTAACCTCTTCGCAAGCTCGGTCGGCATCACTCAGCTCAGTTATGGTTTCTTCTGGATAAAGTCTTTCCGATTCGGGCATCATGGCGATTGCAATCTCAGCCAGCAGGTCGATTTGTTTATCTGTTTTTGAACTAACCGGAATGATTTCATCCCAGTCAAATGCAGCTGCAAGTGACATAAGTCTCTCTGCAGTTTTTTCAGGGCCAACCAAATCGGTTTTGGTCAATAAAGCAATCTTCTTGGGCTTTTTATAGCCCTGCATTTGCTCGATGATTCTTTTATCCCCTGGTCCCAATTCCTCATTGGCGGGTGAGCAGAAACCAATGACGTCCATATCTGAAAGTTCTGATTCGACCAAGTCATTCAGTCTCTGTCCAAGCAAGGTTCTGGGTTTATGCAATCCCGGTGTGTCAACAATGATTAGTTGACCGTTTTCGGTGTTTTTTATGCCCCTAATCGCTTTTCTGGTGGTCTGCGGGCGGTCGGAAGTAATTGCTATTTTCTGCCCCACCAGAGCGTTTGTGAGTGATGATTTACCGGTATTGGGGCGACCGACAAAGGAAATGAAGCCTGCTCTAATCATCGGTTTGCTTTGCCAAAATTGATGTTAGCCGGCCGCGCTTCACATCCACTCGCTCCGCGACAAACTCAAAACCATAAGCACTAACCCGTTCGCCACCACTTGGGAGGCGATCTAATAATTTGATGATCAGTCCACTCACGGTGTCAACATCCTCATCCTCGATATCCAACTCGAAGTGCTCACCAAAAGTTGAAAGTGACATGCGAGGGTGAACCCGAAATAGGTTTTCGCCAATGGCTGTCAGCTCATCGAGCTCTCGGTCATATTCATCACTGATTTCACCAACCAACTCTTCGATTAGATCCTCCATTGTCACAAGCCCAGCGATTCCCCCATACTCATCAATAATCAGTGTCAACTGAGTCTGCATTGATTGCATTTGTTGCAAAAGATCCACTACCCGCTTGCTCTCGGGGACAAATACCGCTTGTCTGGCGTTACCCTCGGCAGTCTCGCTAAGTAATTTGGCAGGGTTTTCCAAAACTGTCTTTGCAATGTCTTTCAAAAAAAGCACACCGCGGATATCGTCAGGGCCATCTCCTGTAACTGGCAACCTCGAATGCCCACTGGAGACAAATGCGCTTAGCGCAACCTCCAGCGAATCATCGGCGTCAATGGTTCGAATATCAATCCTTGGAACCATCACTTCTCGAACAACGGTTTCCCCGAAATCCTCAATTGATTGCAAAAACTCTTTTTCAAACTCTTCGGGGTCAGGAGCCTCCGGTAAAGAAAACAGTTTGAATATCTCCTGCCAAGCAAGGTAAACCCTCTGCAGGCCATTATTGATTGAATTTGCAAAGCCACCACCGGCCAATTTGCGTCCAACCAGATGTGAGACAACAAGCGCAATGCTGACAACAGCTAGTGCAACTAAAACTGCCCAGCCATCAATCATCTCAGCCATTGCCATCGCAATTAGTGAACCCGCGACTGCCAAAAACATCATCCGCAAATAAATTGCACCTTCGTGAGCCTTTTCGGTGATTTTTTGCTGAGCCTCCGCAATAGTGAGAAAAAACGCAAAAAGTATTGGGATTATTGCCAAAATTGCTATCAACTGAGCTCCTCCGCCTGATAGGAATCCAAAAGCTCTCGTTGCAGACCAAACATCTCTGCTTCTTGTTCTGGCTCTGCATGATCAAAACCCAGAAGATGCAAAAGCCCGTGGGTCGCTAGAAGCATGATCTCCTCTGATTCTGTATGCCCAGCTGCATCTGCTTGCAATCTGGCGACCTGCGGACAGATAACAATGTCGCCCAACACCCCATCAGCCTCCGGGTTTCCCGGTCGGAGTTCATCCATTGGAAAACTCAGAACATCCGTGGGTCCCGGTTCATCCATCCACTTGATGTGTAGATCCTCCATGGGTTGCTCATTCACAAGCAATACCGACAGCTCTGCCCTTGAACTCAGGCGAAGATGTTTGAAGTGGTGGGTGAGCATCGACAGAAGCCTTTCGGATTCAATCTCGAAGTCTGATTCATTGTTTATCTCAACGCTCATCGTGTTCCTCATAGGCGTTGACAATGCGAGTTACCAATTCATGCCTCACCACATCTTTACTGCTCAACCTGGTCACATGAAGATCTTCAACTGCGGATAAGATTTCCACCGCTGAGGCGAGACCGCTTTTGCCACCAGGTAGATCCACCTGGGTAGTGTCACCGGTGATTATCATTTTTGAATTAAACCCAAGCCTGGTTAGAAACATTTTCATCTGCTCACTGGTGGTGTTTTGAGCCTCGTCCAAAATGATGAATGCATCGTTTAGAGTTCTTCCCCGCATGTAGGCAAGCGGGGCAACCTCCACCACACCACTCTCTAAAAACTTATTCAAAGATTCTGCAGGAAGCATTTCTTGTAGTGCATCAAACAGCGGTCTCAGATACGGATCTATCTTTTCAGAGAGCGTCCCGGGCAAATAGCCCAATCTCTCACCCGCCTCAACAGCTGGTCTTGTGAGAATGATTCGACTGCATTTTTTATTTATTAGTGCCTCTACAGCTTTCGCCATGGCTAGATAGGTCTTGCCTGTTCCAGCTGGGCCCAGACCAAAAACTACTGTGTGCTGGTCAATGCTTTTTAGATACTGAACCTGACCCGCAGTCTTCGCCCTAATTCGTTTTTCACCGGCCGCTATAAAACTCCCGATGAAGCCCTCACTTTGCTGCTCCGAGAGGCTAGCTAACTCAGAGACGTCTCTGCGAGTGATGGAGTCTCCTTTTTCGGCAAGCTCTTCCAGTTGATGAAGAACTCGTTTTAGTGAATCAATCCGCCGCTGCTCTCCCTCAACGCTCCAACTGGAACCTCGCAGCAGGATACTAAGGTCGGAAAATTGTTTTTCAATTTCTCTCAGGTACGAATCGTTCGGACCGACAAGCTGCCCGATATGAGCAGGGTTGGTTTCAAAAACTACTTCGCTCAAGAAGCGCCCTGACTGAGAATATGACCGTGAGCATGGAAAACAGTCTGTCCAGCCTCTTCGCCAGTGTTGAATAAAAACTTGAAGTGACCGTTAGTTTGTTCTGTTGAGACTTCCCTCATCAATTCCAGAACGCTCTGCATTGATTCTGGGTTCTCAGACAACTCGATTACGTTTTTTGAGTGAATCTTTGGAACGACCAGGATGTGCACATTTGCCTCAGGGTTGATATCACGAAAGGCAATGGCACCCTCATTTTCACCAACTCTGTCGCTAGGTATTTCACCCGCAACAATTTTGCAAAAAATACAATCGCTCAAAATTTCCTCCTGGGACAATACTAACCCCAGCCAGCCAGTGTTCTAATGGTCGCAATTGCCGCTGGTGCGGCCGTTGATGTTCTAAAAACACTGTTTCCCAAACTCGCCTGCAAGCCGCCCCTGTCTTTTAGTGCATTCAATTCAGATTCAGAAATGCCACCCTCTGGACCAACCACCAAAGTCAGCTCTTTAGTGATTTCAATGTCAGTCAGAGATTGCTCTGCATCAGGATCTAAAACAATCAATTGGCCGGTGAAATCAAAATCGGTATCCTTTGCCAGGTCTTTGACCTCTGGAAGAAAACCCTGATGCGATTGCTTCATAGCCTCGGTGGCAATAGATTGCCACCGCTGAATTCCTTTTTGGGCTTTTTTGTCATCCCACCTAATAATTGAACGCTTGGCCTGCCAAGGCGTAAAACGCAATGCACCCAGTTCAGTGCTGGTTTGAATGGCCAATTCATCTCTATCGCCTTTAGCTAGGGCCTGCACCACATGAATAAAAGGTTCAACAGGTTCAGCTTTGAAGCGCCTAATAACAGTTAGCTGATCCGCAAATTCAGCGATAGCCAAGCCACCCCGACCATCTGTCAGGCGAACCTGTTCACCTGGTTTGATTCTTAGTGATTTTTTCGCATGGTTTAGTTCGCTGGATTCTAATTCCAATAAATCAGTCTCTAATGACCTAACTAGAAACTGGTGCATCATTTTCTACCGAAACCAAAACCCTGCCGACGTTCTCGCAAACCAGCCTGATCCTTGGTCATGCCCTTTAGCTGATCAATCAGCTGTCTTTGCTTTTTGTCAACCTTTTCAGGAACCGAGACGTAGGTTTCCAGAATTAAGTTCCCTCTTCCTGAACCGCGCAACTTATTGGCACCTTTTGCTTTGATGACAATTTTCTCACCAGTTTGCGTTCCAGGTTTCACGCTGATTGTCTCCACACCATCAAAACTTTCCAATTCGACATCGGCTCCTAAAATTGCATCAATATAGGGAACCTCGAGTCTTGCAACCAAGTCATCGCCATCTCTTGCAAACACAGGATCCGCTGAAACACTCACCTCTAGATAGAGATCCCCTGCCGGTCCGCCTGCGAAGCCAACCTCACCCTCGCCTGGGAGGTGAAGACGCATCCCATCCTGCACACCTGCTGGGATGTCTAAATTCAGCTCTCGGTTTTCGCGCACTCTTCCCTGTGCTCGGCACTTTGAACAGGGATGAGGAATCACTTCACCGGTTCCTCTGCAGGAACCGCAGGGTTGAGAAGTCACTACCGTTCCCATAAAAGATTGAACCTGGCGAGAGATGCTTCCGCTTCCGCGACAGATATCGCAAACCTGAACACTTGTTCCAGGCTGAGCACAACTTCCCTCGCAGGTTGGGCAAACAACCGCTGTGGTGATGGTCATTGTTTTGCTAACTCCGAAAATGGCTTCCTTCAGGGTCAGATCGACTCTTAGCAGAGCGTCCTGACCCCTTTGCGCTCTGGATTTAGGACCTCTTTGGCCGCCTCCGAAGAAGGTGTCAAAGATGTCCCCAAGGCCTATCCCCTGGTCCCCACCTCGATCGTATTTTTCGCGCTCTTGCGGGTCTCCCAACACCTCATAGGCGTGAGTGACCGCTTTGAATTTTTCCTGCGCGTCAGGGTCGGGATTGATGTCGGGGTGCAGCTCACGCGCTAATTTCCTGTAAGCCTTTTTGATTTCCTCCGTGGTGGCGCTTTGACTGACACCCAAAACCTCGTAGTAATCGCTCAATTAGTTTCCGTTCAATGATTTACTCAAATACCTTGCAACAGCTCTCAGCGAGGCTATGTTCCCCCGGTAGTTCATTCTTGTCGGTCCGAGGATACCAACCCTTGCTGAGTTATCTGTGTCTCCATACTCGCCTATCAAGACACTTGCACCAGAAAGACCCTGCTGGGCATTCTCGGCCCCTATTGAAATTCCCAACCCATCTTGTTCCAGTTCTGTTTCTCTCAAAAGCTTCATCAAAACAACTTGCTCTTCCATCATCTCCAAAAGTGGCGCAAACCCATCAAACTCTGTTTCTGATCGCACCAAATTGGCCGCACCGCTAACTGCCACCCGCTCCTGACGATTTTCATCCACAAGAGACTGCAGCGCATCAACAATGGGCTTTGCCTGGTTTTTTGCGGAAGCAGAAAGCTCCCGCTGCATCTCCTCACCACGCTTGCTCACATCACTTAGCAGTTGACCGGAAAGTTGGCCATTCAGTCTTCCTCTAATGTCTTGCAGTAATTCATCCGAAATCGAATGGCTCATGTTTGCAACAGCCTGTTGAATCTGCCCAGAACTTGATATCAACATCACCAGCACTCGCGTCTCATTGATGGGAATCAGTTCGATGTGGCGAATATAGCTTGAGCCAAAAGAGGGGTAAGAAATAAGTGCCAGCGAATTAGTCAGTTGACTGAGTGTTCTAGCGCTTTGCTGCAGCAGTTCTTCAAGGCTGAGTTGGTCATCCAAAAATGACTCGATAGCTTTTTTCTCAGGTTTACTAATCGAGCTCAATTCTCTAATTTGCTCAACGAATAATCTGTAACCCTTATCGGTTGGGATTCGGCCACTAGAAGTGTGCGGTGCTGCGATCAACTCTTCTTCTTCTAAAAGCGCCATATCGTTTCTGATTGTGGCGGCACTCACTCCAAGCGGGTGTCGGTCAAGCAGAGATTTTGAACCTACGGGCTGATTGGTTTGGACATAGTCTTCAACAATTGCCCGCAGGACATCCAGTGATCGCTGAGGAATCATTTTTTGGCACTCTCCAATCTTGAGTGCCAATTCTAATCAAATCCAAGCTAGTTGAGAAGATTTAGAACCACTCGATCGGCCATTTGTCTACCCTTCAGGGTCAGCGAAAACCAATTTGACTGATTCTCTAAATACCCATACTGCTGTTGCTCTGCAATCACTTCCTCAGTAACACCTAGTTCTGAAAGCAGTGATTTTTCGATGCCCTCCGCAAGTCTTATCTCTAGCAATAAACGCTCCTGCAGATGTTCATTGGGCTGAATTAGCTCATACCCCTGAACGGGTAGGTCTTTTCTTAGTGACTCTGCATAAGCGGCAGGGTGTTTGCGATTCCAAAACCTAATATTCCCGATAAAAGAATGGGCACCTGGACCAAACCCATACCAATAATTTGACATCCAGTAGGCACGGTTGTGTCGGGATTGGGTTTGCTGGTTTTTGCTGAAATTGGAAAGTTCATACCAGCTAAGGCCTCGCTGACTGGTCATCAAATCCAATAATTCATACTTCTCTGCCATCAAATCATCATCGGGCTCTGGGTAAACACCCTTGGAAATCTGCCTTGCAAGCTTGGTCCCCTGTTCAATGATTAGCGCATAAGCACTGAGGTGATCCGGATCCATTGAGAGTGCTTTTTCAAGAGTTCCGCGCCAGCTTTCTAGAGACTCCCCTGGTGCTCCATAGATCAAATCCAATGAAACCTGCAAACCTGCTTTTTTCGCTCCGAAAACTGCATTCTCGACATTTTCTGGGTTGTGAGTTCTATCAAGCACCTTCAAAACATCAGAATCAAAACTCTGTGCACCAATGCTGACCCTGGTGATTCCCAACTGTGAGATTGACTGTAAGTAGTTTTCATCCACGGTGTCTGGATTGACCTCCATGGTGAACTCGGCATCTTCGGTGAATCCAAAATCGTCACGAAGTTGGTCTATGACATTTTTGATTTGAGCATGATTAAAAAGACTCGGAGTACCCCCACCAAAAAACACCGTGGAAAACGGCTTAGCCTGAATTTCAGAGTTGTGCAGTTGGGTTGCAGCTTTCGACACCTCTAAAGCGAGTGACTCGTCAAACTCTGCTCTCTTAATCCCCTGCACCTCATCGGCTGTGTAGGTGTTGAAATCACAGTATCCGCACCTGACCTCACAAAAAGGGATGTGCACGTATGCATGCCACGACTTTTGGTTATCAAAACTAGAAACTTTGGGGAAACTGCCTTGCCACGGGGAACCGATTGGCAATGGTCCGGGCATCGCTATTTCTTCTTTTCGGCTTTGCTGCTATCCGAGCTCAGTGCTGCAATAAACGCCTCTTGTGGGACTTCAACTTTTCCAACCATTTTCATTCGACGTTTACCCTCTTTTTGCTTCTCAAGCAGTTTCCGCTTTCTGGTTATGTCACCGCCGTAACACTTCGCCAGAACATCTTTACGCATCGCCCGGATCGATTCGCGAGCAATAATTCTTGAACCCACCGCAGCCTGAATCGGAACCTCAAACTGTTGCCTTGGAATTAGCTCTCTTAGCTTTGCTGTTATCGAAACTCCGTGGGCATAAGCCTTGTCCTTGTGCACAATTGCACTAAAGGCATCAACCTGATCTCCTTGCAGCAAGAGATCCACCTTCACCAAATCACTGGCTTGCAAACCAGATTCCTCATAATCAAGTGATGCATATCCTTGAGTTTTACTCTTGAGGTGATCAAAAAAGTCAAAAACTATCTCCGCCAGCGGGAGTTTATAGCGAAGCTGTACCCGATCTTCGCTCAAATACTGCATATCAATCATTGATCCGCGTCTGGTTTGGCAAAGTTCCATGATTGTTCCCACATAGTCTCTGGGGCTCAGAATCGTGGCATTCACAACTGGTTCCAAAACCTCTTTGATTTTTCCAGTTGGGAACTCACTGGGGTTTGTGACCGTGTGCTCTGAACCATCTTCCATAGTTACCTGATAGACAACCGAGGGACTGGTTGCAATTAGCCCAAGTCCAAATTCTCGCTCCAATCGCTCGGAGATGATTTCAAGGTGCAAAAGGCCTAAAAACCCACACCTAAAACCAAATCCCAAGGCCACTGAGGTCTCTGGTTCATAAACCAGTGCAGCATCACTGAGCCTTAGCTTGTCTAAAGCCTCGCGAAGTGCTGGGTAATCGCCACCATCAATTGGATAGATGCCACTGAAAACCATAGGTCTTGGTTCTACATAACCTTTTAGAGAGGCTTTGGCGGTGTTGTCTTTGCTGGTGACAGTGTCACCGACCTTGGATTGCCTGACATCTTTCACACCAGTAATTAGATATCCAACCTCACCTGCGGAGAGCGACTTTGTTGGGCTGGGTTCTGGGGAGCTCACTCCAATTTCCAATAGCTCATGCACGGCACCGGTTGACATCATTTTGATTTTTTCCCGCGCGGAGAGTGTTCCATCCACCATTCGCACATAGGTGATCACCCCGCGATAGGCATCATAAACACTGTCAAAAATCATGGCCCTTGGAGCTGCCTCCAATTCACCGGTAGGTGGTGGTATGTCTCTAACCAACCTGTCTAATAACTCTGGGACGCCCTGACCTGTTTTCCCTGAAACGTGCAGGATGTCTTCAACCTCGCAACCAATCAAGCCGGCTAATTCCTCGGCGTATTTCTCTGGCTGAGCTGCTGGCAGATCGATCTTGTTCAGAACCGGAATGATTTCTAAATCGTTTTCCATTGCCAAATAAAGATTCGCAAGAGTTTGTGCCTCTATTCCCTGAGCTGCGTCCACCAACAAAACTGCACCCTCGCAGGCAGCCAAGGATCTTGAAACCTCGTAACTGAAATCAACGTGACCCGGGGTGTCAATCATGTTTAGAACGTAATCATCCTGATCAATTTTCCAGGGCATTCTGACTGCCTGGGATTTGATGGTGATTCCCCGCTCACGCTCCAAATCCATACGGTCAAGGTATTGCTCTCGCATTTGACGATCGTTGACAATTCCAGTTAGTTGCAACATGCGATCGGCAAGAGTTGACTTGCCATGGTCGATGTGCGCAATAATGCAGAAATTGCGCATACGCGGTGCGGGAGAGTCCACTAAAATCATCAACCTGTCTGTAAATGTTTTGAAAGATTATTCTCGCACAGTTAAAGCAGAACTCTTGAGTTTGCATTCCGCATGCTGGTAGTCTTTAGCTTTGTCCAAAGCAGACATAGATTTAGAAAGTAAGTAATGGCAAACATCAAGTCAAAAATTAAGCGCATTGGAACCAATCGCAAAGCTGAAGAGCGCAATAAGGCAGTACGTAGTGAAATGAGAACCGCTATCCGTGCAGCCAGAGAAGCCATCAGCGCAGGCGATAAGGACCAGGCAACAGAGACAGTAAAGGTTGCATCCCAAAAGCTAGACAAGGCTGTTAGCAAGGGTGTTATCCACAAAAACCAGGCAGCTAATAAGAAAAGCTCCATTGCAACAAAGCTTGCAAAACTCAGCTAGTTTTTTCACTGACTGCGATTAGCAGTCTTTCAAGGTCGTAATCAGGGTGGCGAGAGCCACCCTTTACCATTTCATCGGTGTGTGCAACCAAGCGCACCAAACCCTCCAGGCCCCCCTCGCTCCAACCCGCCAATTCACCTCTGAGCTTTCGAAGCTGCCAATCTGCAACACCAATGTCTGACGCTGATGCAGATGGTGAAGAGATCAGTTTGGATAGCTGCCTTGCCCTCATTGCAACTGTTGCAACCAGAGGCACCGGGTCAATTCCAGTATCGCGGGCATTTCGCAATAAACGCAGAGCGGTTTGCATATCCCCCGCAAAGGCTGCATCAACCACCTTGAAGGCAGTCGTCTGCTCACGGCCACCGAATAAGACATCAACTTTTTCAAAATCAATCTCAGCGTCATCTGTTTGCGCAAGTTGCGAACAGGCTGCAGCAAGTTCCGCTAAGTCATTACCAAAGGTTTGCAAGAGTAAACGTTGCGCGTCTGGTGCGATTGATTTACCGAGCTCCCTAAACTCAGACTGAATAAACGCCTGTTTATCGGCCTCGCGCTTTGGTTCATCGCAATCAATCTGCTGCGAATTCAGTTTTTGGAAATCCTTATTCACCGCAGACTGCCCCTGGATGCGAATGACTAGAAAGGTGAGCTCAACTGGCTCTTTGGAAAACCTCTGCAGATCTTCTAATAGGTCTTTGTTTGGAGACTCAATCAAAATAAGTCTGGGCTCAGCAAATAACGATGGGCTTGCAAAATTAAATAACTGCCCAGATTGATAGGCCTCGGTCAAATTATGCTGTTCAAACTCGGGGTAATTATCTGCTATTGCTGATTTGATTACTGAGTAACCGCGACCTGCCAGGTAGTCATTTGCACCCACCAGCAAAGTCAGCGGGTGCAAGGTTGAATTGCGAAAACTTATCTTGGCCACCATCAGAGTTTACCCGTGGCGAATATTGAAAGCTCTGGATAGCTCTGGATTCCAATCATTCCGCTTTCATCTGTTCTCAAAACCCGACTACCGATTGACTTTAGTTGAGCAATAAGTTGGGGGTCTGGGTGACCATAGTTATTTTCACCAACTGAGATTATTGAAATTTCAGGATTTATCAGCTTGTGAAAACCAATACTCTGATCGGCACTTCCATGATGGCTGATTTTTAACACCAAAGGCTTTTGCTCACTGATTCTGCCCTGCGCCCCTTGGTTCATTATCCGCTGTTGAGCTGATTGGCCTATGTCTCCAAGTGCTAAGACTTGCAGTTCAGGAAGGCTCAAGAGCAGCACAATTGAAGCATCGTTGGCATTCTCGGCTTCTGAAGCATTCGCACTTGGAGAGAGTATTTCCCAAAACCCTCCTCCGAAATCAGCGGTCATTCCTCGATATCCAACATCCAGAGTTGTTGCTCTTGTGCTAAAAAATCTCTGCACCACATCAACCGCCTCACGTGTGTCGTTAAATCCAGAGATGAGAACTTTTTCAACCTGAACATCCCCAAGCCCAGTAATACCTCCCACGTGGTCATAATCAAAATGGGTGAGCACCAATAAATCCAATTTTTTGATTTGATTATCACTAAGACATCGACTGACTAGTTGTGGGTCTCGACCGACATCAATGAGCATTGTTTGGTCTTGAGATGAGATCAAAAGAGCATCTCCCTGTCCCACGTCACAATTGACTATTTCAGGCTGTTGATTTCTAAACTGCTCAACCCTGATTTGCTTATCTAAAAATCCAATTGCTGAGCCGGCAATCAAAATTGAACTTATGGCTAATCCGAAGGCTCTGTATTTTTCGGATAAAACTGTTGCGGTGATTGCCAAAGCCATCAAAACCGCAAGCGATAATCCAATGAAATCGTTTGGCCAAGGAAGCGTCGCCTGCGGCAATTCTCCAAGTCGATTGGCGACCAAGGCTATCCACCATGTCCCTAAACTGGCAACGAAACTAAGAAGTGAACTGATTGCTGGGAAAAATGGTGATAGGAATACCGCAGTGATTCCCAAGACCGTAACCGGTGCGACCATCGGTTCTGCCAAGATGTTCGCCAAAACCCCAAACACAGGGAGTTCAGGTTGGAGCATCAACATAACTGGTATGCAATAAAGCTGAGCAGAAAAACTAACGGCTAATCCGACGGCCAATGGTTTTGGAATCTTTGAAAGGCGTTCATAGATAGCGGGAGCCAAAACCAAAATGCCAATAGTTGAAAAAACACTGAGCGCGAAGGCAAAATCAATGGCCAACCAGGGGTCAAAACACAAAAGTATTACCATCGATAAAGCCAGTGCACGCATCGGAGAAACCCCTCTGCCAAGCCACATAGCCGCTATAACCATTGCAGCCATGAAACCCGCTCGCAAAACACTGGGGTCAAAGCCAACAACTAACACATAGATAAGCAGTGAAAGCAAGGCTGCTATAAATCTTTGTCTTCTGCTAACACCAAGCAAGCCAAGGCCAAAATAGACACTCGCAAGGACTATTGCGCAATTGGCTCCGCTTACAGCAACTAGGTGGGTCAGGGCCACCTTGCGCATATTTTCACTGGTTGCATCTGATAAAAGCGTTCTCTCTCCCACAGCCAAACCGGCAACTAAACCTTTGCTGTCTGGGGTCACTCCAGCAACTGATCTCAAAAAACTTTCTCTGATCTCGCCAATTGTTTTTTGTAAAAACCAAGGATTTTCAATCAAAACAGGATCTGCCACGGAAGTTGCAATGAAACTACCTCTACCAACTCTCCAGTTTGGCTCCAAAGCCAATGTCGCAGCGTATGTTTCTCCCCATCTGAAATCGCCCTCTTCGCCAATAATCGAACCCAGAGTTGGTTCGAAGTTCTCACCGGAGAACTCAATCCAAGTTCTAAACCCTTCGCCGAATGGTGAGCTGTCGCTTTGTACCTTGAACTCACCCTCAATTGTGAGCTGATTTTCAATCATTGAGGTTTCAGCCGTTGAAGCCTCACTCCAAATCTGCAAAAAAGACATAGACAAAGAAATCAAGACAACCGAAGTTGCAAACTTAACTAACCTTTTTTCTTGTTTCCAAACAAGTGCTATCACCGCGACACTTGCCAAGACGCCAATCACAGGGGATAACAGCAACTCTCCGAGCCTGGCAAGCCAAAGGCCAGCGGCAAGAGCAATCAAAGTCGAACCTGGTCTTTTATGTTCGCAAGCATCTTTGGCCCAATGCCACTGATTTCAGTCAGCTGCTCGATAGATCTGAAGGGACCATTTGCCTCTCGATAATCGATAATTTTATTTGCAATAGACGGACCCACCCCAGGTAGTTGTTCCAATTCATCAGCACCTGAATCGTTTATGCTGATTTTGGAATCCATTTCCTGCTGATAAAGCACACCGCTTTTGACAATGATTTGCTCACCATCAATCAGTATTCTCGCAAGGTTGATGCTTGCAGCACTTGCATTCTCGCTCACCCCACCCGCCATCTCCACAGCATCACTGACTCGACTACCAATGGGTAATTGATAAAGTCCAGGATTGATTACCTCTCCAACGAGATGAATGCTGATTTTTGAATTAGATATCGACTCAGAATCGGAGGCCTCAAAACTAACCTGCTCGGCTTCGGCTCTTGGCCAGATAAGCCAAATAAGCAAAAACGCCAAAATAGCGATGATGGCAATCGTGAGCTTGCTAGTTGAGGCTAGTTTTTCCTTTATCCAATCAAGGATTTCCATGCTTGGAAAACTAGATGCTTTCTGGTCCTAAATATTTGTTTTAGTTCAGGTTGTGGAAAGACCTAGCCTTTTACTGCAATGTTTATAAGCTTTGGAGCTTTCACGATGATTTTCACTACCTCGCCATCCCCAATAGCCCGCTTCACGTTCTCACTATCGGTGGCCAGCTTCTCAAGTTCCTGCTCAGTCACATCAACTGAGACCTCGAACTTGTCTCTTAGTTTTCCGTTCACCTGCGCAACGGCAACCACGGTTTCTTGAACCAGCAGGTGCTCCTCCACTGGCCTAAAACCAGCCAAGGACACCGGGGTTTCATGACCAAGCAGATGCCACATGTCCTCAGCTACATAGGGTGCAAACAGACTTAGCCCCTTAGCAAGCTCCTCGGCGCCCTCTCTCACTGCAGGATTAGAGGCCCCACTTCCGGAATCAATGGCCTTTCTTAGTGCATTCACCAATTCCATTGTTTTAGCAACCGCCACATTGAACTTGAAGTTTTCAATATTGGTTTCTAGTTCACTGAGAAAACTGTGAGTTTGAACCCTCACCTGTTTATCGGGATCTCCTGAAGTTTCTGTCTCAGAAACATCCTTAGCAACCCTCCAAGCTCTCGCCAGGAATTTGGCCGAGGCCTGCGGGGAGACATCTTTCCAATCAATGTCATCCTCTGGTGGTCCAGCGAAACTCATAACCAGCCTGATTGCATCAACACCGTGCTGCTCCAGTTGATCACCTAATTTCACAAGGTTTCCCCTGGATTTACTCATAGCTGAACCATCCATCAAAACCATTCCCTGGTTAAGTAACCGAGTGAATGGCTCCTCAAAATCAACCATTCCCATGTCAAATAACACCTTGGTGAAAAATCTCGCATACAGCAGGTGCAAAATGGCGTGGGTTACACCACCCACGTACTGATCAACCGCGCCCCACTGTTTGACACCTTCTGGGTCAAAGGCGAATTCTTCGCTGTTGGGTGAGAAAAATCTCAAGAAATACCAGCTCGAATCCACAAAGGTGTCCATTGTGTCGGTGTCACGTTTGGCTGCACCGCCACAACTTGGGCAATCAACATTCACCCAGTCTTCTGCACCACCCAGAGGAGATGTCCCCTTTGGTGAGAGGTCTAAACCCTTGCTGTCTGGGAGTTCAACTGGCAACTGATCTTGCTGAACTGGTACTTCCCCACACTTTTCACAGTGAATGATTGGAATTGGGGTTCCCCAGTAACGCTGCCTTGAAATTAACCAATCACGCAACCTAAAGGTCTTTGTTTTCTCACCCGTTCCGCGCTGTTCTAAAATCTCAATCGCTTTGGCTATTGCTTTGTCTTTATTCAAGCCATCCAAAGGACCGGAGTTGACCAGCTTTCCATCCCCTGCGGTTGCAATCTTTGAAATTTCCGGGTCTTCATCGCCTGTGTCGACAACGGTTCTGATTGGCAAATCGAACTTCACCGCAAATTCCATGTCTCGTTCGTCGTGAGCGGGAACGGCCATGATTGCACCCGTTCCATAATCCGCCAGCACGTAATCACTTGCCCACATAGGCAAACGCTCACCGTTGAGTGGGTTTATCGCATAGCGCCCCAGGAAAACTCCAGTTTTCTCTCGGTCGGTTGAAAGCCTGTCGATGTCGCTGGTCTTTTTGACGGTATCGACATACTCAGCAAAATCTTTCTTTGTTTGCTCATCGGCCTCTTCGACTAACTCAGTAGCTAATTCACTATCAGCAGCCACCACCATGAATGTTGCTCCATACAAAGTGTCGGGCCTAGTTGTGAAAACCTCAATCGATTCCTCGCGGTTTTCAACTACGAATTTGACTGATGCTCCATAGCTTCGACCAATCCAGTTGCGCTGCATGGATAGAACCTTTGAAGGCCAATTTCCCTCCAGGGTGTCAAGGTCATCAAGCAATCTGTCGGCGTAATCGGTGACTTTGAAATACCACTGAGTCAGGGCCTTTTTGGTTACCTCGGTGTCGCATCTTTCACACAACCCAGCAACCACCTGCTCATTGGCCAGAACTGTCTGACAAGAGGGGCACCAGTTCACGTTTGAGTTTTTGCGATAGGCAAGACCTTTTTTATAAAACTCTAAAAACAACCACTGGTTCCAACGGTAATAAATCGGATCACAGGTGCGCAAAACCCTGTTCCAGTCAAAACTGCAGGCATAATTTTCCATCGATTTTTTCTGCTGATCGATGTTGTCATAGGTCCACTGACGAGGGTCTAGACCTCTTTTGATGGCTGCGTTTTCTGCTGGCAGCCCAAAGGCATCCCAACCAATTGGATGCAAAACATTAAATCCTCTTTGAACCCAGTATCTCGAAACCACATCACCCAGCGCATAAGCCTCGGCGTGACCCATGTGCAAATCTCCACTTGGATAGGGAAACATGTCTAAGACGTACTTCTTAGGACGCGGGTCATCCTCTCTGCCACTATCAAAGGGGTTCTCCCTTTGCCAATAGGGCAACCACTTCGCCTGTATTTCTTGAAAATCGTAATCTGATTCGGTCAATCTAACCTCTGCCGTTCAACCTCTAAAGGTTACCAACTTACTTCGCCCTGAATTGTCTCAACCAGCGCTTTTGCCTTCAATTGCATCTCTTGATATTCAGCCTCGGGTTCACTCCCCCAGGTAATACCGCCGCCAACTCCGATTGAACATTCATCATTTTCAATCAAAATGCTTCTAATGGTCATCGCCAACTCGCTATCGCCATTATTGGCAATCCAGCCAAAAGCACCCGAATAAAAACCTCTGGGTGCTTTTTCTACTCCTGCTAAAAAACTCACCGCAGAGTGCTTTGGTGCTCCAGTCATCGAACCTGCCGGGAAAAGGCACTGGATAGCCTCCAATACTGAAAACTTGCTCGCAAGCTTGGCTGTAACTGTCGAAACTAATTGATGAACGCTACTGAAGCTTTTTAGTTCAAATAATTTCTCAGTTACCACCGAGTCAATTTCTGAAACCTTACTGAAATCATTTCTGACCAAATCCACAATCATCAGATTTTCAGCTTGTTCTTTATCGTTATTCAAAAGCGCATCACTGATTTGCTTGTCCTCTAATTGGTCTTTAGATCTGGGTCTGGTTCCCTTGATGGGTGAGGATTTCAAAACACCCGCCGAGGATGAAAAGAACAATTCTGGGGATATCGAGATTAGTTGCATATCCCCGAAATTAATAAACGATGCAAAGGGCGCAGGGTGGTTTTTCTTTAATTTATAAAAAACAAGTTTTGGATCAGAATCTAATTTCCCTCTCAACTGAGTTGTCAAACAGAGTTGATAACTCTCCCCCAGCTCAATTTGATTTTTGCAATCCTCAACTGCTTGCAAGTAATCCTTCTTTGAAAAGCGGGAACTTAGTTCAGAACTAATCTCTCCATTCATGGTGAGTGATTCCCCGCCTGTTAGGGCAATTCTTAGAAACACAGAATGCTTCCAGTTATCAAATTCTTCTTGGTTTGAAAAATCACCAATCAGCCAGCAAGCTCTTTCTTGATGGCCAAAAACCATTGCTCGATCAACTCTGATTCCTCGAGACACTCCACCTGCCCCGATGCCCATGTGAGCAAGCCCCATCTCATAATTGAGTGCTACCACCACACCTGGCCTGAATCCGAACGGAAGATCTTGCAGGTCTTCAGAAGGCTTCAAATCAAGCTCTTCAAAAGATGCAAATTCGAAAGATTCGCCCGATCCAATAACTGAATAAGGTTGAGGATTTTCAGAGCGATCAAAATAAAAGCTATTGGGTAAAGAAGCGTAGAGAGATAAGTAAACATCGTCTGGGTTGTACCACCAGTTTGTTAACTTCTCTTTAAAAAGCATTTTCCCTATCCCTAGCCTCGTAGTCTAGAACTAGGAACGGAGGAATCTGCTGTGAGTGTGGAGGGTGATTTCCTAGTCTTTGACTCAGGAGAACTTATCAACTTTGTCAAAACAGACAAAACCGCTCTAACCGTTGCCGATTCCTGGTTAGTTGATAATGGCCGAGTTAGGTCCCTTGAGAATCACTTTTCAAGGTTTAAAAACTGGGTAAACCAAGAACAAACAATCGATGATGAAACCTTTGATTCTTTTTTCGAGGCTGTACGCAATGCAATTCCAAAAACAGGCGAATGGTTCCCAAGAATAGAGTTCAGAAAAAATAGCTCTTTGGGTCAAAAACTTTTTCTTCGAATCCGAGAGGCACCGACACGCACCGAGTTTTTAGACCTCTGGACCTACCCAGAGCCTGACCCAAGAGAAAAACCACTGGTAAAGGGTCCGGATCTATCTCTGTGCCAGCAACTAAGGAGAAAAGCAAACCTGCACGGGGCGGATGAAGCGGTGTTACTTGACAAAGAGGGATACATCGCCGATGGAGCTCTCTCTAGCATTTTGTGGTGGAGAGAAAACACATTATGCGGGCCGGACGATTCAACTGACTGGCTTGAATCAATAACTCGTCAAGAGTTATTTGAATTAGCCGATCAGGCTGGATTTGAAACCGTCTCTGAAAATTGCAAACCAACAGACTTGGAAGGACTGGAGGTTTGGAGTGCATCGAGTTTGCAGGGTGTGCGAGGTGTAAAAAAATGGCCGGGTGTAAATGTTGGAGAGACTAAAAAACTCAAATCATTCAGAAAGCGGCTGCAACTTTTGAGCTCTTCTTTGTGATGACACCAGCGAAAACCATGTGTTTTTAGAACAACGCTTTGACTTTCATCCGATAACTAGAATTGGCATACCCAGAAGGTGAGAAAATTTAGAAATGAATGAATATGTGGATGCCTTTATAGACGCCGTTCAAGGCGTGCATCCAGGTATTCGAAATCTACTTGCCGGTCTTGCAATCATGCTTGAGACCACCATCCTGCTTGGCCTTGTTATCCCTGGAGACACTATCGTTTTGGTGGCCTCAACCGGTGTTTTGGATTGGGGAGACTTTGGTTGGCTTCTAATGGCGGTGCTGATCGGATCTCTGGTTGGTGAATCAATAGGCTACTCAATTGGCTACTGGCTTGGGCCAAAGCTTAGAAACACCAGATTGGGCAAAGCAATTGGCCAAAGCCGGTGGGACAGGGCAGAGAAGTTCGTTGCTCGGCGAGGCGGGTTTGCTGTTTTTATTTCTAGGTTTTTGCCGGTATTGCATAGCGTTGTCCCAGCAGTTGCCGGGGCCACCAAGATGCCTTATAAGGTTTTTATCAGCTGGACTTTCGCCGCCTGCGCCATCTGGGCATCACTTTATGTTGGGGTCGGTTTCCTGGCTCGAGAAAGCTATGAACTGCTAAGTGAAAACTTGAGATTTGGATCACTGATTGCAGTTGGCATACTGCTTGCATCTCTTGGGCTGATCGCAATCGCTAAAAAGCTTTTAGAAAAATTCAGTAACAGAATGTCAGACTAAAAATGTGTGGCAGGTTCGTTGTTTCAAAAACCAGTGACCAGCTCAGTGAAGAGCTTTCCATCAAAAACAATTTCGAGGGAAACCTGCCAAGTTTCAACTTCGCTCCGACCCAACAAATACCGCTGGTTGTCAATCAAGCCTCACTGGAACTAATAGCCGCATCCTGGGGCATCATCCCCTCCTGGGCAACTAAACCACCAAGTTCTCCACTTATAAACGCACGAATAGAAACCATTGCTGAAAAACCCAGCTTCAAAGCTTCGCTGAAATCCCGAAGAGGTTTAGTTCCTGCCAGTGGTTATTTTGAATGGGTGACTGAAGGCTCTGCTAAAACTCCGTTTTTTATTCACGCAGATAAATTGTTGTTATTTGCAGCTGTTTTCGAACCTCCTAATTCTCTTAGCAATCAATACAGCGTGAGCATCGTCACCAAAAGCGCCGCTAAAGAAATTGAACAGATTCATGACCGGAACCCTGTAATGGTTGAAGATATTGATTCCTGGCTGAATTCAGAGAAAGACTCGGATCAGTTACTAACTGAAATAGCTGGCCAGTCTGATGAAATTGCCAAATCACTGAGTTTTTATGAGGTCAACAAAGCCGTTGGTTCAGTTAGAAATAACCACCCGGGGTTAATAAACCCAGAATCGGAACAAAAGCTATTCGATTAGCACTTCACAATGTCCCAATAATCTCTTAGACTTTTATTCGAACAAATGTTCGAATAAGGGGAAATTAGTTGATTCAAGTAGATGAGCTTATTGCCGTTGTGACAAACCATGACGGTCAGCCGGTCAGCTTTGACTGGCGAGGCTCTCACTACCTCGCAACAGGCGTTCCGGTTCGTTGGTATGCAAGAAAAAGTTGGTGGAGGGAGGTTGACCAAGCCCCAAAGGGATCTTCTGCTGAAGCAATAGAAGTTGAGATGTGGAGAGTCAGGGCCCAGTGCGATGCTGACAGTGGGGTCTTTGAATTAATACACAGTAACCCCAGTGATGAATGGAAGTTGGTGCGAGTTATCTAGTGACTGGATTCACCCACCTCAACTTTGCCTCCGCCTACTCTGCCCACTATGGAGTCAACAGACCCGAGCAAGCAGTTGCCTTTGCCAAGCAGTTTGGTTTCGACGCCTTGGCAATCACTGACAGAGATGGTCTTTATGGTGCCGCTAAGCACATAGCAGCCTGCATTGAAAACAAAATAGATCCGATTATTGGTGTGAGCCTTGAAGTCACCGACCAAATCTCGCTGGGAAGGGTTGTGATAATTGCCCACGGCCATAATCGAGGTGCTGGATGGAGCTCGCTTTGTCGAATAATCAGTAAAGCTCACCAGAAAAAGAAAAATGAAAAACCCTCAATAGACAGAAAAGACCTAGCCGAACTTGCTCAGCAAGAAATTGCGAATTGCACCGTGTTGATTGGCCCCGATAGTGATGTTGGAAAAGCCGCACTTTTTGACCCCTCAAAAGCTTCTGTTTTGCTGGATGGATGGCTTGAGCACTTCAACACTCGCGGTTGTTTGGCAATCGAAGTCTTTAGTCACCTCACAGAGCCTGGAACCAGTTACTCAAACGATCACGCAAGGGCTCTTATTTCGCTTGCCGATTACAAGAAACTGCCTGCTGTTTTAACAAATGCCGCAAGGTATTTGGAGCCAGACGATGCACTAACGGCAGATGTATTGGATTCAGCAAGATACCTAGAACCACTGGGGATTTTTCTCCCTCAACCAAATGCACAGGCCTGGCTTAAGCCACCAAACGATATGGCCTCTTTAGCTTTGGAGATCACTGGTGATACAAAGATGGCCAAGAAACTTTTATCCACCACCGAGCAACTAACCGATCGCTGTCGAATAAACCCTGTTGAAGACTGCGATTGGGGGAATCCAAAAACTCCTGAAAAGCAACTGCTGGGAATTGAAGGGAACCCATTTGAAGTTCTTTGGCAAAAAACACATTCAGCAATTGATTACAGATACCCGGGAGCCAAACCCAGCCTGGTCACTGAAGTTCAACATCAGCTATCCAAGGAACTAATCACCATAAACAAACTTGGCTTTTCAACATTTTTCCTAACGGTTGCAGATGTTGCGCAAATGATTCGAGATATGCGAATAAGAATCGCAGCCAGAGGTTCGGGGGCTGGTTCTTTGGTGAATTATCTACTGGGCATAAGTCACATAGACCCAATCGAGCAGGGTTTGTTGTTTGAAAGGTTTCTATCCACCGAGAGATCAACCCTTCCGGATATAGACATCGATGTTGAATCATCAAGAAGACATGAGATATACCGAGCGATATTTAAACGCTACGGAGGTGATCGAGTAACACTACTTTCAATGCAATCCACCTATAGAGGCAGAGGAGCAATTAGAGACAGTGGTTTGGCACTAGGTCTGGATGAGGACCAGATTGATCAAATAGCCAAAAGCTCTTGGCGATTCAGCGCCAGAAGTTTTCGAGCAGCGCTAGAGGTAAAACCTGAACTGGCAAAGCTAGCAAACCAAGTTGGCAAAAATCGAAAACTGAATCTGTTGGTGGATCTGACTCAAAGACTTGATCGACTCCCCCGGCATATCTCCATGCACCCCTGCGGGGTAATACTCGGTGATAATCGGCTTTTAGACCTAACCCCAACTGAACCAAGCGGGTTGGGGTTACCGATGAGTCAGTTCGATAAAGACGACATGGACCCGCTTGGTTTTCTAAAGCTTGACGTTTTAGGTGTTCGGATGCAAAGCACGATGGCCTATGCCGTAAAAGAAATTGAGAGAGTTGAAAATAAAACTCTTGATTTGGACTCGGTAGCAACTGATGACAAAGATGTGTTTCAACTAATCAGAACCACCAACACCCTGGGCATTTTTCAAATTGAAAGCCCCGGTCAAAGAGAGCTCACCGGCAAGCACCAGCCGACTGAATTTAATGATCTGACATTGCAAATTTCTTTATTCAGGCCAGGTCCCATGAAGGGAAACATGATCTCTCCCTATCTGGATGGAAGGCATGGTTTTATCCAACCGGATTATTTCCATCCAGATTTAAAGCCGATATTGGAAGAAAGCTACGGAGTGGTGGTTTTTCACGAGCAGCTAATGAGAATCATGAAGGTGATGACCGGTTGCACCTTAGCAAAAGCCGATGAGATGCGAAGAAAGATGGCAAAGCCCGCACTGAAGCAGGACATTGAGACCTATTTCAAACAAAGCTCGCTTGCCAGAGGCTATCAACTATCTGTTGTTAATCGGGTCTGGCAGGTTTTAGAAGGGTTTGGGAGTTTTGGTTTTTGCAAAGCTCACGGTGCAGCTTTTGCTCTGCCGACCTATCAATCCGCTTGGTTGAAAACTCACTACCCAGCTGAGTTCATCTCTGGAATACTCACCCATGACCCAGGCATGTATCCAAAAAGATTATTGCTGGCCGAGGCAAGAAGACTTGGGGTGGAGCTGTGGCCAATTGATGTTAATAAATCAACAGATGAATACTTCGTGGAGGTGATTTCTGGCGCAAAAGGGGTCAGAATGTCGCTGATAGAAATTGCTGGAATATCAACACCTGAGATACAAAGAATTATCAAAAACGCTCCGTTTAGAGACATCGCAGATTTTTACACCAGAGCCCGACCATCAAGAAAAACAATCATGCGACTTGCAACCATCGGTGCACTGGATTCGCTATCAACCATGGAAGCCACACGTGGAGACGTCATCCAAAAAATTAGAGAGATAACAACCAAGCCCGCTCCAAATATAAACCCATCCCAAAACGAACTGGATTTCAGTGTCACCGAACAACTCCCTGAAGGAAACCCAGATTTCACACACAATCAACAATTAGAACTAGAGATGGGGCTTACCGGCATGGATATCTCAGGTCACCTGCTGGATAAATACCTACCAATGCTTGATGATCTGGGGGTATCCAGAGCGAATGAGCTAAACACTCTCAGGGGAAACACCGAGGTTTTGATCGCAGGGATTCGAGTTGCCACCCAGACCCCGCCAATGAGAAGTGGTAAACGAGTTGTGTTTATCAGCTTGGATGATGGAACAGGTTGCGCCGATGCCACATTTTTCGACGAGGCACAAGCAAGATGTTCGGATCTTTTATTCAACAACAGGCTTCTATTGATTTCAGGGAAACTAAGAAGGACTGGGAAAAATGGAGTTTCTGTATTGGCTGAGAACGCTTGGGATCTAAATCAGCTATGGATTAAATGGGAAAGGGGTGAGCGCCTTGCAGGCTAACTCACCCCAGACCCCTAAAAATTAGTCTTGGTTGAAAATTGCAAGCATTCTCAAAATTTCAATGTAGAGCCAGACCAAAGTTGCGGTCATTCCAAATGCTGCTCTCCATTCAAACTCTTCAGGAGCACCCTGGTTGACACCCTGCTTGATTGCCTCAAAGTCTAGATTGAGCGTAAATGCGGCTAGACCGACACCAATAAGGGCTGCAATCCAACCAAACTGTGAGGTGTAGATGCCACCACCACCGAAAAGGGCAAAGCCAAGGTTGATCATTGCAAAACCGAAATAACCAATAAGCGCAAAACTCATGATTTTTGTGAAGCGCTCGTTTACCTTGATCCATCCAAATCGGTATGCGGCAAACATTCCACCGGCGGTTGTAAGTGTTCCCAAAACCGCGCTCTGAACAATTCCTGGATACATAGCCTCAAAAATTGAGGAAATTCCTCCAATGAAGACACCCTGCACAACTGCATACAGGTAATAAAGCCAAGGCCTGGTGGTTTTCGAAAACGCTGCCCAAAGACCTAGCCCCAAACCAACAAACATGGCTGGAAAAGCTAAAGCCTGCAGGTTAAAAACCCAAGTTCCAGCAGCACCTAAAACCACTAGAAGCAACATTCCAAATACCTTGGATGCAGTTCCCTCCAGGGTCATTGGCTTGGTTGAAGTTATTTCTTCAAACCTTGAGTCAACCTCAACCTGCTGAAGCCCCTTGGCTCCGCTTCGCATTGACTGATTGAATACGGGATTGTGTGAAATAGCCACTTTTCTCCTTCTAAGACTTTCCTTAGAGGATATTAGGTCAAATCTCTGTTAATTTGCTGGATATGTGCTGGATAAATTTGATGACCACCGGGATGGGTCAGTAGTTCAACCTCAGCATCTGCAGCCTTCAGTTCTCTCACAAACGCCTCGGTTACAGACACTGGAGCGTAGGGGTCTTTTTCACCGTTGGCTATAAAAACTTTCTTTCCAGATAGGTCTTTGGTCACGGAAGAAGTGAGAGGTTTAGTCGAGCCAAAAGCAACAACCGTATGAACTCGCTGCGGAGATGTCATCAACAAAGCCAGGGCAGTATTGGCTCCATTTGAGAAACCGCAGGCGGCTAGGTTTTTCTGATCAAACCCATACTCACTAGCCGCCTGATCTAGAAACTCCTCCAAATCTGAAACCGCTTGGATCACCGACTCTTGGACGAATTCACCCTGGGGTGTCCTCTCGAAAAAACGATTCATTCCATTTTCATTCACCAGCCCCCTTGGTGAGAGCAAATTACTTTCAGGGCTTATCATTTCCCCTAATTGCAATAAGTCATGTTCATCCGCTCCTGTTCCATGCAATAACAGCAGAGTGTTTTCAGAGTCTTTGTTTATCCAAACGTGCGGTCTAGAGATCAATTAGGCCTCGATTCTTGGAAGGTTATGAGCAATTTGTTCCCTGTCAGGCTCAAGCCATGGAGGGAGTTTTAGCTTTTTGCCTAATTCCAATAGCGGTTCATCGATATCAAATCCAGGATCATCAGTTGCAATCTCGAATAACACCCCGCCTGGTTCACGGAAATAAATGCTCTTGAAGTACTGCCTATCCATAATTTCTGTCACTGGAACTCCCTGGCTAACCAGTTGCTCTCTCCAGTTTTCCATTGTTGAAAGATTGGGGGCTCTGAAGGCAACGTGATGCACCGTTCCGCCTGCCTGCAGTCCTCTGTCGCGAACCCCTGGCAAAACATCCACCAAAGTCCCGGTTGCACCATCGGCCATCGCGAATTGGGCAGCAGAGGGGCTTTCAGCGTTTGCCTGCATGCCCAGCATGTCAGTAAGCATTATGGCGGTAGGGTCCAAAAGCTGCTGGCTGAGAGTAACTGAATGAAGCCCTCGAATAGCGTGTTCGGCTGGAATTGAAGCTTCGCCATCCCAGCCAGAGCGAGCATCTCCCTCAGTTCCAACTAATTCCACACTCATGCCGTCTTGATCTCGAAGTTTGAGAAATTCAAATCCATTTATGTTCTGAGAACGCTCACTCTCAACCCCAAGTGTTTTGAGCCTTTGTTCCCAAAAACCAATCGATTCAAGAGGCACAGAAAATGATGTGGCGGTTGTGAGGCCCGCTCCCTCTTTGCCAGGTATCACTCCGGGCCAAGGAAAAAAGGTCAGAATGGATGCAGGAGAGCCTTTTTCATCACCATAGTAAAGGTGCCAAACATGCGGGGCATCGAAATTTACTGTTTGCTTTACAAGCCTTAGCCCCAAAGTCTTTGTGTAAAAATCAACGTTTTTTTGGGGGTCGGCTGCAATGGCTGTCACATGATGAAGACCATGCGGTTTAATATCTAAATTCACAAGCAGTACAACCGTTGTAAATGGTGGGCATTCCGAGGGTGTAATAAAACTTCATGGTGGACCTGAGGGGACTCGAACCCCTGACCCCCTGCATGCCATGCAGGTGCGCTACCAGCTGCGCCACAGGCCCAAAGCCTTCAAAGTCTAATGCAAAACCCTAGCTCACTGAAACAATGGGGCAGTCTTTCCACAAACGCTCCAGCGCATAAAACTCTCTTTCCTGCTCGTGCATCACATGCACCACGAGATCCCCAAAATCCATCAGCACCCAACGTCCAGACTGCTTGCCCTCCAAAACTCTCGCTTTGTGACCGGCCTCTCGCATTCGGTCTTCAACCTCTTCAGCGATTGCCACAATTTGGCGTTCGTTACCACCGCTGACCAAAAGGAATATGTCCGCTAGACCAAAAGGGTCACTAACATCCAAGGCGATCGGATTCTCCGCGAGTTTCTCTTCAGCAGCCTTGGCTGCCAATCTGGCAAGGGAAATTGATTCTGGGGTTGCTGGCATTAGCTAAATGGGCCCATCTCACTCAAGGCCCACCACAGGCCAATTCCTGCGAGCACGAACATGACTCCGCCAAGAATGGCGAAAGTCGTGGATAGCACTCTGTTGCGGACAACAATTTTGCCCGGAACAACAATCTCCGGCTCTCTGGCATCTGCCACGAGCTTGGCGCTGACTGGATCAACTAGTGAAATTTTTCCAGCCACGGTGTCTTTTTGGTCCTCAGAATCAAATTTCAAATCGTCCATGACAGAGGAAAGCGAAGGCTGATTTCCAGTTACTATCTCTATGGACTCGGAGTTAGTCACAACCAAATCACCATTCGTCGATTCTAACGAATCAGGTATGTTGTCCATTGTGAAGGTGTTGCTCGAGTCTTGGTAAATATAGTTTCGTCCAGTTAGCTGGCTTGGAGTTGAATCGATGGCAGCGGTCTCAGCTGTTGTCGAACCCTCTGCCTCAGGCCCATTATCCTTATTTTCTAAATTCTGATTTTGCTCAGTGGGTTTGGTCTGTGCAAGTGTTGCTGGCTGTTCTGTTTTTGAAAGCGGATGTTTATTTTCAACTGTCTCGGCGTCCTCAGCAGACCGCTGCCGCTCCTGCATTCTCAACTCTCTTCGAGATGGAAACTTTGTTTCTTGAGTTTCTGGGGAATGCTCTGCGTTTTCTGATTGGTCAGCAGTCGAAACCGAGCCCGCTTTTTCAGCTTCTCGGCGTTCCCTTCTACTTCTATATTCCACTTAACTCCCGTAAAGATGATGTTTGCTAATGTACTGAACAACTCCGTCTGGCACCAAGTACCAAATGGGTTTCCCCTCCGCCACTCGTTGGCGAATATCTGTAGAGCTAATGGAAAGTGCTGGAACTTCCAGCTCACTAATTGCTCCTTTTGGAGCCTTAGGAAGCTTTAATTTATGTCCTGGCCTACTAACGGCAACGAAGTGCGCAAGGTCCCAAACGGTCTCAATGTCTTTCCAAGCAATAATTTGCGCAATTGCATCGGCACCAGAGATAAAAAATAGATCCGCATCTGGAAATTGTTGATTCAAATCATTCAAAGTGTCAACGGTGTAGGTGTATCCAGGACGGTCAACATCCACCCTGGAAACCTTGAATTGAGGGTTTGAAGCTGTGGCAACCACACTCATTAGATAACGATGCTCTGCTGCTGAGACTTCTTGTTTTTGCCGAGGTTTACCAGTTGGAACAAACAAAACCTCATCCAATTGCATTGCTGAGGCGACCTCACTGGCCGCTACCAGGTGGCCATTGTGAATAGGGTCAAAGGTTCCACCCATGACCCCAATTCTTCGCTTGCCTGGCATTAGCTCCTAATGACTGGTCTCAGATGGGTCGACCTTGGTGTGCTTATTAGATACGTTCATAAAGCTCATGGTGACAATTCCCAAAGCCGCAAAAATACCCAGGGTTATGATTCCATAGGCAATTGTTGGGATTGGCAACTCCCGATACTCAACGTAGGCACCCTCGGCGAGTAGTTCAAGCATGTTTCTCCTCTTGGCTTTTCTTTATTCTAACTACGAATTTGACCATCACCACGAACAAGCCACTTGGTCGAAGTTAGCTCATTTAGGCCCATCGGTCCCCGTGCATGGAGTTTTTGAGTTGAAATGCCAACCTCAGCACCCATTCCAAACTGTCCACCATCTGTGAATCTGGTGGAGGCATTGACCATAACCGCAGCACTATCAACCTCTGCTAAAAATCTCTCTGCTGTCGAGTAATCCTCGGTGACGATGCTCTCGGTGTGGTGAGTGGAGTAGTTAGCTATGTGATCCAAAGCCTCGTCCAGGTTTTCAACTGTTTTCACGGATATCTCCATGGCCAAATACTCAGTGGCCCAATCATCATCGGTGGCTTGGTTGGCTTCAGGAAACAATGCCCTGGTTTTTTCACAAGCGTTTATCTTCACTCCGCTGGCCTTCAAGTCGTTCAAAATAGCCACTCCCGTTGTTTCTAGAATTGCGGAGTGAATCAACAGCGTTTCCAAGGAATTGCAAACACTAACCCGATGGGTTTTTGAATTATTGGCAATATTAATTGCCTTTTGTTCATCAGCATCTTTATCAATAAATAGATGGACTATTCCATCACCAGTTTCAATAACGGGCACTTTTGATTCGTTCACAACGGTTTGGATTAGGTTTGCACTCCCCCTTGGAATCAAAACATCAACCAATCCACGAGCCTGCATCATCTCGGCTCCACCCTGTCGACCGAAGTCATCAACCGTCTGGACAAGCTGTTTGGGAAGCTTTGCCTGCTCCAGAGCTTTTTGAATGAGCCCAACTAGCACCCGATTAGTCTCAACCGCTGCACTCCCGCCCCGAAGCACAGCACCGTTTCCACTTTTGATGGCCAGTGAGGCAATGTCTATGGTCACATTCGGTCTCGCCTCATAAATCACACCAATCACACCAAAGGGAACTCGGACTTGTTCGATTCTTAGACCATTTTCTAATTTGCTTCCGCGAAGGACATCCCCTATCGGATCGCCGAAGGCAATGATTTCATCAATTGAAGACTGCAAACCCTGAATTCGTTCATCGCTCAATCGCAATCGATCAAACAGTGATTTTGCTAGTCCTTCTTTTTCGCCTCGCTCTAAATCCTGCTTATTCGCCTCTAAAATCCCTTGGCTGTTTTCTCCCAGAAGATTTCTTAGGTTCGAAAGCGCTAAATGCTTTTGCCCCGTGGAAGCCTGGGCCAGCTCTGGGGATGCCTTTTTGGCAGAGCTAAGAATATTCTGAACAGTCATGATTCAAGCTTATTCTTTGCCTCGAACCAGGTGTGAGTGAAATCTTCAAACAGGATTTTTTCTGCGTTTGTAACCTTTGTGAGCATGACGGGAATCCCAGACTCCGTGACTTTCAAAGCGGCCGACACCTTTGTCAGTGCACCACCCGTTCCAAACCCGGTTGAGGTCCCCGATATTTGAACATCCTGCAAATCTTCCTGGGAGCTGATTCGAGCAATTGGTCTTGAGCCATCCTGTTCAGGTGGGCCGGTGTAAATAGCATCAACATCGCTGAGTAAAATCAACAAATCAGCACCCAATAAAGTTGCAACACTTGCAGCCAAACCGTCGTTGTCACCAAAGCGAATTTCCTGAGTTGCAACGGTGTCGTTTTCATTCACAATCGGAATCACGCCCATTTCTAAAAGCCTAGAAAAAGCCTGCAGCGCATTTGATCGTGTTTCTGGAGTTTCCATGTTTTCAACTGTTAGGAGCACTTGCCCGGCAATCAGGTTAAAGCCTGACAGTAAACGCTGATAATCAGCCATCAGTCTCAATTGCCCAACTGCAGCCATGGCCTGCGAGGTTGGCAGGTCGGTGGCTTTGGCGGTTATCCCCAACACCGGTGCCGAGGATGCAATGGCTCCACTGCTAACCACAACCACCGCAGTTCCCTGCTCACGCAAATTGGCAGCCAACTTGCAAACAAGACCTAATTGCTCCGAATTTTCACCAGTGATAGAAGAACTACCTATTTTTACCACTACCAGTGCGGATTCACTGATTTCACTAATTTGGCTTAGCAATTTACTCCTCGTCCAAATACTGCTCGCTGATCTTCGAGGCCTCTCTTTCGGCCTGCATTTTGTCTCTCATGCGAGTTCTGCTGTCCATCATCTCGTGATACTGCTCACGCCGCTGTTTGGTTGTTCGGCGATCATTTCCATCAATTCTTGAATCACTTCCCCTTGGAGTTGAAACCTCAGCTATTGAATTCACCATCGGTTGCCACTCGAATAAGACTCCGTTTTCAGAACCGATAATCACCGTTGATCCTGATTTAGCTCCAGCTTTCATGAGTCTCTCTTCAACTCCCAGTTTTGCCAATCTCTCAGCTAAGTAACCGACTGCCTCATCATTGCTGAAATCGGTCTGAGCCACCCATCTTTCAGGTTTGACTCCTGTGATCCTAAAAATGGTTCCCTCGGCGCTATTTTGAGCTTTCACCTCAAACTCATCACTTGGTGCCTGTTTCACAAGGCTGATGATCTCTCGAGCACTGTCTTGGACCTGTGCATGCTCCTCGATCAGGTTGCTCATTGCAAAGCTCAGCTCCTTCAAGCCCTGCTTGCTAATGGCGGACACCTCGAAGACTCTGAGCCCCATCTTTTCAAACTCTGGACGCACCATTTTGGCTATTGTCTCACCGTCATCTAGGTCTATTTTGTTCAATGCAATTAGCTGCGGTCGCTGATTCAAAGGGGTTCCGTTTTCAACTTCGTAGTTTTCTAATTCCTGAACAATTGCTCGGTAATCTTTCAGTGGTTCTCTGTCTGATTCCAAATTGGCGCAATCAATCACGTGCAAAATCACAGAACAGCGCTCGATGTGTCTCAAAAATTGCAGCCCTAGCCCTTTGCCTTCGCTTGCGCCCTCGATTAGCCCTGGGACATCGGCAATTGTGTAGCTTCTCTCCCCCGCCTGAACAACTCCCAGGTTTGGATGCAGTGTTGTGAATGGATAATCCGCAATCTTTGGCCTTGCGGCACTCATGGCTGCAATCAGTGATGATTTACCAGCACTTGGATAACCCACAAGCGCAACGTCCGCCACTGTTTTTAATTCCAGCACTATCTCGCCAGTCCAGCCAGGTATGCCAAGCAATGCAAAGCCAGGCGCTTTGCGACGTTTGCTGGCTAAGGCTGCATTTCCCAATCCGCCCATACCGCCCTGGGCGACTTCTAATTTCATGCCGGGCTGATTTAGATCAGCCAGAATTTCACCCTTTGGTGATTTCACTACTGTTCCAACAGGAACATCCAGAACAAGATCTTCACCCTTTGCTCCGTTGCGAAAATCTCCCGCTCCGGCATCGCCTCTGCCAGCAGAGCGATGGGGACGATAGTGATAATCAAGCAACGTTCCGGTGTTGGTTTCGGCAACCAACCAAATTGATCCGCCACTTCCTCCGTTGCCCCCATCGGGGCCAGCTAGTGGTTTATAACGCTCACGCTTTACAGACACGCAGCCATTGCCGCCATCCCCCGCTGCAAGCTGAAGCTTCACTTCATCAACAAAAGTAACCACTTCACCTCCAAATAAAAATGGGCGGACCCACAGGCCCGCCCAAAAATCTTACCCCTGGCTACTCAGCCAAAATGTTTACGACCTTGCGGCCACCCTTGCTACCAAACTCAACAGCACCTCCGGCGAGAGCAAACAGAGTGTCGTCTTTGCCACGGCCCACGTTGGAGCCCGGGTGAAAGTGAGTTCCGCGCTGGCGAACAATGATTTCACCCGCGTTTACAACTTCTCCTGCAAATCTTTTTACACCCAAACGCTGTGAGTTTGAATCGCGACCGTTTTTAGTGGAGCTAGCTCCCTTTTTGTGTGCCATTTCCGCCTACTTAATCTCGGTGACCTTAACGCGGGTCAAATCCTGACGGTGACCCTGACGCTTTTTATAGCCAGTTTTGTTCTTGTATTTCTGGATAACAATCTTTGGACCTCTGAGTTCTTCAATGACCTCAGCGGTTACTTTTACCTTGGCCAGCGCTTTCGCATCGGAGGTGACTTTGTCACCATCAACGAGCAATACCGCAGGAAGCTCTACCTTGCCACTGGAAGCCTTGATACGGTCCATGGTCACTAGTGACCCGACCTCTACTTTTTCCTGGCGCCCACCGGCGCGAACTACTGCGTAAACCACGCTTAACCTCTTTTGTCTGCTTAGGGATGTTGCAAGCAACAGCCTTGAATTCTATACCTGAATCTACCTATTGGTCAACGTTTGGAGTTGTCTGTTTGGAAGTAACTCGCCTACGCCTAGGTTTTTTGGGTTTGGTTTCCTCAGCTTCTGGAAGAGAATCCAACACTTTATCCAAAATATTGCCGGTCTCTTCGCTCTTTTCGGGCTCATCCCCGGCTGCTGCGTCATGAATTTTGTTCACCATCGAACCAAGCTCTTTGGCTTTTTCTGGATCAACAATCTTTTTGGTTTCAGGCTTTGCCTTAGAGCTTTTTTGTTCGGCTTTGTATTTCTGCTCTTCGGTGATTGTCATTCCTCTACCGGCGCAGCAGTCACAAACCTCACCAAATGTCTCCAGCAATCCCACACCGAGCTTTTTCCTGGTCATCTGAATCAATCCCAAAGAGGTTACCTCTGCGACCTGATGCTTGGTTCTGTCTCTACTGAGGCATTCCATGAGCCTTCTTTGAACTTGCTCTCGGTTGGATTCCAGTGTCATGTCAATGAAATCAACGACGATGATTCCACCGATGTCCCGAAGTCTTAGTTGACGCACCAGCTCCTCAGCAGCTTCCAAGTTGTTCTTGGTTACCGTTTCTTCCAAGTTTCCGCCACTACCGATGAACTTTCCGGTATTCACATCGACAACAGTCATAGCTTCCGTACGGTCAATCACCAGTGATCCACCACTTGGCAAATAAACCTTGCGTTCCAAGGCTTTATGAATCTGATCACCAATTCTGAAAGCATCGAATATGTCTTCTTTTTGTTTGTGAACGCTGAGCCTCTCTTTCAACTCTGGCGCAACGCTCTCTAAATATTCATTGATCGAGGTGTTGGTTTTTGCACCCTGGACAACCATTGATTGGAAATCTTCGTTGAAAACATCCCTGATGATTTTTATCAACTGATCGGATTCAGTGTGCAAAAGCGAGGGTGCTTTGCCCTTTTCGCTTTTTTTGCCAATGCTCTGCCACTGTTCGGTGAGTCTTTTCACATCAAGTGCCAATTGCTCCTCAGTGGCACCCTCTGCTGCGGTTCGAACAATTACCCCAGCATCAGCCGGGAGCAGTTCTTTGAGGATTCCTTTCAGACGTTGACGCTCTTTATCCGGAAGCTTCCTGGATATTCCGTTCATGTTTCCACCTGGTACATAAACCAGATATCTTCCGGGAAGAGATATTTGACTAGTCAGGCGAGCACCCTTTTGGCCAACCGGATCCTTTGTCACCTGCACCAAAACCTTGTCGCCTGTTTTTAGTGCGAGTTCAATTTTTCTTGGCTGGTTTCCTGTTTCGGCTGCATCCCAGTCCACTTCACCTGAATACAAAACTGCATTTCGACCCTTGCCGATATCAACAAAGGCTGCCTCCATGCTGGGAAGAACGTTTTGAACCTTCCCGAGGTAGATATTTCCAATTAGTGAAGCCGATTGAGACTGAGCAACGTAGTGCTCAACCAGAATGGCATCTTCCAAAACACCAATTTGAACCCTGTCATCTGCCTCGCGGACGATCATCTTCCGATCAACAGATTCACGTCTTGCTAAAAATTCACTCTCTGAAATACTGCTTCGCCTGCGGTTGTCATTGCGCGGTTCTCTTCTACGCTGACGCTTTGAATCGACTCGGGTTGAATCATCGGTCTTTTTTTCTTCTGGTTTCTGCTCCGGAGTCTTGGTTCTTTTTCGCTTTCGCGGCTCAGATTCCTCCTGCTTTGGAGGTCTGGCGATTTCTGCTTTTAGCTTTCCACTTCGACTGTCAACCTCTGGGGTTGGCAAATCTGGTGCTTGAAACAGTAATGATGCTGCGGGTGGCTGAACTGCTTTTGGCTCAGCCTCGGTCTTTTTCCTTGGCACTTTGGCTCCTGTGCCGATTCGTCCACAGCCGGTCTCGGCGTCAAATCTTAACTCTTGCGCGTCCTCGCGCTAATCACGGTAGCCCTTCATATGGCTCAACATTCCGCAAAAATCTTCGGTGTAACTGTGGCTACACCTAGCTTTAGCTTAGCAATAACGTGACGGAAATGAGATACTGAGTCGGTGAGCAACCTTATTGAGAATGAAACTCGGGTAAAACCGGGTGTTATTTACGCCCTCGCCTCAATTGTGTTTGGGGTAATTGGGTGGATTGCCTCGTTGGCGCTGACCGTTGAGCGCATTCGGGTTGCTGAAAACCCAGAAGCAACTCTGGCTTGCGATGTTTCTCCGTTTATTTCCTGCAAATCCGTGATGCTCACCGAACAGGCCTCACTTTTTGGATTTCCAAACCCGCTTATTGGACTTGCGAGTTTTTTCGCACCGGTGCTAATCGGTTTTGCCATTTTGGCCGGAGCTGAATTCAAAAACTGGTTCTGGAACGCCTATTTGGTTGGAAACGTTTTGGGGTTTGTTTTTGTGTTGTGGCTTTTCTCCCAAAGTGTGTTCGTAATCGATGCTCTCTGCCCCTATTGCATTGTTGCCTGGGTTGCAATGATTCCGCTGTTATGGATGAATGCGGGATTGGTTATGGCCAAAGGTGCGCTTGGTGAAAACTTGGTAGGTGCTGGCACGGCTGTATATGAGTGGAACTGGGTTGCAACAACAGCAACCTATGTTGCAATCTCGCTAGTTATCTTGGTTGTCTACTGGGATTTGTGGCCGACTCTTTTTTAGCCAAACCACAGCTTCAGCTCACGCTCTGCTGATTCCTCTGAGTCTGAGCCATGCACAAGATTCTGCTGAACTTTCAAGCCCCAGTCTCTTGCAAGATCACCCCTGATAGTGCCGGCAGCAGCCGTGGTTGGATCGGTGGTTCCAGCTATTGAGCGGAAACCCTCAATTACCCTGTCACCACTTAGCTTGCAGGCAAGGGTCGGACCGCTGAGCATAAATTCAACCAGTGGCTCAAAAAAGGGCTTGCCTTGATGCTCTGCGTAGTGCTCTTCCAATAATTGTTTTGAAGGTTGAAAAAGCTTTATATCCTCAATGACATAACCTTTTGCCTCACAGCGTCGAAGGATTTCACCAATTAGGTTTCTTTTCACGCCATCAGGCTTGATCAAAACAAGTGTTGACTGCATATCAATTGTCTTCCTCTTCTAGTTGTTTGAGGTAATTCTCACGAGCTTTATCGACAGTTCTTCCAGCTATCATCATCCAAATCCACAATCCAGCAAAGATTGCACCTACGAAGAACATCCCCCAAATCCAAAAACCACTGATGACTAACAAAACCTGCAACAGTGAACCGAAAATATAACCCCCGGGTTTACCCAAGATACCGGGAGTAACCATCATGATCAGCGAGATTGTAATCCCGATCCCCCAGACCCACTCTGGAGGAGCTAGCTCAAGCCCAAAGGCGACAAGTGTTGCGAAAAAAACTACAAAGGCCTCAAAAACTAAAAGGATACTCCCGAGTGTTCTCTGGGTTGACCTAGTCTTTTTCAATCTCAGCCTCCAAGCGTTCCCTGTTGATTATCTCCCCGAGAAGCAAAATGCTTCCCGTCACAACCACTGGTAGTCCCTCCTCCAAGGCTATATCCGTTGCATACTCAAGCGCCAATTCGCTGCCCTCGATTTCTTGAACCTCTAATCCCAGCAAGCTTGCCGCCTCCGCTAGCTCCGAAGTCTGCACCGCTCTCTCGGATTCAGCCTGGGTGATAACTAAAGAAGAAATTAGAGGCTTCAAAATCTCCAACATCTTTGGGTAATCCTTATCGGCCATCGTGCCTAAAACCACCACGCATTTCTCAATTTCAAAATAGTCAACCAGTGCATCGGTCAAAGATTTGATTCCAGCCGGGTTATGAGCGGCATCCAATATGGTGAGGGGTTTTTTCCTGAAAACCTGCAACCTGCCGGGGCTGGTGGCATCGGCAAGTGCACTGTGCAAAATAGGTTCTGACAGTGCTTTATTTCCACCACCCAAAAATGCCTCGCAAGCACTCACCGCCAACATTGCATTTCGCAATTGATGCTCACCCGCCAGGGGAAGAAAAAGGTTTTGATAGCCAACCAAGGCCGTCTCCGAGGAAAAACGGTAGCCTCCGTTTTCAGGCTTTTGGGACACAATTTTGTAGTCAATATCTTCAAAGATGATTTTTTGACCATCCAGCAGTTTGTTTTTGAGTTGAAATTCAGCTTCAGGGGTTTGCTTTTGGGAGACCACTATCGAGTCGGGCTTAATGATCCCTGATTTGGTTTTTGCAACCTCACTCACAGTTGACCCCAACTGCTTCGTGTGATCAAGTGCAATTTGTGAAAAGACAGTAACTTCAGCGTTTACAACATTCGTTGCATCCCACTCACCACCCATTCCAACTTCGATGATCGCAACATCCACCGGCGCATCGGCAAAGGCCTGAAAAGCCAGCAGAGTGATGGCCTCAAAAAATGTAATCTTGGGTAATCCATTTGATTCCAGCTTTGCATCTGCAATTTCTAAAATTGGAGAAATTTGATCCCAGTATTCCTCAAAGAGATCTTTTTCTAAGGGTTCTCCATCAATAGATATTCGTTCGGTTATATCCACTAAGTGTGGAGAGGTGAACCTGCCGGTTCTAAGCCCATGCTCTCTTAGAATTCGCTCGATGATTCGTGCCGTGGAGGTCTTACCGTTGGTTCCAGTTATGTGAATAACTGGATAGGCAAACTGCGGATCTCCCAATAGTTCACTTGCAAGCTCAACCGGATAAAGATCCGGTGTGGGTTTAGCCTCTCCAACGCGGGCAAGTATCTCTTGATAGGCTCTCGAGAAGCCATCCTCAGACAAGTTTTTCCAATTCAATGCTGATTTTCTGATCATCACCAATTGACAACTCAGCTTCGGTGATCTGCTCGAAGCTAATTTGTTTTGCCAGGGTTTCATGCATCAAAAGATCTTGGTGGTTTTCTAGCGCCTGCATCGCACCTAAAGTGACACCCAAAGTCAAACCAATCCGGTCTGAAACATCTAAACCAGCGTCTTTTCTTGCCTGCTGAATATGCCGGATGGCATCTCTGGCCATTCCTTCGGCCTGCAATTCATCATCAAGTTCTGTGTCCAGAATCAAAAATCCTTCGGGGAGTAACCCGATTGCTGAGCTTTCTGTGCCACCTGCAAGCTTTAGTTCATACTCTTCAGCCAGCAATTCAATTCCGCCAGCTGTGACCTTGCCATCTTTTTCGCTCCAGTCTCCTTTTTTGCTGGCTGCAATCACCTGTTGAACCTGCGAACCGATTCTTGGTCCGAGTGCCCTAGCATTCACGTTCAGCTGTTTAACAAGACCAAATCGCTTTGCTGTCTCTTCACTCATCGAAACCAGTTCCACCTGCTTCAGATTTAATTCCTCGCGAATCAAATCAACAAACGGTTCAATTCCAGAGACGTTGTTGCTTGCAATCACAGCTGATCGCAATGGAAGCCTGACTCTCAATCCAGCTTGTTTTCTCAACGCAAGACCGACACTTGCAATGTCGCGAATTTCATCCATGGACTGAACTAGCGCCTCATCGAATGGATAGTCCTCTGGCTTTGGCCAGTCAGTTAGGTGAACACTGCGGCCAGCGGTCAAGCCCTGCCAAATCTCCTCTGAGATCATGGGTAGTAATGGCGCAGAGAGCCTGGAGAGGGTCTCCAGAGTTGTGTAGAGAGTGTCTTGAGCATCTTCGTCTCCCTCCCAAAACCTGTCTCTGGAGCGACGAATAAACCAGTTGGTCAAAACCTCACCAAAATCTCTCAACAAATTAGTTGAGCGGTAGCTGTCGAAATTCTCCATTGACTCAGTGAGGTCAGTTATCAACTGGTGCAATTTTCCAAATAAATACCTATCCAAAATTTGCTCAGAGGCGGTTGAGTAACTCGCTTGAAACTCATTGGCGTTTGCATAGAGGGTGAAAAAGTAATAACTGTTCCAAAGTGGCAGCATAAATTGTCTGACCGACTCTCTGATTCCAGCCTCTGACACTGAGAGATTCCCACCACGAAGAATTGGCGAGCTCATCAAAAACCAGCGCATGGCATCTGAGCCATCGCGTTCAAACACCTCTTGCACATCTGGGTAGTTCCTCAGGGATTTGCTCATCTTCTGGCCATCATCACCCAAGACAATCCCGTGGCTAACAGCGTTATTAAAAGCTGGCTTATCAAACAGTGCGGTTGCCAAAACGTGCAGGGTATAAAACCAACCGCGAGTTTGACCCACGTATTCAACGATGAAATCTCCTGGGAAGTGGGTTTCAAACCATTCGGTGTTTTCAAATGGGTAGTGAACCTGTGCAAAGGGCATGGATCCTGATTCAAACCAGCAATCCAATACCTCTGGGACTCTCCTCATCATTGACTTGCCGGTTGGGTCATCGGGGTTTGGTCTCACCAGCTCATCAATTTCAGGACGGTGAAAATCACTTGGGGCTTTGCCGAAGTCTCGTTCTAACTCTTCAAGTGATCCATAAACATCAATTCTTGGGTAATTGGGATCGTCTGATTTCCAAACTGGAATCGGCGCTCCCCAGAACCTATTGCGACTAATCGCCCAGTCTCGAACATTTTCTAACCACTTACCAAAGGAGCCATCTTTGGTGTGAGAGGGAACCCAATTGATTTCCTGGTTCAACTCCAGCATGCGGTCTCTAATTTTGGTGGTCTCAACAAACCAAGATGAGACTGCTTTATAGATCAGTGGATTTTTACACCTGTAGCAGTGGGGGTATGGGTGGTCATAGCTGGCCTGCCTGAAAAGCCTTCCCGAATCTTTCAGCTTTTGAGTAATTGGCTTATTGGCATCAAAGACATGCATCCCCTCAAAATCAGAAATTAATGCATTGAACTCTCCACGCTCATTCACACTCACATAGGTTGGAATCCCAGCTTCGTTACAAAGCGCTTGGTCATCTTCACCATAGGCAGGAGCCTGGTGCACGATTCCGGTTCCCTCATCAGCACTTACATACTCACCAACTAAAATCTGCCAGGCGTTCTCGGTATCAAATCCTGATGTGTAGTAATCAAAAACAGGCTGATACCTAAGCCCTTTGAGATCATTTCCGCTCACTGTTTTTGAAACACTCAGCTCATCCTCTGACTCGACACCGAATTCCTTCAGATACTGAGACACCAAGCTTGTGGCAATCAGGAATCTCTCCCCCTTGGCCTCAACTACCGAATACTCAATTTCTGGGCCAACTGCAACTGCGAAGTTTGTGGGTAGTGTCCAGGGGGTGGTTGTCCAAGCAAGAAGCTTTACGCCTTGGAATTCACCCTCGGTGGTGATCGGGAAGGTAACCGTAACTGCCTGATCTTGCCTTTGACGATAAACCTCATCGTCCATTCTGAGTTCGTGATTACTCAGAGGAGTCTCACACCTCCAGCAATAGGCCAGCACCTTGAAACCCTCATAAACCAAACCTTTGTTGTGGAGTTCTTTGAATGCCCACAAAACACTCTCTGTGTAGTTTTTATCCAATGTCTTGTAGTCATTATCGAAATCAACCCAGCGAGCTTGGCGGGTTACGTAACTTTGCCAGTCTTCGGTGTATTTCAAAACAGAGGTTTTGCAAAACTCGTTGAATTTCTTTACGCCGTAGTTTTCAATCTCTGGTCGACCGCTGATTCCCAATAATCTCTCGGCCTCAACCTCAGCAGGCAATCCGTGAGTGTCCCAACCAAATCTTCTCTCGACTCGATTACCACGCATGGTTTGGAACCTAGGAACAAAATCTTTTACATAACCGGTAAGCAGGTGACCGTAGTGCGGCAAACCGTTAGCAAATGGGGGTCCGTCGTAAAAAACAAACTCCTCAGCCTGCTCTTGAACCCTTTGGTCTATTGAATATTGGAAGGTGTCATCCTGCTTCCAAAACTCCAAAACTCGGTTCTCAATTTTGGGAAAAGAGGGGCTTGGTTCGATGCCGGATTGGTGCTGATTATTCCTTGGGTACATTTGCGCTTTCTAAATCTGCCAAAATAACACTGTTAATCTTAGAGAAACCTTTGAGAGGGAGATCTCTTGTCATCAGTTAAGCCTAATCCGCTAAACCCTGCCAGCACTCCAGAAAAAGCAGCATTGGAGGGTTTGGAGCAGAAATGGAACGATTTCTGGAATGAAAACGGTATTTACCGCTTTGATCACCAGGCCTCGCGTGAGGAAATCTATTCCATCGACACTCCCCCGCCAACTGCTAGTGGAAGCCTGCACGTGGGTCACGTGTTCAGCTACACCCACACCGACATCATCGCCCGTCACCGCAGAATGATGGGCAAAAAGGTGTTTTACCCAATGGGCTGGGATGACAATGGACTGCCAACTGAAAGACGAGTTCAGAATTATTACGGAGTTAGGTGCGAACCAACGCTTCCTTATGAAAATGATTTCACCCCGCCAATTACCGGCGGAAGCAATAAAAGCTCAAAACCACAGGACCAGCAGCCAATCAGTAGAAAAAACTTTATTGAGCTCTGTGAGGCACTAACCGAGGAAGACGAGCAGGCCTTTGAAAACCTTTGGCGCAATCTAGGACTCAGCGTTGATTGGAAAGAAAGTTATCGAACAATCTCCGACCGAGCTCAGGCCACCTCACAGCTTGCATTTTTGAAAAACCTTGAGCGCGGTGAAGCTTATATCTCAATGGCCCCAACACTTTGGGATGTCACTTTTAGGACAGCTGTTGCGCAAGCCGAATTAGAAGACAGAGAACAGCCAAGTGCCTATCACCAGTTGGCTTTCTATGGCCCTGAGGGTGAAATCCTGATTGACACCACTAGGCCTGAGCTTTTGCCAGCCTGTGTTGCGCTGGTGGCTCACCCTGATGACGAGCGCTATCAAAAACTCTTTGGCCAAACTTGTAAGACTCCACTGTTTGATGTGGAGGTGCCAATCGTTGCACACCCTTTGGCCCAGCCTGATAAAGGAACTGGAATCGCAATGATTTGTACATTTGGTGATGTTAACGACGTCACCTGGTGGCGGGAGCTCAATCTTCCAAACAGAGCTATTTTAGGATTCGACGGACGTGTTCAATCAACTCCCCCAGCTGGATTGGATAACACAAAGGCAAAAGAGCTCTTTGCTGAACTTGCAGGAAAAACCGTTTTTTCAGCAAAGCAGCGAATCGTTGAGCTTTTGCAAGAAAGCGGTGACCTTAAAGGTGAGATCCGCCCAATTACCCACCAGGTCAAGTTTTTTGAAAAAGGAGACAAGCCACTAGAGATTGTCTCCACCCGCCAGTGGTACATCAGAAATGGTGGACGCGACGAGTCAATCAAGGAAAGACTTTTAGAACTTGGCAAGCAATTAGATTTTCACCCAGATTTCATGACCGTCAGATTGGCGGATTGGATCAATGGACTAAACGGTGACTGGCTAATCTCCAGGCAAAGATTTTTTGGTGTGCCAATCCCAGTTTGGTATCCAATCAACGAATCTGGCGAAACTGATTATGAAAATCCGATTGCTCCCGATGCTTCGCAGCTTCCAGTTGACCCATCCTCTGATTGCCCCACCGGATACACAGAAGTACAACGTGGAAAGCCTGGCGGATTCGAAGGTGAAAAAGACATTATGGACACTTGGGCAACCTCATCACTGACTCCCCAGCTAGCCGCTGGATGGCTTGATAACCCAGAACTTTTTGAAAAAATCTTTCCCTATGACCTTCGTCCACAGGGTCAAGACATCATCCGCACCTGGCTATTTTCAACGCTCGTTAGATCAGAATTAGAACATGGCCAGCTTCCTTGGAAAAACGCCGCCATTTCCGGCTGGATTTTGGACCCGGATAGAAAAAAGATGTCAAAGAGCAAGGGAAACGTGGTTGTCCCCGATCAGCTACTCAAAGATCACGGGTCTGATGGCGTTCGTTATTGGGCTGCAAGTGCAAGGCTAGGAACCGACACCGCCTTCGACGAGGGTCAAATGAAAATCGGCCGAAGGCTTGCATTGAAGTTACTAAACGCTGGCAAGTTTGCACTTGGTTTCGAGCTCCCAAACAAAGATGCATCGCCAACCAATGAGATTGATAAGGGTTTATTGGCAACACTTGCAGAAGTGGTTGAAAAATCCACCGAGGCACTTGAGCGCTATGACCACACAAGAGCCCTGGAGCTTACTGAGAGCTTTTTCTGGACATTCACTGATGATTACCTGGAAAGTGTTAAGGATCGCGCTTACGCAGGCGATGACGATGCTAAATCCTCTGCGGTAATAACACTTCGGATAACCCTTGCAACGCTCAATAGGTTGTTTGCGCCGTTTATCCCCTTTGCTGCTGAAGAAATGTGGAGCTGGTGGCAGCAGGGTTCTGTCCATGCATCTTCATGGCCAACAGTATCTGAGTTGGGAGAGACGGGCGATAGTCACTATCTTGAGGTGCTGAGTAAATCATTAGCTGTGATTCGGAGAACCAAGTCTGATCAAAAGCTTTCGATGAAAGCTGAGATTAGCTCGGCGAAACTGTTGGTCCCAGATTCAGATAAGGATTATGCGGAGAAGTTGATTTCGGATTTGAAGCTAGTTGGAAGAATCGAAGAACTCGAAATCGCTGAAGGTGACTATGAGCTCCATTCAGTAATTTTTAGCTAGCCGACTTCTTTTTCTGGGGGAAGGGAACAACCTGAGGTTCTTCGCCTTTGACCACTGACTCGTCAACGATAATTTTTCCTTGAGTTTCCAGGCTTGGCAGGTTGAACATAAGTGGAGAGAGCGTTTCTTCAAGAATTGCTCTCAATCCCCTAGCTCCTGTTTCCCGCTCGATTGCTTTTTCAGCTATCAATTCCAACGCATCTTCAGTGAACTCAAGCTCGAACCCATCCAGTTCAAACATTTTCTGATACTGCTTGGTCAAGGCATTTTTTGGCTCGCTCAGAATCGAAATAAGTGCATCTTTGCCAAGCTGATTGACGGTTGTGACCACTGGCAAACGGCCAATGAATTCAGGAATAAGTCCAAATTTACGTAGATCCTCTGGTTGCACCTGAGCAAAAATTTCAGCCTGCTCGGTTTTTTCCTTCAAGGGTGAATTAAAGCCAATACCTTTTTTGCCAACCCGTTCGCCCACGATTGAATCAAGACCGGCAAACGCTCCGGCAACAATGAACAGCACATTCTTGGTATCCAGCGAAATAAACTCCTGCTGCGGGTGTTTTCTGCCTCCCTGAGGAGGAACAGATGCAACACTGCCCTCCAAGATCTTCAAAAGCGCCTGCTGCACACCCTCACCTGAAACGTCTCGGGTGATTGATGGGTTTTCACTCTTTTTTGAAATCTTGTCAATCTCGTCGATGTAGATGATTCCCATCTCTGCTTTTTTGACATCGAAATCAGCTGCTTGCAAAAGCTTCAAAAGAATGTTTTCGACATCTTCGCCCACATAACCGGCTTCAGTAAGTGCGGTCGCATCCGCAACGGCGAAAGGCACGTCCAACATTTTGGCTAAGGTCTGCGCAAGATAGGTTTTTCCGCAACCGGTTGGACCCATCATCAAGATATTGGATTTTGAAATCTCAACATCATCGTGGTTTTTGCCAGTACGACTGAGAGTTCCGCCTGCTCGAACTCTCTTATAGTGGTTATAAACAGCCACAGAAAGTTGTTTTTTGGCCTGGTCCTGACCAATTACATACTCATCTAAAAACTCTTTGATTTCCTTGGGTTTGGGGAGCTCTTCTTGTAAACCCTCAGGTTTTTCGGCCTTGCCAAGTTCCTCTTCAATGATTTCATTGCAAAGTTCAATGCACTCATCGCAAATATAGACACCGCCGCCGGCGATGAGCTTTCTTACCTGTTTCTGACTCTTTCCGCAGAAAGAGCATTTCAGAAGCTCGGAGCTTTCTCCCAAAGTGGTCATGGTTAAACTCTATCCACCATCACCGACGTTGAGTTGCTAGTAAGCGGAGTTTTGAATTAGCGACCTAAAACTGGTTTTCTGCTGGAGAGAACCTGGTCGATGATTCCATACTCCAAAGCTTCCTCGGCAGTCAAAATCTTGTCCCTGTCAATGTCTTTATTGACCTGCTCGATTGTTCTTCCCGTGTGCTCGCTCAATGTCTGCTCCAGCCACTCACGCATACGCATGATTTCCTTCGCCTGAATCTCGATATCACTGGCCTGACCCTGTCCGCCTCCACCGCTTGCTGGCTGGTGGATCAAGATTCTGGCATTTGGCAAAGCTAGCCTCTTGCCAGGAGCTCCCGCTGCCAACAACACAGCCGCTGCACTGGCAGCTTGGCCAAGGCAAACTGTTTGAACATTGGGCTTGATGTACTGCATGGTGTCATAAATTGCAGTCAGGGCTGTGAAAGATCCACCGGGAGAGTTTATGTACATCGTGATGTCACGATCTGGGTCTTGTGATTCCAATACCAACAGCTGCGCCATCACATCATCTGCACTGGCGTCATCGACCTGCACGCCTAGAAAAACAATTCGGTCTTCAAAAAGCTTGGTGTAGGGGTTGTGTCGCTTGAAGCCATAGCTTGTGCGCTCCTCGAACTCAGGAAGAATGTACCTGGACTCTGGAAGAGAGATTTTCTCACCCCTTGAATTTTCTAAGTAGCTCACTTTTCTCCTCCGACTCCGGTAATGGGTGTTGCATATGTCTGAATGTGGTCGATGAAGCCGTATTCCAGCGCTTCATCTGCTGTGAACCAGCGGTCGCGGTCACCATCTTCAATAATTTGTTCTACTGTCTTGCCGGTTTGCTCTGCCGTGATTGAGGCAAGCTGACGCTTCATGGAGTTGATCAACTCCGCCTGGGTTTGAATGTCGCTTGCGGTTCCACCAAATCCACCCAGCGGCTGGTGAAGCAAAACTCTAGTGTTTGGTGTTGCATAGCGCTTTCCCTTTGTTCCGCTGGAGAGCAAGAACTGTCCCATCGAGGCAGCCATACCAATTCCCACTGTGACAATGTCGTTGGGGACATACTGCATAGTGTCATAAATTGCCATGCCGGCAGTAATGGAACCACCGGGTGAGTTTATGTATAGATAAATATCGCGTTCGCTATCTTCGGCTGCTAGCAACAGCATCTTCGCGGCAATCTCGTTTGCATTGTCATCGCGAACATCGCTACCGAGCCAGATAATGCGGTCTTTTAGCAGGCGGTCAAAAACTGACTGCGGTGGAGTCATTTGGGTGGTCATTAATTCTCCTCGCTGGAAATAACTACTGTTAGCTAACCAACTATCTGGAGAGAATTCTCCGCTGTTCGCTTCTGGCGTTTAGCTCTCTTCAGGCTCAGGCTTCTCAAATTTGACGGCCTTGCCCTTGCTGTCAACCACTTTGGCGTTGTCGACCAAGAAATCTAGAGCCTTGCGCCTTGATAGCTCAGAGGCAAACATGCCGATCTGGCCATTTTGGCTAATTGTTTGAATGAAGTCATTTGGTTGCATTCCATACTGACCAGCACTTTCAACCAAATAGTTGATTAGCTCCTGATCCTCAGGCTTAATTTCCTCAGCCTTTGCAACCTCATCCAAAATCATTTGTGACTTGAAAGATTTTTGACTCTCTTCGGTGACCTCTGCGCGGTGAGTGTCATCCTCCAGTCTTCCCTCTCCTTCGAGGTGGTTATGAACCTCACGCTCAATCACCTCTTCACTGATTGGGACCTCAACGGCGGCAATCAAACTGTCTAAAGCTTTTTCTCTTGCCTGCACGCGTTGTTTCTGGGCCATTCCATCAAGAGCCTTTTGCTCCAGGTCCTTGCGCAGTTCCTCCAGAGTGTCAAACTCACTGGCCAATTGAGCAAAATCATCATCTGCTTTAGGAAGCTCCCGCTCTTTCACGCTTTGCAGGGTGACATTCACCTCAGCCTCCTTGCCGGCCTGCTCGCCACCAACCAAGACTGATTTGAATGTGGTTGCCTCGCCGGCGGTCAAGGTCAATAAAGCCTCATCGATGCCATCCAATAAGTTTCCTGAACCAATTTCGTAACTGATTCCCTCGGCCTCATCAATCACTTCACCGTCAATGCTGGCTTTCAGATCAATTGATGTGAAATCACCTGTTTTGGCTGGGCGGTCAACTGTCACCAGTGAGCCAAAACGTGCCTGCAGTGCCTCTAGTTCAGCATCTACATCTTTTTTAGAAACCTTTGCCTCGTCAACCTCAATCTCTAGACCCTTGTAATCGGTGAGGGTGATTTCAGGACGAACCTCTACCTCAACCTCTACCTCTAAATTACCCTCAAGGGTTTTCTCATCGGGTGAGTTTTTGACATCAGCTGAGGGTTGACCCAGCGGTGATAGGCCAGTTTCATCCAAGGCTTGACGGTAAAACTCGTCAAGATTGTCATTGATTGCCTGGCCGATAATCGCGCCTCTTCCAACACGCTGATCCAAAATAGGTGCTGGCACCTTGCCTTTTCTAAACCCGGGGATATTCACCTGTGAGGAAATCTCCTCATAGGCCTTATCCAACGCTGGCTTGAACTCCTCCGGTGTTACCTCGAAGGTGATCTTTGCACGGGTGGGCTTAATTCGGTCAACGGTAGTTTTCAAAATTCTCCTGATTAGGTTTTTATTTTCAGTCGGGGTGACAGGACTCGAACCTGCGATCCCCTGCTCCCAAAGCAGGTGCGCTAGCCACTACGCTACACCCCGGATCAAGCTAAAATCTTATACGGATTTCAACCTTCAGAAGTCTAGCGTACTATTATGTAGTTCTGTCTTGCGGATGTAGCTCAATGGTAGAGCCTCAGTCTTCCAAACTGATGGTGCGGGTTCGATTCCCGTCATCCGCTCCAAATCACCTCTGGCAAGCCTCGCACCAATAAAGTTTTCTGGCTTGCATCAATGAAATTGACACCATTCCCCCACACTCTCGGCATTTCAATCCTTGACGCTTATAAACGTAATAGCGATCACTTATCTTTGGTCTTCCCCGCAATTTGTCTTCTCTTGTGAGCATGATGCCTTTTTTGGCACCAATACGCATCAGTCTCTGCGCATCAGCCCAAATAGTCTCTAAAACCTCTTCGGAAACCAAATTTCCTGGGGTAAAAGGTGATTGACCAGCTCGAAACAATAGCTCCGCACGATAGACATTTCCAATACCGGCAATAATCTCCTGGTTCATCAAAAGTTGACCAATGCTCACCTGGGATTTTTTGACCCTGCGAATAAATTCCTGCTTTCTAATTCCCTTAGGGTCAACATGTAATGGATCTGGTCCCAGTTTTTTGAGTATTAACTTGGCCTCCGGTGGGGTCAACACCTCACATGCTGTTGGTCCTCTGAGGTCTGCAAGGTTATTCTCAGAAAGTAATCTCAACCTCACCTGACCAACTGGTTCTGGTGGGTTATCTTCAAAACTTCTAAAGCCCCACTTGCCATAAATCCCCAAATGCACCCTGAGTTGCAGTTTGTTGTCAAACTGCACGAATAATTGCTTGCCGTGAGATTTGGCTTTTACTAACTCATGACCGCTGAGTAGCTTTGCGCCCTCGGCAAATCGTCCTTGTGGGGATAAAAGCTCTAGCTTCTCACCTGCAAATAATTCATTGAGTTTTTTTGCATGGCGATAAACGGAATGACCCTCGGGCAATTAGTAAATAACCTCTCCGGTGTTTTCAAAGGTTGCGATTTTGCCAATTCTTCTCACGTGACGCTCGTCATTGCTAAACGGTTCTGCAATGAATAGCTTTATAAGCTCCAAGACTTCTTCTTGGCTGTGTTGTCTGGCGCCCAGTGCACAAACATTGGCATCGTTGTGTTCGCGGGCTAATTTGGCAGTTGCCTCGTTCCAAATAAGTGCAGCCCTTACGCCTTTGACCTTATTGGCAGCCATCTGCTCGCCGTTTCCAGATCCTCCTAGAACAATCCCCAACGACTGTTCTTGATTTTCCCAATCCTCAGCAACAGCGATTGCTGCTGCAATGCAGAAACCCGGGTAATCATCCAAGGGGTCATAATCACTTGGTCCGTGGTCATTGACTTCATGGCCCGAATTTCTAAGCTCTGAAATTAGAAACTGACTCAGTTCCATGCCTGCGTGATCGGTTGCGATGTGGAGTTTCAACTGGCTTTCCTTTCAAGTTGAGAGCGGGTGATCCATAACAAAACACTGGCTGCGATGCTGGTGAAAATTACATAGGTCAACGTCAATGCCTGCAGATTCACTGCCGTAACAACGGGTGCAGCCAATGAGGCTATAACCATCGAAAACTCTCCGCGGGCTGTCAAAAAAGCACCCGCTCTGCGCCAACTCATGCGATCGCTTAGGTCTCTGGTGACCCACCAACCGGTGAACATCTTTCCAACAATTCCAAACACCAACAAAACAAGTGCTAGCGGTATCACCGCAACGACGTCTCTGGGGTCTGTCGCCAGGCCAAAAAAGACGAAGAAAATAGCGGCGAAGATATCCCTAATTGGGGTCAATCTGGCTCTGGCGGTTTGGGCAACTTCACCTGTGAGCAGTAACCCGATCAAAAACGCTGCAACCACGCCGCTGAAACCAACCAAATCTGCCAAACCTGCAGCCAGCAGTGCTGTTCCGAAGACAGTCAACAGCAAAGCAGCGGGTTCGGTTGGATCCAAAATCTTCATGATTTTGTTTCCACCTTTGAAACTCAACAGAATCACCAAACCTGTGATTGCCAGTGCTATTCCAACTGAAATCAATCCACTCACAGCGCTTACTCCCAAAACCAAGGATGTTAGTAAAGGTAGGTAGGGGGCTAGAGCCAAATCTTCAAAGACCAGAATTCCGATTGCCCTTTTGGCAACCTCAGAGCGCATCCAGCCCATTTCCTTTATCAACTGTGCGGCAATACCACTGGAAGAGACATAGGTGATTCCACCCAGGGCAACGGCTCCAACCCAGCCCCAACCCAGTAAAAATCCAATAGCGATTCCAGGCGTTCCGTTTACTACCAAATCAACCAGACCCGAGCTTCTGCGCTCAGTGAAGGCCTTGGCGAGGTCATAGGAGGAATACTCCAGACCCAAAAGCAACAAAAGCAGAATTGCACCTATTTGTGCGCCAGTGTTCAAAAAATCTTCACTCAAAGAAACTGGCAAAATGCCACCCTCGCCAAGCATCAGGCCAACCAGCAGATAAACCGGCACCACTGAAAATTTGAACCTGGCTGCTAAAAAGGCGATGATTCCAAGGACAAGAAGCATCCCGCCGATCTCAGCAAGAATGGCAGGAGTGTCACTCCCTACCTCGGTTGCTATTAGCGGAAACATACTTCATTATCCCAGTAGCGAAACTTACTCGTGATGAACTGCGCGAAATTAGGCTTACAGCATCGGAAGGACGAAATTGCCTGGTCAAAACCTTACTCGTTTAGAAGCCTCTCAGAGAGCTGAACTCATTGAAGTTGAATCCTATGAAATTCATCTGAAACTGGATGCCGAGTCGGCTACTTTTTTCAGTAAAACCAAGGTTAGGTTTTCAGCAACTGAGGGTTCTGCAAGTTTCATTGATGCTTCCGCAGAGAAAATTCTGCTAATTGAACTAAATGGGGAAATACTTCCAACCGAGAATTTTTCAGACCATCGGATTGAACTTCCAAAACTAAAGCAATCCAATGAATTGGTTATTGAGGGAACCTTCGCTTACACCAACTCCGGAGAGGGCTTGCACAAATTCGTCGATCCAGTTGATGGCGAAACCTATTTGTATAGCCAGTTCGAGGTTCCCGACTCAAGGCGGGTGTTTGCCGTTTTTGAGCAACCAGACCTAAAGGCAACTTTTCAATTCACCATTTCAGCACCAGATCATTGGGTGATCACATCCAACTCCCCCACACCCGAGGCAGAAGATTTGGGTCAGGGGTTTGCTAGGTGGGAATTTGCCCCGACCCCAAAAATTTCCAGCTATATAACAGCCATCATCGCGGGGCCCTATGTCTCCTGGAGGGACAGCTTGAAAAGTTCCAGTGGACGAGAAATTCCGCTCGGTGTGTTTTGCAGGAAGTCGCTCTCTGAATACATGGACGCCGATTACATCTTTGAAAAAACCAAACAGGGGTTTGAGTTTTATGAGAATTTATTTGACTACCCCTACCCTTTCGAAAAATACGACCAGCTATTTGTTCCGGAGTTCAATGCGGGAGCAATGGAAAATGCTGGAGCTGTCACATTCGTTGAAAACTATGTCTTCAGATCAAAAGTGACTGACGCGACTCGTGAAAGAAGAGTTGTCACCATCCTTCATGAATTAGCACACATGTGGTTTGGAGACTTGGTGACAATGAAGTGGTGGAATGATCTCTGGCTAAATGAGTCTTTCGCCGAATACGCATCCACATTGGCAACCGTTGAGGCGACCGAGTGGGTTGGGGGTTGGACAACATTTTCATCATTGGAGAAAAACTGGGCATACAGGCAAGACCAGTTGCCCTCCACTCATCCAATCGTTGCAGAAATTAATGACCTAGAGGACGTTCAGGTGAACTTCGATGGAATCACCTATGCCAAGGGAGCCAGTGTTCTTAAACAATTAGTTGCTTATGTTGGAAAAGACGAATTTTTTGATGGAATAGCCAGTTATTTCAAAAAACACGAGTTTGGAAACACCGTGCTTGATGATCTACTGACTGAGCTTGAAAAAACATCAGGAAGAGATTTGTCGCAATGGTCCAAGTTCTGGCTTGAAACAGCTGGGGTGAACACAATTTCAGCGGAGCTGGCTCTAGATGCGGCAGAAAAAATTCAAAAATTCGAATTGGTACAGACAGCTATCGATGAACACCCAACAATAAGACCCCACCGCATCGGTGTTGGTTTGTATTCAGGAGAATCTCAAATTGCAAGGACTGAGTATTTTGAGCTGGATGTTTCTGAGCCTAGAACCGAACTCACAGAATTAGTCGGCAAGCATCACCCGGGACTTATTCTGATAAATGATGAAGATCTGGGCTATGTGAAGGTCCGTCTAGACCAGAAATCCCGTGAATTTGCCATCCAAAAACTAAGTGGCTTTGAGGACCCGCTGGCCAGAAGTGTGATTTGGACATCAATTTGGGACAGTGCTCGGGATGCCGAGATTCCAATAATGGAATTCATAGATCTTGTTTTGAACAATATCCAAAGCGAGACCGAATCAACCACGCTGCTAACTCTGATTCGACAACTGACAACATCTATAAACCTCTATCTCCCCGAAGCCCACAGAAAAGAGATCGGATCCATGGCAGCTGATCGCTTCATTCAGCTAAGCGATCAAGTTGCACCAGGTTCAGATTTGCAATTCCAACTAGTCAAGGCATCAGCGATGCTCTCAACTGAAAAACAAACCTCCTGGCTAAGTGATGTTTTATCTGGTGGCAAGGAAATAAAAGGTCTTGAAATTGATCAAGATCTCCGTTGGGAACTAATTGCAGCCCTTGCAAGCCTGGGAAGCATTGATGAAGTTTTTCTAGATTCAGAACTGGCATCAGATAACACTGCAAGTGGTCAAAAGGCCTTTTATTTCGCCAAGGCTGCACTCCCGCAGCCCTCTAGTAAAGAGAAAATGTGGAAGGAACTGACCGAGCAGGACAACCTTTCCAATGCAATTGTTGAAAGCGCATCCCGGGGTTTCACCCGAGTCGCCGACTCAAGTGTCTTGGAGCCCTATGTCGATAAATATTTTGAAAATGTTGAGAAAATCTGGGAATCCAAGACATTTAGCATTGCTGAGTATTTAGTTCTAAATCTCTATCCAATTGAACTTGCGAATGAGAGTCTTAGGCATAAAACCAAACAAGCCTTAGCGAAAACAAGCATTCAGTCCAAACCCGCTTTGCGACGAATTCTTGTCGAGCATCTGGCAAACTTGGAGCGGGCACTTGCCTGCCAGACAAGAATTGAGAGCTAGATGGATTTCCAGCAATTTATCCAGGATTGGGAACCGCTGATCCGCATCACCCT
>JAVLCC010000020.1:0-15498 GCA_031580995.1 Microbacteriaceae bacterium
ATAGTCTTGCACTGTTCAGTAAAGACAATACTCCGCTTTTGCTGTGTTTTTCTATCAGCGGAATATGCAGAATTTGTAAGGTTTCTCGTTTTTGCTAATAAACTTTCCTTTGCTGCCCTCGTAGCTCAGCGGATAGAGCAGAAGACTTCTAATCTTTTGGCCGCAGGTTCGATTCCTGCCGAGGGCGCCATATTGCCAAGTTAACCCGATTGACTATCTCGAATTCTGACGCTGTCGGTTCCCGTTTGTTGAACCCCGCGAATTGGGCCTTGAAGATGATGGTCTTGATTGCCTTCTCGGGTTCGTTCCAGTTTCAGTCAGTGGTGGCTTTCGCTGGCCACTTCGAGCATTTGGTTTCCGACTCTGCTGGGGTTGGGTTTTCGGAACTACGGGCTTCACGAATTCTGCAACATCCCCAATTAGGGCCTTTACCTCGGGTGAATGTTCTGTGACCGCAAGAGGTCTTAGGTTGATTTTTGCCTTTTTCAACAAATCAGCTAGATCTTTACGTTGGGTTGGTAGGGATATGGTCACCACATCACCCGTTGCCCCAGCTCTTGCGGTTCTGCCCGAGCGGTGAAGATATGCCTTGTGTTCAGCAGGTGGGTCAACGTGAATCACCAAATTCACTCCATCCACGTGAACGCCCCTGGCTGCCACGTCGGTTGCCACCAAGACTTTTGCTTTGCCAGCACTGAATGCTTCAAGATTTCTATCTCGGGCGGCTTGTGACAAATTTCCGTGCAGGTCGACCGCTGGAATCCCAGCTTGAGTCAAAGCTTTGGCAAGTTTCTTGGCATGGTGTTTGGTTCGCATGAACAAGATTCTTCTTCCTGTTCCAGATGCCAGGGCATATACCAAGCGCTTTTTGGCTTCAGCATCGGAAGCTTCAAGCACATGGTGGGTCATCTGACTAACTGGTGAATCCGCACTGTCAACAGCGTGGGTGACTGGGTTTTGCAAAAACTTATTAACAAGCGTCTGCACCCCGTTATCCAAAGTCGCCGAGAACAATAACCGCTGTCCACCTCGAGGGGTAGCGGTCAAGATTCTGGTGACTCCGGGAAGGAAACCAAGGTCTGCCATGTGGTCAGCCTCGTCCAAAACCGTTACCTCGATTGCATCAAGTTTTAAAACACCCTGTTTCATTAGGTCTTCCAATCGTCCTGGGGTAGCGACAATAATCTCGACACCATCACGAAGCGCTTGAACCTGCTTATTTTGAGAGACTCCACCAAAAATCGTCGTAACCCTGAGGTTCATGGCTTTAGCCAAAGGTTCCAAAGTTTTACTGATCTGGGTTGCCAGTTCACGGGTTGGTGCGAGCACTAAGCCCCTTGGCTTGCGTGAAGCTTGTTTATTGGCATTAGAACTGGCAAGCCTTGCAATAAGTGGGATTCCAAAGGCAAGGGTTTTACCGGAACCTGTTTTGCCACGTCCTAAGACATCTATCCCGGCCAGGGTGTCTGGCAGCGAATCTACTTGGATTGGAAATGGAGAATCAATGCCTTGTGTGGTTAGCACATTGGCAATCTTGGCGGGCACGCCAAGATCTAAAAAAGTCTTTGAAGACATATATGAATTGCTTTCATGTGATGGTTTGCATCACTTTTGAGCCCAATTTCTGGGCGGATGGCGAAGACATCGATTTGATGTATCCGTTCGCCGAAGGAAGATTTTCACCACATTTTCGTGATGGCCGTTCTACGACGCAAGCCAGTGAAATAAAACTGACTTGTCATCAGTCTAGTGTAGATAGGCAAATAATCTTCGAGGTCTTTTTTTCCGGGGGGAGCGGGGGCGAGGAGATTATTTGCTCAGCAGGTTTAGTTCTCAGGGTTTTTCCGTCTGGGTCAGGCGTCAAGATAGTATGTTAACTGGAGTGCCGGGAAGCCTGGTCGGCGTGCTGAGGTGTGAGATAGTCGCATCACAGAGGTTTCCCATCGGCGGTGGGACCGCTAAATACTCGATTTTGAGGAGATCATGACGCACTCACCCAACGTGTTTTGCCCATGTTCTTTAGAGGTGAGCTCGTGACCCTCTCGGCAATTCTGTTCTCCACCATGGGACTCATTGCAGTAACCATGTTGGCGACTAGATTTATTGGTCGTAACGCAGGCTGGCTCGCAGCAACTGTGTTGGCCTTTTTGGCATTCTCTGTAGTTACTCGCATCCCCGAAATTATTGAGGGAACCGGTTCTTTTTCAGGGCTTGGCGTAATTGAGGAGACAACCCCCTGGATGCCATCACTCGATATCTCACTGGGTCTTCGTCTGGATGGCCTATCAGCTCTATTTCTGATTATTGTTCTAGGTGTTGGCGCACTTGTGATGGCTTATTCCGCCAGGTATATGTCAGAGCGCAATGTTCACCCACACACCGGCTATTTCGCGTGGATGTTGTTATTCGCTTTTGCAATGACCGGTTTGGTGTTGGCAGATGATCTGATTCTTTTGTTTGTGTTTTGGGAACTCACCACCATTGCTTCGTTTTTTCTCATCAACCGCTCAGGTGATAAAGCATCAGCACCAGCGGTTAGAACCCTGCTGACAACCGCTATGGGTGGGTTGGCACTACTTTTTGCAGTTGTTTTGATTGTGACAAGAACTGGCACAACAGTTGTCAGCGAGGCTTTGGTCAACGATGTTTGGGTTGAGGATCAATCCTTCACCGCAAGCATTTCAGTCTTGGTGGCGTTAGCCGCGTTGACTAAATCAGCACAGTTTCCTTTTCACATGTGGCTTCCAGATGCAATGGTGGCACCTACGCCTGTAAGTGCATACCTGCACGCAGCGGCAATGGTCAAAGCAGGCATCTATTTATTGCTTCTTTTCTCGCCAGCTTTGGGTGGCACTTTGGTTTGGCAGTCAATACTGATCACCTCTGGGCTAATCACTGCGGTTATGGGTGCGATATTTGCCATGCGCCGATTTGATTTGAAAGAAATCATGGCAAATTCCACCATTAGTCAACTTGGTTTGATTGTTGCCTTGATTGGAGTTGGAACGCCATCTGCTTTGGCTACCGCAGCTTTATACACACTGGCACACGCTTTGTTTAAATCCTCGCTGTTTATGGTTGTTGGAATCATTGATAGGCAGGCGGGAACCAGAGACATTCGTGTTTTGAGCGGATTATGGAAAACCATGCCAATCACTTTGGTGACCACCGTATTGGCTGGTCTTTCAATGTCTGGGGTGTTTCCAATGCTGGGATTCATTTCCAAGGAATACCTGCTTGGGCAAATGCTGGGTGCTGGGGATTCAGCTTTGATTGGAGTGACGCTAACCGCAATCGCTGTTTTTGCATCCTCTACAACCTTTGCCTACACGGGTCGAATCATCCTGGGAGCGTTCACTGACTATCGAGGAACCAATCGAGATGAGCACCCCGAGGGTCATGAGATGAAAGAGGTAGTTCGGGAAGCTAAACCTAGTTTTTATGGATCGGCACTGCTACCTGCTCTGATAGGACTGGTCTTGGGGCCTGCTATCGCAGTTTTGTATCCATTGATAGGTGCAGCGGGAAGTGCTGCGGCAGGTGAAATCTATAAAGCTAAGTATGCATTATTCGGAGGTTTCACCATAGAGCTCGCTCTATCAACATCAATCATCCTGCTGGGTTTATTGGCAATTAGTCAGCGTCGTCGACTGGATAATTTCTTTGAGGGAAGAATCCTAAGATTCACCGCCATTGAGGTTGTTGAAAGTATTCGCCTAGGAGCTATATCTATAGGAGAGCGGGTGGGTAATCCGACCAGAACAGATAAACCCGCTCAGCATTTATTTGCACCATGGTTAATTGTTGGCTTGGTCGCAGTGGTTGGACTTTTGATGGCTCCATCTGTGGGGGAATTGGTTGCTCCGCAGGAGCCCTGGAGTGATGCTTTATGGCTTGGGTTATTGGTGGTGACCGTTATCCCAGCTTTGATAACTCGCTCTCGACTGGTTGCACTTATCTTGGTTGGTGGAGCTGGGTTTATTGTGGCTTTGTGGTTTTTTGCCCTCGGAGCCCACGATGTTGGCATGACCCAGCTTTTGGTTGAATTGCTCACCGTTGTGGCTTTGGTGCTGATTTTGAGAAGACTGCCCTCAGTGTTTCACACGGTTGGTCGATCTCGTCAGCTTCTGACTGGTTTTTTGGCAGTTGGTGTTGGGGTTTTAGCCACCCTGGTTACATTTTTGTTTACAGGTCGCAGAGAGATGTCTCCTGTCGGGCAGTATTTTTTGGATGAGGCCTATAACGACACTGGTGGCAATAACGTAGTGAATACAATCCTGGTTGACTATCGAGCACTTGACACCTTTGGTGAGCTAACAGTGATTGCAGTTGCAGGGATTGTGCTGATTGGAATCCTGCGCTCCAGATTCATGCTCTCAGAAATCACTCCGGATATGACCAAGTGGTCTAATTCTGCACTTGCCAGATCAGTGGATAACACCCTGCCGGTTCGGATGCTGGCCAGATGGGCAGCGCCACTTATTGTTTTGTTGTCTTTCCACTTGTTCTTCAGGGGGCACTACGAAGCAGGGGGTGGGTTCATTGCCGCACTGGTTGGTGCTACTGGGTTCGGATTGGCCTATCTGGGAGCATCGGATGATAAAAAAGCACCTGTTGCTTGGCCCTATCGTGGTCTTTTGGCATCGGGTGTAATTGTGGCTGTTCTAAGCGGTATTTGGGGCTTTGCCGCTGGATCATTTTTGAAGCCGATTCGTTTTGATATTCCCCTGCCATGGGGTGGGGAGTATGGCTTTACAAGCGCTATGGTTTTTGATCTTGGGGTTTATCTAGCCGTTTTGGCAATCATCATCGCTTTGTTGAATGAACTGGGTGGGGTTAGACAAAGTGAGATCGAACCCATAAGCCAGGCAGGACCTGCGTTAATTGCCGAGAGCTATCACGGCTTAGGCGATGATCCTTTAGTCAAAGATTCAGTTGGTGCCACCAAGGCCACAACACCTAAGAAAGGTGGGACCAAATGAGTTTGGCACTGAGTGTTGGTTTATTGGCAGCAGCCGGGGTTTATTTAGTTTTGCAGCGAGGAATGATTCGAATCATTCTGGGATTTGTTTTGCTCACTCACTCTGTGAATTTATTGATTATCGCTGCCGGTGGTGCTGCCCGCAGAGATGCGCCTTTTATTGGTGGGGACACCTCAATGGCAGCTGATCCTCTGCCACAGGCTTTTGTGCTGACGGCAATTGTGATTGCATTTGCAATCACCGTTGTGTTGGCAACCTTGGCAGTTGTCGGTTCCAAAGACGATGACACCGAGGAAGAGTCTGAGAAAACGGAACTGGATATTGAAAACACCTCCAGTGATGCAGGTGGTGATAAATAATGACTGAGTTGTTAGAAGTTTTATTGCCACTATTTGTCGGTGCGCCTTTATTGTTGGGCGGAGTTTTGTTTGTAGTGGGTAAAAATCATCCTCTGCAACCAATTCTGGGGATGGGGACACTGCTTGCCCTGCTTGCAGGTGCTGTTACATTGCTGATAGCTACATCCGAGGGCCAACTGCTAGCTCATCAGGTTGCATTGTGGCCAAATGGAATTGCCATTGCGTTTGTGGTGGATACCTTCGCGGCATTGATGCTCACCGCTGCAACGATTGTTGCAGTTGTGAGTTTTCAATACATGCTGGCAAGTGGTGAAGCACGCAGTCCCTCTATTCCAGCTTTGGTTTTGGTTTTGATGGGTGGGGTCTCAGGGGCGTTATTGACTGCAGATTTATTCAACCTGTTTGTTTTTATTGAGGTAATGCTTCTGCCCTCCTATGGGTTATTGATTTTTCTAAGTCGTCGCGGTGACATGGCGGCATCCAGGCTTTATGTGGTGGTTAATCTTTTGGCTTCCACGATATTTTTAGCTGGGGTTGGACTGATTTATGCGGTGCAGGGAACTGTGAATCTAGGGGCATTGGCAGGAACTGGAGATGATCCACTAACTGCAATAGCAACCGCTTTGGCTCTTTCTGCAATTGCAGTGAAGGCCTCTGTTTTCCCAGTTCACGGTTGGCTAAGCCGCACCTATGCCTCGGCCTCCCCAGCGGTGGCAGCTTTGTTCTCGGGATTGCACACAAAGGTTGCGGTTTATGTTGTTTATCGAATAAGTGCTGTCATTTTTGAGGGGGACAGCGCTTGGATGACAGCCATTTTGGTGGTTGCCTCGCTAACTTTGGTGGTTGGGGCAATGGCGGCTTTGGGTGAAAAAGACATGCGGTCTTTACTTCTGTTCCAGATGGTTAGTGGAATAGGTTTCATTCTGATTGGGATTTCGCTTTTCACCCAAACTGGAATTGCTTCGGGTATTTTCTACATGATTCACCACATGATTGTGATGGGTGCCCTCCTGCTGACCGCAAGTGCCATTGAGCACACCTACGGCTCGGGTCGCCTGGACCGAGTTGCGGGATTGAGAACCAGAGAGAGTCTTGTCACGGCAGCGTTTGTAATAGGTTCTCTATCACTTGTTGGATTACCTCCTTTTTCAGGATTTGTAGCTAAATACGCTCTGGTTCTGGCAAGTGCTGATGCGGGTGTGGTGGTAATAGCTGGTCTATTGATTGTCGTGAGCCTGTTTGTACTGATGGCGATGATGAAGATTTGGGCTGAGATGTTCAATGGCAAGCGCCACGCCGATGTTGAAATTCTGGCAGCCCAGGAGAGAATCCGAACCAGACAGGGTTTATATGACACGGACATTATTGATGAGGATGAAATCAATGAAGAGGCTAACCGCGCTATTGAACATATAGAACCACCCCGTGGCATCATCGGAGAGATTGGTGACCCTCACGATCACAGAGGCACCCGTGTTCGTGCATCACTGATTCTTCCCGCACTGATACTCGGTGGAATCTCAGTGGCTTTGGGCTTCGGTGGAGAGTATTTATTGCAATTGGCGGATCAGGCCAGTCAGGGGCTTATGGACACCAGTGACTACGTGAGGGCGGTGATTGGCCGATGAATTCATTTTGGGGTTCAGCCTGGAGTCTGCCATTGAGGCTTCTGGGTTTCATTGGCTGGTTTCTATGGCAGTTTGTGCTCACTAGCGTGCAGGTGGTCGGACTGATTCTCATACCGGGCAAACAACCCAAGCCCGCGATTGTGCGGATGAGCATTGAGGAGCTAACGGATACGGAGCTAACGATATTGATTTCGCTAATCACCATTACCCCCGACACTTTGGTGATTGCAGTGAATCGAGATAATCGAGAGATGTTTGTTCACGGAATGTTTGTTGCTGGGGATGTGCAGGGCTTTCAAGCATCGCTAAGGCAAACCCATGACCGATTACTGTTCGGAACCAGGGCAAACCTGGGTGTGAACCCGAGTGTCAACTCAAAGAATGGAGCTAGCGCATGATTTCGATTGCTGTTGCGGCAGTTTCACTTGGGCTATTGGCGCTATCTGTGATTTTTGCTGTAATCCGAGCATGGAGGGGTCCAACATCTGGTAACTCGGCAGTTGCAGGAGATCTAATCTTTTTTGCCTTTATCGGCGCGTTTTCTGTCTTGGGTGTGTTGCTTTCCATTGGTGCAGTCATGGACATCATTTTGATTGCCGCTTTGCTGGGATTTTTGTCTGTTCTTTCGCTGGCCCGCTGGATGCAGGGAGGCAAGCGATGAATGCAGAGATGGTGAGCACTGTGATTGGGAGCACACTGTTGATTTTGGGTTCCTTCATTATTTTCAGTGCTGCGCTTGGTTTGCTGAAACTACCTGATGTTTATACCCGAACCAGTGCGGTTGGAACTGCAGCTGGTTTAGGTGTGGCAGTGATGATTTTGGGTGTGGTGGTCCTAGATTTCAGCGTGTTGAATTTGATTAAGGGAATTATCGCCATTATTGCCCAGCTAATAACCAGTTCAATCGGCAGTTTTATGCTTGCTCGAGCAAGTTACCTAACTGATGGAAAACCGGTTGACACGACTATTCCAGATGAGCTTGCCGATCAGGCAAATCTTGAAAAGTAGTAATTCGAATACAGTTGTGCTCTCACTGGATGCTCTGTTGCTAACTCGCTTGCTCAAAACTGGACTAGTAAACTTTGGTAGATGGTAGATATACCCAACGACACTAACGCTGGGTCTTATGATTCAGCTGCCGCTAGGCGTGTGCCGATGGGGGAGTTGGTTGCCTATCTACTGATTGGTCTAATCCCAATGTTTTCCCTGGCTTATGTTTTGGTCGGATTTGAGCAACTCCCGCTATCTCTGAGTTTTGGTTTTTATATCTTCGGGGGTTTGTTGGTCATTTTGCTGATGAAAGCTGGTTTCCCACATTCCACTCTCGGCTTTGGAAACCTTGTGACGCTGGCAAGGTTCAGTGTTGTTGCGGCCTTAGCGTCTTCGCTTTTGGGCTCAGCGGAGGCTTGGTTGGTGGTTGTTTTCGCGTTAACATCGCTGGTTTTAGATGGTGTGGATGGGTTTTTGGCTCGCAAAGAGGGCAGGGTTTCCAATTTTGGAGCTCGCTTGGATATGGAGGTTGATTCAGCACTGGCAATGGTGTTGGCGCTGAATATTTGGCTTTCCGGGATAACTGGACCGATTATTCTGCTTTTAGGGCTACCCAGGTATGTATTTGCTTTTGCTGCTTATTGGAGTCCTTGGCTAAAAAAGCCCCTACCCTACAGCTTCAGCAGGCGAGTAATTAGTGTGGTGCAGATTGCCTCGCTGATTGGCTTGCACGCACCAATCTTGCCCTCTTTTCTGATCTCTCCGGTTGCTTGGATTGTTGCAGGGTTTTTGATTTGGTCTTTCGGCAGAGATGTGTTTTGGCTTTGGCGGTCTAAGGTTTGACAAATTCCAACACTGGCAGAAACCCCAACTTGATTGAAAAAAGCAGCAAAAGAAGATTGCTGCGTTTCGTTCGACTTTTATTTTTGCTCAGTGTTTTCATCCTTTTATGGCGAGTGTTTGACGGTGAGGAGGCTATTCGACTTTTATTCAATGCAAACCCGCTATTACTTCTCGCTGGTTTTATAAGCCTCAGCTTGCAAACTGTTCTCTCAGCATTTAGATGGCGCCTGACTGCCTCTCAGCTGGGTATCAATATTGGCCCAAAGAGAGCTTTGAGCGAGTATTACCTCTCACAAATCGCCAATCAATCTCTTCCAGGTGGAGTTTTGGGTGATGCGGGGAGAGTTATTCGTTCTAGTTCGCAAGCAGGCTGGGTGATTTCAGCAAAGGCTGTATTGATTGAGCGGATGGCGGGACAGATAACGTTATTTACTTTATTTTTTGTGTCTCTGGGTGCGAATTTATTGCTCCCAGTAAATTTTTCAATACCTCAGTGGCTACTGATCACAACGCTTTTGGTGCTGAGCATGATTTTCGGGATGGTTTTATTTTTGATTGGTTTTATCAAAGCCAATAGGTCCAACCTGGTGCCAAAAATTACAAATTTCATTGCGGATATCTATAAATCACTCTTGGCAGAAAATGTCCGATGGCCTCAACTTGGACTAAGCCTTGCCGCTGCTGTTTTGAACATATTTGGATTTATATTCGCTGCATGGGCAATAGGAGCTGAGATTAATATCGGTATTGCATTTTTTATCATTCCAATAATCCTGCTGTCGATGCTTGTCCCGCTAAGCATCGGGGGGTGGGGAATTCGTGAGGCCATGGCGGCTTCCTTGTTTCCCCTCGCAGGTGCTTTGCAAACGGAGGGTTTAGCCGCCAGTGTTGGTTTTGGGCTGCTGTTTTTATTGGCATCACTTCCCGGAGTGCTAGTTGCACTATTTAGAACCGGGCCAGATACCAACTCCGATGAACTCGGAGCTAGCTAATGACTGGGCTAGCTTGTGTATTTGTAATCCCAGGGGATATCAACACTCCAACCGGTGGTTATATCTATGACCGCAAACTCATTGACCAGCTAAGAAAACAAAACTTAGACGTTGAGCTAATTAGCCTTCAGGGCTCATTTCCAAATCCAACTGAAAATGACCAGCGTCTGGCTGTTGAAGCTTTTTCAAATCTCAAGGCTTACACCCCAGTGATCATTGACGGGCTTGCATTTGGGGCGATGGAAAAGGAAGTGGTTTCCTCCATCTCTGCACCCATTATTGCTTTGGTTCACCATCCACTGGCTCATGAGGGTGGGCTTGATGAAAAAACCCGACAAAGGCTATTTGATAGCGAATATAAAAACCTGCAAAAAGCCTCGAGGGTATTGGTTCCCAGTTCTCACACCAAAAAGCTCTTGGTAAATGAGTATTTGGTTGATGAAAAAATCATCACCGTTGCAAACCCCGGTTTTGATTTGTCGCCCGTTGGGAGAGTGGCTATAGAACCACCGCTAATTTTTTCAGTGGGAAGTCTTATTCACAGAAAAGGTCATGATGTTTTGTTAAAAGCTTTATCAAAAATCACACACCTTCCTTGGCAGGCCGTCATAGCTGGATCCGCTAGAGACCAGGAATACTTTGAAGAGTTGATTGACCTCAGAGCTTTGCTGGGCTTGGAATCCAGGGTCGAGTTCGTTGGAGAAGTTGATCAGCAGCAACTGACAGAGTATTACTCAAAGGCAACTTTATTTGCTCTGGCAACTAGGCATGAGGGTTATGGAATGGTTTTTGATGAAGCCATGTCCTATGGTCTTCCAATAATCACTTGCGATTCCGGAGCGGTTTTAGAAACTGTTGGAGAGAAAGCGGCACTAGTGGTTGAGCCTGACTCTGATGAATCATTTGCAGAGGCGATATCCAGGGTTTTAGAAAACCAGGAAACATATCAAGCCATGTCTAAATCAGCACTTGAGCGAACATCGACACTCAATGATTGGTCAATGACTGCGAGCCATTTCATTAGTGCAATAGAAAGCTTGTCAGGGCAAAGATGATGACACCCAAGGGAGAGGTGATTTATGACTCTAAGTGATGTCGAAATCGCTAAGCAAGCTGCAGTGAGCGCTGGGGAGATTTTATTGGGTTTTTGGCAAGAAAGAGAGAGCCTCAAAGTTACCAATAAGCGTGCTGGTGATTTTGTAAGCAGGGCTGATTTCAAAGCGGAGGAGCATCTAAAAAACACTCTGCTTTCAAATTCCCCAAGTGATGGTTGGCTCGGAGAGGAAACTGGTTCATCCGGAGAGAGAGGCAGAAGGTGGATTGTTGACCCACTGGATGGAACGACAAATTTTCTAAGAGGAATCCCACACTGGTCAGTATCTGTCGGGCTAGAGGTTGATGGAGATCTAACTCTTGGGGTTATTCACGATCCGGTGAATAAAGAAACCTTTATTGCAGAGCGGGGCAAAGGAGCCACCTTAAATGCGCAGCCAATAAAGGTTTCTAATACTGAGAATTTTGCATCAGCGTTATTCGGGACTGGAATCCCTTTTGGGGGGATGCCCAATATCGATCACCACGCAAGGGAGATAGCAAGGTTGATGCCCAAATGCGCTGGTGTAAGAAGAATGGGCTCAGCCGCTTTGGATCTGGCCTATGTGGCATGCGGTCGTTTGGATGGCTTCTGGGAAAGAGGCCTGCAGCAATGGGATATAGCCGCAGGTTTGGTGATTGCCAGCGAGGCGGGGGCAACGATAACAGGTTGGGACGAGCAAGATGATCCAGGTGTCAGTGGCAATGTGCTGACTGCTACTCCCGGGCTTTATTCAGATTTTCATAGGCTAATCGTCAAAGAACACTAATTGGAAACCTTGCGGGCGAATAAATCTGCTGATTTTGAACTGGGAGATTGATTCCCAATCCAATTCGCTACTACTTTCTTTTCTTGCCACTGCTGCCAAGAAAAGATTGCCTTTTCACCAATTACCAAGTTGAACTCATATTCACCCAGTTGAGAAACCCGATCAAGAACTTCGATGGCTAGTTTTGGAAAACCAGCTAACACCTCGAAAGAAATTAACTCCACTGAATGCGAAAGTCCCTTGAGCACCTCCAATTCAAAACCCTCAACATCGATTTTTATGTAATTGGGGAGTCCGTATTGGCTTATGAGGGAATCCACAGTGGTGATTCGAACCAGTTGTTTTTGATCCCATTTGACTTTTTTGAATCCGGGAGCGGAGCCTGCTGAGGAGACAAAGTCTTCTCTCAAAGATGACACTGTCGGGTGTTTAGTCGAAACCGACATCTGCGCTTCAGCTTCGTTTTCTCCGGCCGCCGCTTCAATGAAAACAACATCCGAGGGAAGCGTTTTTTTCAAAAAGCCTGCGAAGGGTTGTTGCGGTTCAAGCGCTACAACCTTTGCACCTGCATTTCTCATTGACCTAGTTTTAGAGCCAACATGAGCGCCAATATCAAAGACCAGTGAATTTTTAGGAAGAGTGTTTTTATAAAACTTCAACCACTGGGAGCGTTTTGTCGGTCGGTAGTAGATAACCAGTGAGCGAAGAAAGCCCCAGTAACTTGTTACTCGCAAATCGATTCTCTTTTCTTCGCTGACGATGCCTGATCTCCATCCTAAGCTGGCGTTAGCCTTAGGGTTTCGGGCCCGCCATGACTGATATCTGGCTCTGTTAGGCTTTTGAGAAAGCGGTAACCACCACGCAAAGATAAAGCAAAAGCGCTGATTTTGTGCGTTTTTCGTGGTTCTTGCAGGAATTAGGAGAGGAATTTCTGGATTCCAATTGAAGAGATATACGTTTTGTTTATTTTTATTAGAAACAACTAGTGCTTGGGTTTGAAATGGATACTTTGGCTTTATGGTGCATTGGTGATTCCAAAGCTGAGCTTCGGCAGGCTTCTGTGGGCGAAGGTGTCTTAGTTGAAAATGTTTATAGTGGCATAAGCCGAGGGACTGAGCGGTTGGTTTTTGAGGGTCAAGTTCCAAAAAGTGAATTTGAACGAATGCGCTGTTTTGGTCAGCAGGGTGATTTTTCTTTTCCAATTAAGTTTGGCTACTGCTCTGTTGTGAAGGTGCTGGAGGGAGAGCTTGCGGGGAAACATGCCTTTACGCTTTATCCGCATCAGCAGAAATTTAGAACAACAACCGAGAAACTCCATTTGCTACCAGATGAGGTTCCGGCTGAGAGGGCAGTGCTGGCGGCGAATATGGAAACTGCACTGAACGTAACCTGGGACAGTCAAGTCAGTGCCGGCGACAAGGTAGTGGTTATAGGTGCGGGGGTTTTAGGTTTATTGGTTGGTTTCCTTCTGGCCAAAATGCCGGCAACGGATGTGACCGTGATTGACAAAAACAAAAACAGAGCTTCCTTGGCTAAAAAACTACAGTTGAAGTTTGCAGATACAGAGAATTCTCCAAATGATTGTGATGTGGTTATAAACACATCTGCAAGCTCAGCGGGGCTTAGCCAAGCCATCGAAATAGCGGGTAATCAGGCCAAAATAATCGAGGCCAGTTGGTATGGAACTGAAGAGGTTAGTTTGCCACTCGGGGGAGCTTTCCACAGCAGAAGGCTTAGTTTGATTAGTTCACAGGTGGGGCAAATCCCCGAGAACAAGATAGCGCGCTGGGATTATCAAAGGCGCATGTCCACAGCCCTGGGTCTTTTGAATGATCCTGTGCTGGATGTCTTGATTAGCGGCGAGAGCAAATTTGAAAACTTGGATCAGCAGTATTCGGAAATACTGCATAACCCCGAAACCTTATGCCACCGAGTTCGATACTAAAAATAGGAGAAAAAATGTTTGCAGTTGAAGTTCAAGATCACATCATGATTGGTCATTCATTGAAGGCCGAGGTTTTTGGTCCAGCACAGGGGATGCATGGGGCAACCTTCACTGTGAACGCGGCCTTTTTTAGTGACAACATTGATGAACACGGTTTGGTGGTGGATATTGGTTTAGCCACTGAGGCTCTGTCTGAGGTTTTAGATCCGCTTAGATATCAAAACCTCGATGAGTTGTCTGAATTTGAGGACAAATTCACAACCACTGAGTTTTTATGCAGGCATATTTTTGACCAATTGGCAAAGAAGTTATCCAATGGAATGCTTGCCGATCACGGCTCGGTCAAAAAGCTTCGAATCACCCTGCATGAGAGTTATCTGGCTAGGGCCTGGTACGAGGGGGATATTTAATTGGGTTTCGACGCTGATTGGCTAGCTCTCAGAGAGCCAGCCGATCATCAAGCCAGAGATAAAGACCTGCTTCGCAAAGCGGCCAGCCTGGCAGGGGAGAAACCGGTGATTTTGGACTTGGGTTGCGGCACTGGATCAACAATCAGAGCTTTGGAAACGCTACTTTCAAATAACAGTTCTTGGCGCCTAGTTGATAACGATGCAGTTCTGTTGGAAGTTGCAAACCAAGAGCTAGATGAATCCGCAAGCCTGCACTGTTTGGATATTCAAAATCTGGATGAGCTTCCCCTTCAGGGAGTGAGCCTGATAACCGCCTCAGCACTTTTGGATTTAGTTAGCAAAGAGTGGTTGAGTGATTTTCTAGCAAGGGTTCAGGTGCCGGTTTATTTCGCACTCACCTACGACGGTGATCTTCACTGGTCTATTGAAGACCCTGAAGATTTTGAAATTAGGGAAGCATTCAACACTCATCAGCAGACCGATAAGGGAATGGGCACTGCCCTTGGACCCATAGCAGCAGAGGCTGCAATTGAGATATTAGAAGATTTAGGTTTTGAAGTTCTTAGCGCAAATAGCCCGTGGATCTTGGGAAAAGAGAATGTGGCTTTGCAGCAGTCTTTGGTGACGGGAATTGCTCAGGCTGCTCGGGAGGTTGGAAACAATAACTCAGCAAGCTGGCTGGAGAGAAGAATCTCAAAGGCTTCAGAGGTTGAATGCACAGTTGGGCATGTGGATATTTTGGCAATACCAGCAGGCTGGCAAGGGGAGGTTGAGCGTGAAATCAGTTGAGGTCACGCCTGCGGTTTGGAATCGTCTCCTGCAGGTTCGTGATGGCATAAATTGCACCTGTTGCGGTGACTGGAGTGCTGGCGAAAAAGCAGCGCTGGATTTATACGGTCCTTTGGCTAGAAGAGATGTTGGGGAATTGACTATTGGTCAAATAGGTCAGTCTTTAGATGGACGGATAGCAACATCAAATGGAGATTCCAAAGATGTATCTGGGCCTAACGGATTCGAACACTTGCACAGACTCAGAGCTTTGGTGGATGGGGTGGTAATCGGTGTCAAAACCGCTTTGCATGATTCCCCTCGACTGACTGTGAGACACTGCGAGGGACCAAATCCGGCAAGAGTGGTCATCGACCCCAATGGCAGATTGCCTGACGACTCCCCGGTATTGGAGGCAAATGGTGCTCGCCGAATATTAATCCAGGCGGTTAATCAAAAAAGACCAGAAGGTGTTGAGGTTATCAAGCTTGAGGCCGATCAGGGACAGTTTCACCCAGAATCAATAATCTCTGCTCTGCAGGATGCGGGATTGAAACATATTTTGATTGAGGGTGGTGGTTACACCATTGGTAAATTCATCGATCAAAACCTTCTCGGTCGCCTACACATAGCAATTGCGCCGCTGATTATTGGCTCTGGGGCTAACGGCCTGACTCTTTCTGAACAGGGACCAAATCTGCAAGATGCCATAAGGCCTG
>JAVLCC010000032.1:0-2225 GCA_031580995.1 Microbacteriaceae bacterium
TTTAGTTTCTTGGTCTGAGTTCTGCAACCATAGGGCAAACAAATGGGTTGACGTTATTACTCAAGCCAACCTTGTTTAGGTGTTTCATGATCTGCACATAACTTGCAAGCAAATTCATCTCAACCAGGGTGACATCGTTTTCTTGGCAGTAATCCTTGACTAGCTGGTTGGTTTTTCTAAGGTTCGGCCTGGCCATTGATGGAAACAGGTGGTGCTCAACTTGATAGTTCAAACCACCCATTAGGTTGTCTTTGAGCCATGAACCCTTGATGTTTCTTGAGGTCAAAACCTGCCTGGAAAAGAAATCCAGCTTGGCGTCTTTGGGCACCAAAGGCATTCCCTTGTGGTTGGGTGCAAATGCTGCTCCCATAAAAAATCCGAAGGTCATCATCATGGTCAGCCATAGTGCAGCGGCCCACAACCAACCAAACATCACAGCAAGAATCAGATACGGTGCAAACTGCCTGATCATCATTAGTGAAAACTCCAAAATGCGGACCCTTAGCGGCTTGTCTTTTTTGACTAGTCCTGCAAATGAATCAACCAACAGGTCAAAACCTGTGAACAACAAAAGCATTGGAAACAAATACCCCTGGCGATTACTGAGCCAGCGCTCAGGACCTTTTTTCTCCTCTTTGGATTCAGTGGTGAAGCTAAGCACCCTGATGGCGATATCCGGATCTTCGCCTATCTGGTTTGGTCTTTGGTGGTGCTTATTGTGCTTTCTTAGCCAGAAGCCATAGCTAAGGCCTGCGAACAGGTTTGCAAGAATCAAACCCATTGCGTCATTAGCTTTATTGTTGTGGAAAATCTGTCGGTGAGCGGCCTCGTGGGCGATAAACCCATACTGAGCACTCAGGATGCCCAAAATTGCCACCACAAAAAATGCTGCAATTATCCAAGCTGGGTGGAAGGAGTATGCGAAGGAAAGAGCTGCGCTGATTCCCCAGAATAAAATCGCCAGAGCTGAGATAACAGCCAGTCGAATGATGTAGAAACTTGGTTTCTTTTCTAATAGTCCAGCAGCGCGCACTCGAGTGAGGATTTCATTGAAGTGGGTCTTCTGCTTTGGTTGAGCCATAACCGTCATGGCTTCAGGCTAATTCACGATGATGTTTTTACTGGAATATGTGCCGATTCTCATTAGATTCACATAAATGTCTTTTTGACCTAAAACGGTATTTGATTTCAAGTGTTAGCTTATAACCAAGAATAAGGAGGTCACCGATGACCGAGAAGGAACTAATTTCACTTTGGAATGATAAGCGCAGACAGCTTATTTCTGCACAAATGCACTCAGTAATCACATTGGCTGTGATAACCGTTTTGGCGGTAATGGGATATTTCGAAACCGCTTCTAACTTTGCAAAATTATTTGCCCTGTTGACCCTTGGAACAATTGGTGCGTTGGGGATTCTGACTCAGTTCGCGGTTATTCGTGAATCTAAAGAGTTGGTCGAAGATCTCTCGAAGCACTCTGATCTGAGCGCCATTGGGAAATCCATTGCAGCTTCGGGACAGTATTTGAACCTGACTCGGGTTGTGATGATTGCCTTTAGCGTGGCACTGATCGTTGGCTTTGCACTACTAGTTATCTAATGCGGAAACTAAGAGAATTTTTTGAAATCAACGATGGGTTTGTTTTTGCTGCCCTTAGTTTGTTGGTTCCAATCGGGCTAGTGATTGCAATCGTAATCTTTGCCTAATTCTTGCTAGCCCCAAAGAGCTGACTCAGGTATTGACACTCCACTGGAGTCATAACTGAGTCCGTTTCTCACATCCCGGGCCAATAACACCGGACCATCGATGTCTATAAATTCTGCCCACTGGCCAATGACGTAGGCAGGTGCCATGGCAAGACTGGAACCGGTCATGTTGCCAACCATTAGCCTTTTCTTATCTTGCAGTGCTAACTCGGCAAGCCTGATTGCCTCTGTTAGCCCACCTGTTTTATCCAATTTGATGTTTATAACCTGGTAATAGCGCTTTATCGATTCATACTCGGCAGTGCTCAGACAAGACTCATCAGCACCAAGTGGGATTTCGCCTTTGTAATCAATGAGGTGTTCATCCTGGCCAACGGGCAGGGGCTGTTCAATCATGGAAATTTCAAGTTTTTCTAGATGTTTGGAGAAGTCTTTGAGCATTTCCATGCTCCAGCCTTGATTCACATCAATCACTAGATTTGCATGAGGTCTTGCTTGGCGGATTTGCTCTAGGGCAAT
>JAVLCC010000033.1:0-1690 GCA_031580995.1 Microbacteriaceae bacterium
GCCAGCCTCAGTGAAGCGAACATCTATGGTTGCAAGTGGTGCTTCTGGATAAAAAAGACAATTATCGAAGCTAAGTGTTGAAGAACTAATCAATGGTCCGTAACTGCCTTGGATTATTTCGATAAAGCGATTAAGGCTGACAGAGGATTGAAATGACTCAGATGCATAAGAATAGGCAAGTTCGAAATCCTCAACAGCAAATGATGCTGTTTGGGCATTAATTGTGGTCTCAATTCCATTTTCAATAACCTGCGAACATTCGATAACTTCAACATCTGGCTGGTTGGGTTCTGGGTCAGTCGAATCTGGAGCGGGAGTCTGTTGCATACTCTCGGGTTGTTGTGGCTGTGGGGTTTCAGAGGTAGAACCAATGCTGCAACCCACCAAAGACAAACTAAATGACAATGCAACTAGAGCCCTAAGCCCTGAAGCGGATGCCTTCACTAACCCCCGGCGAGATTTCATTCATTCAACCTAAAACAATTACTTTCCAAATCAAAAACCGAAAGTATCAAGTTAAAGCGAAATCCCCTCCCGGAGGAGGGGATTTCTGGTGACAGTTTAGCGGAAATCAAATACCAGTCGAGCATCAACTTTTCCGTGCTCAACATCATCGAAATCCTCATTGACGCTTTCCAGCTTTCTGGATTGGCTAATCACCTTGGTCTTTCCTTGGCGGTGAATTTCAAAAACCTCCGCCATATCCTTGCGGGTTCCAACTATGGATCCCCTGATGGTGATGCCTTTCAAAACAGTCTGGAAAATTGGCAGGTTCATGTCATTATCCGCAGGGAGTGCAACCATCACCATGGTGCCTCCGCGCTTCAATGAATTAAACGCCTGCTCAAAGGCTTTTGGAGAGACTGCCAAAACCACTGCCTGGTCAGCTCCCCCGAGACTTTGGATGTATTCGATTGGGTCTTGCTCTTTAGCGTTCACCGTGTAATCGGCACCGAGCTCTTTGGCAAGTTCCAGCTTGGAATCCAATAGATCCACCGCTACGACAGTTGCTCCCGCAACCTTTGCATATTGCAAAGCAAGGTGACCCAGACCACCAATGCCAAACACTGCAACCAGGTCACTTGGTCGGGTTCCAGCAACCTTTACGGCTTTATATGTAGTAACACCGGCGCATGCCAATGGTGCTGCGTCAATTGGATCCACTCCATCAGGAACGATTCCAACATAGTCCGCACTTGCTAATGCATACTCCGCATAAGCACCATCAATTGAGTAACCACTGTTCTCTTGAGATTCGCAAAGTGTCTCCCAGCCTGAGATGCAGTGCTCACAGGTTCCGCAGGCCATTCCTAACCAGGGAATCGCAACTCGGTCACCGACACTCACGCGGCTGACACCATCGCCAACCGATTCAACGATGCCGATTCCCTCGTGACCTGGGATGAATGGAAGACCGGGCTTCACTGGCCAGTCACCTTTCCAAGCGTGGATATCCGTGTGACAAAGACCAGAGGTCTCCATCTTCACCAAAACCTGGCCTGCGCCTGGTGTTGGGATGTCGTGATCAACTATCTTTAGCGGAGCTCCAAACTCCTCTACTATTGCTGCTTTCATTACCCACTCCTTTCAAGAGCCAATTGATAAGTAGGTAATTTTCACACTAAGAAAAAAAATAAATCTAGAAATAGAGTTTTCCAACTTTTCAGAAAATTATCAGGAATTTGAAAGA